>CAWITH010000029.1:0-104781 GCA_963838935.1 uncultured Acidobacteriaceae bacterium
CGCACCGCCCAGACTTCGGCCAACACCAGTTCGGCGGGATCGGGGGGCCGCTGTCGCGCAGCGCACAGAGCGGTCCCGCGCAGCCACTCGGAAAGAGCCTGTCCCGAGCCCTCGGCGGCGGCTTCGATCTCGGCCAGTTCGTCCGGGGTCAGCCGCGTGGCGGCAGTCTTGGTGCGGAAGCCGGGCTTCGCCTCTTCGCCGAACGGCAGATTGGACTGTGGAGTAGGTTGAGTGCGGGGAATGTTCATTGGCGAAAACCGCCTTCTTGCCCATGCTGCGCTCGCTCCACCACCGAATCAGCGGCGGAATCGGACGTTCATAGGAAGTTCTTGCGCTTCAACGTGTTTACGTGCACGACGCTCAGAAGGACTTTTGCCGCAACAAACGTCATCGTTCGACAAGGCCGTCATCCAACGCATGGCCCACTCTGTTGATGCAACGAAAGTTAACCTGCGTAAACATCGAAGCGCTGTCTGGCGCTCCGCAGTTCCCAACTTGGGGGTGACGTGTCCACCCTTCTTCCGGTGCGAAGCACCGCGTTCTTACATCTCGCCGTATTCCAGCACCTGAGCCTCCCACGTATGGATCACTGCGGGGGCCTGCCATGCGCGTCGAAACAGATTCCGGATCGACTGCCAATGTTCCATCGGGAATTCGAACGTGATTCCGTTCTCACGCGCAAAGAAAAACACGCCCCTTTCCTCGTTCTCCAGGATCGCCGTGTGCGCGTAGAAATAGTAGCCTTGCCAT
The DNA here is from genome assembly GCA_963838935.1 of uncultured Acidobacteriaceae bacterium. Classification (GTDB taxonomy): domain Bacteria; phylum Acidobacteriota; class Terriglobia; order Terriglobales; family Acidobacteriaceae; genus Acidiflorens. The sequence goes on from CAWITH010000029.1 coordinate 751, forward strand.
TGGCAAAGATCCCGCTCCAAATCCAGCTCTTCCAGCATCCTTCGGAACTCCGCAATCCTCGGGTATCCACACACCGGATAGCGCGGCGCAAGTGTTCCGGGAAACTGCAAACGAGGGGAGAATTCATTTCCCTCTTCCCGCACCAGATCGAGGCGGTATCCGCCCTCTTCCAAGGAGGGCAATGCCGGCTGAACCGCAAGCTCAAAATCCTCGTCGTCTGTCTCCGCAGGCACCTTCTCTCGCAGGGGCTTTCGGTGAAGGGAATAGTGGCCGCGCGCGCACACCCGCCACAGGGCCGCCCAGTGCGGCCAAAGTACATCGTTCAGCTTCTCAATATTCGAGAAGTTCTCCTCATCGAGAAGTCGGTAGAGATTCCGAACGGCGAGTATCGGTTTGCGCCGCTTTTGAGCCGGGTTCCTCAGCATTTGAATGGTGTGATTCACCACCCGGCGCACGTCATCGCTTCCAACATCCTTAGGTTCCTTGGCTTCGACGTGTTTGTCCCCTGGAAGACTCATCAGGTATACAAAGTCCACTGGGGACTTCTTCGGTCTGCGTGCGATGGCGTAAGCCGCAAGAAATGCCTCAAGGATTTCGGCCAGGGACTCGTATGAAATCTGGCCTTGTGCGGTATTCGTAAATGACTCGGCGCCCCTCGCACAGTAGTGGGCCACCATGGTCCATTCCGCCTGCGAAAGCGAGAGTCTTGCGTCTGCCTTCCCGCGAATTCTCAGCAAGGAATCTGTCGGCTCAGTGAGCAGGTTTACCAACTCAAGACGGTCGTCTCGGGCAGACTCAAGAAGCTGCTTTGCAGCTTCCGATGTCGAGACAGGTTGGCCGGTCTTCAGGGCCATGATTTCCCTTAGCTTATCGAGCCGGGAGCGCAGCGCATCGGAGATGCGAATCGAGATTACCGGCTGCTGCGGTGTCACTGCCTTTTCTGCCATGAAGTCTCCTGGACTGTTACAACGAATAAATATGTAACGTTATATATTGACTCTATGTGTACATGTGGGGTATTGTCAAGTGCGATGTCATAGCCGAGGTGCATATGTGTCTTTCTTCTCCACCCCATCGCCTCCTCCGCACAAAACAAGCGGCGGAATATCTTTGCGTGAGCGAACGGAAACTCCCGCGCTTGATTCGGGACGGACGCTTGCCCTATCTACTCGACAGCGAGCCGAATGACTTCAGTTCCTTGTATCGGAGCTAAAGCAATGACCGACCGAGCCAGCCGACCGGAATGGCTGACAGCCGAAGAAGCAGCCGGGTATCTGAAGGTCAAAACTCGTTCGCTGTTGCTGTGGGTTCGCCAGGGGAAACTACAGGCCTACGCGCTCACTGGCACGAAGCGTCGCATCTGGAGGTTCCGTAAGGAGGATTTGGACTCGGCTCTGCTCTCGAAACCTGTGATAAGCTGCGAGTCGCTACCTGTGCGCTCCGGGAAAGGAGCGAACAATTGAGAGCGTCACAGTGTGTTGTTTACAGCAGAAAACGTGGTACGTGGCACCTGAAGTGGTTCGAGGATGGCAAGCCACATCGAAGACAGCTCGGCACGATCCGCGAACTGCCCTCGCGGGCAGCCGCAGTGAAGGCCGCAGAGCCGCTCCGGAAAATGCTGGCGAAGCCAATCAAGGTGGTTCCTATCGTGAGCGTATTAGTGGAGCAGTTCAAAGTCGAAAAAATGTCCACGCGAGCAAGCACGAGCCATTCCGTCAAGGCTTGGCTCAGGAACCATATCGTCCCGAGGTGGGGAGATAAGCCGATTACAGATCTCCAGGCCCGGCCTGTTGACCTGTGGCTTAACTTTCTGCCGCTGGCTCCCAAAAGCAAGGTTCACATTCGAGGCGTGATCCGCGAACTATGGGAATACGCAATGTATCGGGATGATGTTGAGCTGCAGCGCAATCCGATGGAATTGGTTCGCATCAAGGGAGCTACGAAACGCCAGAGGAAACCTCGCAGCCTCACCGTGGAGGAGTTCCAAAAGTTCCTTGCTCAATTGGAAGGGGCTTTCCGGACGATGGCTTTAGTCTGTATATCGTTCGGGCTTCGGATTAGCGAATGCCTCGCGTTGAAATGGTCCGATGTGGATTGGCTCAACGCGAAACTCACCGTGGAACGCGGCATTGTCCGGCAAGTGGTCGGAGACGTGAAAACCGAATACTCCGGACGCGCTATGAGCATTGATCTCGCAATGCTCATGGTTCTGAAAGCGTGGAGGCAGGAAACGCAGTTTTCTGCAGACAGTGATTGGGTCTTTGCGAGTCCCCTTAAACTTGGTCGCTTGCCCTGGTCTTATCCGTGGGTGTGGCGAGTATTTACCAAGGCTGCAAGGGATGCGGGCATCGGAAGTCTAGGTACGCACACGATGCGCCACAGCTACCGTTCGTGGCTCGACGCTGTGGGCACTCCGATGGCGGTGCAGCAAAAGCTTATGCGTCACGCTTCGATCACGACAACCATGAATATTTATGGGGACGTGGTGACAAACGAGATGGCTCAAGCTCACTCGAAAGTGGTCCAACTCGCCCTCTCGAAACAGTGAGAGGGTTTCAAACGGGTTTCATCGCGCGCAAGCTGTTGAAAATATGGCGGAGAGAGTGGGATTCGAACCCACGTTACCCTTTCGAGTAAACACGCTTTCCAAGCGTGCGCCTTCAGCCACTCGGCCATCTCTCCGTCGCCCTGCGAAGTGAAAGTGCTGGTTTGATTCTAGCAGCCAGCCCGCCTGGCGAATCTCGAAACCCCAGTTCAAGAACCGGCGGCTGAGAACTGACAACTGAAAACCGACAACTGTTCCTAGCTTTCTTCGGGCCTGTGCAGTTGCTGGGCCAGGTAATTCTCGTAAGTCATTTCTTGAATCGCGTGCAGTTGCCCTTCCAGCCAGTCGATGTGGTGTTCTTCATCGAGCAGAATCTTCTCCATCAGTTCGCGCGAACCGTTGTCGCCCGCGGCCACGCTGGCCTTGATGCCGTCGTTCAGGCGTTTCACCGCCGTGTATTCGAGTTGCAGATCGTTCTCCAGTTGCTGCTTCAGGGTTTGCCCGATGTTGATCTTGAAATAGTCGGTCATATTCGGAGCGCCATCGAGCAGCAGGATGCGTTCCATGAGGATTTCGGCATGCTGCATTTCTTCGATGGATTCCTTGCGGGTGTGCTTGGCCATGCGTTCATAGCCCCAGTTCTCGCACATCTCAGCGTGCAGGAAATACTGGTTGATGGCGGTAAGCTCCGCTTTGAGCACTTCATTCAAAATGGCAATGACTTTTGCGTCACCCTTCATAAGCTACCTCTCTTGGAATGGATACAGTTCTCACTTCCCCCATAACCTTGGATGCCGTCAGAACTTGTTCAGACAGTCACTAACCGAGGATTGAAAACTGAGAACTATCTGCGACAGAGAATTGTACTAGAAGAAAAGATTCAGGAGTGGGATCCCGAACCGGCAGCAGCAGCGGCGGCATTGGGCGCTTCCGGAGCGGTCGCGGCGTTTCCATTCGTGGGTTGGACGGGCTGGGATGGCTGGGCTTTGGCCTGTCCCGCATTCTCCACTACTCTGTGATTCAGGCAGTAGAGCGCGAGTTCCAGACGGTCGGCGACTCCCAGTTTGTCGTAGACCTTGCGGAGATAATTCTTGACCACCTGTTCGGTGGTACCAACCCGCAGGGCTATTTCTTTGTTCTTCATCCCCTGAGTAACGCAGGAAACGATCTGCGATTCTTTGGGAGTGAGCGAAACTTTAGGACGCGACCCGGTCGGACGCAAGCCTTGGGTGCGATAGGCTTGCATTACCCAGCCGATCGCGCGGCTGTCGAGCCACGGCTCACCCTGGGCAACTTTGCGCAGGCATTCCACCAGCATTTCCGGTTCGACTTCGCGGGAAACAATGCCATGGGCGCCGCGCCGGAACAAATCGAGTGTCATCTCCTGGTCGGGCTCTTGCAGCACGACGACCAAGCGGCAGTTCGCATTCTGACGCAGAAGATCGGAAACAGCGTCGCCTGGACTCGGAGTCAGGGCCGCCTCGAAGATTACGACGTCGGCGGAAAATTTTTGAATGGCGGTAACAGTTTGCTCGACGCTTTCGGCCTGCCCGACAACCCGGATGTCATCCTCGAGGGCAAAGATCTTGCGCAAGCCGGCGCGGAAAATGGCCTGGGTATCGGCCACAATCACGCGGATCGTGCCTTTGCCGTCCTCGAGATGAAGACCGTCGCCTGGCTCAACGCTGACCGAAGTGCTGCCCATCTGTCCTCTTTTTTTTGCGCCCTACCAGGCGCGACGCCGATCTTTCACGGCGGAACTGCACCAACTACCTGCGTTCAAAACGATACTCATCAATGACCACGCCCACTCCGCGCCGGCCGCCATCTTCAAAACTGCGCACCACTCGTCCGCGGCAATCCACCTGCACGTCGGTTTTCGCGCCGACTACATCGGCGGGAAGAGAAATCGTAAAATCGACAGCCGATCCTACCGGCACATCGGCATCCATGCGGAACAGCACACCGTTAGCGGAAATGTTCTCGGTCTCGATCGACTTTCCCCAAATTCCAGATCCGCTGTCTGCCGACTTCACGGCCACCGGCAGTTTGATGGGAAAGCGCGGCGCGCCTTGCACGTCCGTATAACCCCTTCGATTCTTGCTGCTTTCAGCAACAGTTCCCTTGGCGGTTTCAGACACGTTTGCGACGACCTTCCTTCCGGCTTGCCCAGTGCACCGCTCCAATTGAGAATGTGCACATTTCAGGCCGAGATTACACCCCGGCATCAGCAATGCAAAGTTACGGAAGTCATGGAACAAGAGCGGCGAAGTGCCGTTGGTACAGGAACTTAGGGGCTTACCAAAGATGCTGTGTGCTCACTGCCGAGATAGCCGTTAGCACGTAGTACGTAGCATTCAGCATCACTGAATGCCGGGAGCGGCCACCGCCAGCGGCGCCCGTTTCCGCGCGACATCCACAAAGAAGCGGCCGGCCTGCAGATGATCTTCATCGGTGTTCGTGCCGTCTTCGTTGGTGCCGCTGGGATCGGTCCACAGGCTGCTGACTTCCAGCTTGCCCGAGCCCTGCGCCATCTTCGTAGGCTGGCGCCGTTGCTTGTCAACATAGGCCTTGATCACCTGGGTCGCCAGACGCGCCGCCAGCTTGCCGTGCTCGCCGCCTTCGAACAGCACACACACAATGATGTCAGGGTTGCGCCGGGGCGTGAATCCCACAAACCACCCGTTCTGGGCGAACTCTTCGTCGTTCTTGTGCTTTGCGCGCAGAGCCAGTGAAACAATTTGCGCCGACCCAGTCTTGCCGGCGATGTCGACCCCCGGAACATGCGCTGAGGGAGCCGTACCTTCCGGCAACAGCACCCGGCTCATCGCGTCGGTGATGGTGTTCCAGCCCGTCGGATCAATAGGAACTTCTTTCACTTCCGTGTAGTGCGTGGTCTCCTCGAACCCTGGCGGCAGGTTTGTCGGATTGATGACGTGCGGAACTACCAGGCGGCCATCCATGGAGATGGCGCCAACTGCGCGCATCAATTGCACGGGGGTGATCGCCACCGCACCTTGGCCGATGCCAACCGAAATGGTTTCCCCGGCGAACCACTTCTGCTTGAAATTGCGGATCTTCCATTCCTCCGAGGGCATCACGCCGCTTACCTCGTTAGGCAGGTCAATGCCAGTCTTCTGACCCAATCCAAGAGCGGTCGCATACTTCGCGATGCGATCGATGCCAAGTTTTTCTGCCAGCGTGTAAAAGAAGACATCGCAGGACTGGTAGATCGCTTTTGGCAGATCGACCGGGCCGTGCCCGCTCTTCACCCAGCATCCAAAACGCCGGCCGTAGAACGTGGCACCACCGTTGCAGTTTACGTGGAGGGTTTGGGCAATTCCCTCCTGCCAACCCGCGGTCGCCATGATGACCTTGAACGTCGAACCGGGCGCAAGCTGCGCCTGAATCGCTTTGTTCAACAGCGGCTTGTCGGGATCGTTGACCAGTTTGTCCCACTCGTCCCGTGAAATCTTGATTGCGAAATCGTTGGGATCAAACGTCGGCCGGCTCACCATGGCCAGGATTTCGCCGGTGTGCGGATCCATGGCCACAATCGCGCCGTTCTTGCCCTCGATGGCCTCTTCCGCCGCAATCTGTAAATCCAGGTCGAGGGTCAGCTTGAGTTGCTTGCCCGGCTCCGCAGGAGTTTCGTCCAGCCGTCCAACTTCGCGCCCGTGGCTGTTGACGATCGCGCGCCGCGATCCGTTCTTGCCCATCAGGATGCTGTTGTACTGTTTCTCAACCCCGCTCACTCCAACCACGTCACCGGGCGTATAAAGCTCGAACTGCGGTTGATTCAGCATGTCTTCGGTCACTTCCCCGACGTAGCCGATCAGGTGCGCCATGAAGCCGTTGCGCGGATACAGCCGCCGGTGCGACATGATAGTTTCCAGCTCGGGTAGCTCGTTCTTGTGGGCCTCGATGAAGGCGAGTTCGTCGGGCGTGATGTCTTCTTTCAGGAAAATCGGCTGGTACTGCGGCATCCACGCGGAGCGCCGGACGCGCTGGCGGACTTCGTCGGCACTCAGGTGCAGGCCCTTGGCGATGGCGTCCGCGTCGGCGTTCAGGTCGCGCGTGGAATCGCGCAGCAGCAACGCGGAAAACGAGGGGTAGTTATCCACAATGATCCGACCTTCGCGATCCAGAATCTTGCCGCGCGGCGCCAGAATCGGCACATTGCGAACCCGGTTCTTCTCCGCCAGCAAAGCGTACTCATCGCTCTGCATCACCTGCAGCCGCCACAACCGGTACGCCAGCACCAAAAAAATGGCTAGGATAACGTACTGCACGGCAGTGAGCCGAAACGTGGAAACCTTTTCTTCGCGGCCGAACATGAATCCTCAGTTCTGAATCCTCAGCTCGTGAATCCTCACCTCATTGCCCGCAGGCATGGACACCCCAGCCGGAATCGAAATCGGCGATTGCGATGGCCCTGGAGAGCTAATGGATGAGTTAACCATATTCTAACCCGTACAGGTCTTGCCCGAGATAATGAACCGCAAACCAAAGTTTTCCAGTCGAATGCTGAGACTTCCAACGGAGAGACGGGCGCCTCGCTCCGCAAAAGCCTGGCATCAACCGTCTCACAGTCGGGATGCCGGCGGGATCTGAGTTATTGTTTCAAGCATTTGCGGATGATCAGGGGGTCATGTACAACCGTAGATTGAACTTCGCTCGCCCACGGGCAACAATAAAAGCTGGAATTACGTCTCACTTATTTCCAGCCAAGGATTTGAATGCGGATTCGCAGTTTTATCATCGCCTACGCGCTCGTGCTCGCGATTCTGCTGTTCGCCGACCGGCGCCCCGGTTCGACACAACCGCCGCGCTATTCCCACGTGGTGGACCTGACCGACGGACCAACCACGCCCGCTCAGGCCAAGGCTGCGGAGTCCAGAACCCGCATCATTGCTCCCGGCGCGCTGATTCCCGGGACTTGGACCGCCGGGCAGATTCCGGCTGACCGCCTGATCGCTCCGTTGGTAGTGATGGACTTGAACGCCACACCGGAGGGCAGCCCCCAGATTTCTCTCGACGACATCGCGGCGTGGGAATCACATCACGGCGTGATTCCGCAAGGAGCTGTGGTCGCCATCCGCCGCACCGGCGCGCTCGATGTTCTGACCAAAGATGATCGATTACCTACGCCGTTTCCCATCGCTCGCGACGCTGCCGAGTTCCTCATCGACGCCCGCTACACCATCGGCTTCGCCGTCGAGACGCCCGTAAACTTGACTTCCGACCGCGCTCTGGCGCGGCAACTCGCCCTCCACGGAAGCTATGTGGTGGACGGGGCGGCGCGCTTCAACGCGCTGCCTGCGACCGGCTCGCTCATCATCGTCGCCCCGGAAAAGAACAGGACGCCCGGCAAAGCGCCGGTCCGCATTCTAGCCATGGTGAGATAGTGGAGCGCCGGACGTCTCGCCCGGCCCACCAGTAAATTGGTTTTTCCGCACCGCGGGCCATTCCGCCGTCATCTACCTCTGCGGAGGAACGTTCATGTCTGACCCGCGCTATCCCATCGGAAAGTTTTCCTACCCCGGCCCGCTAACGGCGGAACAGAAGCAGCAGTGCCTGACCGACATCGAGCTGACACCTGCGGGCTTAAGTGCCGCCCTCCATGGACTTTCTGACCAGCAATTGGATACTCCATACCGCGATGGTGGCTGGACGCCGCGACAGGTGGCCCATCACGTTGCCGACAGCCACATGAACTCCTACATTCGTTTCAAGCTGGCGCTGACCGAAGACGAGCCCACGATCAAGCCGTATATGGAAAATCTCTGGGCTGAGTTGCCTGAGGCCAAGCACGCCCCGATAGAAGTATCGCTGGCCTTGCTCGATTCCCTGCACCAGCGCTGGATGCTGATGTTGCGCCAGCTCACCGACGCGGAATGGAAACGTACCTTCCGCCATCCTGAGCTGCGCCCGATGTCGCTGGAAAAAAATCTCGCATTGTATTCCTGGCACGGACGCCACCACGTAGCGCACGTCACAAGTTTGCGAGAAAAGATGGGATGGTAGAGAAGGCAGTTCCTAGCTACTGGCTACTAGCGATTGCCAGTAGCTAAAGGTCCGTAGCCGCTCTTACGTCATCCCCGCCTCCCACACCAGATAGCTCATCGCCTCGCGCATCACCGCCTCAAACCGTTCCCTCAGAGAGCGCGGACGCGATTCCGGCCGAGGCGCCAACTCCACTTGCACGCCTTCGTGCTCCAGCAAGGCGCGAATGCGGAATACATGGTAGGCATCGCTGACCGCAATACAGCTGCGCATGCCGTTAGCGCGCATGATGTTGGCCACCCGCGCCGCCGACTGCGCCGTGTCGGACCCCTGCGTCTCCGCGATCAGAGCCTGCTCCGGAACGCCGCGCCGCAGAAGATAGTCCCGGCCAACACCGCCCTCGCTGAAGTCCGGATCTTGCGCCGCTCCGCCGGTCGTGATCACTACCGGAGCCATTCCCTTCTGAAACAATTCGTAACCGTGATCCAGCCGCGCGCGGTAAACCGGCGAAGGACGGCCCACATACTCGGCTGCTCCGAAAATAACGATCACATCCGCTTTCTTCGCCGGCGCTTCCGAGGCCGCGCCCACTATGCGCGATCCGGTAACACCCAAGAACAGCAACAGCGCTCCCGCCACCGCCAGCAACAACAGCAGCCAGGGACGCATCAATTTAGAATCAGGTTTCAAGGTTTCAGAGTTTCAAAGTTTCAGAGCTTCAATGAGGACCAGCCGAAGGGTTGATCATAGTGTTAATTCAGAGATTGCAACCCTGAAACCTTGCAACCTTGAAACTTTGAAACCTGCCTTACGACAACGCTTCGATAATATCCTTGGCAGGAATCGCACCTTCGCGCAGGATCTGCCAGCTGCCGTCTTCCCGGAAGTGGACGATGGTCGATGAAATGGTACGCGGAGATTTCCCACCGTCCACGATCATCGAGATGCGACCTTGCAACTGCTCCTGCACCTGTTCCGCGGTCGTGCATTCCGCAGCGCCGCTCAGGTTGGCGGAGGTTGCCGTGATCGGAATTTTCGCCGCTCGCACCACCGCCAGCGGAATTTCGGCCGCCGGCACACGCAGCGCCACGTTCGCGGTATTCGCGGTTACCTTCAACGGCAAGTGCGACGCTGCCGGCACAATCATGGTGAGCGGTCCCGGCCAGAAACGCCGCGCCAGAAGATGGAAATCATCCGGCAAAGGACGCGCGAATTCTTCTGCCTGGTCCACGTTCTCAATCAGCAGCGAAAGGGGCTTGTGTCGCAAGCGCGACTTGATCTCATACACGCGCTCTACCGCGCGCAGGTTGAACGGGTCGGCCGCCAATCCATAAAACGTGTCGGTCGGCATACCCAGCACCTGTCCGGCCTGAATCTGCTCGGCGGCATACTTGATCAACGATGCTTCGGGTTTTTCGGCATGAATCTTAAGGATTTCCGCGCGCACTATAATCCCTTCCCGGCGATCGGCGAAACGTCGTCGGCGTAAACATTGTCGGCGTAAACAATGAAATGTACCATACATCCTGATCTTGGAACCAACCTATGAAGCAGAACGCGAAGGTCGCGCGACCTTGTAATCAGGCGGAGCGTCTGCGCTCCGTCGCCGGCCGTCACCACCCCAGGCTGAAGGAATTGCGGCTCGCGTTCCGCCGCGCCGAGTTGACGGCCCAGGGCGAGTGCGCCATCGAGGGCGTGAAGCTGCTCGAAGAAGCATTACGCAGCGGCCAGCATCTGGAGAGCGCATTTTTCAGTGAATCGGCACGGCCTCTTGCCGAAAAGCTTCTGCCGCAGATCGGCGCTCGCACTGAAACCCTGGTCTTGCCAAATGCGCTCTTCAACTCGATCGTGCCGAGCGAAGCGCCCCAGGGCGTGGCTGCCCTGCTCAAACTGCCGGTTTTCTCTTCCGCTCATCTCCTCGACCGCTCGAGCCACGGCCCATTGGTCGTGGCTGCGGGACTGCAGGATCCCGGCAACATGGGCACGATCCTGCGCTCCGCCGAAGCTTTTGGGGCTGCCGGAATTTTTCTGACCGAAGGCACCGTCAGTCTCTTCAACTCGAAGGTTCTGCGCGGTTCGGCGGGTTCGATTTTCCGTCTACCCTGCTTGCGGATCACTTCCGAGGAACTGATCCCGCTTCTGCGCGCACGCGGCATTCGACTGCTGGCAACTTCCTCGCACCAGGGAACTCCGCTGCCCCAGATCTCATGGACTCTGCCGCTCGCGATCTTTATCGGAAACGAAGGCGCCGGTCTGTCCCGTGAGCTCACGCGCGAAATGGACGAAACCCTGGCCATCCCGCAAGCCGCGAAAGTCGAATCGCTCAACGCCGGAGTCGCCGCCAGCATCGTGCTGTATGAGGCCGCGAGAAATCGGAAAGGAAGTTCTCGGTTCTCAGTTCTCAGTTCTCATTGAACCCATTCTCCGCGTTAACTGGGAACTGAGAACGGGGAACTGTCTTTGTGGTGAAATGATCTTGTGAATCTTTTCCAGCCCATCCCGCCGGAAGACGCCAGCGCGCAAGGCGCGCGCCCGCTCGCCGACCGCATGCGCCCGCGGACGCTCGATGAATTCGTCGGGCAGGAGCACCTGGTCGGACCCGCCAAGCCGCTGCGCGTGCAGATCGAGCGCGACGACCCTACGTCAATGATCTTCTGGGGCCCTCCCGGCACGGGCAAGACCACTCTAGCCAAGATCATTGCCCGCATCACCAAGGCCGATTTCATCGAGTTTTCCGCCGTTCTCGCCGGCATCAAGGAAATCAAGCAGGTCATGAGCGATGCCGATCGCGCCCGCCAGTACGGCACGCGAACCATCGTCTTCGTCGACGAAATTCACCGCTTCAACAAAGCGCAGCAGGATGCCTTTTTGCCGCACGTCGAGAAAGGCAGCATTCGCCTGATCGGCGCCACCACCGAAAATCCGTCCTTTGAAATCAACTCCGCGCTGCTCTCGCGCTGCCGCGTCTACGTGCTGAACCCGCTGACTGAAGATCAGATAGTCGTTCTTCTGCGCCGCGCACTCAGCGATACCGAACGCGGTCTCGGCCAGATGCATCTGGAAGCCTCTGACGACTCGCTTCGCAAGATTGCCGCCTACTCGAGCGGCGACGCCCGCAACGCCTACAACGTAATCGAAGTTGCCGCCGCGCTCGCGCAACAAGCCGGTACGAATGCTCTTTCTGAACAAATTATCCAGGAAGCCGTGCAGAAGCGGGTTTTGCTCTACGACAAGAACGGCGAAGAACATTACAACATCATCTCGGCGCTCCACAAATCGGTTCGCAACAGCGATCCCGACGCCGCCCTCTACTGGCTGGCGCGCATGCTCGAAGCAGGAGAAGATCCGCTGTACATAGCCCGCCGCGTAGTCCGCATGGCGGTTGAAGATATCGGCCTGGCCGAGCCAACTGCACTTGCATTGTGCATGGCGGCCCGCGACGCCGTCGATTTCATCGGCATGCCCGAAGGCAACCTCGCCCTGGCCCAAGCGGTCGTCTATCTTTCGATAGCGCCCAAATCGAACGCGCTTTACACCGCCTACGGTACCGTTCAGCAAGATGTGGAGCAGACCGCCGCCGAGCCCGTCCCGCTGCACCTGCGCAATGCTCCTACCAGTCTGATGAAAGGCCTGGGCTACGGCAGGAACTATCAATACGCCCATGACACCGAAGCCAAGGTCACCGACATGCAGTGCCTGCCCGACAGCCTTCGTAACCGCGTCTACTATCACCCCACCAACGAAGGCGTAGAAAAGCGGATTCGCGAACGTCTGGAGGAAATCAAGCGCCTGAAGCAGCCGAAATCGAACCGAACAAAAAGAGAATCTGAGACCTGATTCCTGCCATCTTATGAATAGTTGCAATCGACCGGCAGGAGGGTTCAGTCGTGGCTACCATCCCGCGCATGGATTTCAGCTTTTCCGCTCCACCTTCGCTCGACCCACCCGCGCAAAGGATCGCGGAACTGGTGCGCCTGCAGAAATTCGCGCAGCGCATTACCTCCACTCTCGACATCGAAGAACTGGTTCCGCGGATCGTCGATGAGGTTGCGGCATCGCTCGGCTGCGTCGAAATCAATCTGTACCTTCGCGACCCGGAAAATTCTGAATTCGTGCTAGCCGGGGTTCGCGGCTGCAGCGTTCACAGCAAGGGCCATCACCTCAGGATGGGCGACGGAATGGTCGGACACGTCGCGGTCACTGGCAAAATGCACTACGCTCCCGACGTCACTCAAGACCCTTATTACATGGCCTGCGAGCCGGATACGCGCTCCGAAGTTGCCATCCCGCTGCAGCGCGAGGGCGAACTGGTCGGAGTTTTCACCGCTTCCCATCGCGAGCTGAATGCCTTCTGTCCCGGTCAACTGAGTCTGTTGCAGGGATTGTGCGATCACGTCGCCGTCGCGGTGCACAACGCCCGACGCTTTGGCGACGAGCGCGAAAAGCGCGACGAGCATGAGTCGCGAAGCCGAAGAAGCTCGCTCCATTCAGCAGGCTCTGCTGCCGCGCAGCTCTCCTCTGATACCAGGATTCTCGGTGTCTGGACTTTCGAGTCCGGCAGGCTCGGTCGGCGGCGATTGGTATGACTTCATCCCGCTGCCGGGCGGGCGCTGGGGCTTGGTTCTCGCCGATGTCTCCGGCAAGGGCATGGCGGCCGCGCTGCTTATGTCCGCCACCCGCGGCATGTTGCGCTCGCTGGCGCAAACCGGGTCAGGGCCTGCCGAAGTGCTCACGCGCCTCAACAAACTGATGATCGAGGATTTTCCCAGCGGCCGCTTTGTCACCATGGTGTATGCCGAACTCGACCCATCGAGCCGCGTTCTGCGGATCGCCAACGCTGGCCATCTGTCGCCGCTGCTGGTCGAGCCTTCCGGCCACCGTTGGATCCATCACGAACACGGCATGCCGCTGGGAATTTCCGCCAGCAAGTTCTCGGAGACGGAAATAACGCTCGGCGAAGATTCGCGCATAGCGTTTTATTCCGATGGAATCACCGAGGCGGACATCGATTCCGACGAAGAATACGGCCCGGAACGGCTTCTTGCCCAGATGCAGTCACCGGACATGACCCCGGAAACTCTGCTCGCGGATGTCAGAAGGTTTACCAATGGAACTGGGTTGCGCGACGATGCCACGGTCATCCTGGTGCGGACGCAGGGAACAGAATTGGGATCGGGTGGCAACGCCTGAGACAGGCTGCGATTCGCTATCCGAATCGCGCCCGGTGTTCTTTCAAAACGCAGCGGTCCATCACCACAAACATTCCAGCCTTGCGTGCCTTCTCTGCCGCACATTCGTTGATCACATCTTCCTGCAGCCAGATCGCAGGAATCTTCAACTGAATGGCCTGCTCCACGATCTCATCCACGTATTCGGGCCGCCGGAACACATCCACCAGATCGATTTTCTTCGCCATTGCCAGCGGTATTTCCAGCAACGACGGATACGCCTTCTCCCCGAGCGCCTCGGCAATCTGCGGATTCACCGGGACAATCTTGTACCCGGCTGCCTGCATGTAGGCGGAAACGCCGTGACTTGGCCGCAGCGGACTTTCTGACAATCCGACCACGGCAATCGTCTTCGCCCGAGCTAACAATTCGTAAATAGGGTCGGGTTGCTTCATCAGTCCTTCTTTTCCGTCTTCTGCTTGAACATCCGCAACGCCATCTTGCGGATCGTGTCCGAAACCTCTTTGTTGTCGGACAGGTTTTTCAGGTCACGAGTCAGTATGTTCTTCATCAATCCCAGCGAGACATCGAGCGGCGTGCGCGGGTTCGTTACCAGATTTCGCATGATGGCGTAATTCTTCGCATACTTCCGCTTCATGGGAATCGCCCGCAGCACCGCCTCCAGCACATTTTTCTGCAGCGCAAACGCCTCCACCTCGGCGTCGGAAACCTTGGGCGAGTCCAACACCGCCAGGGACACGAGCTTGGTGGAATCGCGAATCAGGATCGAGCGGTCCTCCTTGTTGCCGCGCATGGCCAGCGCGATCCGGCCCTTGATGTCGAGCTTCGCAATCTTCTGCAGCGTGCTGTCGCGCCGTTCCACACCGGGATGGGGATGCTTCTTGGCATGAATAGCAAGAGCGGCTGCCGCAGCTTTGCGTTGCGCGATCGCTGTCGCGTCGGCGTCCGCACTCGCCGTAGCAGGGGGAGCCTGCGGCTCAACCTGACGCGCCGCCTCGCCTCCGCCCGCATCTGCGTGTGCCAATTCTTCGTGTCCGATCCCAATGGGCTGGAACGGTTTTTCTTTTTCCGCTGCCAACTCCGCCGCATTCTCTTCCAGATACTTGATGACGGCACTTTCTATAACCTCATGGTGGGGTTCGGTTTCGGCGATCTCGGCGGCGGGACTCGTCTCCAAACCAGGCGATTGTTTTTCAATTTCGGTGAGCTCATTCCGACGCAGGCTGGGATTCGACCGCAACGTCTGCATTAGCCGCGGAGAGCTCATCACGCGCGTACTCGCCAACAAAACCTCCACGACCGAGCGCGATCCCGAGACCGCCAGCGCGTTGAGCGCCTCTTCGCTCACCGACGGATTCTCGGCCAACGCCGGCAGCAAACTAGTTCGCAGATTCTCCAGAGAAACGAAATATCCCAATACCTCGGTGCTGGTCGCTGGCTCGGCAGCCGCCGCGAAGCAGGCTTTTTCATCCCAACCGGCCAGCGTAAGACGCGCCCGCTCCGCAAACATTTTGTTATGCAGGGCCAGATGGACCAGGATCTCGATCGTTTCCCCCGGCGGCACGGAGAGGGCTCCGCGCACCGCGAATTGCATCAGGTTCGACGGAAGCTGCGAATTGCGGACCAGATCAAGCATTCGAGCCATGATTCATCTCCCGGGTTTGGCTGCGCCTTTCTTCGTCGCGGACTTCTTCGTGAACTCCTTCGATGCTCGTGGTTTCTGACTGGCCGCCAACTCCAATTGCGCGACCGCAATCTCGAGTTCGCGCGTTATGCGGTTCGGGCCCCGCCGCTGATATTCATCGCTCAAGGCGCGATAGTACCAGAGCGTGCCTTCTCTCTTCCCCGTGAACCGCTTCCAGATTTTTTCTCCATGCTGCCGGTAATCCGCCAGAACCGTGCGGACGTTATGCAGTTTGTCTGACGCCGACACCAGCCGCGTCTCAGCATCGGCGTGCTTCACTTCGCGCAGATAATCTTTTTTCCGTTCAACCCACTCCGGCTTCGGCTCGCCGAATGAATCCGTACAGCCCTCGACAATTCTCGCCACCCGCGGACCAAATTGCTTGCGGACTTCCCGCAGCCTCGGCATACCGCCGCAATCTTCGACCACATCATGGAGCAGCGCGGCAATCGCCATATCCTCGTCGCCTCCGGCTTCCAGCACCAGCGACGCCACCGCCATCAGGTGCGAGAGGTAGGGCACCGCTGATTGCTTCCGCGTCTGCCCGTCGTGTTTCTCCGCGGCATAGCGAAAGGCACGCTGCAGGCGGGGGCCGAGGTTCGGCGGCTTCAACGAAATCTTCTTTCTAACTTTCATAAGAACCGCGACCCGCGCAAACCTATGGTCTCCCCTGTGTGCCCCTGTGCAGCTCTGTGTCCCCGTGGTCAAAACTCCACCGTATCCAGTATGACAGCCCGCCGCTTGCTTAAGCCTTCTTCTCGCCTCTCCGCATTCGCAGGTACGCCTGCATCAGCGGCCGCAGATCGCCATCGATCACGCGATCCACGTCACCGATCTCCAGTTTCGTGCGGTGATCCTTGATCATGCGGTAAGGTTGCAGCACATACGACCGGATCTGCGAACCGAAATCGATATCCAGTTTCGAGTCCTCAATCTTCTTCGTGACCTCGCGCTTTTTCTCCAGCTCGAATTCGTAAAGTTTTGAACGCAGCATGCTCATCGCCTTTTCCTTGTTCTTATGCTGCGACCGCTCATTCTGGCAACTGGCCACCAGGCCCGTCGGGATGTGCGTGATCCGCACCGCAGAATCCGTCGTATTCACGTGCTGTCCACCCTTGCCGCTGGAGCGGTAGGTGTCAACCCGAATGTCATCCGGCTTGATGTTGACCTCGATGCTGTCGTCAATCTCGGGCGAAACGAATACGCTGGCAAACGACGTATGCCGCCGCTTCGCCTGATCGAAGGGAGAAATCCGCACCAACCGGTGCACCCCAATCTCGCTGCTCAAATAGCCGAACGCATACTGGCCAATCACCGAAAAAGTCGCCGACTTGATTCCGGCTTCTTCTCCGGGCTGGTAGTCGTACATCTCGGTCTTGAATCCCTGCCGCTCTGCCCAGCGCAGATACATGCGCAGCAGCATTTCCGCCCAGTCCTGCGACTCGGTTCCGCCCGCCCCAGGATGAATGGTCACAATCGCATTCAGGCCGTCGTTCGGGCCCGAAAGCAGCGTCTCGGTTTCGACGCGATCCACCAGTTCGCCGAGGGCATCCAACTCGCGCTGCAGGTCGGCCGAGACGTTCTCACCTTCGCCAGCCAGGTCGAAATAGGCGGCTATATCTTCTGTGCGGCGTTCCAGGTCGCCTTCCAGCGACAACACGCTCTCCAGTCGCTTCCGTTCGCGCATTACTTGCTGGGATTTTTCAGGATTCGACCACAGATTGGGGTCCGACGCCTGCTTTTCTATTTCGGCAAACTGCTGGCGCAGCTTACCGGCGTCAAAGATACTCCCGCAGGTCGTGAACCTTGGTCTTTAAAGAAGTGTATTGCTGTTCCAGTTCATCTAGCATTGCTTATCACCCGGCATGTCTTGCTCAGCCAGTCGTTGGTCGCTCGACAACGACCGAGTCAGCGCTCACGAAACCCAAAACGCGCCAGCAGCACGCCTGCTGAAATTATCGCACACAGATATGCGAACCAGTCGCCATGCCGGGTGTAGAAGGTGGTACTCGTACTCAGCGCATAAGGCGCTGCCAGCGCTGTGCGCAAGTTGCGCCGGGTTGCCGCCACGATCCGTCCGTAAGGATCGATCGACGCCGTCATCCCGGTATTCGTTCCTGCCAGCAGCCACTGCCCATTCTCGATCGCCCGCATTCGCGTCTCCTGCAGATGCTCCTTCCAGGCGCCGCTGTCGCCGTACCAGCCATCATTCGAAATATTCACCAGAACCTCGGCGCCCTCGAGCGCGAACTGCCGCACTTCGTCGGGAAACATCGACTCATAGCAGATAAAGACTCCCACCCGCTCGTCTCCAGCCTGCAGCGGGGTGCGCGACGCGCCCCGCTGAAACTCCCCGACTTCTTTGGTCAGCCCTCCGGCAAACGCAAACAGTTGCGGAAACGGCAAATACTCACCAAAGGGTACGAGGTGCACTTTGTCGTACCGTCCGACCCACTCACCCTGCGGGCTGACCAGCGCAGCGGAATTGAAAATCTGGGAACTGTCTCCGCCGCTGTGCATGGCGGGCGTGATTCCAATCGCTCCCGCCACCACCCACGTTCCCGATTGCTTTGCCAGTCCGCTGACCGCGTCTCGAAACAGAGGATCGTTCGTGTAAAACGGCGACGGCGACTCAGGCCACACAATCAGGTCGATATGCCGGCCTGCTGGTGCTCCGGCGGGATGCAAACTCAAAGCGGTCAAATCCCGGAGTGTGTCCTGAAAATATTCTTTCGTCCACAGCGCTCCATCTTGAACCGGGATGTCGGGCTGCAGCAAAAGTGCGGTGTGATCGGTGGCGACCGCGGGAGGAGCCATCCACTGCCCCGCCTGCAGGATCACCGCCGCAACAGACGCCGCCACCAGCATCCACTTCCGACGCTGCTTCGCTCCTGCTTCTTCGGGAGCAACCAGGAATGCGGCCGCGAACACGCTGTTCACCAGCACGATTTCAAACGAGAGCCCGTAGACGCCGGCCAGGGTCGCAAACCGCGTGAGCGCAAAATTTCCGGTCTGCGAGTATCCCAGCATCTCCCATGGGTCCGGTGAAGTTCGCGACCGGGCAAATTCCATTGCGACCCAAAGAAAGGGAGCGGCCGCGAGCGCGCGCCGGATAGACGCTCCATAGTCGGAGGCTTTCGTTCCGGCGGACTTTGATCCAGCGATCAAGGCCAGCGCCAGCCCGAACATCCCGTGATAAAGCCCGATATACATGCAGTACAAGATCAGCGCCAGCGCCGCCGCCGGAATCGGCAAACCGCCATAGCGCCGCATGGTGTCGAAGATCCAATAGCAACTGCCGGCCAGCCAAAGAATGCCGCATGCGTAGCCCAGCACGAACCCCTGCCACGGCGTGGCGGGCAAACGCGCCTGGCGATGATCGTCGAGTTGCAGAGTGTCCGGGGCCCGCGCCCGCAAGATCGCGACCAGCAGCGGAGCCACCGCGATCCAAGCCAGCCCGTAGAGTTCCGCCAGCGGAAAGATCACAACCTGCAGGACTGCCGACAGCAGGACCAGCCCCCAGGCACTTCGTTCAATTTTGAGCACGCATCAGAATAGCAAACAGAAGTGGGCGCAGAACTCGCAGTTCATCAAAATCCACCGCCGAATTCCCCGCCGATCAGATAACATAGCGTGGTCATGAGTCTCAGCGTAATCCTAGTAAAGATTCTGGAATACATGTTTGTCGCCGGTTGGGTCGGGTCCGCCGTTGTGCTGGTGTTGACGGGCATCGAAGATGTCGGAACCCTATTGGACAGGGAGGACGAACACAGCCACTAGGGCTCCCGCTGCATGTCGTCAACGTCAAACGCACCTGCCGGCAACAACCGGGTTCGCATTGTGGTTGCGACCTCGGTGATGCTCACGTTTATTTCCTATTGGCGAGCGGCCGCCGTCATTCTCAACGACCTAGGTTCCTCCGCTTTCTACGCCGGCGGCATCGCTGAACAGGCGATTGGGAAAAGCGCCCCGTGGTTTGTTCTGGGCGTGATGCTGTTTGCTTTCGCGGTCCGCGCCGTCTACGTAGAAAGCTGCTCGATGTTCGTGCGCGGCGGCGTCTATCGCGTGGTCAAAGAAGCTCTTGGCGGCACGCTCGCCAAACTCAGCGTCTCGGCCCTGATGTTCGATTACATATTGACGGGGCCAGTTTCCGGCGTATCGGCGGGGCAGTACATCGCCGGCCTGATCAACGACACCATCAGCATCGC
The DNA here is from genome assembly GCA_963838935.1 of uncultured Acidobacteriaceae bacterium. Lineage (GTDB taxonomy): Bacteria > Acidobacteriota > Terriglobia > Terriglobales > Acidobacteriaceae > Acidiflorens. The sequence continues at coordinate 20,383 of CAWITH010000029.1, forward strand.
CGACGCTCACGGCTTGATTCCCTCCGCCGTTCATCACCTCTTCCACGGCACGCCGCAGGTCGGCACCAACGCCACAGCCGTCGTGTTCGCAATCGCGGTCACCCTTTACTTCTGGTGGGAGAACATCAAGGGCATCGAGGCGTCCAGCGAAAAGGCCCTTTGGGTCATGCAGATCACAACCGTGATGGTGGTGATGCTGATCGGCTGGTCTTTGTTCACCCTGCTGAAAGTCGGCGGTCATCTGCCGCCCTTCCCGACCCTGGCCAATATCCATTACAGCGACGAATCGCTCGGATTCTGGAAGCACAGCCGCTTGCCGCACATGTTCGGCATTCTCGGACTCATCATCGGCTTCGGACACTCCGTACTGGCCATGAGCGGCGAAGAATCATTGGCCCAGGTCTATCGCGAACTCGCGCATCCGAAGCTGAAGAACCTGAAACGCACGGCCATCGTCATCGGCGTCTACAGCTTCGTCTTCACCGGCCTCGTCTCTTTGCTGGCAGTCATGCTCATCCCCGACGATGTCCGTGTAAAGGTGTACAGCGACAACCTGATCGCCGGGCTCGCCATGCACATGGTCGGCCCGCAAGTGCTGCGCCTGGCCTTCCGCGCCTTCGTCGTCGTTGTCGGATTCCTGATTCTGTCGGGTGCCGTCAACACTGCTATCGTCGGGTCGAATGGCGTGCTGAACCGCGTCTCCGAGGACGGCGTGCTCGCCGACTGGTTCCGCCGTCCGCACAAAAAGTACGGCACCACCTACCGCATCATCAACCTCATCGTTGGACTGCAGTTGTTCACCATCATCGTCAGCTGGGGCAACATCTACACCTTGGGCGAAGCGTACGCTTTCGGCGTGGTTTGGAGCTTCGTCTTCAAAACCGTTTCGATGCTGGTTCTGCGCTACCGCTACAAGGGTGAGCGTAACTGGAAAGTGCCGCCCAATTTTCACATCTTTGGCGTCGAGATCCCGATCGGATTGGCTTCGGTGGGGATGGTTCTGCTCTCCACCGCGATCGTGAATCTGTTCACCAAATCGGTGGCCACGGTGAGCGGCATGATATTTTCGGTAGTCTTCTTCACGATCTTCACGTTCTCGGAAAAGGTGAACCGCCGCAAACACGCGCACACCGCGGCGCAGATGAAGGAGCAGTTCCAGTTGCAGCAGGCGGAAAGCGTGGAGCGCGAGACCGTCGGCATCCGCCCGGGCAACGTGCTGGTTCCGGTCCGCGACTACAACACGCTGAACCACCTCAGATGGGTGCTGGAGCAGCACCGACACGCACGAACAGGACGTGGTCGTCATGACCGCCCGCATCAGCCAGTTCGGGGCCGCCGCTTACGGCCTTTCCACCGAGCAGATGTTCAGCGATTATGAACAGACCCTGTTTACGCGCGCCGTCTCGGTTGCCGAAAGTTTTGGCAAGAAGATTTCCCTCCTCGTGGTACCGGCTCGCGACTCCTGGTCGGCCATTGCCCAGACCGCCCACAATCTTGACTCCTCCGGCGTCGTCACCGGCCTCTCCAGCAAGATGACTACCGCCGAGCAGGCCTTCGCGCTAGGCACCGCCTGGGAAGCCATCCCCGAGCCCAAACGCCAGTTTGTGTTGCAAATTGTTCAGACCGACGGCATCGTTGACACCTTCCGCATCGGTCCGCACACGCCCGCCATGAAGAACGAGGACGTGGTGCTGCTGCATCGCTTGTGGCTGAACGTCACCCGTGAACCAGGTCTGGAGAACATTCACCACCACGACATTCTGACCGAAGCCCTCACCCGCTTCGCCCACGACTACGGCGCTCGCGACCGCGATGATATCGTCAGGGAATTGCGCCGCCACAACGTCGCGGGGGGTGCACTCCCGGTCCGCCGCATCGCCGATCAGATCCCCACCGTCCAGCCCGACCCGGCTCGTCCCAGTCGCGACGATGGTCGTCGCGACGATGGAGCGTCCAGCCCGAAGGGCCCCCGCTCCGAATAGGTCTCTCCGATCCCGCCAACAAGATCGGCGTTGGGGTGGGTGGCACCCGATTCACTTCACTTTTGGCGAATCCAAGTCCGCGGGCTTCTGATCGTCCGCATGAATGACCCCATCGTCTTCCGCGTAGAACGAGCGGTGTTCGCTGTCCATCTGCTTGGGCGTCATGGTCAGGATGAACCCGTCGTTGTGCGGACCAGAGTGCGCCAGGAAGCTGGCCGTGTAATCTCCGCGTTCGGTCGAGTGCGCCATGCGCTTGGTGAAGGACCCGGTTCCCGCCAGCGCCTCCAACGTATCCGCGAACTTGTTATGACGCTTCTTGTATTCGTGCTCTGCCCGGAGCACCACCCGCATGTAGCCGAGCGCCTGCGCTTCCGATTCCGAACGCGCCGGGTCGCCCGGAAACTTAGGCTGATACGTTATTGAAGGTGGTACGGTCGTTGGCGCTGTCGTTTGTCCTGAGGCTGGCTCGGTCGTTTGCCCTGGCGCCGGCGCCTGCGCCCTCCCCAGTCCCGCTCCCATCATCCCCACCGCCAGAATTCCCGCACCATACCGCTGCATCCGCCTTCTGGTCACGGCAAGACCTCCTCTGACGCCTGAAGGGGGGTTACCCCCGTAATTTGTTTCCCTAGCCAATCGTTCCAATTCTTGGCTGGTTCAGGCAAGCTTGTTCAGGATGCAATCCTAACAGGGAAACCTTAATGAAAGCTGCCGTCGCCGTCGCCAAAAAACCGCTGATACGCGTCGCCGTGGTAGAGAGCGATCCGTTGCGGTTTGTCGGATTCCGTGCCCTCTTTGATACCGAACCTGATCTAGAGTTGGTCTCTGCCTCGCTCGCCGACCTCGGCCAGTTGCAGAGCATCGACCTAGTCCTGCTCGGCAATCGTGGAGGCCAAAACCTGTATGACATCATGGCCAGCATGAAAGCCGTCCGGCCCGACCTGCGCATCATTGTGACCGGCTCCGGCATGGACGATGAAAGCGTCCTCAAAGCCATCGCCGCTGGCGCCAAGGGCTACGTGGACGAGGCCGCCTCACCCGCTGAGTTTATCCAGGCTCTCCGCATCGTGCATCAGGGTTCAGTATGGGCTCCGCGCCGTGTTCTCTCGACTTTTATCGAACGCGTCAGCGCATCTCCAGGTCGCATTTTCCCCGCCGGCCGGGTCAGCTTTACCGACCGCGAGAAGGAAGTTCTGGAAATGCTGGTTGCCGGCCGCTCCAACAAAGAGATCGGCTCAGCTCTCGGCATCGAAGAACGCACCGTGAAGGCTCACGTCGCGAAACTGATGCGCAAAGTCGGCGTGCAGAATCGCATCGCCCTCTCGGTCCATGCCATCACGCATTCGCTGGTAACGGCAAAGTAGGCGTCGTCTGCAGGGCCAGTTTCTTGGCCGCCTCTTCGAGTTGCTTCACAGCTGCCATGGTTCGCGCAGTGCAGTCTCCACGCTTCTCCGACTTCTGGCGCCGGTGGCGTTTGGTGACGGAATGTTGGTTTGACATTGGCTTCTCCTGTTCCCGCTTGAGTCCCGATCCAACTCTAGTCCCCGGAGCAGTCTCAGAACGGTCAATTTTGCACAGTCAGAACGCAGGTGTCGCGGATTCACCTTTACGCCGACAACTCTGACTTGGCGCAATCATCCCCATTACCCCAATGACCGGGGAGGGACCAGTCAACCACCCTCGGTTACCCCTAGACAGTGACCTTGGTAATCTTGTCCTCCCACCCTACCTGCCCCATACTCGCCTCACCTACCACAGAACCTGGGAGACGGGGTTGGAAGCGGAGATTAGGGTCGCCGCCTTCAGCCCCGCATTTTTTTGCCTGTCCCCTGACTCACCCTGATCACTCCCCCGATATCCCCCCTTCTGCAGCCCGCATCGAATAGAATCAGAGACAATAGAGCCCATACTTCGATCTCCCAAGTGAGGCATGATGCGAAATTCCCTTGTTCTGCTGCTGCTGGTTTGTTGGCTGACCCCATTTATTTCCGCTACTACCGACGACGACACCAAGCCCGCCGAGGCCAACACCAAGGCTTCCGGGCGCGTCGAGGCGGCCGGCACCGTGCTCGATGAAATCCAAGGCGCCCCCGACCAGCGTATCCCTGAAGAAATTCTTGGATCGGCCGAATGCGTGGCCGTGGTTCCATCACTGCTCAATGCAGGCTTCGTCTTCGGCGGCCGTTATGGCAAAGGCATCGCCAGTTGCCGGACTGAAAAAGGCTGGAGCGCGCCTGCCTTCTTCACCATCGGCGGCGGCAGTTTCGGCTTGCAGATCGGCGGCCAGGCCACCGATCTCGTTATGCTGATCATGAATAAGAACGGCATGGATCACCTGCTGGCCAGCCAATTTAAGCTCGGAGCCGATGCCAGCGCCGCCGCCGGCCCGGTCGGGCGCCACGCCTCCGCCGATACCGATTGGAAGATGAGGGCCGAGGTTCTCACCTACTCGCGCTCCCGCGGCCTCTTCGCCGGACTCGAACTCTCCGGCGCTGTCATCAAGCAGGACAAGGGCAGCACCCGCGATTTCTACGGCCGCATGGTGCCCTTCAAGACGTCGCTCAAAGGAGAAATCGAAGCTCCCAAAGCCGCGTACCCCTTCTTGAGCACGCTGGCCAAGTGGGCGCAGCAGGCGGCAAAGTAGCGCTCGTGTGGTGACGGGGCTCCGCTCCGTCCGGGCGGGGCGAAGTCCCGCCTCCACACATCTCCGATCGCCTGCCTTGCGTGATAACGCCTCGACCCCCTACACTCCGGCACAGTGCGCAAACGCCTTGAGTACGCTCTAGTCTGGCCCTGGATCAAGCTCCTGGGCGTGCTCCCTCGTCCCGTGGCGCGCGCCATCGGGATCACACTCGGGCTAACCGTCTATGCGGTTCACCGCCGCCTGCGCCGGGTCGGCCTGCGCAACCTGACTCTTGCCTTTCCCGAAATGTCACCGCGCGAGCGCCGACGTCTGGTTCGCGGAGAGTTCATTTCTCTCGGACGCCAGCTCGCCGAAGTCTGCCTCTTCCCCCGCTACACCCGCGAAAATGTTTCTCGCGTCGTTGTCTATGACGGATTTGAAAACTTCGAGCGCGCCTACGCTCGCGGCAAAGGTGTTCTGTTTCTCACCGGACACCTCGGCGCCTGGGAACTTTCGGCCTTCGCTCACTCCCTGCAGGGCCATCCGCTGTCTATCGTCATGCGCTCGCTCGACAATCCCTATATCGACGCCCTTATCCAAAGCTACCGCACCATGCATGGCAACCGCACCGTGGACAAAGATGACTTCGTCCGCGGCCTGCTCTCCGCCATGCGCGCCGGCGAAACCGTCGGCATTCTCATGGACACCAACATGACCCCGCCGCAGGGTGTGTTCGTCGATTTCTTCGGCATCCCAGCCTGCACCGCCAGCGGCCTTGCCCGCATTGCCCTGCGCACCGGCGCTGCTGTCGTCCCCGGCTTTACGGTGTGGGATTCAAGGAACTGCGCAAGTACATTCTGCGCTTTGATCCCGCCGTCGAGCTGATTCGCACCGGCGATAACGAGGCCGACATAGTCGCCAACACCGCAAAATTCACGAAAGTCATCGAAGACTTCATCCGCCGCTATCCCGACCAGTGGCTGTGGGTCCACCGTCGCTGGAAAACCCGCCCGCCAGGCGAGCCGCCGCTGTACTGAGGTTCTTCTCTTGTGTGGAAGCGGGGCCCCATCCCCAGACGGGGAAGCTCGTCCGCACTTGGTATCTCCTGCGTTGTACACACGCGCCCCAGAAAGCGACAATAGGGAGCCATGAAGCTAACCCTGCACCACCTAGCCGAGAAGCTCGGCTGCCGTCTTCTCGGAGACGGCTCCATCACCGTGACCAGCGTCTCCAGCCTGCAATCCGCGACGAACCAAAGCCTCGTCTTCGTTGAAGACGCCCAGTATATGGAGGCCGCGCTCCGCTCATCGGCCACCGCCGTAATCGCCGGTGCGTTCGCCAGCGCCAGCCCCTCCAAGCCCATCCTGATTTCCCCACAGCCGCGTCTCGCTTTTGCGCGAGCCGCAAAGCTGCTCCGTGACCCCGGACGCGATCACGGCATTCATCCCTCCGCTATCGTTCCCGTTTCCGCTAAGCTCGGCGAGAACGTAGCCATCGGCCCACGCGCGATTATCGGCGAACACGTCAAGGTTGGCGATGAAACGACGATCGGCCCCGGTTCGGTGATCGGCGACGACGTAGTAATCGGAAGCCATTGCCGCATTCGACGCCAACGTCACCGTGTATCCGGGTACAACTCTCGGTGACCGCGTCGTCGTGCAGGCCGGTGCTGTCCTCGGCAGTGAAGGCTTCGGCTACGTCCGCGATGCGCAAACCGGGCGCTACGAACAGTCCCCCCAGATCGGCCGCCTGGTCATCGAGGACGACGTCGAAATCGGCGCCAACACCGCCATCGACCGCGGTGCACTCGACGAAACCCGTATTCGCCGCGGCACGAAGATCGACAACCTGGTGCAGATCGGCCACAACGTCCAGATCGGCGAGAACGTGGTAATCGCCGCTCAAACCGGCCTCTCCGGCAGCGTCACCATCGAAGACAACGTCGTCATAGGCGGGCAAGTCGGCATCGGCGATCACGCCCGCGTCGAAGCCGGAGCCATGCTGGGAGGCCAATGCGGCATCCTGCCCAAGAAGGTGTTGCGCGGAAAAGGCATCGTATTCTGGGGAACTCCAGCGCGCCCGGTGAGGGAGTATCTTAAAGAACTGGCATTTGTATCGAGGTCAGCGAAGAAGGAACGCTAAGCGTCAAAGTTGGACTTTCCGTAAAGACGCGGCTCGCCGCGTCGAGCGCCAGCACTGGGCGCTTCAAATTAAGGCCTGAAGCTAACGGCTAAAAGCCAAAAGCTGTTTTTCCATGCCCATCATAGTCATCGGCGGACACTCCCGCAGCGTCGGCAAGACCAGCGTAGTAGCCGGTCTAATCGCCGCTCTGCCCGGCTTCCACTGGACCGCTCTGAAAATCACGCAATACGGACACGGCGTCTGCTCCGCCAACGGCGAAGCCTGCGACTGCGCCACCGCTGATCATTCCTGGGCTGTATCAGAAGAAAAAGACCGCTCCGGCGAGTCGGACACATCGCGCTTCCTGGCCGCCGGAGCCGATCACTCCTGGTGGGTCCGCACCCAGCAGGGGCTACCTGGCGGAAGCCATGCCGAGCATTCGCAAGCTTCTCGCCTCGACCGAAAACGTCATCATCGAATCGAACAGCATTCTGCGCTTCGTGAAGCCGGATCTCTATCTGACCGTACTCGATCCGCAAACCGCCGATTTCAAAGCCTCCGCACAAACCTTTCTCGACCACGCTGACGCCGTCTTGTTGCACTCCGTCGAGAATTCCGCGAGCCCATCCTGGGAACACGTCTCGCTGAAGCCCGTCATCGACCGCCCCATGTTCGCGATCCAGCCGCCAAACTACGTGACGCCAGAAGTCGTAGAGTTCATTCGCAGTCATCTGAGCAATCCCTAAAACTTTTCTCTGCGAACTCAGCGGTCTCCGCGGTTTAGCGTTTCACCCCGCATACATCCCAATCATCCGCTCAATCGCCCGCCGGCACACTGCGCAAAACGTCTTGTGCCGAGTAAACATGATGCAGTCCAGTTCTGGACGATAATATCCCTTAGCCTCGTAATTCGCACCCTCGAACGCTCCAACCTTCCCGGCGAATTTCTGCGACCCGAGCATCGCATCTTCCTTCTCGCGCTGTTTGCGGAAAAGTTCATCAATCTCCGCCTCCGGCTTCCCTGCCGCTCGCAGCTCTTTCCGTTGCCGCTGGATGTCCCGCTCAAAGCGATCGAACTCTTCCTGATCCCAGGGCGTCGGCACCGGCGTTCCCGCCGCAACCAGATCCTTCCACTTTCAAATTTGCCGGATCAAGCAGCGCGGTCACATTCGGCTCCCACGGCTCCGTCTTCTGTTCCGCCGGCAGATACGCCACATCCGACGTGTAGTACTCATCCGCCAGTCCAGCGAACTGGTGCCCGAACTCGTGCACGCCCACATATCCCGACCACAGATTGTCGATCGCGACCGTCGCGTACTGATTGAAAATTCCACCGCCGCCGTAAGTCTGCCCATTCACCAGAATTTCGATGAACTCATATGGCGCGAACGCCGCCACGTCCCGCAGCACGCGGTTCTCCGTGGTCAACACATAACGCTCGGTGCCGAACGTGTCATATGCCGCGCCCACCGGCGACCGCCGGTAAATTCCGCTCGAAGGCCGCGACACGCCCGACTCCTCGGCCGCCGGACACAGCCCCCACACATTGAAATCTTTCTGGTGCTCGCGAAACGGCGACGTCGAAAACAGTGCCTCCATGAATCGCCGCGCGTCTCGCTCAAACTTCCCGCGCTCCCCTGCGGTGTAACCGTCGCCCAGCAGCAGCAAATCCACCTTCATCGCCGGATCGCCCATCTTCTGCAATTCCAGCAACGCTCCCGGCGAGGGTGGCCGCGACCGGTCGACGAACTTGTCCTCGGGATTGACGGTTGTCTTCCAGACTTCATGAAAGCGGCTCCCCGCGCGCTCTTTCAGCGACACTTCCACCGGCGCGTCAGGCGTCGGGAAGCGCAGCGACTCGGAAAACGTCCGGTTCCCGTGCAGCGCCTCTTCCGTCGTCTTCCACTCTCCAAACACGGAATTAAATCCGCGCGAGTACAGCAATTTCCCGCTGCCTCGCTCGCGCACTTCAAACAGATAGTTTCCGAGCTGACTTTCGTCGATGGATTTGTTCAGATTCCCCGGCCACTCCAGCGGCTCCAGCACGACTCGATCCAGGCTAAACCATTCCTCGTGCGAGTTTCCGGTGTGGTAGTAGTCCACGCGTAGGGTGCGAGGTGCAGCAAGACCAAGAATGGAGAGCAGAAAGAAGGCAGCAGCAACACTAAGCGCTCGTTTCATGACCGGATTGTAGCTTACGAGGAGGGCCTGATCTCAACCGCCTCGTCGTTTTCAAACCTGATGTCCAGCGGCTTTCCGCCATTCGGGTAATGCAGAGTGCGCGAACCATAACCGCCCGAACCTTGCGGAATGCCTAGCCCGATCGCGAAGCTGGCCTGTAACTCGCTCATCCCGTTCTCCACCTCATGAGCATCAATTTTCTTCCAGATATCCGCCGGCCAGTGCTTGTATAAATCGTGCGGATCTTCGATGAAGAAAATGTCGTCGGAGTAAATATTGAAGTCCCCGCCCTTCTTCCGCCCCGATCGGAACCGCGTAGGCTCTTGCCCTCCACCGAAAAGCGCGCCAGCACCTGCTTGATCCCCGGAGCCAACGGAGAAACATCGGTCACCACATCCTGAATCGCAAGCTTCTGCAAGGGCAGCAACGTTCCCACCTCATGCTCGAAATCCGTTGTGTGCCGCTCGCGATCATAGGGATAGTAGGTGAGTTGATAGCCGACCTTGACCCACACCGGCTGCTCGGTCAACTGGTGCGCCGATTTCAGATCGTAAGGATGCAACTTCTTCGGCGTTACGTAGTAGTCCGCCTTCAGCAAAGCTTCCTGCCGCGGCTTCGCGTCTTCCTTCATCGCTTCGCGCCGCTCGTACACGATGTACGCCGCACGCCCGCCCGCAAGCACGATGGCGGCAATCAGAAAGACTTGCAGTTTTTTCTGAAACTCCGGATCGATGGCCATGATCAGTTAGAATATGAGGAAGCGCCCAGGATTCCAATTTCCCGCATTCGCCGAGCCGTAAAGGAAACTCATGCCCATTGCCCAAGATGACGTGCTGAACGCACTCAAGCAGTGCTACGATCCAGAAATTCCCGTCAACATCGTCGATCTCGGACTGATCTACGACATCCGCCTCGACGAAGTGCCGGAAGGGCAACAGGACGTCACGGTTGACATGACGCTAACTGCGCAAGGCTGCCCCGAGCACGTCAACATCAGCGCCCAGGTCAAGTCCCGCGTGGAACAACTCCCCGGCGTCCGCAACGCCAACGTCAATGTGGTCTGGGAATCCGCCCTGGACCCCCGAACGCCTGAGCCCTGAAGCCCGCAAACAACTGGGAATCGAGTAGTCGAAGCGCTCGTATTGTGACGGGCCATGTCCTGCCTTCCGCGAACAAAGTTCAGTACTCTCCCAACTCCTCAAACGCCCGCGCCGCGCGCTGTTCCGCCCACTCCTCGATCCGGTTGCCGATCTTCATCGCCAGATCCAGAAACTTCGTTCCCTGCCGCACATACGAAGGCAGCTCTTCGCGAATCTTTCCAAACTGATTCGGATACTCCGACGCCAGCACCGCCAGTCCCACCCCTCCCACCAGCACCGCCGCTGGACGTTTCCCCTTCATCAGCAACATCGTCGCCACTCCCACCGATCCCGCAATCACCGCCCGCTTCCAGTTTTCCATTTCGTCTCCTGCACGCGACTACTTTCCCAGCGCTCTTCCCAACCACCCAGTACTACTTATGGAACCTGTTCTAGCAGGATTCTAAACTAACGCTTCCGTGCTTTATACTGCCGCCGACACGGAAATCGAACACCGACCTATGACCTCATTCCGGATGCTTCTCTGCGTTCTTCTTACCAGCACTCTCTCTCTTGCCCAAGCAAAGCCCCGCGCTCGCGATCTCGGCGTGCCCTTTCGACGGCACACCCGGCGAGAATAACGCGATCACCGACGTCCACGGCGTCGAAGTCGGACACACCACACTGATCTCCGGCAGCGGCAAACTCAAAGTCGGAGAAGGCCCGGTCCGCACCGGCGTTACCGCCATCCATCCGCGCGGGAAAGATGCGAACGACTCCGTCTTCGGCGCCTGGTTCACACTCAATGGCAACGGCGAGATGACGGGCACGACTTGGCTCGAAGACTCGGGCTTCCTCAATGGCCCGATCATGATCACCAACACACACAGCGTCGGCGTGGTGCGCGACGCGGTTATTGCCTGGAAAGTGAAGCGCGGCGAGCCCGACATGGAAGGCTACTGGTGGTCGTTGCCCGTGGTGGCAGAAACCTGGGACGGCTATCTCAATGACATCAATGGATTTCACGTGAAACCCGAGGACGCTTTCCACGCGCTCGAGTCGGCGCACGGCGGCCCTGTCGAAGAAGGCAACGTCGGCGGCGGAACGGGCATGATCTGCAACGAATTCAAAGGAGGTATCGGAACGTCCTCCCGCGTCCTCGATGCAAAAGGCGGGGGCTACACGGTGGGCGTGCTCGTGCAATGCAACTACGGAGAGCGCGACCAGTTGCGCATCGCTGGAGTTCCCGTGGGCAAGGAAATTCCCGAGCACACGGTGTGGAAAGATGACGTCGGCTCGATCATCATCGTTGTCGCCACCGACGCCCCGCTCATCCCCACTCAACTGCGGCGCCTCGTCCGCAAGGCTTCCCTAGGCCTCGGCCGCGACGGCAGTTTCTCCGGCGACGGCTCCGGTGACATTTTCGTTGCTTTCTCTACTGCAAATCCCCGAGCAGCGTCTTCCAAGGGAGTCCGCGACCTGAAAATGTTGCCCAACGACAGCCTCGATCCTCTGTTTCTCGCCACCGTCCAGGCCACTGAAGAAGCCGTAGTCAACGCCATGGTCGCAGCCGAAACTATGATCGGCGTAGACGACCATACTGTCATAGCCCTGCCCCACGACCGTCTGCGCGAGGCCCTGAAGAAATACAACCGTCTCGCAAAATGACGACGCCCAGCCAACTGGGCAAGAGGATTCGTATCAGGGCATGCCTTCAGGCATGCCGAAAATCCTGTGTTATGAGAGCGCCTTCAGGCGCTGGGGGCAGGTTTAAAGTTACTTTCGCTGCCCCACCATCGCGTGACTCACCCCAACTGGCAAAGGGGCTACAATTCAGTCAGTGAAAGCCTATCGCATCGAGCGCATCAAGAGCGGCATGAAGTTCACCTGCACGCACTGTGAGCACAGCGTCAGCACGCTGGATTTCGACTCCAAGGCCGGTAACCTCCGCACCCAGGCCGCAACCGCCATCAATGAACACGCCGCCAAAGCGCATCACGAGCCCTTGATCGTTTCCCCGTACGACGGCCAGCAGCGTAGCTGGCGCTAGTCGCTATAGTCCCGCCAGGTCTCGATCCCAACCAACGCTCGCTTCCGGCTTTTTCGGTAACATAGTCTCTCGAAGCGCGCCTGCCATGATCGAGCGATTCAATTTCTCCGATCTCCGCGAGCTGTTTGCCAAAGCCAACGAGGAGAAATCCGGCGACCAACTGGCCGGCATCGCCGCGCGATCGGAACGAGAGCGAGTCGCCGCAAAGCGCAAACTTGCAGACTTGACGCTCGATGAAATCGTCCGCCGCCCGCTGATCGACGCCGGCGAAGACGACGTAACCCGCCTTATTCTCGACACCTTCGACCAGGAAGCTTTCCGCGCCATTGCGAGCATGACCGTCGGCGAGTTTCGCGAATTTCTTCTCGACGACGCTACCACCGGCGCACAGCTACAGCCGCTGCAGAGAGCCATCATCCCTGAAATCGCAGCCGCCGTCACCAAACTCTTGAGCAACAAGGATCTGGTGCTTGCGGCCGCCAAAATTCGCAACGTCACCCGCTGCCGCAATACCATGGGAGAGCGCGGAGTGCTCGGTATCCGCGTGCAACCCAATCACCCCGCCGACGACATCGGCGGAATCCTTTTGGCCGCTTTCGAAGGACTGCTCTACGGCTGCGGAGACGCGGTCATCGGCGTGAATCCGGCCACCGACTCGGTGGAGACCGTCAGCTCAATTCTGGTGGCGTTGAATCGCCTGGTAGACGCGTACGAAATTCCCACGCAGGTATGTTGCTTAGCGCATATTACAACGCAGCTGGCAGCGCTAGATCGCGGGGCGCCAGTCGACCTTCTCTTTCAGTCCGTGGCGGGCACGGAAGCGGCCAACCACAGCTTCGGAATCACTTTGAACATGCTGCGCGAGGGCCGCGAACAAGTTCTCGAACATCATCGCCAACGCAACATCAATGCCCGGTGGGTCGGCGACAACGTCATGTACTTCGAAACCGGCCAGGGCAGCGCTCTCTCAGCCGAGGCGCATCATGGAGTCGATCAGCTGACGCTCGAGGCGCGGGCCTACGGAGTCGCACGCGCCTTCAACCCTTTTCTCGTCAACAGCGTGGTCGGCTTCATCGGCCCCGAGTATCTGTACGACGAAAGGCAGATCATCCGCGCCGGGCTCGAAGACCATTTCATGGGCAAGTTGCTTGGCCTGCCGATGGGTTGCGACGTCTGCTACACCAATCACGCCGCCGCCGACCAAAACTCGGCCGACAATCTGTTGTTACTTCTAACCGCTGCAGGTTGCAACTACTTCATGGGCGTTCCATGTTCTGACGACGTGATGCTGAATTACCAATCCACCAGCTATCACGATGCGCTGGCCGCAAGACGTCTTTTCCAGTTGCACCCCGCGCCGGAATTCCTAGCGTGGCTGCAGACTATGGGAATCTATCGTGGAACCGAACCGGCGCCGCTCGACTCGTCCGCCAGGCGGCAACTGATGCAGGGTTTGGAGGCATCCCTCGAAAGGACAGTCTGATGGCTGCGGAGGAAGATAAACTCGCGAGTTCCTGCGATCTTTCCGAGATCATGCAGAAGGTACGCGCCCAGACTCCGGCGCGCCTGCTGGCAGGCCGAAGCGGAGCAGCGTATCGAACTAATACTCAACTGGAACTGCGCGAGGCGCATGCCGCCGCTCGCGATGCCGTGCGTGCGGAGCTGGAGCTCTCCTCAACCCTTGGCGACGCCTTCGTGCGGAAGTGGAATCTGTTTGAAGTCTGCACCCAAGCGGCGAGCAAAGATGAGTATCTTCTCCGCCCAGACTTCGGCCGTCACTTGAATGACGCGTCCCGAACAGAGGTGACCCAGCGCTGCACCAGGGGACACGATTTGCAAATCGTGATCGGCGACGGACTCTCAGTAACTGCGGTCGCCCTACAGGTTCCGCGACTGTTGCCGCTCCTCTGTAAAGCAGCAGAGATCCGAAGCTGGAGTCTCGGCCAGATCTTCGCAGTTCGTTACTGCCGCGTAGGCGTTCTCAACCAGATTAGCGAGTTACTCCGACCTAAAGTTGTCGTTCTCTTGATCGGCGAACGCCCAGGCTTGGCAACCGCCGAAAGCCTCTCCGCCTACATGGCATTCCGGCCGAAAGCATCGGATACCGACGCCAGTCGCAATCTTATTTCGAACATTCACGCTCGTGGTGTTAGCACAGAACAAGCCTGCGAACGGATTCTAAATCTGGCAGCCGCAATGATGAAGGCTCAAAAGAGCGGTTGCCAGCTTCGCGAGGAACTGCCGCCTGTCATTCGCCAAGAGATACTTCCGTAGCTACTAGTCCTTCACCGCCCTATCCGTGATCTCCAGCCCCTTGTCGATAATCGCGAAAGCTTCCCGCAGTTGCTGCTCGTTGATGCACAGCGGAGGATTGGTGTAGAAGGTATTCCAGCGAACCAGCGTATAGAGTCCGTTCTCCCGGAAGAATCTGCCGAGCGCGGTCATTTCCTCCGACGTGCCGTTGAACGGTGCCATGGGCTGCCTAGTCTTGCGGCTGCGAATGAGTTCGACGATCCCGAACAGCCCAATCGAACGGACGGCTCCAACCGATGGATGCTTCTTCTGCAACTCGAGGCCGAGGTCCTTCATGATCGCGCCCATCTTGCGCGCATTTTCGATCAGATTGTCTTCTTCGTAAACGCGAATGGTCGCCAGCGCCGTTGCACATCCCATGGGATGGCTGTTGTAAGTAAGCCCTCCATAGAACACTTTGTCGTCGAAGTGCTTCGCGATATGTCGCCGCATGCCGACGGCGCCCAGAGGAATATAACTCGAAGTAAGTCCCTTCGCCATGCAAATCAGGTCAGGAACTACATTCCAATGATCAATCGCGAACCACTTACCAGTACGGCCAAAGCCAGCCATAACTTCATCGGCAATCATCAGAATCCCGTATTTATCGCACAGCTTCCGCACGCCTTCCATATATCCATCGGGCGGCACGAGAATGCCGTTTGTCCCGACAACAGTCTCCAGAATGAAGGCGGCAATCGTGTGCGGACCTTCCAGTTGGATAATTTCGTCGATCATGGTCAGCGAACTTTCCGCCGACTCCCACCCGCGCTCGATGCCGTGATAAGGATCGAGCACGCGCACCACGCCCGGAATCCCCGGCTCCGCAGCCCATCGGCGAGGATCGCCCGTAAGGCTGATGGCGCCGGCTGTGGCGCCGTGATACGAACGATAACGCGCCATGATCTTGTGTCGTCCGGTGAAGAAACGCGCGATCTTGATGGCGTTCTCATTCGCTTCAGCGCCGCCATTGGTAAAGAAGAACGTGTCAATGTCGCCCGGAGTGATCTCCGCCAGCTTCGCCCCCAGCCGCGCCCGCGGTTCCGTCGCCATGAACGGATTGGCATAGGCCAGCACCGATGCCTGTTCGGTGATAGCCCGAATGACGCGCTCATCGCCGTGTCCGATGTTCACCGACATCAATTGGCTGTTGAAGTCGATGAAACGCTTCCCTTCCGGCGTCCAGAAATAAATGCCCTTCGCCCGGGCTACGGGAATAGGATCGACCTTGGATTGCGCCGACCACTCAAACAGTGTGTGCTTCCTGGTGAGATCGACAATTTCTTGGCCAGTCATAGTGGGGTTGGCAGTCGCGGTAGTCATCTATAAGAACTCCTTATGTTTTTCTTCGTGAACCTTCGTGTCCTTAGTGGTTCACGCTTCTTGTTTGCCCCAAAAGACACAAAGGTCCAGGAAGGCAGCCTAACCGTACTTTTTGTCTTATCCCCTGGTCATGGTTCCGTCCCAGGTGCTGACCTTGGCGGGGACTTCCTTACCGGTGAACCAGGTCGAAGTCACGTTCTTGGTTTCGGTGTAGAAGATGAACGCATCCCGTCCCATGCAATGCAGATCGCCGAAGAACGACTGCTTGTGCCCAGTGAAGCCGAAGATGCCGAGCGGAACCGGGATACCTACGTTAATGCCGACCATGCCGGCATCGGTGCGCTTGGCGAACTCGCGCGCGAAGTGGCCGCTCTCGGTGTAGATCGCGGAGCCATTGGCAAAGCGGCTGTTGTTCATGATCTGCAGTCCTTCTTCGAAGCTGTCCACGCGCTTGATGCAGAGCACGGGACCGAAGATTTCTTCCCGGCCGCAGGACATGTCTTCGGTGACGCAGTCGAAGATGGTGGGACCGATGAAGAAGCCCTTCTCGTACCCCTGCGGCACTTTCGGATTGCGTCCATCGAGGACGAGTTTGGCGCCCTCGTCGATTGCGGTCTCGATCCAGTTGAGCACGAAATCCTTCTGCCCCTGGTTCACCAAAGGACCCTGGCCCGTGTTCTTGTCATACGCGGGACCCAGATTGACCTCCTTCGCAAGGCGCACGACGGATTCGACCACCTTGTCGGCGATGGAGTTCTCGATCACGACGACGGGCAGCGCCATGCAGCGTTGGCCCGCGCATCCACAAAAGGAGTTGATGATTCCTTGTGCGGCACGCTCGATGACCGCGTCGCTCATTACCAGTGCGTGGTTCTTGGCCTCGGTGAGGGCCTGCACGCGTTTGCCGTGACTGGCGGCCGTTGCATAGATGTGCAGACCTACGCTGGTCGAGCCGACGAAGCTCACGCCCTTGATGTCAGGATGCTTGAGCAGAATCTCGGCTTCATTGCGGCTGGTGGTAACGATGTTGAGAACGCCATCGGGCAGCCCCGCCTCCTTCCAGAGTTCCGTGATGCGCATGGCGGATTGCGGAACGGAGCTGGCCGCTTTCAGCACCATGCAGTTTCCGGTGGCAACGCAGATGGGAACCATCCAGCCCTGCGGAATCATGGCCGGGAAATTCCAGGGTGCGATACCGGCGAAGACGCCCAGCGGTTCGCGGAACTGGACCGTGTCGTAGCCGGTAGAGACGTTCATCAGCGACTCGCCCTTCATCATCTGAGGCGCGGCGCAAGCAAACTCGACCACCTCGATGACCTTGAGAACGTCGCCCATGGCCTCATCCCACTTCTTGCCGTTCTCCTGGGCCAAGAGGTAGGTGAGTTCCTGGAGATGCTCGTCGAGCAACTGCTTCATCTTGAAAAGCACCTGCGTACGCTTGGTCACCGGCGTGTCGCGCCATGCGGGAAAAGCCTGCACACCGGCCTGAATCGCCTCTTCGACCTCTTGGGCAGTGCATTGCGGGGCATAGGCGATCACGGCCCCGGTGGAAGGGTCGTAACAAGGCATGTACTTTCTGGTCTTGGATTCTTTCCAGACGCCTCCGGCCCCGTACTTGAGTGTCTTGGGACGTTCTCCACTAATGGGATCAGGCTTTGCGTCGGTTGGGACGAAGTAATAACGATCCGTGGTGGTTACGTCCTCGGAAACTAAGGTCGAAGCTGTCATAAAGGTTCCTCCGTCAGAAATTTGTCTTCAGCACCCATGCTCGGCCGACAGCCGAGAGCGGCTGTCCCCAACAGCTCGTGGCGCAACTAAGATTCGTATCCGGGTATGCGTTCATGCATACCGTAAAAACCTATTCCTGAACGCGCCTTAGGCGCCGGTTTCGGGCGCCGCGTTTCATCCCAGGCGCTACGTAAGCTGCGCCGTCAGCAGGCCTTTCTTTTCGGCAACGTGCGCCAGCGCGGCTTCAAGCACGTCCATGGCTTCGTCCATTTGCGCGTCGGTGATCACCAACGGCATCAGCAGCCGAATCACGTTGCTGTACGATCCGGCGGTGATCGTTACCAGCCCATGCTCGTAACAGTATTGTGACACTTGTTTGGTCTCTTCGTCAGCGGGCTGCCGCGTTGTCTTCGAGCGCACCAGTTCGAGCGCCTGCATGGCGCCCAGTCCCCGAACTTCACCGACCAGTTCCCATTGCGCCTGCCACTTCGCCGCACGCTTCCGGAAACGTTCGCCCAGAACGTTGGCGCGGGCGCAAAGGTTATCTTTTTCAATGATGTCGAACACGGCCAGTGCCGCCGCGCAGGCCACGGGATTTCCAGCAAACGTGCCCCCAAGCTGGCCGGGGCCGGGCGCGTCCATGATGTCGGCGCGTCCCGTAACTGCAGCCATGGGCAAGCCGCCCGTGAGTGATTTAGCTGTCGTGACCAGATCGGGTTCCAGTCCCATCCGCTCGCAGGCAAACATCGCGCCGGTGCGTCCGAATCCGGTCTGCACTTCGTCGGCGATCAGCAGAATGCCATGTTTGCGGCAAATCGCGCCGAGTGTGGGATAGAATTCCGCCGGCGGCGTAACGAATCCGCCTTCTCCGAGGATAGGCTCGACAATCACCGCCGCCACTGATTCCGCCGCCACTACCCGTTTGAATGTGTCTTCGATGTGCCGCGCGCAGTGCACATCGCACGACGGATACGTCTTAGAAAACGAGCAGCGGAAGCAGTACGCATACGGAATGCGATACACATCGCTCGGGAACGGTTCGAATCCCGCCTTGTACGGATGTGTCTTGCTGGTCGCAGCCATCGCCATATAAGTGCGGCCGTGGAACGCGTCTTCGAAGCAGATGATCGCCGGCCGCTTCGTATAGCAGCGCGCGATCTTGATGGCGTTCTCGACCGCTTCCGCGCCGGTGTTCACCAGCACCGTCTTCTTCGGTCCTTTGCCCGGCACCAGCGCGTTCAGCTTCTCGCAAACGGTGATGTAGCCTTCATAGGGCAGCACGTTGATGCTGGTGTGCAGGAAACGATCGAGTTGCCGGCGCACCGCGTCAACCACCGCCGGTGCGCGATGTCCGGTGTTGAGGCAGCCAATGCCGCCGGCAAAATCAATCAGGCGATTGCCGTCAACATCCTCGACCACCGCTCCTTCGGCTTTGGCGACAAAGACCGGCGTGGCGTGATAGACCCCCTGCACCACGGCAGCCTTGCGCCGCTCCATGAGGGTTCGCGAGCGCGGGCCGGGAATGGGTGTGCGCAGTTGAATGGTAGACATGGCCTTCCTCGTTGCTAGCGGATAGTGGTTAGTGGTTAGTTACCAGCCACCAACCACTATCCACTGATCACTGGTTCTCAGTACCACCCGATCGGCTGCTCGTTCAGGTTGATATGCACTTGCTTGTTTTCCAGATACTCTTCGATGCCCCACGGCCCCAACTCGCGGCCGTAACCGGACTGCTTGTAGCCGCCCCACGGAGCTTCCACATAAGTCGGCTGCATGTGGTTGATCCAGATGATGCCGGCGCGCAACGCCTTGATGGTGCGGAAGGCCTTGAAGATATCGCGTGTCCAAACCGCTCCCGCCAGGCCGAACGGCGTATCGTTAGCAATTCGGATCCCGTCCTTCTCATCGTCAAACGGAATTACGACCGCCACCGGGCCAAAGATTTCTTCCTGCGAAATGCGGGCGCTGTTATCCACGTCATAGAAAATCGTGGGTTCGATGTAGTAGCCCTTGGCGAACTTCTCCGCCCGCCCGCCACCGATCGACATCTTGGCTTCTTTCTTTCCAATTTCCTGATAAGACCGGACCGTGTCGTACTGATCCCGGCTCACCATCGGCCCCATCTTGGTTTCGCGCTCCAGCGGCGGACCGAGCCGGATTCGTTTCGCCTTCTCGGTCATGGCCTCCACAAACTTCTTGTAGATGGAACGTTCGACCAGGATGCGGCTGCCCGCCGAGCATACCTCTCCTTGATTGATGAAGACGCCGAAGAGCGCGCCGTCAATGGCATTTTCGAAGTCGGCATCGGCAAAGAAGATGTTGGGGGACTTGCCGCCCAATTCCATAGTGACGCGCTTCAACGTATCCGCCGCATCCTTGATGATGGTCTTACCCACAGAATTGCTGCCAGTGAATGCGATCTTGTTCACATCGGGATGCTTCACCAGCGCGGTGCCACAGACCGATCCCGAGCCGGTGACGACGTTCAGCACACCGGGCGGCAGGCCCACTTCCGGCAGCCACTTCGTCAGTTCCAGCGCGGTCAGCGGCGTGACTCCCGGCGGTTTCAGAATGCAAGTGCATCCCGCAGCCAGCGCCGGCGCCATCTTCCAGGTCGCCATCAGCAGCGGATAGTTCCACGGCGTGATCATGCCGGCCACGCCCATCGGTTCCTTCATGGTCAGGCTGACGGCGTTGTCCGGAACCGGATTGACCGTGCCCAGAACCTTCGTAGCCATCCCGGCATAATATTCAAAGCAGGTGGCGACGTCGTTGATGTCGTATTCCGCCTCGACGATCGGCTTGCCGCAGTTGCGCGATTCGATTTCCGCCAGCTGGGGCAGGTTCTGGCGAATTTTCTCCGATAGCCGGAACAGGATGCGCCCGCGCTCCTGCGGCGTGCTTGAAGCCCACGGACCGGTATCAAAAGCGGCCCTGGCCGCGGCCACCGCCCGGTTCACGTCCTCGACGTTTCCCGCCGGAACCTGCGCGATCACTTCTTCCGTGGAAGGATCGAGTACGGCAGTCGTCTTGTTCGATGCGCTATCCACCCACTCGCCATTGATGTACATCTGATAAGTACGAACTTCTGACTTAACTCCGCTTGGCATAAGAAGCCTCCTCTCAAAGTTCTACAACTCGACCGCGGCTGCGCGCGGCGCCTTCAGTCGCCCGTACACGAAAAAGAAAAACGCGGCCAGCACCAGAAAAAACAACGTGAAGCCGAACATCTTCGCTTCATACCTCCAGACCGAGGTAATCTGCTTCGCCGGGAAGAACGCTAATGCGATTCCCAGCGCCGTAGTCACGAAGCCGCACAATCCGGAAACAATCAGCGTCCCCCGGCTGTAGCGCCCCCCCGCCATGTCGCCCCCGAAAGCAAACTTCAGCAGCGCCGCAAACACATATAAAAAGGGCACCAGTTGCAAGACGACCGCCAGCGACAGCATGGTCTGGAAAGCTTCCTGCACGCCGCCCGAGGCATAAAAATTAATGACAATCAATACCAGCGAGACCACCGCCTGCACGGTCAGCGCCGCATGGGGCGTTCTATATTTGGGATGAACTTTGCCGAGCCACGCCGGCATGTAGGAATCCAGGCCGGCGACAAACGGAATGCGCGCCGACCCTCCCATCCACGCCGAACCAATCCCCGCGATCGAGAGACTCAGCATCACCGCGAATGGAGTGATAATCCACGCCACGCCAACTTTGCCGGCCATATGACTGACCGCCTGCACAATGCCCTGCAATACGCTGATGTCGTTCTTGCCCACCGCAATCAGCAGCGTGAGTGTAGCTCCGATATAGAGCAGCCCGGAAATCAAGCCACCCCACGCCACCGCACCCGGCAAGGTTTTTTGCGGATCGCGGATTTCGTCGCCCATCACCGAGGCCAGTTCCAGCCCGACCAAACCGAAGCAAATCACGCCGAACGAATTCAGAACAAACCTGGGGTCCGCCGGAACCCGAAAATCAGCACCGGTGACGGTCGTGCCAAAACGCGACCATACCGTAAATCCCAAGGCGATCAGCACCGCCGCAGCGATAAACGTTCCAATGGCGCCCACATTGTTCAGCCACTTCCCGACTCCCAGCCCGACAATGTTCATCACCGTCAGCAGCAATAGCAGGGACACCGAAGCGGCCATCGCGAAATTCTTGTTGTCGGCCAGCGCCGCATGACCGGGCCCCATCGCAAACACAGTTACTCCGACGAAATACAGCATTACCGTCGGAACATACAGCATGTTATTCGTCCAGTAACACCAGCCAGATAGAAAGCCGTGAGCATCGCCGAACACTTCCTTCGCCCACAAGTACACGCCGCCTTCGCCCGGATAGCGATGCGCCAGTTCGATTACTGCGATCCCCTGCGGCCAGAAAAATAAAAGCAGCGAGATGATCCACAGCCAGACAGTCACGCCGCCGTTGGCGGCGATACTAGGGACGACGTTCAGATTGAATACGGCAACGACAAACAGCAATACCAGGTCAAAGCGTCCGAGGACACGCTTCAAGTGCGGCTGATTGGGAACGTTGTCGGACATAGAAGAATCGGCTCATCTGGGCGATTGGGCGATCGGATTCAGATGACCCGATGGCCCGATCACCCGATGGGTTTAGTGTGCGACTACCGCACCCAATCGTTCCTGCTGCGCCACTGCAAGAGCCCCAGCCACGTCGGCAAAAGCCGCCAGGTGCTTATCGATATCCGCCTCGGTGTGCTGCACGGAAATTGTCCACTGCTCGTCCCACCAGTAGGGCTGGCACAGGACGCCGCGATTCACCATGCCGAACCAGTAGTGTCGCCACAGGTCCACGTCAATCGGCAGCCAGTCGCGGTAGTTGCGAACCTCCTTCGGATACAACATCAGCACGCCATTCGCGCCCGCGCTCGCGATGTAGCCCTGCAAGCCGACCTTCGCTATGGTCCTCTTATATCCGTCCACCAGCTTGTTACTAAGTTTCTCGATGATCCTATAGTTCGCCCGAGTAAGTACTTCGCGGAAAGTTGCCAAGCCGGCAGCCATCGAGATCGGATTCGTGTTGTAAGTTCCGCCGTGGAAAACTTTGTGGTCCGAGATCAATTGCATGACCCGCTTGTGCGTGCCGAAAGCCGCCAGCGGCAACCCGCCGCCAATCGACTTCGCCAGGCAGATCATATCGGGCATAACCCCGAAGTATTCCGAGGCTCCGCTCCAGCACAGCTTCGCGCCCGTCTTGACTTCGTCGAAGATCAGCAGCGCGCCGTACTTGTCGCACAGCTCCCGCAGGCCCTCGAGGAATCCTTTCTGCGGAAAACACATCCCAACGTTCATCATGATCGGTTCGAGGATGATGGCCGCGACCTCATTCGGATTCTCCCGGAACCGGCGCTCCACTGTCTCCAGGTCATTGAAGGTAGCCACCAGCACGTTCGCGATGCTCGCCTTCGGCACGCCTGCCCCACCGGACACCGCTTTCGGATTCTTGATGTCGCCGAAATCGTCGCCGGGCGGGTGCGGCTTCACGCTCACCAGCGCCGCATCATGCAGCCCGTGGTAGCCGCCTTCAAACTTGATGATCTTGTCGCGCGCCGTAGCGGCGCGAGCCAGACGAATCACATGCATGGTGGCCTCGGTGCCGCTGTTGCCGAAGCGGCACATCTCGACGGGAAAGCGCGTGCAGATCTCTTCCGCCAGTTCCCACTCCATGTTGTGCGACATACCGTAAATGGTGCCCTTGTGCAGGCGCGCTTCCACGGCCTTGATCACCGCCGGATGCGAGTGGCCCGCCATAAGCGCGCCAAAACATAGATTGTGGTCGATGTATTCGTTGCCGTCGAGATCGCGGAACTTACTGCCCGACGCCTCTGACACAAAGATCGGATACGGCTCATAGGCGCGATAGTTGCTGGCCACGCCCAGGGGCAGACGCTTCAGGTTTTTCTTATGCGCTTCGGCGGACTTCGGCGTACGGCGCTCGTAGATTTCCAGCTCTTTTTGCAATGCGGGGTACATCGGGATTCTCCATTAAGACTCAGGCCGGATCGGCCATTAGATTAGACCCGGGCGGCCGAAACCGCCCGGGGATCGGACTAGAAGTAGAACTTCAAAGCAAATTGTACCAGACGCGGATCGCGCCCCGACAGCACCTGCCCGAACGTCGAGTCCGAGAAGTTGCCGTCCGGATTGACAAACTGAGTTTTGTTGAACAAGTTGAATACATCTGCACGGAACTGGAAGTAGCGGGCCTCGGTAATCGAAAATTTCTTCGATAACGTGATGTCCCACTCGTTCTCCCCGGGGCCACAACAAATTGACCGCGGCGTTGTGGCGAACGTGCCCAGGGCAGGGTCCGCGAATTGACCAGGCGTCAGATAAAAGTGTCCCGTTACGCCGTTGATCGTCTGTACAGCTTTCGGATTCTGCAGTTGCGGCACAGTTCCCGTCATCTGCGGCGCACCCGTGCCAAAGAAGAAGAAGCTGCCAATCAGTTCGTTATCGTTCTGCGTCTGCAAGCGAATCGGGAAACCGCTCTGGAACTGGGTGATACCGGAAAATTCCCAGTCATCGAGAACCTTGCCCTTGATCCCGTGATACTTCGCCACCGGAATATCCCAAACATAGTTAATGACAAACCGTTGCGCGGAGTTAAACAACGAAAGCGCGCGGCTCTTCTTGTAGTCGAACGGGTTGAGCGTCTCTTCGAAACTCGATGCCCAGTCGAGCGACTTACTAAAGGTATAGGCCGCCTGGAACTGCACGCCATGCGAGAAGCGCTTTTCGAGCATGGTCTGCAACGAGTTGTAAGCCGAAGTCGCAATCGTGTCTTCGGCGAAAATGTCAGAGAAGATAGGACTGCCATTCGCCGGACAGTTCGTACCCGCGTTCGGACCATTTGTAACGCAGTTTGGGGCCGAATAGGGCCGCGTTCCCGCCAGAAAAACCGGAGTTCCACCGGCCGCGCCGGTGAGGACTTGGTTATTCGGCAGGGTGAGAGTGGATCCGGCAGGCAAGGTGAACTGATAGGTGTTATCTTCTCCGGTTGGGCCGCAGCCTTGGCCCAGGTTGATGAGGTCCAGGCAGGTTTGCGGATTGCCTGGGTTGATATCGTGCGACGCCAACAAACGATGGCCCTGCGACCCCACATAATTGATCTGCAACAGTAGATCCTTGGCAATCTCCCGCTGGAGGCTGAAGTTGTATTGCGCCGTGTATTGCGTGCGCAGATGAGGCTGGAAGTCGCCATACATGAGAATGGGAGCGTAACCCTCCCAACCCGGATCCTGTCCCTTGGGTGTCTTAGGCAGAAAGTCGTTGAATCCGTTCGGGGCCACGTTTCCATACTGTCCCACAAACGGGGTATTGAAAAATGTGTTGTAGAAGCTGGGGCTGCTGCCGAAGGGCGGTTCAGCGCCGAACTGCTCCAGCACCAGTTGCTCCATCGGGTTGTAGAAAAGGCCCCATCCCGTCCGAATGCTGGTCTTCCCGGTGCTGCCAAACAGTTTGCCCAGCAACCCGCTGGTGAAGTTGGGGCTGTAGGAAAGTCCCACGCGCGGAGCAAACGCCTTGTAATAAGTTGAGGTCATGCCTGCCGGAACGCCGGGATCTCCGGGAACCACCAGCCCGGTAGGACAATAGGTCAGAGGTGAAGAATTGCCCAAGAAATCCGGATTTGAAATGGTGCAGGGGTAAGCCGTACTGTTCTCGCCGGGACGGAAAGTCTGCACGTGTCCGAGACTGTCGGTCAGCGGAGTATCCAGTTCCCAACGCAATCCGTAGTTGAAAGTCACGTTCGACTTAATCTTCCAGCTGTCCTGCGCAAACAGGTATAGACCGGTGTTGCGGACGCCCTCGCGTTGTGCTGAACCTTGAGAATAAGTATCCGCCAGCCCTAAAAAGTATCCTGGATAGTTGTCGGCTGAACCTATGGCGTTGGTGCCGGAACTGTCGAATGTGAAGTCGCCGCTGACGTTGTAATACAAGGTTTGGTCAAAGCGCGATCGCCGGGCATCCACTCCAAACTTCATCGTGTGATTGCCCTTCACCCAGCTGAGATTATCGGAAAACTGAAACGAATTGCCCACCTGCGGCAATTCGCCTTCCCAGCCGTTGCCGATGTTGAAACCGCCGGCGACATCAACAAACGGTAATCCCGTGTGATTCGACGGCAAGCCAGTGTAGATCCCAGCCCCGCTTAGACCGGGCGGGGGCGCGATGGCGTTGATCGCCGACGAGTCGGACACGCCAGTGAAACATGCGTTCGTCTGATAGCCGGGGACATTAGCCAAGCCTTTGCAGAAGCTCGTCACCGCACCCGTACTCTGTGGGTGCTGGAACGTCAGCTGCCCTTCACGCAGGTAGGTGACGTGGAATTCATTGACCAGCGCATTGCTGAGGCTCCAGGTGTGGCTCGGATTCCATTGCTGATAACGTTGGTCTACGATCGTGCCGAACCCGGGAACGTTCGCGCCCGAAGCCTGAAAGTTATAGAACGGAGAGTTAGTCCTTTCGTCAGTGAAGTAGTAGTAAACACTCAGATTCTGGCGGTCGTTAATTTTGTGATCCACGCGAACCGTGAACTGGTCCTGATTGTCGGCCTCGGTCGGTACCCCTTGGTATAGGCCCGACGCGGGTGCCGCGGGCAAATACTGAAGGAGGCTCAGCGAGACCGGATCCATGCACTGCTGGGGAATAGTTACGTTCGGAAAAACCTCGGTCCAGGGTATGTACGTAGCGGTGGAGCTACCAGGAACCGGCACCACGGTCCGAGACGCGACCGAGTAGCCTAGAGCAGTGTCGCAGCCCGGACGCCCGTCGAGGGCTTGAGCCAGGAACGGAGGTTGGCCCACAGGGAGACCGGTGGCGTCAATTCCGCCCGTGAACGCGCCGCCCGCGCTGAAGTCTCCGGGTATCGTTGGGGTTCCGATTTCCGTTGCCGTCGGCAACTGCACCAGTTCACTGGGCTGGCCTTGGCGGATGCGGCGCCCTTCATAGGATCCAAAAAAGAAGGTCCGGTCTTTCTTGATCGGGCCGCCAAACGTCCCGCCAAACTGATTCTGGTTGAACTGCGGCTTGACCGTATTGAAAAAGCCCTGGGCGTTGAGAACCTTGTTGCGGAAATACTCGTAAACATCGCCGTGCATCGCGTTGGTTCCGGATTGGGTTACGACATTGACCACGGCCCCCGAGTTCCGCCCATATTCGGCGTCAAACGTATTAGTAATGACGCGAAATTCCGCAATTGCGTCGGGCGACGGCTGCACCGCCGCCGCGTTCACAAACTGGTCGTTGGCATCGCCACCGTTGACGCTGAAATTGTTCGACCGTCCGCGGCCACCATTGACCGACACGGAGCCCGCCGCGTCGCTGCCGTAAAACGTGCTGCCGCTCGAACCCAGCTGCGATTGCACACCGGGCTGCAACTGCAGGAACTGGTAGCTGTCGCGCGCGTTCAAGGGCAGTTCGTTCACCGAGCGATTGTTCACGATCGCTCCCAGTTGAGTGGTGGTGGTATCCACCAGGGGCGCTTCCGTAGTGACTTCGACCAACTCTTTGGCTTGGCCGATCTGCAGGCTGGAGTTGATGGTCACGACCTGGTTGATCTCGACTGCGATGCCTTTGTTGATGCTGGTCTTGAATCCCGCCATGTCAAAGGTGAGCGTGTAGGTGCCAACCGGCATTGCAGGGAAGGAGTAGTCCCCGGTCGCATTGGTCTGGGTTTGGTGGGTGGCGCCCGTGGCTTCGTTGGTGGCGGTGACTTTCACTCCCGACAGGATAGCGCCACTCTGGTCGATGACGCGGCCGAGGATGCGTCCGCCGCTGCCCTGGGCGGACAGGAGCGTGGAACAGATCAGACATAGGCTCAGGACCGAGTTGACGAAGATGAGCCAACAGGATATACGGGACAGTTTTGACGACGGCATGACGGGTCCTCCAGTTCTCGAGGGCAAATTTGCCTGGGTCAGAATTCAACTTGCGCGTGACCCAAACCTTGCTATAATCGCGCAAGGTTATTGGTTCCGCGGCCCTCTGTCAAGCGGAAAAGTTTCGTTGCCCGCGGCGCGACCAGCAGGCATATTCGGGGATCATGTCGAGCGACGGTCAAGTCTATCTCAAAATCGGCGACGTGGCGCGCGCCGTGGGAATTTCTCCCTCCGCGATCCGGGGATGGGAAAACCTGGGCCTGATGCACCCGCACCGCACCCAGAGCCGGTATCGTCTTTACACCCACGACGACGTGCGCTTGCTGAAAAAGGCGCGCTACCTGCGCAAAGTACGAGGCCTGAATGCGGTCGCCATCGTGCAGATGCTGAAGCGCGAAGGAACGATCAAACATCCTGCCCACAGCAGCACGGCTGCCATTGGCCCCAGACTGCGCCGCTTGCGTATTCAGCGCGGCCTCAGCCTCGCCGAAGTCGCCGCCGCCGCGGAAATTTCCATTGGCTTCCTCAGCGCGCTCGAACGCTCGCAGATGAGCGCCTCCGTCGGCACCCTGCGCCGCCTGGCGCGCTACTACCGCACCAACATTCTCGAGTTCTTCGATGCCACGGAAATCGATACCCGATTGGTGCGCCCGCCCAAGCGCAAGGTCCTCGATGCCGGTCCCGGCGTGCGCATGGAGTTGCTCGCCTGGGGCAACAAAGTCATGGAGCCGCATCTGTTCCGCATCGCTCCCGAGGCCGGCAGCGGCGAGTCGTACGCCCACGAAGGCGAGGAGTTCCTTTTCGTGCTGCGCGGAGAGCTACAGATCGCTCTCGACGGCGAGGAATACCGTCTCAAACGCGGCGACAGCTTTTATTTTGAGAGCGCCACGCCGCATCACTGGAAAAATCCCGGCCGCAGCGAGACCTGGCTGTTGTGGATCAACACTCCGCCGACATTCTGAGTGTCCACTTGAGCGAAAAACGATGGTGGCTGGGAGCGGCGGTCTGTGAGCTACTCGTGCAGCACAACGCTAAGCAGCGAACTGTGCACCTGCAATCCACCGTTGTACTTAATGAAGCCGAGCTTTCTGAACTTGTTCATGAAGAAATTTACCCGGGAGCGGGTGGTGCCAACCATTTCCGCCAGCGTCTCCTGATTGACGCTTGGGAGCACGGTCTCGGGCTTATCTTCTTTCCCGAAGCGGGACAGTATCAAGAGCGCTCTCGCCAGCCGCTTTTCGCTGGAATTGAACAGTTGATCCACCAAGTCCGCTTGCGTGCGATTGTGACGTTCCACCACGTACGCCACAAACAGGTCGGACAACTCATGTTCCTCGTGCAGCGTGCGCATCATCCGCTTCTTTTCAATCCTTAGGATGGAGCAGTCCGTAATTGCTGTAGCCGTAGCCAGGCAGATGGGCTGATCCGATGCCAGGCATCCTTCGCCCAGAAAATCGCCATTGCCGAGCAGCGCGATGGTTGCTTCCTTGCCTTGTTTGGAGAGCACGCTGAGCCGCACCCGCCCCTCTTGAATGTAGAACACAGCCTCCGCACGCTCGCCTTGCGAAAAAATCGCCTGCTTCGGCATATAGCTACGGACAGTCCTGCCAATGCCCGCACTCGCCAAAAAGGCTTGCGGATCAAAATCCCTGGTTGGCTTCTGAGTACGGCGCTGTGCCGGCAACCGGCGACGGGATACCATACAAAACTCCTGCGCCCCAGCGGGAGCAATTTCTTGCACTATTTTGCCACGGCACGTTCGACCCTTCCAGTAAAAATCGTGCCTGTGGAAAAGCTTGAAAATAAGGAAGATTTTTGTCGTATCGCGAGAATCGAGCACCGTCCGTTTGGCCAGCGACCCGGGCGCGCCGCAAAAGCCAGTGTGCAATTTTGAACAGACAAAACCAAGACTCCAGGTCACAGTTACGCTAAGTGTTGTGGGGGATTGGGCTTCGAGCCTTGGGTTTGGTTTCCTTTGTCCGTAAAAAGGAAGGGCAGTTCTGCCTCACGAATACCTCTAGATTTTCCCTCCCCAGAGGCGGGGCTGCCCATTTTTTGAGAGGTTGCAATGAGTCGAGTGTATGAAGGACAACGGAGAATGCTCCTCTGTATCGATGATAGCCAGGCCATTCTCGACTACGAAAGAGCGATGCTAGAAAGATCGGGATACATTGGGGTCACAGCCGCGTCCGCGCGACGGGGCCTGAGACTGGCGACGATCTTCAGCTTTGACGCGGTCCTTCTCGATTACCACATGCCCGAAATGAATGGGCACCAGCTCGCGTCTGAAATACGGCGTCTCCGCCCGGACACTCCCGTGGTCATGTTTTCCGGCGGCGAGATCCCCGACGAAACTCGCCAGTTGGTCGATGCCGTCGTACCCAAGACCGACGCCCCCAGCGAATTATTGCCCACCGTCACTCGACTATGTAACCAGTCCTCGCCAGATTGAACTGCAGGGTTGTCCCAGCCTCTTGATCTCGCTGGAATAAGCAACGCAAGGGGTACCCCCTCCTTCACGCACTCTGCGAAGGGTCGCCGACGACGAGCTTGATCACGAGCGCTCAATTCTGAATTGTCATCCTGAGCGAAGCGAAGGATCTGCTGTTTTATTGCAGAGGAGAAATCAGATCCTTAGTTTCGCTCAGGATGACAACATGAATTTGAACGGCTGCCCGCCGAAATGGGTCGCCATAGTAAAGTAGTAGTAAGCCCCAATTTACAGTCCTGAGGAGTTTTCGTCTGAATCCGAGTATTCGCAACATCGCCATCATTGCCCACGTGGACCACGGCAAGACCACGCTGGTCGACGCCATGCTTCGGCAGAGCGGCACTTTCCGCGACAACGAGACCGTGGCCGAGCGCGTCATGGACTCGAACGATCTGGAACGCGAACGCGGCATCACCATTCTTGCCAAGAACACGGCTGTGTTTTATGCGGGCGTGAAAATCAATATCGTGGATACGCCGGGCCACTCCGATTTTGGCGGCGAAGTGGAGCGCGCGCTCAAGATGGTCGACGGCGTCATGCTGCTGGTCGACGCCAGCGAAGGCCCATTGCCGCAGACTCGTTACGTGCTCAGCAAGGCGCTTGAGGCGAACCTGAAGCCGATTCTCGTCATTAACAAGATCGACCGCCCCGATGCGCGTCCGCAGGAAGTTCTGAATGAAGTTTACGACCTCTTTATTGATCTCGACGCCAAGGAAGAGCAACTCGACTTCCCTGTCCTCTACACTAATGCCAAGACGGGAACAGCCGCCGTGCATCAGGGAGCCCACGGAGAGGACCTGCGTCCGCTGTTTGACGCGATCGTCGATACCATTCCCGCGCCGCAAGGCGACGCCAGCGGCCCACTCCAGATTCTGGTCGCGAATCTCGATTACAGCGACTACTTAGGCCGCCTCGCCATAGCCCGAGTTTTTTCGGGAACGATGAAGACTGGCGAAGACGTGGCCATCGCCAAGCGCGACGGATCATTTCACAAGACAAAAATCACCAAACTCTTCAGTTTCTCCGGCCTCAAGCGCACTGACATCACGGAAACGTCGCTAGGCGACATCATTGCTGTCGCCGGAGTCGAAGGCATCACCATTGGCGAAACTATTACCAACGCCGAGAATCCCGCGCCGCTCCCGCCCATCGTGATCGACGAGCCCACGATTGCGATGCTGTTCACCATCAACACCTCTCCGTTTTGCGGACGCGAAGGCAACTACGTCACCTCGCGCAACTTGCGTGAGCGCCTGGAGAAAGGAGCTGCTCACCAATGTCTCTCTGCGCATGGAAGAAACGGGCAGCACCGATTCGTTCAAGGTTCTAGGGCGCGGCGAGCTGCAGCTTTCCATCCTGATCGAGATGATGCGCCGCGAAGGTTACGAGTTGATGGTCGGCAAGCCCGAGATCGTCACCAAGCGCATCGACGGGAAACTGATGGAGCCGGTCGAGCACCTCACCGTCGACATCCCCGAGGAATTCGTCGGCGTGGTCATGGAGCACGTCGGCTCGCGCAAAGGCGAAGTCGCCAACATGCATAATCATGGCTATGGCCGCGTGCGCGTCGAATTCCGCGTCCCCAGCCGCGGACTGATTGGACTCCGCAGCACGCTGCTCACCGACACGCGCGGCACCATCGTCATGAATGCGCTGTTCGACGGATACATCGAGTGGCAAGGAGAAATCCCGCATCGTCCGACGGGCGCACTGATCGCCGACCGGCCTGGGCTTACGACTTCTTACGCTCTCTACAATCTGCAGGAGCGTGGTGTGCTCTTCGCTGGACCGGGCATCGATGTTTACGAAGGCATGATCATCGGCGAGAACGCGAAAGACACGGATCTCGACGTCAACATTGTGCGCGAGAAGAAGTTGACCAACATGCGCGCCTCAACCTCCGATGAAGCGATCCGTCTGGTCCCGTATCGCAATCTCAATCTCGAGCAGGCTATCGAATTTATCGCCGACGATGAGTTTGTAGAAGTAACCCCAAAATCGCTGCGCTTGCGCAAGAAGATTCTGCAATCGAACAAGCGGAAGAAGGGTTCGCTGGCAACGGTCGAAGGCTGATAAGCACGTGTAGGGACGGACGCATTCGTCCGTCCCAGCCGAGCAACGCTCGGCAGTTAGCTCTGGACTTAGGAAATGAAGCGAAGTACGCCGAAGGATGATGCGGAGGCCAGGAAACCCCCTCGCATGTTCCTAATCCCCTGCAGTTGCGGCGCGACCTTTGCTGTTTCCGAGAATTACGACCGCCAGGGAATGCACCTCCGCAGCTTCATTCCCTGCCCGAACTGCGGCAAGCGTCACGACCCGCGCAATCGCCTCCTGACCCTCGACTATCAAGCTGAACGCTTCTGGAAAGTCGGCGGCTGCTGAAAGTTCTCGTAGAGACGAGGCTTTCCCCGCCTGGCTTGCGCCGCATCGGCTCTAGCACTCCAGAGACGCGGCAAGCCGCATCTCTAACAGCGAAAGTCGAGTCGCGCCATTGAGGCAGTTCGCGCCCACGATGTACACTTGCAATACGCGCCCGTAGCTCAGCTGGATAGAGCGGCAGCCTCCGGAGCTGTAGGTCGGGAGTTCGAATCTCTCCGGGCGCGCCAGTTCATCTCTGGTTCTTTCCCTGAATTCCACCTCCGACCGCAACGCTTAGTGAGCGCCCAGCAAGATAAGCGTCTCCGTCGCGAAGTCGCCGCGCTGAATGCCGATGCGAACTTTCCCGGTTTTGTCGGACAGCTCAGCAGCCAGTTCCATCGGCGTCCGCACTGCTTTGCCATCCACTGACTTGACTGAGATCGCCGACGTGCAGGGATGCCATATCCGCGACGCTTCCTGGTTCGATCGACAGAATCTTCGCTCCGTCGAATTCCTGTGGCCCAGCCACTAGGCCGAGCGAATGGATCGCCATCCCGTGGCTCGGCACCGTTCCCGGCACAACCACCGCTGGCGGAGCCGCGTTACGGGCCACCTGGGGGGCGGGTTGACTCGCGGGTTGCGTCTCCGGCCGTTCAGTCGTGGTCTTGTGCCACGGTCGAATCCAGGAGCGATGAGATTCGGACTTAGCCTTGGGTTCCTTCGGAGCCTTGGGTTCAGATGGCCCAAAATTGCCGCCAAAGCGAAAAGCGATTCCGCCCGCGGCGCGGAGTCCGCCTTCGCTGGTAGCGCCGCTGTTGTTCAGGTGGTTGGTATAGATGTAATCGAACGGTCCGGCCTGAATTCCGATGTGACGAAATAGCCAATAATCAACTCCACCGCCACCGCCGAACGCCATCGAAGTATCCGGTACGGTACCTGGAGGGGCATCTCCAAGAAGGTTTGCCCGGTCTTGACCAAAGAGGCCGTGGACAAAAACCGTGATCCGGCTGGAGCGATCTCCGTACGTGTAGCGTGGCCCGAACATGTAGGAAACATTGTTGCAGGTCGCACCTATAGCGTTAGCGCAATCGCTAAGGGTGTGGCCGCTGATGTTGGCCTCAACCGAGAAACGATGGAACCGGCCAAAAGCGGCGGAAAAATCCCAGCCATTCAGCTTCAGCTGCTCCGAGGGCGTTTGCGAGCTGAAGGGCTGGTTATAGCTGAGGTAGGAGTAGCCGGCGGAAAAATCTACCGGAATGCTCTGAGCCGAAGAGATGCCGAGCAGAAAAAGAGCTGCCAGAGCGATGTGAACGAATTTTCTCATGTTCCTTTATTGCGCCTCCCGGGGCCGCAAAATATGACACACCAGACGAATATCTCGAACTCGAAACCAGGTTCTGACCGCGGTCGGCCCAGGGACGACCTACTCTCCCGCTCGGGGCTGCTTCACGTCAGGCCCTGCACGAAATTACGGCGAATTAGTGATTATCATTGCCGGGCACAGAAAACGCAAATGAGCCAAGTGTCCAGCGCGCCCATGCCGAATCGCTCAACAGCGACCCGAGAAGCATTGCGAAAATGCTTGGACACATGACCATGCTTCCCCGACCATCTCGCCGTGGCCCAGTCAGCCATTTCAGCTTACAATTCCGGCGTCGCCAGCTCCAACTTCAGAACGTGATCCGTACTCCAAACTCCATTTGCCGGGGAGCCCCGTTCGCGTACGTTCCCGAACCGGCCAGCACCCGGTCCAGCCGCGAGGTGCAGAACGTGGTTGAAGTGCCACAGTATCCCGCCGAACTCGCATTGTTCACCGAACTGCCCGGCGCCCCGTTCAGCACGCCGCTCAACTGGTTCCCCGCCCCGCCGAAGTTGGCAAAGTTGAAAACGTTAAAGAAGGAGGCGTTCGGCTCCAGCTTCACCCGCTCCCCGAGCCGGAACGGCCAGCTTAACCGTAAGTCGATCGTCTTCAGCCAGGTCGCTTCCGCCGAGTGGTCCGGCAGCCCTTGGATCACAGGCGAATAAGCGTTCAGCAACACCAGTTGCGTCCCGGTAAACAGACCGCTGTTGGCCAGCGCTTCACCCGCGGGCGTCAACTTCCCGCCGAAGTGAGCATTGTAAAACGCGATGGCTTTAGTCAAATTGCTGGTTGAGTATTTTCCCGTGCTTCCGATAAATGTTTCCGGCAAAAGATCCCCAACAGTACCGTCACCGGAAATATCGCTGCGGAAGATTTCCCCCGCCACTCCGCCTCCGGCCAGCTGCGGAACATACGCGCTCAAGGGAAGCGGCGACGCCAAATGCGCGATCATCGAAAGGCGCAGCCCGTGCGGCAACTCCGCCGTCGGAGTGAACGTAAACTGGTGCGTCCGGTCCAGCCCCGAGGCTCCCCAATGTTGCGTGCGCGGCCGGTTGTAATCTTCCGCCACGTTCATGATCGAATAGTCGCCACCACTGCCGTTCGGCTCTGCCAGGTTGGTGCGATAGCGGGACCACGCATACGCAATCGCCATGTCCATCCGCTGCACGCGCTTCGACGGATTCACCATGCTGGTCTTGTACGCCAGATGCAGACCTTGGTACTGCGATTGCCCGCTGGGAAAGTACATGATGTTCGAGCCCACCGCCGGATTGATCCCACCGAAGGACGCCTGCATCGGCTGTCCCTTCCCATTCACCTTCCCTAACACCGAGCACGGAAAAGGTCCGCAGAACGCGTTCGACGAATCCAGCCCCTGGCGCGCGAAGTCGGTGATGGTCGCTCCTGGCACCGCATTCAGATAGCAGGTCACCGCAGCTTGCGAACTGCTGCCCGCGAATGTCGCCTGCGGGCATTCCGCCGACGCCTTGTTGGCCGACAGCGTCGCATTAATCGCGTCCAGTTCCGCCTGATAGGTATTTTGGGAGGGGTCCAGATTGTAACCGTCCGTCAGCAAGCTCGAGTCTCCCACGTGGTTGGTATCAATCCCCAGCGGAAACTGCGTGCCGATCTCGCGCATATAGTCGATGGAGAACATACCGTGTTCCCCAATCTGCTTCTGAACTCCAACGTCCATGTGCAGCACCCGCGGCGTCTTGAAATTGGGCGCCAGCAGGCCTCCAAAATTCGCTACGCTGTTCGTCAGCGAGTAAACATTCGGCTGCCCGCCCGTCACCGCCGACTGCGCCGCCGCGAACTGCGACTGCAGATCCTGGATCGCCGTTGCCACCGTTCCGATCGGTGCCCCGCAAATCTGGGTGGCGATATCGAGGCCATCAACCGCGCTGACAACGCCATTGTTTTCACTCAAGACGCCATTGTTAATCCCTGACGGCGCATTCGGAAATAGCACCGCTCCCGCCGGACACAGCGTCAGGCTGCGGTTGTATTGCCCGTTCGACAAGCGGTTGATGCGGTCCTGATACGCATTTTGCAGCAGGAAATTGTCATAGAATAATCCTCCGCTCGCTCGCACCACCATCCGCCCATTGTGTCCCGGATCCCATGCCAGACCTACTTGCGGAGCAAAATTCCAGTCCGGCTGGGTCACGCTCTGGCCGAGCGGATGGTGCTCACCCAGAATGGCGCTGTTCGGATACAGGCCGAATTGATCGAGAATAAAACCACTCGTGCACGGCGGGCTCTTCACGATCGGTGGTGTTGATCGCCGAACAGGGCGCGCCCGGCAAGTCGCTGTCCGTGCGCCCGCTGTCGCGCACGTAGTTCACGCCAAAGCTGATATTGAGGTTCGGAAACAGGTTGAAGGTGTCGCCCAGGTAGCCCTCGAAGCGGGTATCGAAGTGGCCGCCCGCCGACCGGTTAAAGGCCGAGTTCTCGCTGAAATTTCCCAGGCCGTTGAAAATCGTGATCGTGCCCACCGGATAGTTCAGCGAGTTGTTCACCCCTCCAGGCAACGCGTCCGGGTCGCCGCTGATCGTATTGATCACATCCAGTCCGTTCGAGCTGGTCACCGACGCATAATTTCCCGGCGCATAAAAATCGCCCTGCGCAATGCGATGAATCGCTCCCCCGAAGCGAATGGTGTGATTCGACCGGTAAACCGTGCTGCTGTCGTAACGCCCAAAAAGGTCGCGCTGAATCGTCTGCCTCGGACCCGCCACGCTTGGCCCCAGCCCATAGGACCCAATCTGCACATGGAGCAGAGGCGCCCCCGCCAGGATCATCGAATCGGCGAGCGCCGGATTGATCGCGTTCACCATCTTCTGATAGCCGAAGCGCGCGCTGTTGACAAACCGTCCCCGGTTCCAATCCAACCCGAAAACCGCTGCCGGAACATTCAACTGATTGCGGAAATTCGACTGGCTGTCCGGCGGCCCGATCTGGTTGGCGTTGTCGTAACTGAGCCGCGCGAACCATCTCGTGTCGTCGCTGAGGTTGTAGTCCAGCCGCGCCGTCAGCATGTTCTCGCGAAAATAAGCGCTCTGCAAGCTGACCCCGTTGACCGCCGGGAACCCGAGCGTCATCGGCAAAACACCATCCTGCTTGCTCCGTTCCCCACCCAGGAATAGAAAGGCCTTGTCCTTGATCACTGCGCCGCCCGCCCCAAATCCATACTGCTGCCGACTGTACTTCGGGCTCCCCGACGGAAACCCGGCCATTCCGGCGATCCGGTCTTCGAGATTCCCAAACAGATTGCCGTGCCATTCATCTCCGCCCGAACGCGTTGTAACCTGCACCGCACCCGTTGCGTTCAGCGATTGAAACAACTCCGGTGTGACCCGCGACACGATCACTTCACGCACTGCTTCCGCAGGCAGGCTCAGCGTGGACCCGCCCTTGGTCTCATCCATGGCCTCCACTGCATCCAAGTCGTAGTGCGTCGTGCGTCCCAGTTGGCTGTTGATCGAAAGCGATTGGGTCCCACTCTTTCCCGGATCAAAAATTCTTCCATCCACCGCCTGCACACCCGGCTCAAGCTGTCCCGCATCCAGATAGTTGCGCCCATTAATCGGGAACCTGTCGGCGACCTCGCCATCGAACTTGCTCTCCAGTCGCACTGGCCCCGGATTGATCCATTCCGTCTTGAAATCCGCCGTTGCCGCCGCCCCCAGCACCACCGTTACGCTGGTCTCGACCGGCAGCATGTCGCGGCCTTCCACCCGCACCACATAAGCGCCTGGCGGCACTGGTTCGGAAAGATACGCCCCATCCTTGCCTGTACGCGTCAAGCCCTTGGTATCGGTGGCCGCCGAACTGTATAAAACCTTGGCTCCCTCCACGGGATTGCCGCTGTCATCCCGCACCGTGCCTTGAATGGTGCCGGCTGTCGGATTTTCCGGGGTCTCTTCCTGCGCCCACAATGGAACGGTGAGTGCAACTAAGAGCAATAGGCCAATGCCAATGAACAGAGAACGACGAACCATCAAGCCAGAACAATCAAACAAAGTGCCACTCTCCTGGGAGCAGAACCTCAAGTAGAACCGGG
Organism: uncultured Acidobacteriaceae bacterium; assembly: GCA_963838935.1. Lineage (GTDB taxonomy): Bacteria > Acidobacteriota > Terriglobia > Terriglobales > Acidobacteriaceae > Acidiflorens. The sequence continues at coordinate 57,944 of CAWITH010000029.1, forward strand.
AAGCGATTCCGCGTCTAAGGTCTTATAGTTTCCACTGAAATCGAATAGAACAGTTTACTAGATGCGCCCACTTCCTCGCGGCGCTGTACGCGCTTGCGCCAGAACGATGATCCTGAGAGACGGGGCTTGCCCCGCCTCAGAATGTCCCCTTTCGCGTGTAGTACCCGGCTCGGTAGTGCGACTGATAAGGGCCTCCGGCCGGCGCGTTCGTCAGGTCCACCCGCAGTTGACGGAATTCTGAATTCGAATAGCGCTGCGACGGATAGTAAGCCAGCAGATACTGCGTCCGCAGCTCTTCACTGATCTTCTGGAACGCCTCGTCCAATTGCGCCGCCGATGTGGCGTAGTAATACTTTCCGCCCGTGTCGGCTGAGATCTGAATCAGCGCGTGCTCGCCGCCTGTGTCCCGTCCCGCGTCCGCTTCAATGGGGACGATGATGATGCTATAAATAATCGCTTCCGACTCCTGCGCCGCGCGCAGCGCCTCTTTGTAGTCCACCTGGCTCACGGTGTCTCCGCCGTCGGTGATCACTACCATCACTTTTCTTCCCTGCCGCCGGCTCAGCGCCTGCGATCCCAGAAAAATCGCATCGTAAAGCGCCGTCGCCGAGCCATTGTGCACCCGGTCGATGCCGGCATCGATCCTTTTCAAGTCGGAGGTGAACGGCACCATTTGACTCACTTCTTCGCTGAACTTGTACACTGCGAGTCCGTCCTCCGGCCGCACAATCGCGTGCGCGAACCTGCGCGCTGAGATCAGTTCCAATGGCAGATCTTTTCTCGTGCTCAGGCTCGTATCGACCGAGAGCACAATCGACAGCGGCAGCGCCGATTCCCGGCTGAAGATCGCTATCTTCTGCTCTTTGCCGTCTTCCTTCAGCAGAAAATTCTCTTTCTGCAGATTCGCCACCGGAGCTCCGCGCGCATCCGTCACCGTCACGAATACGTTAACCAGCTTCACGTCGACCTTGATGGTGGTTTCCGGCTCCTCCGCCAGCAACCGGGCGGTGGCCAGAATGATTGAGAGGAATATGAATAAAACCCGTTGGGCGCACTTCATATGAGCTTCAGTCATTTGGATGCCGGCTGCTCGCCCGCCGTGCCTCCCGGCGATCGGATTTCTTCGGGAAACGGCTCCCCGTCGGACCACACCGCTCCATCTTCAAAGTATTCTTTCTTCCAGATCGGCACCGTCTTCTTCAGCGTGTCAATGATCCACCGGCAGGCCTCAAACGCCGCGCCCCGGTGCGCCGCAGCCACTACGATCAGCACGCTCGTCTCCCCAATCTCCAGCCGCCCCAACCGGTGAACGATCGACGCTCCCCGCACCCCGAAGCGTCTCCGCGCTTCCGCCGCCAGCGATTCCATTTGCTTCAGCGCCATCGCCTCATACGCTTCATACTCAAGATACAGTGTTCGCCGGCCGCGGGTGTTGTCCCGTACCACCCCGTCGAAAATCACCGCCGCGCCGTCCGCCGGCCGTTTCAAGCGCCCAACCACGGCCTCGGTATCAATCCGCTCGCGGACAATCTGAACTTCACCCCGAACTTCACCGCCGCTCTCCGCCAACCCGCCACTCACCGGCGGTAACAGCCCGACTTCATCGCCGTCGTGCAGCACGCAGTCCGCTGCTGAATACTCGCGATTCACCGAAATCGCCAGTGACGGCTCCATCTCTCCAAATCGCGGTGCCTCTCGCGCATAATGAAGGAGTACTTCCCGCACCCGCGCCCCTTCGGGCAGATCGACGGTCTCCGAGGACCGCCCGACCAGGTCCCTTAATACTCCAAAAAAAAGCACGCTAATCTTCATCTGGTTACTGGAAACGGGGGTGTTGCGTCTCCAGTGTAGCGCGCCTGCTTCCCAAAGGACCTGTCCCTCCGTGCCGTCGCCGGTATCGCTGTCCCGTTCGTTCAATTACCTCCGTAATCGTGCATCGGGTCACTTTCGCGCTTAATCTTGTTACCAATACTCCCGTACCGAGAGGAGCCGGTTATCGCCAACGTCGCTCAAATCGATGCTGACCGCAGCGCGTCTGCCCGGTCTTTCCTCCACAGCCTCAACATTCTGATCAAGTACACCCGGCTGTACGGAGTGAACCACAAGCGCACGGAAGGCCAGTTCCAGACCGCCTGGAACGAACTCCAACAAGCGCTGCCCAAGAGCGGTGATACTGGTTTTCTGCTCGGCGTCTCCGACAACAAGCTTCTTCTCGACGGTATCCCGCTAGAAACCGGCCAGGCCGAGCGCAGCTTCGCACAGCTGTTGACCGCCGCCGGGCTCTCCAGCATCCTGTTCTCGAACAAGGTCACGCTCGACGACTTTACCCGCTTGGTCCGCGCCTTTTCCATGGGTGGCTCCAAGGCGCAGGATTTCGCCAAGCAGCTTAAGGAGACCATTGGCGATAACAAGAATTCTTCTATCCGCATCAATGAAGTGAAGTTCGTCGCTGCCGATCCCGCCACCGGCGAGATTTCCATGGCCGCTCAACTCGCCGCTCAGGCCCTCGGGCCCGAAGCCAAGGCGTGGCTCAACGATCCGCAAAAGCTTCTGCAGTTGATCGCCGCCGCCCAGGGAGCAAGCAGCGGCGGTTCCGGCACACCCGGCGGGGCGCCTCTGGGCAGTGTTCCCACCGTTCCTATCCCCAGCGGCTTGGCCTCCGGTGGACCCGCGGGCGGATCCGCCTCGGGCGGAACATCGTCCGGAAAATGGTCCGGCGGCGTCGTTCCCTTGCAGGAAGAGGAAGTCATCGAGACCATTCGCCTGCTCACCCATTTTGGCCAGAAGATGCAGGAGCCTGACGCTTCTCCGGAGGTGCTCCAGGCCGAACTCGGCAAAGCTCCCGAAGCCGCCAAGGTCAACCTCGCCCAGTTGCTCGAAAGTCTGGCCAAGCAGACTTCTCAGGACGACGACCTCGAAAACAAAGACACTCCGCTTCTGATGAAGGCGGCCGAGAGCATGGCCATCAAGTTCGCTCTCGACCGCTACCAGCGCGGCGACGTCAAGGTCAACGCCGTCCACGACATGATGGAGCACATGAGCCGGCAGATGGACACGCTCCGCCAGATTCTGCGTGTTCAGGAAGAGAAATTATCCAAAGCCGGCATCCTGGTCGATTCCCATGCCGACATTCTCGACCGCATGTTCTGGGCTGAGATTCCCGAGGCGGGCAAGAAAAGCGTTCTGCTCTCGAGCGAAGCCGCCTGCGTGCCGCCCCGCAATATTCGCCAGTTCCTCGATATCCTCTTTGAGCGCGGCGACAACGAGCTTGCGTCCAAAATTCTCGCCAATTACTGCAATGGGCTGGACGCCAAAGATGCCGAGCCGCGCCGCAAGACGGCCATTGGCCTGGCCCAGATCGCCGACCTCTATGCCACCGCACCTGATGAGGTCATGCCCAATGCCCTCGCGCTGATCGGCGAGAAACTGGGTAAGGAAAGCGATTCCGAGATTCAGAGCCTGCTGAGCGCCGCCCTCGCGCGCTTCGGGCAGGAGGCGTGTTCCCGCAAAAAGTACAAAGCCGTCGCTGAACTCTGTTACTCGTTCGAAAGTGTAGCCCGGCAACGGCCTGCCTTGGTGCAGGATCTCCGCTCCCGCGTCGGCATCGAAAACCGTCTGCCCGAGATGATCGAAGAAGCCATCAATGCCGATCAGGTACCCGAGGATCTGGTCGGCGTACTGCAACAGCTCCCCAAGATTTCCGTCGAACACCTAGCCGACCGTTTCTTCCGCTCGCAGAAACGCATCGAATGCGACCGCATTGTCGAACTCGCCGGCGAACTCGGACAGCCCGGCATCGACGACCTGCGCGACATTCTCCGCACCGCCCAGCCCCGCCAGGCTGCCTCCACCGTCGGCCTCTTGAGCCGCCTTGCCGTTACCACGCTGATCGAATTGCTGCCTTCGCGCATGGGCGAATTCAATCGCTTCTATCAGGACATCATCGTTCGCCAGATTGCCTATGGCGCCGCGCCCGACCGTGGCCGCACCCTGCTCGAACTGCTCGAACTGCTCGACTCCCTCATCTTGCCCGAGGCCATTGACGAGATCGGCATGAGCCAGGACCGCAGCGCCAGTTCCAGCTTGATCGCGCTCGCCACGGCTGGTGAAGCTCACAACCGTCCTCCCTTTGTGCAATTGAAAGCCATCGAGTCGCTGGGCCGCTTGCGCGAAGTCGAGGCCGTTCCCACTCTGCGCACCATCCTCGACGACAAGAAACTGTTCGGCTACAATCAGCACCGCGAATTAAGAATCGCCGCCATTCAAGCGCTCTCCAAGATCGATCCCCGTTACGGCACCCAGGCGCTCGCCGAGAGCGGACTCGATGGCGCCGAACTCGCAGTCGCTCCACTCGATCCTGGCCCCGGATGTCCCTGGGTCCGCCAGCGTCGCTACGAACGCATCGTCCTGCCGCGCACGCTCTCCGCCACTCTTTCCAGTTCCTGGGGAAAGTCGAACATCATCATGCGCGAAATGAGCCTGGGCGGCGGCATGGGCACGCGCAGTGACAATCTCCGCGTCGGCTCCGAAGCCCACGTCGAAATATCCCTGGGCGTAAAGAAAATCCGTGGCGAGGTTCTTCTCCGCCGCGCTCGCGTCAATGAAATCGGCTTCGAGTTCGTCAGTATGGACCTCGACAGCCGCTATCGGCTCCGCCGCGTCCTGGTTGAAGCCCTGGAAAAGGCCCCCGACAATCGCTCCAATCAGTGGGACGGCGAACGCAAAGGCTAGAACAAGGTGTCAGGTCTCAGGTCTTAGGTCTCAGGAAACCAACTCAGGAAAATCATCGAGACGCGGCTGCCGGTCTCGGCCACTGCTAACTCCGGCGCCATTCCGCCCAAAAGAAAAAGCCCCTGCCAGTGGCAGAGGCTCCTTCACAACTCAAGCTCGACAAATTGCGGGTGGTTCTAGAGCGCCCTACACCACCTTCACGAAAATAATCACCAGCGCAAACAGCACCAGCGACTCGATAAACGCGAGGCCAAGAATCAAGGCCACCTGAATGCCCGCGCGGGCAGCCGGATTGCGTCCGAGTGCCTCGCACGCCGCTGACGCTGCTTTGCCCTGGCCCTGCGCCGCCAAACCGGATGCGATGGCGATCGCGAAACCAGAAGTAATCGCTACCCAGTTGGTTCCGCCGGCCCCGCCTGCGCCGGTTTGCGCAAACGCCGGGACCGCCAGAACCAGGAACACCATCATCACAAACAACATCATCACAACTCTTCGCATTTTGCTTCTCCTTTATGAATTGCCCCAGTGGGTGGTTGACGCCGTGCGAGTACGCCGGCGCCCTCACGCTAAAGGCGAGGTGTTAGGTCTCAGGTCTTAGGTCTCAGGAAAACCAAGTGCCCTTCCTGAGACCTGACACCTAGGACCTGAGACCTAGTGCTCGTGCGCCATCGCCTCACCCAGATACACGGCAGGAAGCAGCACGAAGATGTACGTCTGAATGAACGCCACGAAGATGTGCAAACCCTGAAAGATGACGGGAAGGCCCACCGGTATCAGCGAGAAAAATACCAGCGTCACCATTTCGCCGGCGAACATGTTCGCGAAAAGACGAACGCTGAGCGATAAGATGCGAGCCAAATGACTGAAGATCTCAATCGGAAAAATTATGATCGGCAGAAATATCCGCACAACCAGCGGCATTCCCTCTTGCGGTCCGATGAAATGCTTCAGGTATCCGATCGCCCCGTGCTCTCGTAAACCTGCATACTGGTAGTAGAACCAGGTCAACAGGGCGCAGCCCAGCGGCACGATCACCACCGCCGTCGGCGATTCCAGCCCCGGCACCAGCCCCAGCAGATTGCACGTCAAAATAAACAGTCCCAACACGGTAAGATAGGGAACAAATCTTGCCGAATGTTGACCGATGATCTCCTGGGCCATGTTCTCGATGAAACCGTGAATTCCCTCCATGGTGTGCTGCAGCGCCCCTGGACGCTCCACCGAAAGTTGCGAGCGCACGGCGATAAAAAATATCGTCAGCAGTATTACCACCAGCAGTTCCATTGCAAAGGCGTTCGTGATTGGAGTCGCCGGATACTTCGGATGAATGTGCAACTTCAGCAGCAGCGCCAGCACCTGCGGGCCGAACAGACGATTCAGGAGTGCGGTAAGAGCCAGTTGTTCCATGGTAAGACTTCAATATCTATTTAGAATTTGTCATCCCGAGCGAAGCGAGGGATCTGCAGTTTCTTCACGCAGTTCACAGCACTTACACCCCGCGCCGGAAGGCCGCGTACCCTTCCCATGCCGCCTCGGCCATCAAAGCCGCCACCGGCACACACAAGCCCCACAAAAAGCCGTGAAACGCCAGCGAAGAACCTTTGAATATAGCATAGGCAGCGACTCCCACCAACCCGTAGCGCACCAGGAAGCGCAGGACGATTCGCCCACCTTTTTCGCGGCTGTCGCGGTTGACGATGCGATCGGCAAGGCCTTCGACGCCGAGCGTCAGCGAGCGGAAGTTAGCATAGGAAACCGCTGCCCCAAAGGCAAACCCAATCGCTCCCGCCCAGCGGTAAAACCACCAAGCCGGTCCGAGACCCCAGCACACTAGCCACCAGCAGGTTGCGCAACACGCGAGGAATGATGCGCTCGTACATCGAGAAATCATCGATGGTCTGCTGATCAATCGCGCGCTGATCGGGACTCTCCGCCGCTGGACCGTCCGCGCTTCCGTCGAAATGCTCCGGCTCATTCATTTGCATCTTTTCTGAAAGCGCCCAGAGCCATGCGGATCATCTGCCAAAATCCCACCACCGCGCCGAACAACAGCCCTACCAGATAGAGCCACTTGGTATGCAGCCAGTAATCTGCCAGCTTGCCCAGGAAGAACCCCAGCAAAATCGCCGCCGGAATCATGAACCCTATCTCGGAATAACGCGCCAGCGAGACGAGAGGGTCCTTTTCGGAAGGCTTCGTCATGCGGGAATTGTAATCCAGTTGCGAACGGGAAGTTCGGCGAAGCCGGCAGGTTGGGGACCTCAGGACCCCTCGGACCTGGGGTCTTTTGGAATCAAAGACTTGTCTGCCACTCTACCGCCAAGTCTTTGAGGAATAATGACTTACAAGTAAAGTCTTTATAAATTAATAGCTTAGATGAAATTACCCGAAATCGAGGCGAAGAAGGGCCGAGAACCATGATGAGTGCTATCGGGATTTAGCGCCAATCAAGATGTAGAATTGGCCCTCAATGGGCTTCCGATTTGAGTTCGACCCAGTCAACAAAATCCTGCTGGTCAGATTTGAGGGACGGCACACGGATGAGTCCCTTGCGCAGGCAACACAGGCAGCTCGAAAACACTGGGCCGCGACCGATGCTCGCGCGGGTATCGCGGACTACTCATCCGTTACCGAATTTGCCGTGTCCGCTGAACTTGTGCGCAACCTGCCGCGACAGGAACCACCTATGCCGGACGTAACCAAGAATCCCCTCGTTCTCGTTATGCCGACCCCGGCTGGGTATGGTCTCGCTCGCATGTACCAGATTATGGGAGACCGCACCCTGCCGTCAGTGAACGTCGTCCGCACCATGGACGAGGCATTCGCAACCCTAGGCGTTCAGTCCCCTCGCTTCGAGCTTTTGGAGTAATCAGCCAAGGTCAGTTGCTTCTAACAGGCGATCGCACTCATCGACCCCTTCGAGTAGGCAGGGCTCAACCCTGGTTCCGAAATTTACAAGAAAGAATTCTTCTGAAGAGTTCGCAGCTATCGCACCATCGCCGCGACGTGGGGCGACTGCGCAATCCCCAGCGACCAGTTCACGCCGCGAATAAACGGCTCCGGATAAACCCCAATCACCAGCGTCATCAGCGCTGTCACGCCCACCGCGCAACGCATTCCCAGGCTGACGGGCAGCCGCTCGGTTTCCATCGGCGCGCGCATCAACATGGAGTTCGCAATCTTCAGGTAGTAATACAGTCCAAACAGCGAATAGAGCACGCCCAGCGACGCCAGCCAGTAATGCCCGCTTTCGATCAGGCTCAGGAAGATGTAGTACTTGCCCAGGAAGCCGGCGGCGGGCGGAATGCCGGCGAGGGAAAGCAGGAACAGCAGCATCAGCGTGGCTTCGACCGGCGAGCGCTGGTAGAGTCCGGCCATGTCGTCAAGTTCGTCGCCAATCACCTTGCGCTGCCGCAATGAGGTGATCACCGCGAACGCGCCCAGGTTCATGAACGTGTAGACGAGCAGGTAAATCAGGATTCCCTTCAAGCCGTCGTTATAGCCCGGGGTGCCGGGCTGCGAAGTCCCCATAGCCACAAGCGCCAGCAGCATGTAGCCAACGTGTGCAATCGAGGAGTAGGCGAGCAGCCGCTTCGTGTTCGTCTGCGTGAGCGCGGCGAAGTTGGCGCCGGTCATGGTCGCGATCGAGACAAACACAATCACTGGAGTGTAAATCGAGCGTAGCGGCCATAATCCCAGATACCAGAATGCGCAGCAGCAGCGCCCAAGCCGCCGCTTTCACCGCCACCGACATGAATCCGGTAATGCAGGTGGGCGCGCCTTCGTAGGCATCCGGCGCCCATTGATGAAAGGGGACGGCGGCAATCTTGAACAGCAATCCCACCATGGTCGTCAACAGCGCAATTACGATCACCGGATTGTGCGGATTCTGCGCTGACACCGCGCGAGCAATGACCACCAGATTCGTGCTTCCGGAAATTCCGTAGAACAGCGAAAGACCGTAAGCAAAGATGCCCGACGAAAACGCACCGAGCAATAGATACTTCAGGGCAGCTTCGTTCGAGCGCCGGTCGCGGCGCAAGAAACCAACCAGCACGTAGGTGGAAATCGCCATCAGTTCCAGCCCAATGAAGAGCAGTACGATGTCGAACCCGGCCGCCATGCACATCATGCCCACCACGGACATCAGCAGCAAAGCATAGTATTCGCCGTGGTGTTCGTCTTCCAGTTCGAGATAGTGCACCGACATCAGGATGGCAATCGCCGCTCCCGCCAGAAATAGATACCAGAAATAAATGGCGAAGCGATCCACCCGCAGCGAGTTGGAGAACCCGGACGCGCCCCCTGGCAGGTTCGACTGAATTTCCCACACACACAACGCAGCAAAGAGCACGCCGGCAAAAGCGCCGAGGGCGTTGACCCATTTCAATTCACGCGGCACCCACAGATCAATCAGCAGAATGCCGAGCGCAAAAATGGTGAGTTCCACCATCGGCAGCATCAACTGGTATTCGGCTGGAGAAAGGCCTCGCACTTAATTGCTCACTTTCGGAACGGTGGAGTTCGGTGCGGCTTTCGGTCGAACAGCTTTCGAAGCAACGCCTTTCGGTGCAGCGACAGCGGACGCCTGCGGAACCACCGCGGGTGCAGCCTGCGCATTTACCGGCGCGTTGGCATTGGACTCATGAATCGTCTGCACAATCTGATTGACTGGCTGTTCCAGGATTTGGAAAAACGGCTTGGGATAGAGGCCGATCCAGAACGCCATAATGATCAGCGGCACGAAGGTAAGAACTTCGCGCGGCGTCAGATCGTGCAACTTTTCGTTCTTGGGATTGGTGACCGTCCCGAAGAAGACGCGCTGATAGAGCCAGAGCAGGTAAGCCGCGGCCAGAATCACGCCCGGAGCTGCCCAAGCCGCCCAGCGCCAGTTCGCAGTGAATGCTCCCTGCAAGATCGTGAACTCGCCGACAAACCCATTCAGCAGCGGCAAGCCCATCGACGAGAGGAACATGATCATGGTGATGGTCGCGTAGACCGGCATCACGTTCGAGATGCCGCCATACTCCGCGATCTCGCGCGTGTGCCGCCGTTCATACAAAATGCCGACGATCAAGAAGAGGGCGCCGGTCGAGATGCCGTGATTGATCTGCTGCAGCACCGAGCCAGACAAGCCCGTCGAATTCAGCACGAAGATTCCCAACGTGCAGAAGCCCAGATGGCTGACTGACGAGTACGCCACCAGCTTTTTCATGTCCTTCTGCATCAGCGAAACCAGCGCGCCATAGATGATGCCTACCAGCGAGATCCCGATCATCCAGCCTTGCACTTTAGGATGCGAGACCACCGCGGGAAAGAACGGCAGTGAGAACCGCACGAATCCGTACGTTCCCATCTTCAGCAAAACGCCCGCCAGAATGACGGAGCCCGCCGTAGGCGCTTCCACGTGCGCATCCGGCAGCCAGGTGTGGAACGGAAACATCGGGACCTTGATCGCAAATCCAATAAAGAAAGCAACGAACAGCCAGATCGCAATGTTGAACGGAATCAGCGGCGCCGTCTTGTAAAGTTCGGGAATGCTGAACGTGAAAACATTAGTAACTGTGTGGTGATGGAAGTACAGGAACAGGATGCCCAGCAGCATCAGCACCGAGCCCAGCAACGTGTACAGGAAGAACTTGATGGCCGCATAAAGTTTGCGCGGCCCGCCCCAGATGCCGATCAGCAGATACATCGGCACCAGCATCGCTTCCCAGAAAACAAAAAACAGGAAGAAGTCGAGCGCCATGAAGACGCCCAGCATGCCCGTCTGCAACACCAGGAACCAGACGTAATATTCCTTCACCCGAATCTCGATGGCGGTCCACGACGAGAGAATCGAAATCCATCCCAGCAGCGTGGTCAGCATGATCAGCAAGAACGAAATGCCGTCAATGCCCAGGTTGTAACCCGCGCCAATCGAGGGGATCCAGTTGTTGGCCGTGCCTTCCAGGAACTTGAAGTGCGAAGGGGTTACCTCGAAACGCTGCGCCCAGAACATCGGCACCAGCGGAATCGAAATCAGGAAACCGCCAAGGGCAAAGATGTTAGCAATCCAGCGGATCGCGTCCTTGTTCTCCTTGGGAACAAACAGGAGAACCAGCGCGCCCACCAGCGGCGTGAAGAGAATGATCGAAAGTATGTGACTCTGCATAAGAGCTCTTAGCTATTAGCTCTTGGCCTTTGGCTTCTAGCTAACCGCTAAGAGCCAACAGCTAAGAGCCGGCATTTCACTTCCACACGTAATACACGCCAAATCCAAGCAGTCCCGCAACCATGACCAGGGCGTACCACTGCACCAGTCCCCATTCGAACAGTCGCGCCGGATAGGAGATCATCCGCGCAAGAATCGCCGGACCGTTCACTCCCAGCCCGTCGATGATCCACTTGTCCCACCAGGTCGACAACGTGGCAACCGCGCGCGTGACCCAGCCAACATCGTTCACCACGCCGTCGATGATCTTGGCGTCGAACCATGACGACGCTTCGCCTGCGCCCATGACGCCCAGGCGAATCTTGCCAATCTTGCGGCGTCCGGTGAAAGCGTAGTCGTAGGCCTCGTCAACAAACCACTTGTTGTAGAGCACGGTGTAAATTGGCGGAGCCTTGACGGCGATAGGTTCGGGGTAGTCTTTGCCGGCGTTCGCGTAGTAGCCGTAGGCCCATCCTCCACCGACGACCGCCGCCCCGACGGAAAGCAGCATCAGCCCCCACTCCAGGCCGCGATGTTCTTCGCCAGCGGGTTCCTGCGGCTCGGCCGCCGCGACCGAGGCGGTAGCGACAGCGGCATCATTATGCGCGAATACCGGCTCCAGGAACTTTCCGAAGGGGTTGGTCCCACCCATACTCGCCGGCACGCCCAGCCAGCCAGCGCAAACCGAGCAGATCGCCAGCACGACCAGGGGCCCCGTCATGGACTTGGGCGATTCATGAATGTGGTGCTCGACTTCATGGTCCATTCGCGGCTTCCCATAAAACGTCAGGAAGATGAGCCGCGCCATGTAGAACGCAGTCATCAGCGCGGTTCCAAAGCCGATCAGCCAGAGATAGGGAAAGCTGCCCTCGGCGGAACGGTACGCCTGCCAGAGGATTTCGTCCTTCGAAAAGAAGCCCGCAAACGGAAAGATGCCCGCAATCGCCAGCGTCGCGATCACCATCGTCTTGAACGTGGTCGGAATGCGTCCGCGCAGGTCACCCATGTTGCGCATGTTCTGCTCGCCGCTCATGGCGTGAATCACCGAGCCCGAACCGAGGAAGAGCAGCGCCTTGAAGAACGCATGCGTGAACACGTGAAAAACGCCAGCGGCAAACGCGCCGACGCCAAGCGCCAGGAACATGTATCCCAGCTGCGAGACGGTGGAGTAGGCCAGCACGCGCTTGATATCGTTCTGCACCAGCCCGATGGACGCTGCGAATATCGCCGTAAGCGCGCCAATGATGGCCACGGTTTTCATGGCCGTCGGCGCCAGCACGAACACGGCATTCGAGCGCGCCACCATGTACACGCCCGCCGTCACCATGGTCGCGGCATGGATCAGCGCTGAAACCGGAGTGGGACCTTCCATAGCATCCGGCAGCCAGACGTATAGAGGAAGCTGCGCTGACTTGCCGCAAGCTCCCACAAACAGCAGCAGCGCCGCGATCGTCAGAACGGGATCGCCAATATGGAAAGCCCCGCTGCGCACGGCCGTGTTGATGTCGATGAAGCGGAACGATCCCAGATACCAGGCCAGCGTGAGCGCGCCCAGAATGAATCCGGCGTCGCCGATGCGGTTCACGATGAAAGCTTTGTTGGCAGCATCACTGGCCGACTTACGATGAAAATAAAAACCGATCAGCAGATACGAGCACAAGCCAACGCCTTCCCATCCTACGAACAACAGCATGTAGTTATTCGCCAGGATGAGAGTAAGCATCGAGAACATGAACAGGTTCAGGTATCCGAAGAACCGGTAATAACCGCCTTCGTGCGCCATGTATCCGACGGAGTAAATATGGATCAGCATGCCCACACCAGTGACAAAGAGCAGCCAGATGGAGGAGAGCGGATCAAGCAGGAACCCGGCGTCGGCGTTGAAGGAGGCAGTCGTGCCATCGCGCTTCGCGAAGTTGAGATGTCCGTCGCCGCTGCCCAGCCAGGTATAAATAATCTTCTCGAAGGGCTGGTGGTAGTGTTCTGGCGTTGCCGACCAATGCGTGTACTGCCAGACAGCGCCGCAGCCGAACAGAAACGCAACGACGACCACGCCAACGCAGACCGCGTTAACCGTGGCCTTCTGCAGCCGCCGCCCGAAAAAGAACATCATCGCGGCCCCGAAGGCCGGGAACAGCGGAATCAGGTAGATGTGGTTTAAAAACATTAGCTCTCAGCTCTCAGCTTTCAGCTCTCAGCTAAATCCTCATTTCCGAGAGCGACGCACGTCCGCTACTGATGAAACAATCGCGAACACAAACGAAATAAGCCCGACAAACAACAACACGTAGAACAAGATTCCCGGGTCAGCCCAAAAGCTGGTTGACTCCCCTCGTTCTTTGTATCCTCTAACAACTGAGGCGACGTAAAGCCGCCAAATTAATATTGACGCTGGCGCAAGAGACGCGAGCACAAACAAAACTCGGGTTCGCCTGCTCAACATCGAGCCAGCTCCTCTCGCGCCCTACAACAGCTCTCGATCTGACTGATAGCTGAGAGCTGACAGCTGCTTTGCTACCATTTCAACAAATCAATCTCATCCACATTGATCGTCTCCTTATTCCTGAAGAACGCGATCAAAATACCCAAGCCGACAGCGGCTTCGGCGGCGGCGTCTACCACGATGAAGATCGCGAACAGTTGCCCATGCAGGTTTCCCCACATGCGCGAAAACGCCACCAGGTTCAGGTTCACTGCATTGAGAATTAACTCGATGGACATCAGCACAATCACCACGTTGCGGCGCGTGAGCACACCAATCATACCCAGCACGAACAGTGCTGCCGCAACGACGAGATAGTGAAGAGTAGTTATCGGAACCATAAAAACCGTCGTTAGTCGTTAGTCGCTGGTCGTTCGCAAATCGTCGATCGATTCAGTGCTCCGAACGACTAACGACCAGCGGCCGACGACTAAATCTTCTTCTTCGTCATAATCACCGCCCCCAAAATCGCTACCAGCAACAGCAGCGAAGCGATTTCGAAGGCAAACGTGTATTCGCCCATCCTGCCAGCATCTCCGTAGAGCGCTTTGGCGATTTCCTGCGTGTTCGACCCTTCGGCCAGCGGGATCATCCGATCCGGAAACAGTGCCTTGCCCTTCACGATCACAGACGTGAACAGCGCCAGCAATGCGCAGGCCGCCGCCAATCCCACCGGCCACATGCGATTGAATTGCCGGTCTTTGGACGAGCGTTCGATATTCACCAGCATGATCACGAACAGGAACAGCACCATGATTCCGCCCGCGTAGACGATGATCTGCACGCCAGCGACGAATGGGGCATATAACATCAGGTAGAGACCGGCCACCGAAAGCAGGGTCACGATCAGCGCCAGCGCCGAATGCACCGCGTTCCGCCGAGTGATGACGGCCACGCCGCTGGCGACGGCCAGTCCCGCCAAAGCATAGAAGAACCACGGCGTCGCGACCGGAGCCATGCCTGAGTTGAGCGCCGAGTTCATGGCGGGGTTCATGAAACGATCACCCCCACGACCGCGGTCAGAATCAGCACGCCCAGCGAAATCGGCAGCAGCACTTTCCATCCAACCCGCATCAACTGGTCGAAACGGTAGCGCGGCCAGGTCGCGCGATACCAGATAAACAAATACATGAAGACGGCGACCTTCAGCACGAACCAATACACGTAGCCGATGCCCTGGTTGAATCTGGCCACCAGGCTGCAATCCCACCACGACTCGCGGCAGCGCTAGACTAGTGTCCGCAAAACGCCGCGACGACTGCGATCAAAAGCAGAAACAGTGCGATAAAACCAAGCAGCGCCGCGAAGGCTGCCAGCCCGATCCGCTGAATCTTGAAGAAGGAATGCGACGGCATGCGCACCGTGCCGATAAAGGCAATCGCCGCCAAGCATCCGAATGTGAGTCCAGGAAACAAGGAGAAGATAAAGTCCCAGGCCGTCGCGTGCAGCAGGTTCGGGAACGGACGCATCCATCCACCGAGCCAGAGGGTTACGGCAATTGCAGAAACAGCGATCATGGCCGCATATTCGGCAAGCATGAAGAGCGACCAGCGCAACCCGCTGTACTCGGTGTGGAATCCGGCAGTCAGCTCCGATTCCGCTTCAGCCAGATCAAAAGGCGCGCGGTTAACCTCGGCGACCATGGCGACAGCAAAAATTGCGAATGCGATGAAGCCGAGTGGGAAGAACTTAAAGATGAACCAGATGCCTTGCTGCTGCTGTGCCTGAACGATGCCGATCATGCTCAGCGTGCCGGTGCCGCTCACGTTCATGCTGGTCATCAGGATCGCCGAGACCACAGCCAGTCCCATAGCGACTTCGTAGGAC
This sequence comes from uncultured Acidobacteriaceae bacterium, assembly GCA_963838935.1. Classification (GTDB taxonomy): domain Bacteria; phylum Acidobacteriota; class Terriglobia; order Terriglobales; family Acidobacteriaceae; genus Acidiflorens. Next base: position 73,177 of record CAWITH010000029.1, read on the forward strand.
ACCATCTGTGCACTCGAGCGCAGCGCGCCGATCAGCGGATAGTGCGAGTTCGAAGCCCATCCCGCGACCACGATGCCCAGCACTCCGAGCGACGAAACGCCAAGCATAAACAGGATGCCGATGTTCATATCGCTCACGGCCTGCGAAGGCCCAAACGGAATCACGGTGTAAACCGTGAAGGCGGCGAGCAGCCCGATCAGCGGCGCGACCCAGAAAACGAACTGGTCAGCCTCGGCGGGGATGATGTCTTCCTTCAGCATCAGCTTGAGCGCATCGGCGATGGGCTGCAGCAATCCGTGCGGACCTACGCGCATCGGACCCAGGCGGACCTGGAAGTGCGCCAGCGCCTTGCGCTCCAGCCAGTTCATGCAAATCACGGTCACCGACACGCCCGCAAAAATGATGAGCACGTAAATCAGCGCCCAGAGTTGGTTCCCCGCGGAGCCCGGCGTCAGTGTGCTGCCGAGATACGACATGAAAGAGGTCAACATCAGCGGTCCACCTCGCCGAGCACGATGTCAATCGTGCCGATGACGGCGACCACGTCCGCGACCAGCAAGCCGCGCACCATAACGTCGAGCGCCTGCAAATTGACAAACGATGGCGGACGCACGCGCAAGCGGTAGGGCTGCGTCGAGCCGTCGCTGACGATGAAGTATCCCAATTCGCCCTTAGGCGCCTCAATCGAATGATAGATTTCGCCCACCGGCGGCTTGATCACTTTGGGCACTTTGCCCATGATCGGGCCTTCGGGGATACCGGCGACCGCTTGCTCGATGATGCGCATCGACTGGCGCATTTCTGCCATGCGGACCAGGTACCGGTCGTAGGTGTCGCCATTGGTGCCGACTGGAATTTCAAAATCGAACTTGGAGTAGTTCGCGTAGGGCTGGGCCTTGCGCACATCCCACTTCACGCCACTGGCGCGCAGCACCGGGCCGGTTACTCCGAGCGCAATGCAATCCGCTCCGGAGATCACTCCCACATTCCTGGTGCGCTCCAGCCAGATGCGGTTGGTGGTGAGCAGCGCTTCGTATTCGTCGATCTTCGGCGCGAAGAAGGTCAGGAAGCTCTTCACGTCTTTTTCGAAGCCGGCATAAGTTTCATACTGGCATCCGCCGATGCGAAAAGCATGCGTGGTCAGGCGCGCGCCGCAGTACTTTTCGAAAATCTTGAGGATCTCCTCCCGGTCGCGGAAGGTATAGAACAGCGGTGTCATGGCGCCGATATCGAGGGCGTGCGTGCCCAGCCATAGCTGGTGGCTGGCAATACGATTCAGTTCGGTCAGGATCACGCGAATGTATTGCGCGCGCGGCGGCGCCTCCACATTCATCAACTTCTCGACCGCTTCGCAGTAGCCCAACCCATTCGACACGGCGGCGCAATAGTCCATCCGGTCGACGTAGGGATTGAACATCGTGTAGGTGCGGTTCTCGGCGATTTTTTCCACGCCGCGATGCAGATATCCAATGACGCACTCTGTGCCCAGAACTTTTTCGCCGTCCAGCTTCAGGATGACACGTAGCACGCCATGCGTAGCCGGATGCTGCGGGCCCATGTTGATGATGAGCTCGTTCGAATCGAGATACGGCTTCTCGGGAGTTTCGAGATCGAGGTGGGACACTTCGTTCGTACGATCGCTCATTGTCCGCTCTCGATTCCGAGGTTGATCTGCACCCACTCTTTGTCTTGTTGCAGAATGCCGTAGTCTTTGCGCAGCGGGTAGCCCTTCCAGCCGTCGGGCAGAAGAATGCGCTTCAGGTCAGGATGGCCATCGAACGTGATGCCGAACATGTCGTAAACTTCGCGCTCCAGCCAGTTCGCAGTCGGCCAGATCGAGACGCTGGACGGGATCGAAGCGCCGTCGGCAATCTGGGTCTTGACGCGCACCCGCTCATTGCGCGGGAAAGAATAAAGGATCCACACCAAGTCAAATTGCTTTTCGCGCTTCGGATAATGCACCGCTGTAATATCGACGCAGTAGTCAAACTGCTCTTCGTCGCGCAGCAGGCGCAGAATGTCGGGGATCAGCGAGCGGTCAACGGTGAGGTAGTTCTGTCCCAGATAAGTCTGCGCGTCGAGGCCCGAGCCGTACTGGCTGCGGTATTTTTCCACCATCGGCGAGGTCCACGGCATCGGAACCGGACCAGCGGGCTTAGCGGGAGCAGCCGGCTTCGCGGCGGGAGCAGCCGGTTTCGCAGGCGCGGCCGGCGCCGCTGCCGCGGGTATTTCCGCCGTCGGCCTCGGCTCGCCTTCCGGGGCGGCGGTGGTGGAGCAGGCGATTTGACTTCCTCAGCCATGCAAAAGGTCTGTCTTTACCAATACTGTCGAACGACTAGCAAACTTTCACTTCTAACAGTTGGCTGCCGTTACCGTCAATGACCACTATCACAACTCTCGTCGTCCTTCAGCACGTGCACTAGCGCCGGGCCGCCTGAAAACCTTCGACCAGGTCGCGGATGCGCAACGCGTCGGCTTTGCGATGGCCGTGGCTGGTGATCGGATCGGTGCCTCCCGTGGACTCGATCAGAATGTCCGACCAGAAAATTCCCGTCGAAATCTTGACCGAAGCGACCTGCATAATCGCAATGCTTTCCTCGTTGCTGCCAAACAGACGCCGCTTGACGCGGCTCACGCGCATCGGGCTGACAACGATCCGCGTTGGAAACACAAGGTTCCCCCGCGTCCAACGGCTCGCGCTGAAGGTCTCATCGGAAGCAGCCGGATTGGGACTAGCCGACGTTACACCCATTCCAGCGCGCCCTTCTTCCATATCCATATGAACCCGACAATCAGGATGCCGAGAAAGACCAGCATCTCGATCAGCCCGAAAACGCCCAGTGCCTTGAATTTCACCGCCCAGGGAAACAGAAAAATTGTCTCCACGTCGAACACCACGAACAGGATGGCAATGATGTAGAAGCGGACCGTGTAGCGCCCGCGCGCGCTGTCATAGGGATCGATGCCGCATTCGTAGGGCATCAGCTTCACGCGGTTGGGACTTTGCGTACGGATAAGCGCGCAGATCACCAGCGTGACGGGGATCAGGATGCCGATGACGGCGAGGAAGAGGAAGATGGGAACGTAATTCTGCGGCATGAGTCCTCAAAACATCACGATAAAAGCGAAAATGGAATACTACCGCCGAAGCGGCCGCGCTTCAAGGAGTCAGGTATCAGGGGCCAGGTGTCAGGTCTCAGGTGGTGAGATCGCGGGCCCGATCCGGGAGGACAAAAGTGTGGCGGGCCAGGTCGGAGTCCAGCGTCTCCTGACGATAGAGGGTGCCGAGCACGCCGCCTTTCCAGACGAGCAAATCGGGGTTGTGCTCGGCAAATTCTTCCCAAGTTTGCGGGCGAGCGGCACGAGCCTGACGCTCACGAATCAGCAGCAAGTAGGCCCAGGTGATGGTTTCGTGGTAACGCTGAGCCTTGCCCTGCGCGGCCGCAAATCGCTTCAATGCGACGGAAAACCTCTGCAGCGTTTCGAGGACGGGGTAGCGGCCGAGATATTCGAACCCGAGCCGGACGTGGTCGGCGTGATGGAACGTATCCGCCGGAGTCGTGCCCTCTTCGAATTGCTGGATCAGCTCATCGCCGGTCATTTGTTCTTCCTTCCAGCGATCTTCTTTCCCTCCGGCCCGCGCTTGATCTCCTTAAGGCGGTGGCTGGCGCTGGAATCGAGATCGAGGGCGTAGAACTTTTTCAGGTCTTGAATGCGCTTGAGCGATTCGGCACTGAAGGGAGTCTTGCCATCGAAGGCGTGGAGCACAATGCCTTCCAGCAGATCGCCCAGGGACATGTCGTGGTATTCGGCGAAAGCCTTGAGCACTTTGAGCAGCCGCTTTTCCATGCGGACGCCGGTTTGGACCCGTTCGATGAGGAGTTGCGATTCCTTGACTTGCGATTCGTTGATTTGCGTTTCCTTGATTTGCGTTTCTTGGATCATGGTACCAATGTACCATGGTACATTCATCCTGGCAAGGGTCCGAGGACCAGAAACCTCTTCCCCGGCTCGCCGGTCTGCTTGACTCTGAGCCTGCCGTGGGGACTGTCGACGACGTCGCCGTCGCCGATCTGGCGCTCAGCGGCCAGAACGGACTGCGCCACCCGGAAAACATACTGGATCATGAGCGGGGCGGCATCCTTCTGTTGAGAGAGGCAAATCTCGGGTGCGCCAAACTGAGCCATGCCTCTGGTTTGGATCGCACCACCTTGCTCGTCCCAATGAACCGCGATCCACAGCGCGATCGGGTATAGACCGGTGGCAAACGATTCACAAGCGCTGTGGACAAAGGTTTCCGAAGCGTTCAACGCGGGGCCGTTGAGCCAGCAGACGGCCAGCGAATCGGTGACCGGGAGCAGAGCCGCAATCGCCTTGGTCAGATCGCAGGCCAGGCGGAGGACGTCGCGAATCCGGCCGACCCCGCCACCGACAGGTGCGCCTGGTGATGGGCGAGCGCGGCGGCTGCCATCGGCCAGTGCAGGGTGGAGTGGACAACAAGTTCCGTAACCGGTTGCGGGACGCACGTGTGATGAAGTTCGAGGGCGAAGTCGGAGCGGCCCACGCGGAACAGGGCGCGGTGCGGTTCCTTGCCCGTCTTCTCGAGCGACAAATGCGGCCAGTTGCGGCGAAATTCGGCGAGAAAGTCGGGCAGGCGGAGCGGCCGGTTGGTGGCGAGATAGATGACGGCTCCGACTTTTTTCGTTTCGTGCTGGGGTTCGGCGGACATGGTTCTGAATCCAACTATCGTCCTTGACGGTCGCAAGTGGCAGGCGGAACACGACCTTCGTAAGGCACGAAAGCGCGGCTCCGTTCGAGAATACTCCACCTGGACGTGAGAAAATGTCACAGAGTTTACAGGGTCATTGTGGGAGGTCCCCGACCGAATGTGCCGCAATATCAAAACTCTTTTCAACTTCGATCCGCCGGTTACCGACGGAGAGGTTCGAGCGGCTTCGCTTCAGTTTGTGAGAAAAATCACAGGCTTCAACAAACCGTCGAAAGCGAATGAAGCCGCATTTCTCGCCGCGATCGATGAAATCGCCGGCGCCTCGGCTCGTCTTCTCCATGCGCTCGACACGAACGCTCCGCCGAAGAATCGAGAAGAGGAAGCCGCCAAGGCGAAAGCTCGCGCGGCGGAGAGATTCGGCGCTTAGGGTCAAACCCTAATCGCGGTAACCAGCGCCGCGTTTGGCTCTTGACAACGGGCCCCGCCGGGCGCATCATCACCGCACTTTCGTATCGGGGCGGCTCGTCACCTGAGGAGCTACGCTGGCCAGCAGAAATGGTCAGACCCCACACTACCGTCCGCGTCCCCGCAAGGAGAAAAACCGATGAAACGCTCTGCCCTAGTTATGGTTGTAGTTTTGTTGACCGCCGCTTTGTTTGCACCTGTCGCTTACGCCCAATTCCCCTCTCAAATCCAGCACGTGATTATCATCTTCCAGGAGAACCGCACTCCCGACAACCTTTTTCAGGGACTGCACGGTCTCAAAGGTTCGAACGGTGTGAAGTACGACATCCAGAGCTTTTGGGTGGAATCCACTGGTACCCACAAAGCGCTGGCGCCGGTCGGGCTGGCGACAAACTTCGACCTCAGCCACGCTCATAGCGCATTCGTGGCGGAATCGACGGCTCCCAGCACGGCGATCGTTCCCGGTTGTGGCGGCACCAGCACCAATGCGATCTTCGGCTGCGCCGCCTCAACCTGGAATCAGTTTATGTACGTTGATAACGCACAAGCCCTGACTTCCACCAATTTGTATGGGAAGAAGCTGACCACACACATTCTGGACCCTTACATCACCATGGCCAAACGATGGGGATGGGCGAATTACATGTACCAGACGAACCAGGGTCCGAGTTATCCGGCGCACCAGTTCATTTTTGGCGGAACGTCGGCGCCCACGGCGCTCGATGATTCGATTGGAACGTTTGTCTCGGAGAACTTTAGTCCATCGACTGCGTTCGCCGGCTGTTTGGCGGACACGTCCGCCATGAACGATCTGATCGATTCCAGCGGAACGGAAACGGCTTACGGCGGTACGCTGGGCGACTTCTGCTACAGCCGCAACACCATGGCAACGTTGCTCGATAACAATCCGACTCCCATTTCGTGGAAGTACTATGCTCCGGCGGCGGGCTCGATCTGGACCGCACCCAATTCGATTACCGCCATCTGCCAGCCCAACAGCAGCTTCACGGTATGCAACGGCACGGAATGGGCGACCAATGTGGTCTTCCCGTTCACCGGCAGCTACGGCGCGGCGCCTTTCTTGAATGATCTTCAGAACTGCCAACTGCCCGCGGTCAGCTGGGTCATTCCCGACGGGAAGTGGTCCGATCACGCCAGTTCCAACACTGGCCTGGGTCCCTCCTGGGCGGCTGCCATCGTCAACGCGGTTGGAGGCTTCAAAAACAGCTGCGGATATTGGAACAACACCGCCATCGTCCTGACCTGGGACGATTGGGGAGGCTGGTTCGATCACGAAGCGCCCTGGAAGCTCGGCGCTCCCTGGAGCAACTACAACTACGGCTTCCGCGTGCCCTTGATCGTGATCTCGGCTTACACGAAACCCGGCTTGGTGAGCACGGTTCAGCCCGAAGATTTCGGCAGCGTGCTGAACATGATCCAGGGAATTTTCTTTGGCCCCACGCACGAGCAGCAGCTCGGCTTTGCGGACGCAAGATCGTCGAACGATCTGCGAGAGTTCTTCACCGACACTGTACAGCCCTACGGCGCGACCATTCCGGCCGTAAAGGACATCAACTATTTTCTGGATCTGCCCGCTCCCAGCGTGATCTCTAACCCGGCGGTGCCTCCAGATAACGACTAGTTTGGCGGGGAGGTACCCCCCTCTCCCCCGGTCTTTTGGAATCATGGAGTTAGGAAAAATTCCGGTAGTGGGATAATTTAATGTTGCCAGCCGATTTGAATCCGAAATACCGTCCAATCTACCAGCGAGCAGTTAGGTTCCTTGAGACGCAAGACCCGTGTCTACTTCTAGGGCCTTTGCTAATGAAAGGTAATACTCAAAAGCGGACTGCGCCAAATCTCCGCCCGCTCTCTGGCGACTCTTTACCAATTCCAAGAAAGCGTCGAAATCGCTTGCTTCGGCAATCCCGCGACTCTGGAGCAGTTCAAAAAAAGCGCGGAAAAAGTGAAGTTGAGCGGCGAATAGAGTAACCGCAAGCATGTGTTCGTCGGGTGTCATAATGCCGCGAATTATACGCGGGACGCGGCCACAAATGCTGCTCCTGCGAGTGCGGAGACCGCTAAGAGTCGCAAGCCAGTGATAGGCAGGTCCGGGCTGGTACGCGAGGATGTGTCTTGAGCAGGCCCACTCCAAAGCCATCCGTAACCGGCGCGGGAGTGGTACGGTGCTTGGCCCTGCCACGGCACCCAGACACAGCAGTAGGCGACCAGCAGGCAGTAGAGAACGGCGACGATTCGTTGTGATCGGTTCATTTTGAAAATGGAAGTCGAACCTGTGTTACCGAATGAGGTACAGAGTCATCAAAGCGAAGCTTGTGTCCAGCCCCGCATCGCGCAGAGTCGGAGAAATGCCAGTTTTTGGGAATGGCTTTTGGCCTCCAGCTTCCCGTACCGACACCCTGTATTGTATGGATCACTTTTGGAGCTTCGCAATTGCCTTCATCGCATTCAATCTCTAAGGAAACAAGGAGACATTCGCCCCGCTCAAATAGGCCCGGTCTATCAGCAATCACAACTTCCTGGATATCTTGTGCGGAATAAACGGAGCCAAGGCCGCAGTCTGGGCATACAAAAACTGCTGTCCGATTCTCCTTGGCTGACGACCGAGGACTGCCGTCTCTTTCTAGCAGGCTGGGACACGGCAGAAGAATGGCGTGATGGTTTGGGCAAGCAAGATAACACTCAATATAGGCAGCCATAAACGATGGGCGCGGCAATCTTACGCCGCGCTTAGTAGTTCGGCAATCGACCAAACATGATCCGTCAGGCCCGCAGCCATCGCGGGAGTAGCGCCTTTGTGGGTCTGATGACCACGGCAGAAGTTGTAAAAGGCGACGTAAAGAGTCACAGCGGCTTCAAGGTTCGACAGTTTCTTCGAGAAAGCATTAGTCAAACGAGTTAAGCGTCTAAGGTGCATACGAACACTCAAATTCGCCCGTTCAATATGCGAAGTCGAGATGCGGCTGTGATCAGGCCTTCCGATTTTGACGTGTGGGACCGCTCCGATAACCTGACCACCGCCATACCATCCATCGGTGTTGAGTCGGCCATAGATTTTGTGAAGCTGCCCGAAATCCACGTTCTGTCCGAAGTGCTCACGCATCGCGCCCACGTAGCCGTTGTACTGATCAGACGTGACCTGATAGCGGCCAGCCGTGCGCTTCCGCAGATCGCAGACGAAGGCGTGAGCGTTGATTCCGTTCCGGGTGCCGATGTGATGGCTGATGAGCAGTTTGGTTTCGGAGTCGATTGCCAGCCAGATCATCGTGCTGCCCCATTCGTCGGAATCGCCTTCGTTCAAGTTCCCTTCCTTCGTATGGACGTAGCCCCACATTTCATCCAGTTGGACAAAGCGCGGAGAGATGTTCTGGACTTTGGCGTTCAATACCTGGCGGCCCTTCTCGCCTGCTGTGAGCATCAGGGCAAGAATCGTGTGTTTGTGCAGCCCCGTAAATCGGGAGATGGCTCTCACGCTCATTCCCTCAAGCATCAGCGTCAGAACCTTGGCGGCAGTCTCAGGATCGGTGTAGTGTGTTCCGAGTTTCGGAGCGGGAGTGGAAAAGGTAGCGCGGCAGGATTGGCAGCGCCAGCGTTGAACGCGGCGTTTACCGTAGTACCCGAACTTCCGGCAGGTTCCGTGTGTGCATCGGATGCAGGTCATGGCGTTTCTCCTCTTGATTTCTGTGCGGAGAAACGTCACAATGAGTTTGGGTCTGGATTGTGGTTTACCCCGCGATTCGGATTAGCCCCGCCTACGGCTCGAACCGCAGACGGGGCGCTGTTTGTTAGCTATTTAGGGTGGTGGCTGGACCGTGATCTCTACGGTCTGACCGGCAGCAAAGGTGATTTTGATTCGGATGACCATGCTGTTTTCATCCTTCCTGAAAGCCCCGTTCCTGCGGGGCTTTCGCATTTAACACCAAAGTCATTTCTTGCTACGCGGAGCCACGATGTTAGCAAGTCCATCCGCCATGTTTCGGCTGAGCGTTTTGCGCCCAATGGCTGCTCGCATCTTTTGCTCGGCAATGGTGAACTTGTAAGCCTTCTCTCCTGCTTCATTGATAAAAGATTCGACCTCGCCAGAGTCGGCCATCCGCCGCAGCGTGGTATGAATCGAAGCTGCCGGATTCGAATAGTTCGTAAGGTCCATGAGTTTCGCCTGTTGGATACCGATTTTTATGACTCCCGGCGTGAGACCTTGAGGGTGAGCGCGGAGAAGAGTGCGAATTGCACTCACGAATCCCGGTTTATCGCTGAGTTCATCCAATGCGGCCAGATATTCAGCTTTTACATCTTCGTCCTCGCAAACTCCCACAAGAGACCTAATAGCGGCAGTGAGGCCCGCTATATGTTTTTCCTTCTCTTTCACGATCTGCATCGAGTCTTTCAGATCGGCTATCAGGGTATCGAGCGTTGTAATGATTGGAGATTTAGCCATGAGTGTCACCACTGATGATAGTTTAGACGGTCTAAGCAGAATGTCAATAGCAAAAGCGCAGAAATCTGTGGAAAACATAAAAAGTTGGCAAGATGCGGCGATCCACGCGAGGGCGCGGATCAAGGAACTTCGACAATCATTGAGAATTTTTGAAGAGAAAGTGAAACGAGGCGAACCATGGCCGCGAACGGGAAAACACACAGCAACACGGAATTAGCCCACTACCAAAATTCCCGCCAGGTCTTTGGGTTTAAAGGACTTGCTGGTAAAGTATTCCGAAATCAACGACTTACGAGATCCGTTCGCTTCGCTCAGGATTTCGGCAGCGGGCTCCCGCTTCGCTCACGCCCGCTAAACGCCCCAACTTAGGTTGTCAAAGAGCGCTGAAGATGGGTTTGGGGCAGCTTCGAGGGCCGTCTGGGTCGACGGAAGGACTGCGAAACTGCCCCAATCAGATCTTTATCGTCGTCCACGACGGGTCTTAGGTCAATGAATTTCTCGGATGGGTCTGTGATGAGGAAGAGCAGCATCCCACGTCTCGAAAGGCGCGAGAGGCGGGGCACCCGGCTCTTCGGAATCACAGGGTTAGGGGAAAATTCGGTAGCGTCCTGATAGTGCGTTGATGGTTTATGGAACGGCGGTTAATGGAATAGCGATCTTGGCTAAGCGAAGCAGAAAGACACGAATTTCGGTCAAATCCTCGTGATTGTCAGGGAGGTCAATCTCGGAGTGAGCCCTATTTTTTGGTTCGGGTCTGTGTTCAACATCTAACCCTTTGATTTCCCGAACTCCGCCAACTGACAAGCTTAGGACGGCATTTTTCGCTGGGTTCTTGGCCCTTTTCCTAGTCTCTTCCTTGGAAGAATACTTGTCCCAATCGACCGACATGCCTCCATCTTTAGCCGTGAATACTCCCGGCATAAGCTCTCCATCGCGAAAATATGTCTCGTGCGCACGCATAAATACCGAATCGAAATCCGGTATTTTCTCGGTAGCCCAGACTAATTCATCAGCCATGTTGCGAGCCCCAGATTGAAAATTCTCGGGTCCACGCTACCTTTGATCTTTTGAACTCCGTAATTGTCTCCGTAAAACACCGCCATTTCATTAGCATTTGCAGGGATGTTTACGAGCAGTTCCCAGTCTGGACGCTTCCAGTGGAGATCAATGCTTCCTCCCGGTCCAGGGCCGATCTTCGGAACCGGCAGGTGCAGTTCGTAGCACCTTCTAATATGCTCCGAGTGCATCGTCAGAAATGCAATTGCGCGATCGAGGGTGTCTCTTGAGAAAATAGGACTGCCCTCATCATCCCAGTCATCCTTCAATTCCGATATCTTTCTTGCCTGCTCAATTTCCGCCTTCAGAACTTGGTCCTCTTCTTGTCGCTCCCATTTTTGAACCGAGTGGGTTTCGCGTTCCCATTCCAAAACTCCTCCTGCTGTAGGCATAGACACACTCTCCGTTTTCTAGAAGAACTGTTTGGGATTCAGGACCGTCACCCCTGAATTCTCCATAATGCCTCTTAATGTCTTCTCTTTCGCCATGGCGCGCTGCACGAGTTCCTGCATGGTAGCAAGGTCATTGCTGTCGAGCGCAAAATAATAATCTTGATGGTGACCAAAGTTATCGCGCTGAGTGATTTTCAACATGTGAATAATCACAGCTGCGTCTGGTTTTTCAGAAACCTTGAGATGATAAATCGGACGCAAATCGGTCAGAATTCTGGCACCAACAAAAATGCGCTCATGCTGAGTTAAGGCCGTACCAGCTTTTACGGTAGTTCCGACTGTGCGCTCTGACGACAGAGCCCCGATAAGAAATTGGCGAAGTTTTTTCCATTGAGCATCGATTTTTTCGTCCGAAAAGGCCTGCGCCACCTTTAATGCAGGAAAGACTTCCCTGTCTACAAATTTGTCTGTAGGTTCTCTCCAATCCCTCGTAAGGTAGAGGCTCTGCAAGACTTGGATAATCCCTAACGTAAGCTGCTCTGGTAGCCCCAGTGGCGCCGATATTTCGTTAGCAAGATCAAAGACGTTAAATTTCGGACCTGCCTTGACGAGAGCGGCAAGCAATGCTTCGATCTTCTCGTCCGGTAATTCTAGGAACGTCTTGATGTAGGAAATCTGCGCTGGTGGTACTCGGAGGGCCATCGTCTAGACTCTATTATAACGGACAAGATTACTCAACAAGTCCCAATAAATCGATGATTCCCCATTGATGATCCGCGATCCCCGCCGCCCTGGCAGGCGTTTTCTTCGCTGCCTGATTCACTCGGCAAGAATTATAAAGAGCGACGTATAGTGTCCCTGCTTCCCGGGTTATTTATAATCACTTGCTCCAGTCTTTAACTTTTCGCTGGGCAAGGACAGTCGTCCAAAGGACACGCATTGGCACTCGACGAGAACATTTATGAAATCCGGCGCGAGAAGCTGAAGAAGATTGAGGCTCTCGGGCATCCGGCTTATCCGCGGAAGTACAACTACAGCCATACGGTGGCGCAGATTCTGGCCGAATACAGCGGGCAGACTACGGAGGAACTGGAATCTCCGCGGGTGACGGTGCGGGTTGCGGGACGCATCATGGCCATCCGGCTGATGGGCAAGGCCGGGTTCGCGCACTTGCAGCAGGATGGGCAGCGGCTGCAGATCTACGTCAAGAAAGACGCGATTGGCGATGCGGGTTTCGAATTGTGGAAGCTGCTGGACCTGGGCGATCACATTGGAGTTCGCGGATATCTGTTTCGCACGCGCACGGGCGAACTCAGCATTCATGCCGACGAGCTAACTTTTCTTTCGAAAGACCTGCTGCCTTTGCCAATTGGCAAGGAGTTCGAATCCGGCGGCGAGACAAAACAATCGTATGAGCTTAGTGACGTGGAGTTGCGCTACCGGCAGCGGTACGTCGATCTGATCGTGAATCCAGAGGTGCGTGAAATATTTCTCAAGCGCAGCAAGCTGGTGCAGTCGCTGCGGCGGTATTTTGACGGGCAGGGATTCATGGAAGTCGAGACGCCGATGATGCATCCGATTGCGGGCGGAGCGGTGGCTCGTCCTTTTAAGACGCATCACAACACGCTCGATATGGATCTGTTTCTGCGCATCGCTCCGGAACTTTATTTGAAGCGGCTGACGGTGGGCGGATTCGATCGCGTGTATGAGATCAACCGCAACTTCCGCAACGAGGGGCTGGGGTGGAGATGGAATCCTGAGTTCACCATGCTGGAGGCTTACCAGGCTTACACCGATTATCTCGGCATTCTGGACACTACGCAGGGCTCGATCGGGCAGGCGGTCAAAGACGTGACCGGAGGGATGAAGACGAAGTGGGGCGAGCACGAGATTGACTGGTCGCACGCGAACTGGCGGCGGATGACTATGCGGGAGGCGATCTCGAAGTTCTGGCCCGCGGAAGCAGGCCCGAGCCCAAGCCGCGAAGAATTTGCCAATCCAGAGATGCTATTGAAGCGGATTTCCGAAGCTCTGAATCTGCAGGGGGACGTCGCGAAACAAAGGATGGGCTCAGGAGACCCCCCAGCTGTGCATGAGCGGCGCAAAGGCGTGCTGCACGCTTTTGCCGAAGCAAGACATCAAATTGAGGACTGCGGTAACAGTGGTAAGGCAATTGCAGCTTTGTTCGAGGGAGTCGCCGAAGAACACCTGATGCAGCCTACGATCATTTATGAGTTCCCTACTGCGGTCTCTCCGCTGTCAAAGCAGAAGCCGGACGAGCCGGACTGGACCGAGCGCTTTGAAATATTCGCGGGGAAGATGGAAATCGCCAACGGTTTCAGCGAATTGAACGATCCTGAGGATCAGCGGCGGCGCTTTGAGGGACAGCTAGAACAGCGCGAGCGCGGCGACGAAGAAGCGCATCAGATGGACGAAAATTATATCAACGCGCTGAGTTATGGCATGCCTCCGGCCGGCGGCGTGGGATTGGGAGTGGACCGGCTGGCGATGTTGATCACCGACTCGCACACGATTCGCGATGTGATCCTGTTTCCGTTGCTGAGGCCGGAAAAAATCTCTACCCCGGGGGACACAGAGGAAAAGTAGCGTTGCTCCCCCGCACCTAAACAATCACTTGAAGTCTTATTCAGGCCAGCTCATGCTGATGTTAGTTTTCCGCAAGGTTACGGGCAGCGCTGTCCGTAACGTCACTTCGGATGTTGGGTCGGACAGCGCCTTGCTCTTCACAATGGTAGCCAATCTATAGTGGCTATGGCCCCTGGCAGCTGCCGAGCTTCGCTCGGCTTGGACGGGCGAGACGCCCGTCCCCACACGAGCAAACCCCAGCTAGTCAGCCGCGTTTCCGGATTTGTTCCCTGCGGGCTTTCCTGCGTCCTTGGCTCTGCCTTTTTCCGGACCGAAATTCTTGGTCAGGTAATTCAGCAAAGCGGTGCGATCGTCGTCGGCGATTACTGCGCCCAGGCCTTCCATTTTGTCGAGCTCGGCGGACCATCCCTGGCGAGTCAGGTGCTGCTCGGTGATGCGGCTGGTGTTGTGACACTGGGTGCAAGCGGCCTTGATCTTGGGTTGCATCGGTCCGGGCGGAAGCGGCTTGCCTGGAGCGCGGGGTGCTTGCGCACTCGCCAGATTGATGAACGCTAGCAGAAACATTGCCGGAAACATTCGTTCGAACAAACAGGATCCTCCAGATTCAGTTCTCAGTTCTCAGTTCTCAGTTCTCAGTTCTCAGTTCTCAGAATTGGATTTGCGTTTGGTTGTGGACGTTCCTATTTTTTTGCTTTGGTTTGCGCGGTTGATTGGGTCGTGCTTCTTGGAGCTCTGTACGGGGCTTGGTCGGGACCGAAGTTTGTGCTGAAGTATTCGATCATAGCGTCACGATCCTTGGGGTCTACCTCGGCTCCCCATTTGATCATCTTGTCCACTTCCTTGGCCCAGGCGGGCTTGCTCAGGCGCTGCTGCACTATGATTCGGGCCTCGTGACAGGTGGAACATGCGGCGGCGGCTTTTTCCTGCATGGCGCCAGCGGGCAACTGCTGATTGGGAGAAGATTCTCCGGCTAAGGCGGCGGCACTGGAGACCGCTAGGGTCAGAATTATCGTTCTTAACTTTCTGAGCTTGTTCTCACTGGGCTTGGACATTGACCTTTACCTGATCGTAGGCGTTGTAGAGATAGCCGCTGGGGTTCCACACGGGGGCATCGGGCTGCACTCTTCCCTGGCTGTCGGTGGCTCGGGAAAGGATTACGCAATCGCCGCGTTTGGCGGGTTTCCAGTTGTAGCTCCAGAGACGCCACGCGTATTTGGCTTGATCTTTGCCGAGCTTCGCTTCGTTCCACGAGGCTCCAGCATCGGTTGAGATTTCTACTTTGGTGATGTCGGCTTCGCCGGCCCAGGCTACACCTTGAATGACGTGTGTGCCGGGCTTGAGCTTCGCGCCGTCGGATGGGGCGGCGATCAGCGACTTGACGGTTAGCGCGGTCACGGAGTGCGTGTCCTCGGGCTTGACGGCTTCTCCTGGCTTTACGGGCGTGTTCGGCAGGCGGTAGCCGGGGCTCATGAAATTTCCTTCGGCGGGCTTGTCGAGGACGGTGATTTCGGTGAGCCATTTGCAGGAAGCGGCTCCGGCCCATCCGGGGGTCACGGCTCGTGCCGGGAATCCGTGATGCGCGGTGAGCGGGGCGCCGTTCATGTGGGTTGCTACGAGCGTATCGGCGTCCATGGCTTTGTCGATCGGAATGCTGCGGATGAAGGGTGGAACTTTGCCGGGGACCTGATCGAGTCCGCGGAACTGGACGTGCTTGGCGGTGTCTTTCACTCCGGCTTTTTCGAGCAGCGTCTTCAGGCTGGGGCCGGAGAATTTGGCGTTGTCTACCGCACCTTTGCCCCACTGGATTCCGGGGACCTTGGGATTCTGCAATGCGCGCCCGTTGCCGGCACACTCCATGGTGTTGACTACGGAGTGGAGGGAAAATTCTTCGAGATCGGCGAGCGTTAGCGTGAGCGGCTTTTCTACTTCTCCGGTGATCGAGAGTTGCCATGCCTTGGCGTCGAACTTCGCGGGCTCGAACATGTGGTTGCGGACGAAGAAATGATTGACGGGGGTGATCCAGTCGGTCATGAACTCGACCGGGGTTTCGAGGTCGAGGAAGCGCGAGGAGCGGACGATCATGCGGTCTTTGCCGGGAATCGTGAGAGCGGCCTCAGTGGCCCAAGACAGCAGCGGATGGGCCGCGCCCGCGGCTAGCGCGGCGGCGGATGCGGCTTTCAGGAAGTCACGGCGGGACGTCATGGCTCACCCCTCGAGTTTGGAAAGACTACTATATTTATAGGGATTAGATCAAGGGCGGGATGGGACCTAGAGCGCAAGAATGCCTCGGCCTTGACCCCAGCGGCGCGAGGCCGGGAGCATCGGGAGAATGCCTTGCCGCGGCGCAGCAGACGTTTAGGGTGTAGGGGTCCTTCGACTCCGCGGCACGCATCGCTTCGCGATGCGCGCTGCTTCGCTCAGGATGACAGGTTGGAAAAAGGAATTGCCTTTAGCGCTGGTCGAGCAGGTGGATGGTTTCCATGATCGTGTCGCCGACGATTTGCAGGCTCTTGGGGCTGAGCTTGTCCATGGTGTCTTGCGCGGTGTGGTGGAATACGTCGTTGTAGCCGTAAGGCACAGCAATGATATCGGCGCAGGCAACACCGCGCTTCACGAAGGGAATGTGATCGTCTTCTTCGCCGCCTTGAAGGCCATAGAAATGAGACTGGTAGCCACCGCGCTCGGCAGCGGCGTAGATCAAGTCGAGCAGCCAGGGGGTGGAGTTCGTATCGCGCAGAATGGCAAGATCGGTGGGAGCGATCATGTCCATCACCATGAGCGCCTTGATTTTCTTCAGCGTGCCGTCCTTCTCCCATTTCTCGGCCAGATGTCGGGTTCCGTACAGGCTGTCGGTATCAGACCAAGACTTCACCGCTTCTTCGCCGTCGGTCCAGACTAACCAGACACTGTAGCCATCGCGCTTTTTTCCGCGCAACTGGTTGGCGTATTCGAGCAGGATGGCGGTGGAAGAGCCGCCGTCGTTGGCGCCTACGTATCCGATGTTACGCAGCGGGTAGTTGGTGTCGTAGTGACCCATGATGACGATGATGCCGTCTCTGGCGCCGGGAAATTTCGCAATGATGTTGCGGACGGGGAATTTGCCTTCGACCGTGTCGGCGGTGAAGGCGTCGTCCTCTACCTGATCACCTTTCAGGTGGTCGAGGATGTAGCGCTCCAGTTTCTTGTGATTCTCACTGCCCATATAGCGCGGGCCGAAGGCAGTGACTTCGCGGGTGTATTGGAAGGCGCGTTTGGCATCGATGTGCGGGAGCGGGGAGTTGTCGGAGGCGGCTGCTTCGGGTAGAGGTGGAGGCGCGGTTCGCGTCAAAGGCGCTCCCTCAAACGAAATGTCCGCTCCACGCGAGCAGGAAACGAGCGTGACCATTCCGAGTACGGTGAGACAGACCTTTAACCACAGGGAGCGCGGAGGAACACAGGGGAAGGCTCGGCGCACTTCCATTTTGGTCGCGGGGTGCTTCGCGGCTTCTCCGACGGAACCTGTATGTCTAAACATAAACTGGGTCGTCCCTCCGGGACCTCCATCATTTCTTGCAGTCTTCCCAGCGCTGAAGCGCTGGGCCAATCTTGGTCGCCCCTCCGGGGCTGACTCTTCCAATGGGCTAACCGGAGTTTTTCTCCATGCGCTTCCTGCGTTGCGCGGGATGCACCAGCCAGGCGATACCGATGCTTAACACATACAGCCCAACCATGGGCGCGGCAAAGATGCACATATTCACGATGTCTGGAGTGGGCGTGATGATGGCGGCAACGATGAAGATTCCGAGGATCGAATAACGGATGTTGCGCCACATCCAGCCGGCGCTGACAATCCCCATGAGGGCCAGAAAGAAGACCAGGATGGGCATCTCGAAGATCGCGCCCATGCCGAGAATGATGGTCACAAACAACTGCGTGTATTCCTCGATAGTGATCATCGGCTGGAACTGTTTGCCGAAGTCAATCAGGAAGTTGAGCGCCTGGGGATAGACGACCCGGTAGCCAAAGTATCCGCCCGCTAGAAACAGGCCCACGCTCGACGCCATGAAGGGCAGGACGTAGCGCTTCTCTCTCCGGTAAAGGCCGGGGGCGATGAACAGCCACAACTGGTAAAGCACAAACGGCGACGCCAGGAACAGACCCGCAACGCCGGCGACCTTGAGATACAGATTGAAAGGGTCCACGGGATTGAGATAGACGAGTTTCTCCGGCAGACCGTACTTGTGCAGCACGTCGACGATGGGGCGTTGCATGATGCCGACCAGGCGCGCGGCGTAGAACCAGCAGATGAAGAAGCCGGCAATGACGAACAGGAGGGAATAGACGATTCGTTTGCGGAGTTCCTCGAGATGATCGAGGAAGCCCATGGTGGGCATTCTCTCGCTGACGGATTCGTCCGCAGGTGAGGAGACGGCCGCTTCAGGCATCGGGCGCAACCTTCGGAGCTTCAGGCTTCGGAGCTTCAATTTCCGGAGCGGGAGACGGGGCGAGTCCCGTCTCTACAGCGGCATTTTCAGCAGCGGCATGTTCGGTGGAAACTTCGGCAGCTTCCGCAGCTTCGAGCTTTTCCGCGGGCGGGGGATTGAAGATGCGGTTGGCCAGCGATCCGAGCGGGGCCTGGAGGGGCGGCAGGATCTGCCGGCGGGGGCTGCTGCCGCTGGCGTTGGCGTTATCCATGGAATTCATTTCCGACTCGATCTGCGAGCGGAATTCGTAGGAAGCGCGCCTGAATTCATTCAGAAAGCGCGCAACCTGGCGGCCAATCTCAGGCATCTTCTTGGGGCCGAAAAGGATCAGCGCCAGGAAAAACAGGAAGATCATCTCGCCGGAGAGGCCGAAACCCATGGCTCTATCATAATGCGGGATGGGCGGAGCGGGCCACTGGCGAGTTGAGGAGGAGCGAAAACCTTACAAGATGGGAAGTTGAAGCGCCACGCGGCCGAGCTTCGCTTGGGGGGACAGCCAGAGGCGGCTGTCCCCACGCAAGACGTAAAGAAGGTTACTTAAACGTGTAGCCGATGGAGATGCCGAAGCGGGTGGCATGCGAAGAACTGAACAGCTGGTTGTTGGTGACGAGGTAGAGTTTAGCCTCGGGACGGATGAAAAAATTGTGCACGGGATAGAGTTTGATGCCGGCGCCGAAGTCTCCCATGAAGTGCTTGTCGCTCGAGTAGTTGGTATTGTAGCCGTTGCCGCATTGCTGACAGTAGATACGGGTGTCGACCGCGCCGATGCCGGCCTCAAGATCCAGATAGGCGTGACTGGCGAGTTTGGGCGAGTAAACCCCGTTGAAGTCCAAGAAGAGTGGACGATAAGGGGTGGGCATCAAGCCGGGGTAGTTGCTCTGGGTTGCCTTCCAAAAGACTTCCGCGCCGAGGCCGAAATTGTGCCAGAAGAGCACGTCTCCGCTAAAACCGGGATAGGTGCCACCGGTGAGTGAGGGGCCACTCGAGTTGGCCGCCGGGGCTGTCACCGTGCTGATGCCGAACGCGACGTCGACCTTCTGAGCATGCGCTGAATTCGAGAAGGCTGCCACGGATACACAAACAAAAGACAAAAGGACGGCAACACGCAATGTCCGTTTCAATCGAAACCTCCGGTGAATAGTTTGATTTTAATAGATTGGATGCCGGCAGAGGGCACGACGCTGCCGGGGCGGAGGAAGATTTACAAGAATTTACGGTGCCCGCAGGACTGAGTGCGCACCCTGTGCGCCGGCGAATATTCGGCGAACGTTATCGGCTGACCGATGAAGTCGCGGCGGCGGGTTAGTAAGCCAGCAGGAGGCGCAGATCGCGAAGATTGTTTCCGGTGGGTCCGGTCATGACGGTGTCGCCTAGCTTGTCGAGGAGAGGAAATGCATTGAAGGCAGCGAGCGCTTGCTGCACGGCACCGGCAGCGCCACCGCGGGCAATGGTGCTGCCGTCGACTACGGCCCCGGCAGCTGGACTGTTGCCGTCGATGCCGTCGGTACCGGCGCTCAGCACGGTGATGTCTTGTCCTGATATGGGTTCGGCACAGGCGAGAGCGAACTGCTGATTGCGTCCGCCGATGCCGCCGTTGCGGACGGTGACGGTCACCTCGCCGCCGGAGATCAGGCAGACGCGCGAGACTTTGCTGCGCAGATCGCGCAGACGGTTTAGCAGGTAGGCGGCGGCTTTATCGTAGGGCCAGTCGTCGCAGGAGTTATCGACCTCAACCGCGAAACCGGCTTGGGTCGCGGCGGCGGCAGCTTCGTCGATCGCCACTCGGTTCGAGAGCACAGTCCACCAGCGGGCGCGGATGAAAGCGGGGTCGTCGGATTTGGGAGTCTCGTCGAGGGCATGCTGAAGGAAGAGACCAGCGACGGACTTGGGGAACTGCTCGATGAGATTGTATTGGGCGGCGATGCGCTCGCAGTCGTGAATGGAAGTCGAATCGGGCATGGTGGGGCCGGAGGCGAGCGCGTCGGGGGTAGCGTCGGGCACGTCGGAGACGAAAATCGAAACCTGCTGGGCGGGATACGCGGCCTGGGCCAGGCGTCCACCCTTGACGGCGGAAAGATGTTTGCGGATGGCGTTGATTTCGGCGATGGGCGCGCCGGAATGCACCAGCGTCTGGTAGGTGGCAGCTAGATCGGGCAGCGAGATGTCATCGTCGTTCACGCGGCTTCTCTACGATGGAGGAGCCGCCGCCGGAAATCATGAAGATGGCTAGCGACGTGGAGTCGAGGGACGCCAGCGATTTGAGAATGGCGTTGGCGGCGCTGATGGATTCCGCGGTCGGGGTCGGATGTCCGCCGCGAAAATAGCGGAAACCGTGGACCTGACTCGGGGGCTCGGTCGATGATGCGACGATACCTTGGAGGCTGCTGCCGACTTGGGCTTCGAGAGCTGCGGCCATGGTGTGCGCGGCTTTGCCGATGGAGACTACGAAGACACGGCTGTAGGCGTCGAGATCGTGCAGGTCTTCGCCGATGCGCAGGACGCGGCGCTCGCAGTGCACGTTGCGGGCGAAAGCGCTTTCGATGGAGGCGTTCTTGAGCGCGGCGGTGAAAATCTCGCGGGCGACTTCGCGCATGCGGCGGAATTGCTGGTCGCGCGCGGGAGTCAGGTCGGACATGGACGGGATTATAGAGACAGTTGCTGGTTGCTAAAAGTCGGCTCGTAAATGCGCTAGGCTGCGGTTGCTGGTGACATCGCGATATTACATCCACTACCGAATGGCCATTCACCCTGCGGGAATCAGGGCTTGGTTTCCTCAGATCTGGGTCTCTCAATTGCTCCAGGGGTATTGTGGGGTGCGGTCCAATCAATCGGCTTCGGCCAGTAACCGGCGCTATTGTGTTTGGCAGCGTAGGTTTCGTCCAAATTAGTCAGCACAGAGTGACAGATCAGGAAAACAGCAATGGAAGCGACAAACGCGAGTACTTGGGTACCTGTGCTCAGCGGACAAAACCAAAAAACAACCGCAGCTATCCCCGCTAGCCCCTTGATGACGGTCAAAGCAACTCGCTTCGTCGACCTTATCGGGTTGGCCGGAGGATTGACATCTTGAATACCGGGTTGAATCAACGGAGCCAGCGGTCGAAGTGCTGCCCCGCACTTCGTGCAAAAGATGAGTCCAGAATCAGCGCGGGTGCCGCACTGCGCGCAGATGCTTTCGGCGGCTACATTTCGAGTTCCATCGTCCATCAAAAACGTATCATACGCCGTGCACGGCGTAGGAATACAGATTGGTGTCATTCGTTATCCGACGGATAATGTCTCCCGGGTCCACTCTTCGATGGCTACGCGCATCTCCTTGAGTCTTCCTTCAAAGAAGTGATCGCCCGCTTCGATGCGGACTAGCTTCTTGGGGTCGGCGAAGGTGTTGACGAGGGCTTCGAGTTTGCCCTTGGGGGCGAACTGATCGCGCGATCCGCTGACGAAGAGTTTGGGCTTGGTGCAGGCACGCAGGAATTCGAAATCGTAAACGCGCTCTTCATTGCGGTCTGCGACGGCGACGGCGGGCAGGCCGAGGGCGATGAGGGCGCTGACTCGGTCGTCGGCATAGGCGGCACGCAATCCGACGGCGGCGCCGAAGGAAAAACCGGCGAAGATTACGGGGAGCGTGAACTCGCTTTCTAGCCAGTCGAGTGCGGCGCGGACGTCTTCGACTTCGCCAATGCCGTTGGCGTGTTCGCCTTCGCTCAGGCCGGTGCCGCGGAAGTTGAAGCGGAGGACGGGGAATCCGAAGCTGTTGAGCGCTTTCATGGTGTGGAAGACGACTTTGTTGTGTAGCGTTCCACCATAAAGCGGATGGGGATGGCAGACCACGGCGGCATGCGTGGCTGTGGGCGATCCGGCGTTGAGCAGAGGCTTCCAGACGTCCGGCGAGACCGACGAGGAAGGGTGAGCGGATGGTGGAGGGTTCGGGTGGCACGGAATCAGGGTACAACAGCGCATGGTGGATAGTGGTTAGTGGATAGTAAATGCGCTCACGATTCACTATTCACTATCCACTGTCCACTGTTACTCTTTCCCTGCATGGAACTGTTTGCGCTTACCCGGCGTCTGATCGACATCGAATCCGTTACTCCGAATGAAAGTGCGGTGGGGGATTTTCTTTGCGACGAACTGCGGCGGCGCTGGTTCGACGCTCGGAAAATGCCGGTCGAGGGTGCGCGCGCTAACGTGCTGGCTACCTGGCCGGGGCATGGTCGTCCGGAGACGGTTTTCTCCACGCACATGGATACCGTGCCGCCGTTTATTGCGTCCTCCGAAGACGACGGGCGCATTTACGGGCGCGGAGCTTGCGATGCTAAGGGGATTATTGCATCGCAGATCCTGGCGGCGGAAAAGCTGGGTGGGGCGGGCGTTTTCGTCGGGCTGCTGTTTCTGGTGGGTGAGGAGCGGGACTCGATCGGCGCGAAAGTGGCCAACCAGCATCCGATAGGCGCGCGCTTCATGATTAACGGCGAGCCCACGGAAAACAGATTGGCGCTGGCTAGCAAGGGTGCCCTGAACGTAGAACTGGTGGCGCGCGGAAAGATGGCGCACTCGGCTTATCCGGAGCTGGGCGAGTCGGCGATCGACAAGCTGGTGGAAGCGTTACACCGTCTGCACACGATGAGACTTCCCCAAGATGCCGAGGTGGGGCCTTGCACGAAAAACGTCGGCACGATTCAGGGCGGGCGCGCTCCGAACGTGATTCCTGATTTTGCCAAGGCCGAACTGTTCTATCGCCTGGTGGGTCCGGCGGACGCGCTGCGCCGCGAGATTACGGAAGCCGTTGGGGAGCTTGCCGAAGTACGCTTCACGCGCGAGACTCCGTTCCTGCGGCTGCGCACGCTCGACGGTCTGCCGACGATGGTCGCGGCGTTTACAACTGACGTCCCCTCTCTTACGAACTGGGGCGAGCCGCTGTTGCTGGGGCCGGGCTCGATCCACGTGGCGCATACCGAGGGCGAGTTTGTGGAGAAAGCGCAACTGGTGGAGGCGGTGGAGATTTATTGTGGGATGGCGAAGAGGATCAGCTCCTAGCTCTTAGCTCCTGGCACTCAGCTCTGAGCTCTACTAACAAACCTTCTTGACATCAGCTTCTGACTGCACGTATATTAGTGCTGCACATAATTGCGTGCTTACATGAAAACCAATATCACTCTCAAGCTGGACGCCACCCTGCTGCGCGAAGTCAGGATTCTGGCCGCCGAACAGGATACCTCGATCAGCGCGTTGCTGGCTGCTCGGCTGGAAGAAATCGTGCGCCAGCGCCGGACTTATGATCGCGCTCGCAAGCGCGCTCTGGGCCGGTTGCGGGACGGACTTGACATGCAATGGACTCCTCCCCGCTCCCGCGACGAACTGCACGAACGCTAAGCGCGTGGCATTGGACCGCGTTTGACCGCCAATGACTGACAAGTATTTCGTCGATACGAACATTCTTATCTACGCGCACGATTCTTCGGCGGGCGTGAAGCGGGAGCGCGCACGCGAGTTGCTCGAGCATCTGTGGACGACTGGGCAGGGCGTGCTCAGCACACAGATTCTGCAGGAACTTTGCGTCAATCTCCGCCGCAAGGCTACGCCGCCGGTCCCGGTGGATGAGATCCGTCGGTTGATACAGGACTACTTAAGCTGGGAGATCGTTGTCAACAGTCCGGAATCTGCTATTCAGGCCCTGGAGATTGAGGCAAGCTACAAAATCTCCTATTGGGACGCCCTGGTTCTTCAGGCCGCCGAGAGCGCGGGCGCCGCGACTCTGTATTCCGAAGATCTCGCGGCAGGTCAGAAGTACGGAGGGGTTCGGGTGGTCAACCCGCTGCGGTCGGGCGTGGCGAAATGAGGTGAAGGGCGCACCCCCCAGCGTCTAGAAAACTGCCAAACGCGAGGCACCCGTCTGACCTGCTATCGCGGTAGACTCTTCCGATGACCACCGGCTCGCACAACTCCCTGGCTCGTGCCTCTTCTTCCTATCTGCGGTCGGCTATGCATCAGCCTATCCAGTGGCGTGAGTTTGGGGAGGAGGCTTTTGCGGCGGCTCGCGCGGCTAATAAACCTGTCCTTTTGGATATTGGGGCGGTTTGGTGTCACTGGTGTCATGTTATGGATCGCGAGTCTTATGACGATGCCGAAGTGGCTGCGATCGTCAATGAGCATTACATCGCGGTGAAGGTGGATCGGGACGAGCGTCCGGATATTGACAGCCGGTACCAGGTGGCGGTGAACGCGCTTACGGGGCAGGGTGGGTGGCCGCTTACGGCGTTTCTTACTCCCGATGGGAAGCCGTTTTATGGGGGGACCTACTTTCCTCCGGCGGACTCGTACGGGCGTCCTAGTTTCAAGCGCGTGCTGCTTTCGATTGCTGCGGCTTATCGCGAGAAACACGGCGAGGTGCTGGAACAGGCGCGGATGGTCGAGAGCGCGATCGCGCGGGCGGAGTCTTTTTCTTCGGGCGGCGGGACGGTGTCGGCTACCGTGATGGACGCGATCCTGGAATCGGCTCGGAAGATGTTTGACGAAGTCAACGGCGGATTTGGAGCGGCACCCAAGTTTCCGCATCCGGCGGCGCTCGATCTGGTGATGGATCAGTTTGTGCGCACGAAAGATGAGGAGCTGCGCACTATTTTCGTCCACACGCTGGAGAAGATGGCGCGGGGCGGAGTCTATGACCAGTTGGCGGGCGGGTTCCACCGCTACTCGGTGGACGAGCGCTGGATCGTGCCGCACTTCGAAAAGATGTGCTACGACAACTCGGAGTTGCTGAAGAACTATGTGCACGCTTACCAGGCGACAGGAGACGAGTTCTTTGCCGGAGTGGCGGGCGACATTATTCGCTGGATGGATGAATGGCTCAGCGACCACGCGCATGGCGGTTTTTACGCTTCGCAAGACGCCGATTATTCGATGGAGGATGACGGCGATTATTTCACCTGGACTTTGGAGGAAACGAAAGCAGTGCTGGCCGCGGATGAAGCTGCGGTGGCAGCGCTCTACTACGACATTCAGGAAGCCGGGGGCATGCATCACAATCCGGCGAAGAATGTGCTCTGCGTTTCCGACTCGGTGGAAGAAATTGCCCGGCGGCTCGGCCTTGCGAAAGACCAGGTGGGCGGACTGCTGGCCGCGGCCCAGAAAAAGATGTACGCGGCGCGATTATTGCGTCCAACACCGTACGTGGACAAGACGATTTACGCGGGCTGGAATGCGATGTGCGTTTCGGCTTATCTGGAAGCGGCGAAGGTGCTGGATCTGGCGCCAGCGCGTCACTTTGCCTTGCGCTCACTGGATCGGCTGTTGGCGGAAGGATGGACGGGCGGCTCAAATTCAACAGTAGCGGGCGAGGGCGCCCGCTCCACACTGCGGCATGTGATTGCTTACTCCGATCCGAAAGCGGAGTGGCGCGAGACTTCCGGTGTGCTGGATGATTACGCTTTCGCGGTGATTGCTTGTCTCGACGCTTATGAGGCTACGGCGGATTTGAGCTATTTTCGTTTTGCGCGGGCGATTGGCGAGGCGATGGTCGCGTGGTTCTTCGATGGGGCGGTGGGCGGGTTCTTTGATACGCGCGGGAGGGCGGGCGAGACGGCTGCACTTGGAATTTTGGGGACGCGGCGGAAACCGTTTCAGGATTCGCCGACTCCGGCGGGCAATTCGGCGGCGGCGATTGCGCTGCTGCGCCTGTATGGCTATACCAACGATGCAGCACATCGCGACAAGGCCGAACAGACGCTGGAAGTTTATGCCGGGGTCGCGGGACAGCACGGGATTTTTGCGGCAACTTATGGGCTAGCGGTGGTGCGGTTCTTACGGGCGCATACGCAGGTGGTGGTCGTCGGAAGCGATGAAAGGGCCACGGAGCTGTATCGGACGGCGGTGCGTCGGCTGGGCTTGACGACGGCGGTTGTGCGGTTGGACGCCGATAAGGCGGTGGCGCAGAACCTACCCCCGGCTTTAGCGGAGACGATCCCAAATCTTCCGGCGCTCGGCGAAGGGCGATCGTTTGCGGTGGTGTGCTCAGGATTCGCTTGCCAGCCGCCGATTTTCGATGCGGCGGAACTGGCGCGCGTGTTGGGATCGCAGTAGCTAGCGGACCATCCGCCCAGTGACGAGCCGATTCTGGCATTGTGATTGATATCGAGATTTTTCGCCAATCGAGATGATTGCATACCCAGTTGGCATCTGGGTTACTGGTTGGTTGCCGGCCATCTATCTACAATCGGCAGATCCCTTTAGCAGCCATTGCCATGCCCTATAATGGCCGCCACTACTTTTCACGGAGATAACGACCGATGCGGATCGCAACTACTGAAATCCTCGCGCTGACCATCCTGGGATCGATGTTCTCTCTAGCTCCGGCGCGTGCTCAATCGAAGGACGACCCCGCTCAAAGCAAGCCGGACTCGACAAAGGCGGAAGGGTTCAAAGCAGAGCAGCAGGCCACCAAAGGTTCGGTCACGATCGCAGGAACAGCGACACCCTATGACGCCGTTGCCGGCACGATCGTCGTGCATCCCAAAGGCTGGGACGACGTCCCGCAGAACGCCGATAAGGATAAGGATAAGGACGATAAGAGTCTCGATGCCGAAGCCAGCATGTTTTACGTCGCCTATTTCAAGTCCGGCGACCAGCATGCGCCGCGGCCGGTGACTTTCTTCTATAACGGCGGCCCAGGTTCCTCCACCGTCTGGCTGCACATGGGAGCGTTTGGACCGAAACGCGTGATCACTCTCGATGACTCCCACACCCCGTCGGCGCCCTACTCCATCGTCAACAACGAGTACAGCCTGCTCGACACAACCGACCTCGTATTTGTCGACGCCCCCGGCACCGGCTTCAGCCGCGTCGCCGGCAAGGACCGCGAAAAAGCGTTTTATGGCGTCGACGCCGATGCCGACGCGTTCGCCGATTTCATTTCGCAATTCTTGGCGAAGTACGGACGCTGGAATTCCCCGAAGTATCTCTTTGGCGAGAGTTACGGCACCACGCGTTCCGGGGCCTTGATCAACGTGCTCGAGACCGGCCGCTTCATTGACTTCAATGGAGTCATTCTGCTTTCGCAGTGCTTAAGCTATGACACTTTCGCGGACGCGCCGCAGTTCAACCCGGGAATCGATCTGTCCTATCAACTTGCCCTGCCAACCTACGCCGCGACTGCCTGGTATCACCACAAGTTGCCCGACCGCCCCAACGAACTGGCGCCGCTGATTGCCGAGGTGGAGCATTTCGCGATGACGGAGTACGGAGTCGCCCTCGCCGCCGGATCCACGCTGCCCTCCGACCAGCGCCAGGCAATCGTGGCAAAACTCCATCGTTACACTGGCCTTCCCGAAGATTACATTGAAAAATCCGACCTTCGAGTAAATGGAGGGCAGTTTGAGAAGACTCTCAAGTCCGACAGTGATACAACCACTGGCCGGCTCGACACGCGCTTCTCCGGACCGACGCTTGACCCGCTGAGTAAGGAGGCGGAATACGATCCACAATCAGCGGCGATAGGCTCGGCGTATGTCTCCGCCTTCAACGACTATGTGCGGAAGGACCTGAAGTTCGGCGACAACCGCGAGTACAAGCCCGAAATTGACGTGGAAAAACGATGGAATTTTCTGCACCAGCCCCCGGGAGCTCCCATGCCGTTGCCGCAGGCGACCAACGTCATGGTCGATCTTGCGAGCGCGATGAAATATAACCCCGACTTGAAAGTCATGGTAAACGCCGGATATTTCGATCTGGCAACGCCCTTCTTCGAAGGCGTATTCGAAATGCAGCATTTGCCAATCCCCGCCAAGCTGCACAAGAACATCGAATTCAAGTTTTACGAGTCGGGACACATGGTGTATGCGCACGAGGCCTCATTGAAAGATCTCCATAGCAACGTCGCCGCCTTCATCGTCGGTACGGAGAATTCGAAGACGAAGTAAGCGCGCAAGGAAGATCGAAGCGGTCACGCCTGAATGAGCCGACAATTCTGGGCGGATGACGAGCAAACCGGAAGTTAGGGTCAACTGACGCTAACAGGCGTGGCTGTTGAAAAAGGAACCGAAACAGTAATTTCAGGCAATTTCAGCGCCTACGGCGGACAAACATTCAATAACTACAAACGAATTTCCTTGGCGAAATTCCCTGAAAAGAATTCTTCAGCACCCACAGGTGATAACACTCATAACTGATCCGGATCTTGGTCGTATAACGGGCTACTCGGAAGGAACTCTGCCTTGAGTTTGCGCTTACGGAGAGTGAATCCCGTCTTCGACTGCGGCCACGGCTACGGGCCTGAAGGGCGGCTCCGACGACGTCGATAACCTAATGGAATCGCGGAGGTACGCGACAGACATTCTGGCAGGCGCGGATTTCGTGGATCAGAGGAATGCTTGGCTCGTTCAAGGCGTAGAGAATTTTCTGGCGGATGGCCGTGGCCTCCTCGATGGTTTTGAGGCTGGAGCGGATTCGCGCCAATTGTCGTTGCCGTAGTAGGAGGTTTGCGAGCCGGTGGCGATGATCAGGGTAGTCGTAGGGAGATTGGCGCCATCGCGGAGATGGACTAACTTTTTGATGGGGTCGAGATCAACGGCTTCGCCTAGGAGGACTTGGGTGTTTTTTTGGTGGCTTAGGACGGAGCGCAGAGGGGCGGCTATTTCACCAGGGGAGAGAGAGCCGGTGGCTACTTGATACAGGAGAGGCTGGAAGAGATGGAAATTGCGCTTGTCGATTAGGGTGATTTGGGCAGGGTACGCTTTAGGGTGCGGGCGGCTACGAGGCCGGCGGTCGCCGCCCAGGATTAGGGTGCGATGGGGGTGGGGCATGCGCGAATTCTCGTCTGAATTTGTTAGATAAGAAGAGCTGGAAAAGGTGCAGGGGAAAAAGCGAAGAAAAGGCTTACACAGAGTTCACAGAGAGCGCAGAGGGCACAGAGGTCGGAGAAGAGGTGTAAGAGTGTAAGAGTATAAGAGTGTAAAAGTGCAAAAGAGAGAGCTGGGGCTTAATGATGGGGGAAGGCGGGGAGTTGGTAGAATGTGGGAGGCGGCGAGGAGAAGAGGAAAGGGGAAAGGGGGAAACTATGAGCGAAGAGGGAAGATTAGTGGAGAAGGAAAGAGGAATGGGAGAACGGAGAATTGGCAGAATAAAGGTGGGCGCGCGATGGGAGGGATGGTGGCACAAGAGGAGATGGAGAGAAAGACGCTGCGGACCGCGAGCCGCACCGCCGGCTCACCGCCAATCCGTTCAAATAGGGTCATTGCGTCTCCCTCCTCAATTTGGCAATTCCGTTGCATTATTACAGCCCACAGCTTGTCGTCCAGATACACTTTCTCCATGCGCGCGCCAGCGTCCTTCGATCGAGAAAAATATCGATTGAGCGATACCGAGCCACATAAAGCGGGATCGGGACCAGCTCCTATTTCGAATTGGGCGGTTCCGTCATGGAACCAAAGATGGAAGGCTGACGAGGCTCCGGTATGCACGCTGCTGCAGAGAACCTGTTCGTTTCGCGAGCAACTGCTGTCGCAGTATAGCATGGAAGCACTCGGCGTGGAGAATGGAATGTGCAGGAAAGGGCCGATTGCGTTCATCAACAGGGTGATCAACGCCAAGGCTGGCGAGCTCTCATCAGGCCGCATCTGTGGACTATCGGCCTCGTTGTAGTCCTCGAAGCGCGATAGAAGGCACAGCGGCGAGCGCCGAGCCGAGCCGGTTCTTCACTGCCTGGCGGCGAGTTCGTCGGTCTCTGAAAACCGTACAGCAAAGGCGCACACGGAACACAACAGGATCAGAACGCCAAGAATCATGAACGCCTGCGGATAGGTGAGGCCGAATGCTCTCGCAACAAGAAGCCCGCGAAACGGCTCCGAGATTTCCACCAGCGCCGACGATTCCAGCAGACCGCGCCAATCGCCCGTTTGTTCACGAATGGAACGATAGAGTAATTTGCGCCATTCCGACATCTTCACGAACAGGCCCGTAAACATCATGGTGAAGATGGCGAGCGGGAGCGCATGCATCCGCGAGAGAACAGTATCATTGCCATTCCCTCGGCGGCGATCGTGCAGCCCAGCAGCAAAGCCCGTCCGCGAAGGCCCCATCGGCGATCGCATCGGTCGCTGACCATTCCGCCCAGCGCGCGGGCAAGAAGATCCATCATGCCGAAAGTGCTGGCGACGACACCTGCCATCTTAAGGGAAAGCGAGAAATAGTCGGTAAAGTAGAGCGCGGCAAAATTATCAATGGTCAGCTCGATCTCGAATGAGGCGGCATAAAGAAGCGCCAAGGCCAAGACACGCGAAATCGGCAGACCTTCCAGAATGCGCCTGGTGACCGCGAAGCTGTGTCCATCGCTCCTTCGGCGCGAAGGGTCTTGAAATCGCCGTCAGGCGTGTCCTGGGTCAGGAGGTAGTAAAGCTACTCCGGTTAGCAACAACGCCGCGCCAGCCACCAGCATCGCGAGCTTCCAGCTCCACCAGCTTCCCGCGCCGAAGCTCATGAAAGCGCTGAACAGTAGCGGCATCGCTAAATCCGGCAAGAAACGCGCCGCCGCCAAGGTTACCCCATCCGGCTGTTGCGGCTGTTGCAGTGCCCACCACATTGGGAGCGAACATCACCGAAGTGTGGTACGAAGTCATCACAAAGGAAGCGCCGATGGCGCCGATCGCCAGCCGGAAAATCAGGAAGGACGTGATGGCGACAGCCCCTACTACCAGGGCAGGGCTCACCAGAACCAGAACGGCTTCACCAGGTTCGCGGCCCAATGCCGTTGCATAGCCAGCCCATCAATATTCGCACCAGGATGGTGATGGCAACTGCGCAATTTGCGGAATTGCCCACCTGTTCCTTGGTCAGGTGCAATTGATTGCGAATCACGGGCATCAGCGGCGCGAGGCTGATGAGTGAAGAGTATAGAAAAAATGCGATCCAAGTCATGTGGAACGTCCGCATGGAACGCTGTGCAAAAGCCCAGCAGCCGTATCGCGGTCGCTTTGTGGCGAATATTCATAGGGTTCTCCTCAATTCCAGCCTCGAACATGCCGAATATCCGGCGTTACCTGAGGATGGGTGCCTACACTTGGAGGCAGAGACAGTAAGGACCGGGGGGAAATATCACGGTGTGTCGATCGTCAGGATGATCTGCCCGGCTTCGTCGACTCGGGACCGGAAAAGTTTGAAGTCCGCAATCCCCAACAATGCCTCACCTGTGGTCAGATCGAATTTCCAGGAATGCAACGGACAGATCAACGTGGTCCCGCCGACCAGGCCATCGGCCAACGGCCCGCCTCGATGCGGACACTCCGCTTGGACAACGGCGAAGACAGCACCGGCCCGCGTATGGGATCGCGATCTACGGCCGAACACCCTGATGTCTCGCGGCCTTCACCAGGCGGATCGGTGACGAGCGGGCCAAGTTCAAGCTCATGGCCGGCGTCATTGCAAGACGGGCAGCAGCGTTGCGAA
>CAWITH010000030.1:0-270928 GCA_963838935.1 uncultured Acidobacteriaceae bacterium
CCTTGGACGCGAGCACCGCCGAGACCGGATAGAAGCC
This sequence comes from uncultured Acidobacteriaceae bacterium, assembly GCA_963838935.1. GTDB lineage: Bacteria > Acidobacteriota > Terriglobia > Terriglobales > Acidobacteriaceae > Acidiflorens. The sequence continues at coordinate 38 of CAWITH010000030.1, forward strand.
TCCGGCAAGCGCTTTGCCAATGATGACGGCGTCGGGCCGGATGCCTTCATGCATGTAGGCGAACAGCTTGCCAGTGCGGCCGAGGCCGGACTGGATCTCGTCGGCAATCAGGAGCACGCGATTTTGCTTGCATATTGCCGCCGCTTCTTTCAGGAATCCGGCGGGCGGAATCACGATGCCGGCTTCTCCCTGAATGGGCTCGACCAGAAAGGCGCAAGTGTTCGGAGTGATCGCAGCGCGCAACGCAGCCGCATCGCCGTACGGAATGATCTTGAACCCGGGCGTAAACGGGCCGAAGCCGTCGCGGTACTGCTCGTCGGTCGAGAAGCTGATGATGGTCACGGTGCGTCCGTGAAAATTGTTGGCGCACACGATGATCTCGGCCTTATTGTCCGGAATGTCTTTGACCTTGTGTCCCCACTTGCGGGCGGCCTTGACCGCAGTCTCGACTGCTTCCGCTCCGGAGTTCATGGGCAACGCCATGTCGAAGCCGGCGAGATCATGCAGTTGCTGAAGGAGCAACGGCAGTTGGTCGTTGCGGAAAGCGCGCGAAGTAAGCGTGACTTTGTGCGCCTGATCTACCAGTGCGTTGAGGATCTTGGGATGGCAGTGTCCCTGGTTCACCGCGGAATAAGCGGCCAGGCAATCCAGATACTTTTTGCCTTCGACGTCATAAACCCAGCAGCCTTGAGCGCGGTCAATGACGACATCGAGCGGGTGGTAGTTATGAGATCCGTATTGTTCTTCGAGCTGAATGAATTCCTGGGTCTGGTTCTTTTCTTCGATGATCGGCATGTGGGTTCTCTTCTCTTCTCCTTACATATTTTAAGCTTTAGGGGTCAGTTTGCGGTGGTCGGGAGTCAGCACTCTCACGCGAGGTCCGCTTCACTTTTCGCCAAAATTCCCGCTCCGGGAATTCCCTTTCATTATTTGCTCTCCATAGCTAACCGGCCTGTGATCCAAATCACACTCAAGCACCGGTGATGACGGACGATTATTCGTCAGGCGCGCCTGCTCTTCGTCAACCCAACTCAGCGGAGGGTGATCGCGGTTCCATGTTTGCTTGCTAACTCCCTGTGACTACAGGTTGGAAGCTTCTAATGGATCGGCCCACGCTTCGGCCTTTCGCGTGCTATTGCTTCGATACTCTCTGGCCGAAGCTTCACAGAGAAGACTGGACCCAGCCCATGCTGCACAAATGCGCCAACCCTGCATGCACGGCTCCCTTCCGTTCCCTTCGCGAAGGAAAGTTGTTCCTTGCTGAAACTTTTCCATCCGACCCTAACGCCAGTTTCGACGGAAACCGGCGGAAGGTGCGTCGGCGCGAGCATTTCTGGCTCTGCGATGTCTGCTCCGCCCAGTTCACGCTCCATTTTGACGCCAACCTGGGGATGCTGACCGTCCCCCTCAGCAACCGCCCAGCTCCGCGCTTTCTGACGGGCGCCGCTGCCGTGGCTTGATTGTCAAGAAGGGCTGTGATGGATTACTCGATCAGAAAACGTACGCCTTGCTCGGTTTGCGGTCTCGACACTCTACCGCCACGCAGGATGGTTCCTGGTGGTCGAGAACCGCTGGCTCGACCGTCTCAAGATCCTTTCCTGGCATCCTCTGCTCGCCCGGCAGAAAGACATGCGGAGCGTCTGCTGCCGGCAGCATCTCAAAACGCTGATCACCTACTGGCTGACCCAGGCCAGCCTCCGCCTTCCCCCAACACATCGTCTTCCTCGGCCCAAGGCCAGCGGTCCGACTCTAATCGATGACGATTTCGGCTTGGGCCCGGTGGGCCAACTGGTCGGCGAATTAGCGATTCATCGCGAGTCCTTTTCCCAGGTATGGTCAGGTTCGCCCGCAACTCTGGAATGCATCCTCGACGCCCTCGTCGCCATCGGAGCTGAAAACAAACCGCACGCACTGGAGTTCCAGCTCTTCGACCCACCCGAGTCCTGGCATGGACTATCCCTCCAATAAAGCGCCGGCAGAGTCTAGCTCTGCCGGCGCTCCCGCCACACTCGCCAATCTTTCTCCATCGCGTCCGCCATCGCCTGCGCTGCTCCCGCCAGCCAGTTCCCTTTTCGCTTGCGCAAGTCTTTCAGGATTGCCCGGCGCTTTTCTTCCGTTCCCAGATGTATATTCGCCGTCTCTCGCCCCATTGCCTCCAGCAGCCGACACTCGCCCCGGCTGGTTGCGAGCGCATCCAGCTCGATGCGCGAGCAGTGTGGGGACAGCCGCCGCACGATCCAGTGGCCCCGCATCTGCACATATGGATCGGGACAGCGTACCGCCCGCCGCAGGATCGCACCGTACAAAATCTCCACTGGCGCTCGCTTCGGATTCAGCCAGTGCAATGCCGATGGCAACAAAGCCTTCGCTTCCCGCGCCACGCGTCCGCCTTTCCACTCCGCGATCGCCACCAGGCGCTCGTGTCCAAGGCTTCCGAGGCCAGCGACTCGCCGCGCCAGCCGGTAGGGCAGGCGGGGTTCGGGGAGCAGATGCTCGATCGCCTCGCGCGCGCTCTCCGGTATTTCTCCCTTGGCCGCCGGAAGACGATCCATTTTTTGCCAGAACACAATCGGATCCCGCAACTTGCTTTCTGCGATCGCCCGCAGCCATTCATGACTCTCGCCCAGTACAAACGGACGACCACCCTCCTCCATTCCTTGCTCGTATCCAGCCAGAACGGCCGCCGCCGATTCTTTCGGCTTCATGGTCAGATGCTCTTCGCGAGCGGCCACCAACGCGCTCGCCGCCAGCCGCACCAGGTCCATGGTGTAGGGATACACACAGGCCTCATCAAAATCGTTGACCCCCCAGACCAACCGCCCATCGGTGTCTCGCCAAGTGCCGAAGTTTTCCACGTGCAGATCGCCCACGGAGAGAATGTGCGGCACTCGGTCCAGGTCCGCACACACCTCGGGCCACACCTGCACCCAGCGATAGAAAGTCGCGCGGAAGAACGGAAAAAAGGCCGATACCATCTGCTCGTGCTTAAAGCGCAGATCAGGCCCGACAATTCGGATGTGCTGCCCCAGCCAATCCTCAAACTTCTTTGTCGCCTTAACGATGTTCATGGTCGGCTTTCATAATCGGCTAACAATAAGAAGGCAACTGCACGCTGTCAAGACAGATGGAACCTCGCAGTGTCTCCTGCTATGATTTGCGGCGCCCATGATTCTTAGTTTTTCTGGCCACCTGCGGAAGTGCCGAGCTAAGCTCGGCGGGACAGCCGAGGGCGGCAGTCTCTACGCGACTTGCTATCGCTGTGGCCATTCTCGCGCCACTTGCGATTTCCTCGAGCCTCAGCGCGCTCCCTGTCCCGAAAACGCAGCCACCCGCCCTGCACCCCGTCCGCATGATCCAAGAATCGATTCCCATGGCCGACGGCGTCCATCTCTCCGCCACGCTCTACATGCCCGGCGACGCCAAGCCCGGCGAAAAATTCCCCGCCCTCCTCGAATATCTTCCCTATCGCAAAGACGACGCCACGGCCGCCCGCGACTATCCGATTCACTCGTGGTTCGCCGCCCGCGGATACGTCAGCGTGCGCGTCGATATCCGCGGCTTCGGAGCGAGCGAAGGCGTGCCCACCGACCGCGAATATTCCGAGCAGGAACAACTTGACGGCGAACAAGTCATTGCCTGGCTGGCCGCTCAACCCTGGTCGTCCGGCAAAGTGGGGATGTTCGGCATTTCCTGGGGAGGGTTTCAACTCCATTCAGATGGCCATGCGTCATCCGCCGGCGCTCAAAGCCATCATGGCGGTCGATGCTACCGAACAGCTCTTCCACGACGACATCCACTACATCGACGGCATGATGCACTTCGACGAGTTCGAACTCAACATGGACCTTGCTCCCTCTATGCCTGGTGCCCCCGACTACTCGCTCGATGAAAAGATCCTCGGTCCACGCTTCGAATCCGCGCCCTGGTCCCTGCTTTATCTCAAGCATCAGCGCGACGGCGATTTCTGGCAGGCTCCCGTCCGCCCGCTCAGCGAGATCAAAATTCCTTGCTTCCTGATTGGAGGCCTGCTCGACGGCTACCGCGATTCCATCCCGCGCATGTTTCAGCAAGTCAAAGCGCCGCTGAAAGCGATCGTGGGCCCGTGGAATCACACTTTCCCAAACGATGCCGAGCCCGGCCCGCAAATCGAATGGCGAGATCAAGCCCTGCGCTGGTGGGATTTCTGGCTCAAGAACCACGACAGCGGAATCATGCAAGAACCTCCACTCTCTATTTATATGCAAGACTGGCACCCACCTGATCCTCACCTGAAAACCGTGCCGGGACGATGGCGCGGCGAAATTGGCTGGCCGCCAAGGAACGTGGCCAACACAACGCTCTATCTCTACGATACTCACGGCCTCTACACCGACCCCGCCAAGCCCGCGGTCCACGAACTCCGCTACGTCCCTTCGGTTGGTGTAGAGGCTGGTTTCTGGTGGGGAGAGCTGCTGACCGACCCGCGCCCCGTTGACGCCTACAGCCTCAGCTACGATTCGGCTCCGCTCAAAACCGACCTCACCATCCTCGGACGCCCCCACGCCTTGCTTGAAGCAAGTTCCTCCGCCCCGTTAGCCGACTGGTTCGTCCGCCTCTCCGACGTAGCTCCCGACGGCACTGTCACCCAAGTCACCGGAGCCGGACTCAACGGCGCGCAGCGCGACAACGCCTCCGACCCCAAAGACCTGGTGCCCAGCCAGGTCTACCCGCTCGATATCGAAATGCACCTCGCCACCTGGACTTTTCCCAAGGGCCATCGCATTCGCCTAGCGGTTTCGAACGCGCTCTGGCCCATGGTCTGGCCAACGCCGTATGCGATGACCACCACCCTGCAACTGGGAGGCGACACCGGATCACGCCTGACCCTGCCGCTCGTCCCACCCTCCATGTATGCTGCTCCCCAATTCGCGCCGCCAGAGCCTTCCGAAGCGCGCCCTGACTTTCAGTCCGTCGGCTTCCCTTGGCCCGGCGATTGGAAAACCGAGCGCGACGAACTCAACGGAAAAACAAAAGTGACGTGGACAGGAAAGTCCGAAGAAATTTACCCCTGGGGAAAGGAATCGGACTTCGAAGGCATGATCTACGTTGCCGATGACAATCAGCCCGAAATCAGCTCCGTTCTGGCCGAAGCCGAAATCGTGATGGCCCTGAAGCAGCAGACGCTAACCTGGCAAGGCCACCTGACCCTGACTAGCGACGCCCAGAACTTTTACTACAAGTACACCCGCCAGCTCTTCAAAGACGGACAGCCCCTGAAACAAAAGACGTGGCAAGAAACCGTCCCCCGTGACCACCAGTAAATCCGGTTGCACTTGCTTTTCGCCCATCTTCAACCAATTCCAGTTAGTCCGGTTTCGGACTTCTGCACCAATAGCAGATTCTCCCAGGTACCTCGGTTACCTTCTATTCCTTCTGCATTACGAGGTAGGCTGGTTGCGAGGTTAAACATGCGACGCCGTGCGGCAGCCGCAGTCCTGGCGGTACTTCTGGGAGCGGTCGCCTTCTCCCCATCCTCGGCTCCTGCCCAGAATTCTTCCGCTCAAGAACAGCCGGAAGGAAAACGGAAGGTCGTGAACCGGGTGACCCCAGCCTATCCGGACCTAGCCCGCAAAATGCAAATCCGCGGGATGGTGAAGGTGGCAGTCTCAGTTGCGCCCAACGGAAAAGTGAGGACGACTCGGGTACTGGGCGGCAACCCGCTCTTGGCGAAAACCGCGGTTGATGCCATAGAACAATGGAAATGGGCACCGGCTGCACAGGAAACCCAAGAACTCATCGAACTCAATTTCCTTCCTGACTAACAACACCGAATTCTGTCTTCTCTCATGTCATTTGGCATTCTCAATCAGAGTCTCGGGAGGTCCATTTTCGTACTTCATGCCAAAGGCGAATTCGTCCTGTTACTTCGGTTACCTTCCGTCCGTTCCGGATTGCAATTAGGCTGACTGCGTGAAGGAGTTATCCATGCGACGCCCCGTTGCAGCCGTGCTCCTGGCACTTTCTTGTGGAGTGATCGCTTTGGGAATGACCGTTTTCTCCCCATCGTCTTCTCTCGCCCAAGAAGGGTCGGATACGCAGCGAAAGATAGTGAGCAGAGTGGTCCCAGAGTATCCCGAGCTAGCCCGCAAGATGCAAATCACTGGAACGGTCAGGGTAGAAGCCTCGGTAGCGCCCAACGGAAAAGTGAAGTTCACCGAAGTGCGTGGTGGCAGCCCTGTCCTGGTAAAAGCCGCGGTCGATGCTATAGAAAAGTGGAGATGGGCGCCGGCTGCGCAGGAAACCAAAGAACTCATCGAACTCAATTTCCATCCCTAGGAGTCTGTGGCGTAGGTTTGCGGAGAAACTACTGCGCACACGCCGCCGCCCCAGCCGACTTATAAACTTTTCCGTCCTTCATCACAAACTCGACCCGTTCCAGCAAACTGATATCCTTCAGCGGATCTCCGCTCACGGCAATCAAATCCGCATACTTTCCCGCCTTGATCGACCCCACTTCATTCGCATGTCCCAGCAGATCCGCCGCATTTGAAGTCGCTGCCTGAATGGCCTGCATCGGCGTCATTCCGTACTTCACCATGAAGGCGAACTGTTTCCCGCTCGTCCCGTATGCGCACACGCCGGCATCGGTCCCGAACGCCATCTTGACGCCCGGCGCGCACTGCCTTCCCGAAATTCTCGCGCTGGATTCGCCCCAGTTCGGCATCGTGCTGCAGGAAATCCGCCGGTGTTTGCCCCGTTATTCCTCCCGCCTGGATGCATTCTTCGTCGTAAATATCCATATCCAGATAGGTGCCGCGCTGCTTGGCCAGGGCAATGAGATCGTCGTCGAGCATCTCCGCGTGCTCAACCGAAGCCGCGCCTGCCAGAATCGCATTCCGGATTCCTTGCGCCGCATGAGCATGCACGGCTACGCGCAACCCGAAGTGGCTGGCTTCATCCACTCCTGCCTGCAACTCCTCTTCAGTAAACTCGATCGACGCCGGATTACTTCCATGCGTCAGCACGGCTCCCGTGGACAGCATCTTGATCAAATCCACTCCGTCGTGGGCCAGCAGGCGGACTTTCTGACGCACTTCCCACGGACTGTTGGCTTCGCCGTAATGCAGGTCCCAGGGTAATTGAATGTCCGGAGCCTGACCCGTCATGGCCCCGGCGCCGCCCGTAATGGTGATGTAAGCCCCCGCGACGAACATGCGCGGACCGATCACATCTCCGCGGGCAATCGCATCGCGCAGGGCTATATCGTTCAGAGCCCGGTACGTCCCCACGTCGCGCACCGTGGTAAACCCCGAAAGCAGCATCGCCCGCGCATTCGGAACCGACTCCAGCGCGATCTGCGACGCTGTTTTCCGCAGCACGTTAAACGGTTCCGCGTCACTCTTCCCATCTGCCACGTGGGTATGACAATCAATCAGCCCCGGCAATACCGTCTTATCTGAAAGATCAATCACCTTCGCATCGGGTGGCAGCGCCAGTTCTTTCCCCACCGCTTGGATCTTGTCTTCCTTAATGAGGATTATCTGATTGGTCAACACGGTACCCGAATCCGGATCAATCAGGCGACCGGCCCGAACCGCTGTCACCTGCGCCAAAGCGACTGGGCAGAACGCCAGCGCGACTACCAACAGAGTAGTTTTCTTCACGAATGCCCTCTCGTCTGAAATACATCAGCCAAGTCAGCCCGCTCTCAGAGCGTGTGTAGAACCCGGTCGTCCCTCCGGGGCTGGATTCTCCGCGACCACGGCGGTTCAATTTCAGCCCTAGCCGGCGAACACTTCTCGTCCCAGTCCACTCTTCAGATCCGCCGCCAAGAGCTGATGGAACAACTGTTCCCCGGCTTCCCGCCGCACCGAGAGCCGTCCTGCTCCGTAAGCCCGTGACTTCAGCCCCCTCTGGACCGCCTCGCAAATCCCTAAATCTTCATCCTGCACACGATTCCCTACCGCGACACTCGACTCGTTGTAGGCCCGCGCCGTCTCGCTTACATCGCTAAAGTAGAAATCAAAAACCACCCGGCAATGATCCACATCAATCGGGATCACGAGATTTGTATCCAGATAGCCTTCGTAGCAGTTGAACATAAAATTCGGGTGCAGCCAGAAATACCATGCCCGGTTGCCCTTCCGCGTCGTGCCTGTGGCTGCATCCTCATCCGAACTCACCATTGGACTCGACTGCAGGCAATACCGGTCTTCATTCTCGATGGTGTACTGTTTGTAATCCAAAACCGAACTAAGTCCCTTATGCAAATGCGGAACGTGATAGCCCCCATCCAGATAGTTATCGACAAACACTTTCCAGTTGCAGTGGATGTCATAACTCTTACTGGTGAAGTAGTGCAGCTTACTCAATCCCAGCGGGGCGGCGCGCTTCACCAATCCACCCAGAAACTCCGCCAGCGGAGCCGCTTCGTCATCGAGGTTCACAAAGACGAACTTCTCCCAGGTTTCCACCTTCACCGGAACCAGACCATTGTCCTTGCGGTCGAAGTTCTTGACCCCGTCGAATTCCGGCATCCCTTTGAGCGTTCCATCCAGCCCGTAGTTCCATCCGTGATACGGACAATGCAAGATCGAAGCCTGCCCACACGGCTCGGTCACTACCGCGGCCGCATGATGCCGGCACACGTTATAGAACGCCCGCAGGACGCCATCGTTGCCGCGGACTGCCACCAGCGGCTCGCCCGCCACGGTCGCGGTCACAAACTGTCCTGGCTTTTCCACCTGATCGACTCGCCCCATCACCTGCCAAGTCCGCGAGAACACGGTCTGCCGTTCCAGTTCCGCAATCCGCGCATCCACATACCAGGGCGCTGGAATTGTCGATGCCTCCGTCAGCGGAGCCGTCTCGTCATAACTGGCCAGAATCTGCTCCACGGACATTCCGTTCGTCTTGCCATTGCTCATGCTTTCTTCCCTCTGACTTGTACTTTGTCGGATCCAATTGCCCGCCGCAGCAATTCCACAAACTGCTCGATCCGCGCTTCCTTTTGCTCCGGAACCGGTCCGGACTTCCGAAATAGCCCCGGATCCAACTCCTCGGTAAGCAGGGCATCCTGAAACCGGTCCATCGTCCACTCCAGGATCGATCCGATCATATCCACATCCAGATCCGTCCGTAGTTCTCCCCGGTTGACTCCAAAACTGACAAACTCACCCCAACCGTAAGGATCCTCCGTGACCAGGAAGCGGTTGATCTCGCGCCGCAGCGCCAGATCCGTTCCGTAATTGCCCACCAGATAAATTCGGTATGACGACCAGTTATCCCGCACCATGTTCTCCGTACGCCCCAGCCAGTAACGCAGCACTTCAAAGAATCCCCGCTCCAGCACCGCCGCCGGAGCCTCCATATATTTCGGAAATGATTGCACCGCTTTTTTGTATGCCTCGAAGAACAATCCGTCCTTGCTCTTGAAGTGCTGGAACACCGATCCCTTGGCAATTCCCAATTGCGCTGCGACATCTTCCACTCGCGCCGCGCTATACCCGCGCTCGGCAAAATGCCGAATCGCTACTTCCACAATCCGTGCCCGCTTCGCTTCCGAGCGTGGACGCGGCTTCCCGTCCCGTCTCATCTGCGCCGGTTTCGCCAGACTGTTCGCTATTCCTTCCATGGCCCAATTCCTCCCAGGTTCTTTGACCTTCGGTCAACGAACGATACAGCAGGGGCAAAGCATTTTACAATGGCTTTTTGCAGGGCTTTTCGTTACTTTCTTTCCCCGGAGTATTTTTGCTGTTTGACCATAGGTCAGCCGCATGTTGAACCGTTCTAACTCAGTTTATGACGCCGTCATAATTGGCGCCGGCCACAATGGTCTGACCGCTGCCGCTTATCTGGCTCGCGCCGGATACTCCACCCTCGTCCTGGAACGCCGCGACATCGTCGGCGGATGCTGCGTCACCGAAGAAATCGCTCCCGACTGCCGGGCTTCCACGACTTCCTACATCGCCAGCATGCTGCGCCCGGAGGTCATCCGCGACCTCCATCTCGGCGATCACGGATTACGCATGGTCCCGTGCGATCCTGCGCTCCAGGTTCCGTTTCCTGACGGCCATCTCGTCTCCTGGTGGTCGACGCGCGAGCAAGTGGTCGAAGAACTCCGCAAGATTTCACCTAAGGACGCCGAAACTTTCGTCCGCGTCGACGATCGCCTCAAGAAATTGGCTCGCTATCTGCAACCGTTTTTTCTCGAGCCTCCGCCCGAACCCGGCACCCAATCTCTTGACGGATGGGCTGACCTGTTTCGCACGGGCAAACGCTTTCGCGGAATCTCCTCCACCGAGATCTCGCAACTCGTCTCATTTCTGACCGGCAGCCTGGGTGATTTCCTCGACCGCAATTACGAATCCGAAAAAGTAAAAACGCTGTTTCTCGCCAACAACGTCTACGGCAAACATGGAGGCCCATACCAGCCCGGCACCGCACTCGGCCTGCTGTTCCACTTGCTCAGCGGCGGCGAGCACGAGCAACAAGGTTTCTACGGCCACGTTATGGGCGGCATGGGCTCCATCACGGGCGCGATGGCGAAAGCAGCCCAAGCCTTCGGAGCCGAAATTCGCACCAGCGCCCCGGTTCAGCAGATCGATTCGCGCGGGGGAAGAGTGAGAGCGGTAGTGCTCGACGACGGCACGGAAATCCGAGCCCGCGTCGTACTCTCCAATGCCGATCCCAAACGCACCTTCCTCGGGATGGTCCCGGAACGCGATCTTCCTGCAGATTTCGTTCACGCCATTCGCGGCATTAAAATGGATGGCCCCTGCGCCAAGGTCAACATGGTGCTGGCCGAAGAACCCCGCTTCACAGGCACGCCCGCGAGTTACGATCCGCAACAGCGCTCGCTTTTTACGCTGGTGCCATCGCTCGAATTCGCCGAGCGCTGTTACGACATCGCCAAGTTCGGAGAAATCCCGGAACAATTGTGGGTCGATTGCGTCATCGCTTCGAATGCCGACCCGTCCCTCGCGCCTGCCGGCAAGCACGTCATGACCTGCTTCGTGCAATACGTCCCCTACAAACTTCGCCAGGGGATGTGGGATGAGAATCGCGAATTGCTGGGCGATCGCGTAGTGAAAAAGATCTCCGAATACGCGCCCAATGTTCCAACTGCAATCGTCGCCCGCCAGGTTCTCACGCCACTCGATCTGGAAAGCACCTACGGGCTCACGGAAGGCAACATCTTCCACGGCGATTTGAATCTCGAGCAATTATTTTTCAATCGCCCGGTTGCTGGGTGGTCGCAGTACCGCACGCCCATCGCCGGCCTGTACTTATGCGGCGCTGGAGCTCATCCCGGCGGCGGCGTTACTGGAGCCCCCGGCCACAACTCGGCTCACCAGGTTTTGCGGGATTTGAAGAAAGGTAAATTCAAGGAGGCGGTCGCATGAGCACGAACGGCATCCCCAAGACCGCCGACTTCGTCATTCTCGGCGCCGGTGTCATGGGCGCTTCCATCGCCTTCCATCTCGCACAGCGCAACGCCGGACGCATCGTCGTGCTCGACAAAGACCACGCCGGAAGCGGCGCCAGCGGACGTTCCTCCGCGTTGGTCCGCATGCATTACAGCTTCCCGCCCGAAGTCCAGCTCGCCCTCATCAGTTTGAAAGTTTTCCAGCACTGGCGCGACATCGTGGGCGAGCCCGGTGAATTTCGCAAAACCGGATTCGTCCGCATTGTTCACCCTGGCGAATCCGAAGCGCTGAAACAGAATGTGGCCATGCAAAAGAAGCTTGGCGCCAACGTCGAGCTCATCGGTCGCGATCAACTGCAGAAACTCGAGCCCGACTGGAAGGTTGACGACGTGGAATTGGCCGCCTATGAACCCGATTCTGGGTACGCTGACGGCAACGTTGTCGCCAACGATTTCCTGACCCGCGCTCGAGAATCAGGGGCGACCTATCTTTCTAAAACTCGCGCCACCAGTTTTCTGATCGAAGCTGGACGCATCCGCGGCGTCGCAACCGATCATGGCGAAATCCACGCCCCCGTAGTTATCGCCGCGACCGGCCCCTGGACTCGTCCCCTCTTCCAGTCCACCGGCTTTGATCCGCCGATCGAAACCGAATTTCATCAGGTCGCCATCCTTAAGAATGCGCCGGCCATGAAGCCCGGCGCGTCCTGCATCGACTCCGTCACCGCAACCTACTTCCGGTCCGATGGCAGCGACAAATTTCTGGTCGGCGACTTCTACGGCAAGCGCCCCATTGACCCCGACAACTTCCCCCAGCGCCCTTCCGAAACCGATCTGGAAGAAATCATCGATCGCGCAGCCCGCCGCGTCCCGAAACTTGAGAACGCCGAGGTCATGCGAGGCGTAACCGGCGTTTACGACGTAACTCCGGACTCGCGGCCGTTGCTGGGCCGCGTTCCTGGGATCGAAGGCTTATACCTATGTGCGGGCTTTTCCGGCATGGGCTTCAAAATTTCCCCTGCCGTGGGCTTGGTAATGTCTGAGCTGATTCTCGACGGCGAAGCAAGTACAGTAGATATAACTCCGTTCCGTCCCACCCGATTTCAGGAGGGTCACCCGATCAAGGCAGATTTCGAGTACAAAGATGACTAGCTGAAGAATGCAGCGACAACGCTGCCGAGCTTTGCTCGGCTTGGACGGGCGAGACGCCCGTCCCCACACTTGTCATAGTCCGTTCTTCGAAAGGAGATTCAAAATGTCCGAAACCGCCCAACAATACACCCAGCGCATCCTGGCGAACGCCGAGGGACAAGACCCGCTCAAACTTCAGGCCGCCACCCCGAAAAAACTAGCCCGCCTCATCAAAGGCGTCCCCACGGCCAAACTTCGCAAGCGTCCCGCACCCGATAAGTGGTCCGTCGCCGAAATCCTGGCCCACCTGGCGGACGTCGAAATCGTAATCGGATGGCGCATGCGCTCCATTCTCGGGGCCCCCGGAACACCCGTCCAGGCCTATGACCAGAACGCCTGGGTCATTGCCGGACACTATGAAAAACGCGACCTCCGGGAATCCGTCGAACTGCACCGCGTCGTGCGCGAAGCCAATCTCGCGCTCTTGAAATCGCTCTCTCCCGATCAATGGAAGCTCTACGGGCAACATGCCGAACGCGGCCAGGAATCCATCGAGCACATTGTCCGCATGGTGGCCGGACACGATATCAACCACATCCGACAAATCGAGCGCATCCTAAAACCGACGAAATGACCGCATTCCACATAGGAGCAACTATGCCCAAACAAGGTATTCTCGAACGCCTGAAGAAAGGCCCAGTTCTGGGCGACGGCGGCTACTTACTCGAACTCGAAAAACGCGGATGGGTTCGTCCCGGTCCCTTCACTCCCGAAGTCGCCATCGTCTATCCCGACGCTTTGCGCGAACTGCACATCGAATTCCGCGAAGCCGGGGCCGAAGTCCTCCAGGCATTAACCTTTTACGCCAGCCGCGACAAACTAGCCACGGTTGGCCTGGAAGACCGCGTCGAAGATATCAACCGCTCCGCCGTCCGCGTCGCCAAAGAAGTAGCGGGAGACCAGTGCTTAGTTGCCGGCAATCTAAGTCTGACCTGGATGTACGAGCCGAACAGTCCCTCGGCCTCCGACCGCGTCCGGCAAACTTTCGACGAACAACTCAAGATCCAATGTGAAGAAGGCATCGACTTCATCATTGGCGAGACTTTTTCGTGGCTGGGCGAAGCACTGCTGTGCGTGGAGCGCGCGAAGAAAACTGGGCTTCCTGTCATGGTAACCATCTGCTTCGAAAACAAAGATGAAACTGCCGAAGGCATTAACGCTGCCACCGCGGCCAAGACCCTGTTCGATGCCGGGGCCGACATCGTAGGCATGAACTGCCTCCGACCGCCGCAACATATCCTTGGCCCCATGGAAGAAATGCGCAAAGCTGTGGACGGCTATTTGGCCTGCCAGCCCGTAGCCTATAACACGCCTAACGACAAGCCTGACTTCACGAGCCTCCCGGAATTTCCCTACGCCCTTGACCCACTCCAGTTAACTCGCAAACAAATGGGCGACTATGCGCTGCAGGCCAAAGAAATCGGCATCAACTACATAGGCTCCTGCTGCGGATCGGTCGCCATGCATGTAAGAGAGATGGCGAAAGTGCTGGGAAAGCTTCCGGCCGAAAGCCGGATCTGGAAAAAAGGCGGAGCGAAGCCCATGTCAGCGTATGAGTATTACGACCATGACCAAATCAGCGTGAAATGAGACGTGACGGCTGCCAAAATTGCAGAGGTCAGAGGTCAGATTGCAGAGGTGAAAACCAAACCGGCCTACGGCTCGGCCAGTTCCTGAACGGGTCTCATCAATGGCGGGGCCGCCGGCTTCTTGGCGCGTGTGGTGGTGATCACAATCACGCTGACCAGCACCAGAAACGTTCCGACTAAGGTTCTCGGACCAATCGTTTCGCCTCCCAAGAAATACCCGACAAGGACTGCCACGACTGGATTGACGTAGGCGTAGGTGCCAACTTTCGTCGGCGATTCATGATGGATGAGCCAGACGTAGGCGGTATAACCCACGATGGAGCCGGCCACGATCAAGTAGGCGAGCGCGAACCACGCGCCGCGAGAGACCGCTTGAATATGAAATCCGCGGAACTCGCCGAAGATTGCCGCGGCCAAGGCGAGCAGGATCCCTCCTGCCAGCATCTGCGCTCCCGAGCTCATCGCCTTTGACGCGGGCAACGGAAGCTTGCGAGTAAGAGCCGAAGCAATTGACCAGCTCATCGCCGCCACCACCAGTGCCATCGCACCGGCACGATCGATGGGAGCTTCGCCAAAACTCACCGAGCGGCTCACCAGAACGGCGACGCCTCCGATACCGACCAAGAGAGCCAGCGCCAGCCGGACCGTAAGCCGCTGGGTGTGAAGAAAAAGGATCTCCGAAAGCGCCATGAACGCAGGAATAATCGCCAGCATCACTGCGGCAATTCCTGAAGGCACGCGTTGTTCGGCCCAGAACAGCAGGCCGTAATCGAGCACGAAGATGCAGACCGCAAGAAGCGAAGCGGAAACCCACTCGCGGCGTGAGGGCGAGGGAGTGCCCTTCAGGCGCAACCATCCGAAGAGCACGGCGCCAGCAATGAAGAACCGCATGCTGGCGAGAAGAAGTGGCGGGACTTCACGCACACCCACGCGAATGGCCAGAAAGGTCGATCCCCAGACAAAATAAATGATGGAGAACGCCAGCACGGTCTTCCATGCCGGAGGACGGGCCGTGGGTTCCATGGGAAATAGATTGCAGGAAGGGCTGCAAGGACGCAGACATTTTCCGTCATGCGCGGGGTCAGCCGGGCCTCCCGGCCGACCCAGGCAATTCTCAGTTGGTGGAAATTGTCTTATTTTGCCGCTGGGGATTCCTCGAGGCCCCTGTACTTCAACATCGCCTTGGTGTTAGGTGGTGCACCGCGCCAGGCCTCGTACATTTTTCCGAGGTCCTGAGTGTTACCACGAGAGAGGACCATCTGACGGAAGCGGTCGCCGTTAGCACGCGTCAGGCCGCCATGTTCGACGAACCACTGGAAGGCATCGTCGGCGAGCATTTCGGTCCAGAGATAGGCGTAGTAGCCGGCATTGTAGCCGTCGTTTCCCCAGATGTGGGCGAAGTAGGTAGAGCGATAGCGTGGTGGTACGTAGCTGACATTGAGGTGAGTCTTATCGAGCGCCTGCTTCTGGAACTCATCGGGATTCTGGAGCGGAGCGGTGGACGGAAGCGAGTGCCACTGCATGTCGAGTTCGGCCGCGGCCAAGATTTCCGTCATGTCGTAGCCCTTGTTGAAAGTTTCCGCTTTCTTAATCTTGGCTACGAGATCTTCCGGCATCGGCGCACCGGTTTTGTAGTGCTTCGCGTAGTGGGCAAAAACCAGGGGATCGCTGGCCCAATGCTCGTTGAACTGCGAGGGAAATTCGACGAAGTCGCGAGCGGTTGATGTGCCCGACAGGGTCGGATACTCGGTGTCGGCGAACATGCCGTGGAGGCCGTGTCCAAACTCGTGGAACATGGTAATGACGTCGGTGAAGCTGATCAAGGCGGGTTCGCCTTCGGCCGGCTTGGAGAAATTCGCGACGTTGTAGACAACCGGGATCTTCCCCAGCAAGTGTGACTGGTCGACGAAGTTCGACATCCAGGCTCCGCCATTCTTGTTGTCGCGCTTGAAGTAATCGCAATAGAAAAGCGCGAGTTGCTTGCCGTTGGCGTCGAAGACATCGAACACCCGCACATCCGACTGGTAAACAGGAAGGTCGTGCCGTTCTTTGAAGGTGAGGCCGTAGAGCTGGTTGGCGGCGTAGAAGACACCATTCTGCAGCACGTTGTTGAGTTCGAAGTAGGGCTTCACCTGCGCATCGTCGAGGTCGTACCGAGCTTTGCGGACCTGCTCGGCATAGAAGTTCCAGTCCCAGGGCTGGAGTTGGAAGCCACCTTTCTGGGCATCGATGACGGCCTGGTTGTCTTTGGCTTCGCTCGCGGCCTTTGCGGTTACGGCGGGCACGATCGCATCCATAAATTGCAGGGCGGCTTGGAGTGTCTTGGCCATCTGGTCCTCCAGTTGCCACGCGGCGAAGTTTGGAAAGCCGAGGAGCTTGGCCTTCTGCGCACGGAGTTGAGCGAGACGGGCGATGGTGTCGCGAGTGTCATTGGCGTTGCCGCGCTCAGTGCGGTTCCAGGAATGCTCGAAGATGGTCTGACGGGTGCCGCGGTTAGTGAGTGAGACCAGGTCGGGCTGCTGGGTGGTGTTCTGGAGCGGAATGACGAAGCCTTCGACCTTGCGATCCTTGGCGGTCTGTGCAGCGGCCGCGATGCGAGCCTCGGAGAAGCCGGCGAGCGCGGTCTTGTCGGTGGTAACGAAGGCGCCCTCCT
The DNA here is from genome assembly GCA_963838935.1 of uncultured Acidobacteriaceae bacterium. Taxonomy (GTDB): domain Bacteria; phylum Acidobacteriota; class Terriglobia; order Terriglobales; family Acidobacteriaceae; genus Acidiflorens. The sequence continues at coordinate 16,878 of CAWITH010000030.1, forward strand.
TGGTGGCGGCGAGGAGTTTGTTGATGAAGGTATCCGAAAGTGAAGACTCCTCTTCGTTGAGCTTCTTGAGTTCAGTCTTGTCGGCTTCCGAGAGGTTGGCGCCGGCGTGTACAAACTTTTTGTAGTCATACTCGAGCAGACGGAGAGACTCGGGATCGAGCTTGAGCGTGTCGCGTTGCTTGTAAATTGCGGCAACGCGCGCAAAGAGTTTCGTGTTGAGGAAGATGAAATCCTGCTGGGCAGCGAGTTTGGGGGCCTCGATGGACCTCACCTTTTGGAGGGTATCGTTGGTATTTGCGCCGGTGACTCCATCGAAGACTTCCATGACGCGAGTGAGTAACTGGCCGCTCTTCTCCAGGGCGACGATGGTGTTGTCGAAGGTGGGGGCATCGGGATTGCCGGCGATGGCCAGGATTTCGGCCTGCTGCTGCGCCATGCCAGCCTCGATCGCGGGCTGAAAGTCTTCGTCCTTAATCTTGTCGAAGGGCGGAGCCTGGAAGGGAAGCGCACTGGGCGCGAAGAACGGATTCGAAGGGCCAAAGTCGGCGGCAGCGAGAGCGGAGTTGATGGAACCGAGGACAATGGATTCCGGCAGCGATTACGGTACTCATGAATAACAGCATAACCTTTCTGTTGCGGACTCGAATGGACTTCATCATGGCAATAGGGCTCCTCGTCTGCCTGATTGTAACGGGTGAATAGGTTTTAGGGGAGCATGGCTGGGACGGATGGCGTGTTCTTTGAGAGGACCGACATGAAAATACTGTCGACTCAGGCTTTATATCGAGCGTGCTCGTTACCCTCGCACTGGGTTGCCACTCCCCTCACGAACTCCCAATCCAAATCCCCACCACAAACACCAGCACTCCGCCCACCACCACCTGAAATGCAGCCGACAGCAGCGGAGTGTCCATATAGCGATTGCGAATCCAGGCAATGGTGGCTAGCTCAGCCGCCACGATAATCACGGCCGCCAGAAACGCCACGTGGAAATTGGACAGCAAGAACGGAAGCGTATGTCCAATCCCGCCCGCCGCCGTCATCAGCCCCGTCACTGCACCACGCAGCATCGGACGTCCGCGCCCGGTCATCGATCCGTCATCGGACAGCGCCTCGGCAAAGGCCATCGAGATGCCTGCCCCGATCGATGCCGCCAGTCCCACCAGAAACGCGTCGTGGCTATTTCTGGTGGCGAAGGCTGCCGCGAACACCGGAGCCAGGGTTGAGACCGACCCATCCATCAGCCCGGCCAGTCCGGGCTGCACAATCTGCAACACAAACAGACGCCGCTGCGCTTCGTCTTCCGACTTCTTAGCCGCCTGAGGAATGCTCTCCGACATCGCCTCGGCCGCCACCTGGTGCTTACGCTCGACCTCTTCCAGATCGCCCAGCAGTTTTCGGATGCCCGCGTCAGTCACCTGTCCGATCGCCTTCTGGTAGAACTGGCGGGTCTCCAGTTCCATGATTTCCGCCTGCTTGCGCACGTTTTCAATCTTCAAAGGACGCGTTAGCCAGAACGGCCTGCGCTGCACAAACCCCTTAACATCCTGCCGCCGGATCAGCGGAATGTGCTCTCCAAAGCGCTCCCGATAAGTCGCGATCAGCGACGCGCGATGCTCCGATTCCTCCGCGCCCATGTCATCGAAAAGCTTGGCCGTCGCCGGGTAGGTGTCGCGCAGGCCGTCGGCGAAATCGGCATACACGCGGCCATCTTCCTCTTCCAGGGAAACTGCCAGCGCCAGAATCTCGCGCTCGGTCAAATCTTTGAAGTTTCGCGCCATGCGACCAGTGTACGATCTCCGGATTCGGTTTCAAGATTGCAGTTCTAGATACCGCCCCTCGGCAACCCTTGCCTTCGCCACCCCGGCAGACTTTGCCCACCCTCCCTGCCTCGCGCCATCTTGCTGCACACTGTGGTTCGCAACCGCCACAAAATGCATCATCGTTTCGTCCGCACCCTGGTCCTGGCAATGGAAGCGAGCATGCTTTCAAACCATCAGGTTCACTCGGGGCTTCGCCGGCAGGCAGCGTCAAGCTGCTAGCGAGTTCCCAGGCGAACGCTTCTTCAACTCATGTATCGAGGTACATCCAATGTCGATTTCCGCGATTCCCAGCGGCACCTTCAGCCCATACCAACTCGGCGCTCCCACCAGCGTTCAACAGCAGGACTTACAGCAACTCGGACAGGATCTGCAGTCGGGCAATCTCTCGTCCGCGCAGTCCGATTTCGCCACCTTGCAACAAGCCTTTTCGCAGCCCTCCACCACTTCTGGAACCGCCGTTGCCACCACTTCCACCGCTACTTCCAGCCCCATCACCCAAGCCTTTAATCAGCTTGCCTCCGATCTTCAGTCCGGCAACCTCACGGCCGCGCAAAAGGATTACTCCACCCTGCAGCAGGATCTTCAGAGCCAAGGCGGGACGGGCCGCCACTTGCACAATCACCACCGTATCCACAGCGGCGGGCTCGAAGACTCAAACAGCCAGAATTCCCTGCTGCAAGACCTCAACCAACTCGGCCAGAGTCTTACGTCCAGCAACCTTACCGGCGCCCAACAGGCCTACTCCACGCTGCAGCAGGAGCTGCAACAGTCCGCCTTCGGCGGCGGAGCTCTCTCTACCGAGTCGCCCTTCTCCCTGGAAGCCTAATCCGCTCAGTGGGGCAGACGCCCTGTTTGTCCGCAAACAACAAAACAGCCATCCGCCGTCAGTCAAGCCCACCTGACGGCGGATGGCTGATGTCTGAGACTGCAAGACCTCTTAGCGCTCGGCGCGGATCGCCTCGATCGCGTCGTGCAACTCGTGCTCCGCCGCGTGCAGATGCTCTTCCGCCTTCACCCCATGCCCAGCCATATCGTAATGGTTGGCGGCGCGAGCCCTGTCCATCTCATGAATCGCTTCCTGCACGTGGTTGCGGGCGGTGTCCAGATCGTGCCAGTCCCGCACCCTATCGGCAACCGCGATCCCGCCAACAAATGACAGACATCCAGTAGCAACAGCAATTGCAATCGCTTTTTTCATAATTTTCCTCTTAAAGTTTTCCTCTCTCAAAGTTGTGGATTAAGTTTTCCCGGACACGCACGGATAGCCGTCATTCTCCCCCGGCCACAACCCTTCTGTCAAAATGAAACCAACGCATCTTAGTGTAACGACAGGTTCATCCGGTAGGTGATGCAGATCACAGCCTGACGTCCGTCACGTCCACTACAGTAGGGCTACGCATGGGCGGATTTTCCATTCTCACCAACCGCAAACGCGCCATCGTTGCCCTGGTGCATTCCGTAGTGTTTCTCATGATTGCGGTGCGGCAGATGGTGGCGACCAATCCTGCCGCCGGCATCTGGGTAACGTCTACGGTGTCGCGAGGCACTTGGATTCTCTGCGGAATTCTTGCCATCGTCTCCGCCATTCTGTTGTGGCTCCTCATAATCTCCGGCGGATGGATGGAAAAAATCTATTTCGGACTGTGCACCGTCAGCGCCTCATCGGGCCTGGTCCGAACCGCTGCCGGAGACCAGACGTTTCACGCCGGACTCTATATAAGGGTGATCATGCTGGTCAGCGCGGTTCTGGTGGGATGGCTGATCGTTCGAAGGCACTCGCGCGCGATACCTCGCACGACCTCGGAGTATCTCGAGGAAAGTTCGTAACCGTTCTTCTCACCCACTTACCGGAAAATCATGCTAATCAGGCCTGTGCGCGTGCGGTGAGTCGGGCAACCAGCCTCACTTTGCCTTGGCGTCCGTGCGCCGAACGACCTCGAAGTGGGTTACAAACTCATCGAAGGCAGTCAGGGCGGCGTCGCGCTTCCGGCTCCACTACGGCTTTCTCCGGGTTCACTCCTGCAAACCTGCGGACTGCCTCCATCGACTCCCAGAGCGTGAGCACAACAAATTCAACCGTGCCATGAACCGCGCGCCGGAGCAAGTATGCTCCGCGATGTCCTTCGATCGCGCCGAGTGCCGGGAAGACCTTTTGGGTTGCGTGCTCAACATACTCGCCTGATTTCTCGATAGTCGAGCTCCCGCGCCACATGCGCAAGATCATGCCCTTAGCTTTGTCTTTATTTTTATCGGCCACTGTACTCGGTCTGATGGGCATCGCGGAGTCTTCTCCCGCAACTGTCTTCCATTCCCGCACATGCCATCGCTTTACGGCCCCGCTGATCACATACGGATCAGCCTGGGCAAACTTCTCCGCAACCTCGGGTAAGTCGCCCTTGAACAGCAACACGGCTCCGTCTACCGGATTCGACAACGCTCCGCCCAACACTAGTTCGCCGCGCTCGCTTGCTTGCCAGGCCTTTTCGAGATGCGCATCCCGAAATTGCGCGCGCCTAGAAACGTAGTCCTCGCCAACTTCGTAGAACAATAGGTAATGCATACAAGAACCTCGCTCCTTTCCCCAAGAACTTTAAGGATGACCGTTCGCTCATACTCTTTGTAAGCGGCAATCGGCGAGAAATGTCGAGAAAAAGAAGCCGTGGGATCAGACTCTTCAAAAAACGTAGGGTGGGAGCTCGATAAACCTACATGACAAATTCGAACAGGCACGTTCAGTTCAATGCTGTTTCAGGCTCCAGATCTTGATTTCGGCGCCAGTGGAATCACCGATATAACTATTGTCTTTACCGCAGCCGACGATCAGATCGATGGTGTCTCCTGCTAAAAAATGCAAGGCTTCGGTGTTAAACGACAGCGGCCATTCATAGCTGGTGATCGGCGCCTGCAGAAGCAACCGTTTTGAGTTGAGCAGAACATAAGCGTAGGTGCTGGTGGGGAAGTACCAATCCAAGCCGACGAATTTGACTCGCATCGAGAACCTTCCTGAGGACGGAGCGGTCCAGCGTATTACATTTAACTCACAGTTCGGTCCCGGACCCACGCCAAGATATGAGGGGGGAATGCAAAACGTCTCTGCGCAGATCTGCTTGTGTGTGTCGTTGTGCGACACGACCGGCGATGGGCTCCCACAGCCCGGCGGTTCCTGCCACGCGCTGGTGCCTGGAGTGCAGCCTGCGGTGCCTCCCCAAGTATAAAGAGTGAACGGAGTTCCCCACGAAGTTATGTAACCATAGGACCACACCCCGTTCGGGTTGGATTGGATGGTGAAGTCTTGCACGGCGTCGTAGGTTTGCGCTGGAGCAACTTGCGAGATGACCAGCAGGATGATCGTGGTTCCAAATGCTTTCAGCAGTTTCATCTTAGCTCTCCTTTTCTTTCGGCGGTGGTGCGGCCGGTTCGTCAAGCGCTAGCTGTGTTCAACGGCCGAGACTTGCGTTATGAGGGGCTTGGTTGGTGAAGTTCTCCAGGCGTCTCAGGGGTTGTGCACGGACGTTCTGGCAATTGCTATTGGAGACGCCTGTTTATCTGTAACTTAAGACCAGGGTGACTGTCTGTGATATTACTCACGGCCTGTGGTGAGGTCCAGGCGATCGAGGAAACATTCGCGTTGCGGGACGCGCCGGTTCAAAACAGAATCGGAACCCCTTCTTTCCGCCGCTTGCTACACCACAAAATACTTGGCGCCCGGATGATGCACCACTATCGCCGACGTACTCTGCTCGGGTTCCAGCAGGAAGCCGGAAGTCAGGCGGACGCCTACGTTCTCTTCCGGCTTGAGCAGGGCGAAGAGCTTGGTCTGGTCCTCCAAGTGCGGACAGGCCGGATAGCCGAAGGAATAGCGCGAGCCGCGATACTTCTGATGGAAGAGATCGCGAATGTGCGGCGAGTCTTCGGCGGCTATGCCTAACTCTTCGCGCATCTTCTTATGGTGGAACTCGGCGAGAGCCTCGGCCGTTTCCACGCTTAGGCCGTGGAGATAGAGATAGCGCGTGTATTCTCCGCCTTCGAAGAGGCGCTGCGTTTCTACCGAGGCCTTGGGGCCAATCGTCACTAGCGACAGGCCGATTACATCCATCTTGCCGGACGATGGGGCGGCAAAGAAATCGGAGATGCAGAGTCGGCGGCCTTCCTTCTGGCGGGGGAAGGTGAAGCGGAGGAGTTCCTTGGGTGTCGGCTGCTGCCGAGCTTCGCTCGGCTTGGACGGGCGAGGGCGCCCGTCCCCACACGAACTCGCTCCACACGAACTGGGGTCGTACACTACTACGTCGTTGCCGATCACCTTGGGCTGGGAAATATCCGTAGACTACTTTCGGCTCGAACCAGCCTGCCGCTAGCACATCCTCTTCCAGCTTCTTCTTGATCGGCCGGTACTTCTCCTCTACCAGCCTGGCGTAATCTTCTTGCGCTGCCGTTTTCAGCTGCCACTGGTTTTTGAACAGAGCTGTGTCATTGACGTAATTGAAAAGCTCGCGCAGATCGTAATCCTTGACCACGCGCACGCCCCAGAACGGAGGCTCGGGAATATTCGGCGCATCGGTCACCACCGGGCTGCGCTCGGAGAACACCGGGCCGATCTCTTCATCCACGGCAGCGGCTTTCGCGTAGTCCTTCACTGTCTTGCCTTCCTGCAGACGCGCTTCGCGCTTGCCGTCTTCTGAGGCCAGGTCCTCCATGACGTGCAGGCCGGCGAAGGCATCTTCTCCGTAGAAGACGGCGTTGGAATACTCGCGCCGCAGATCGTCTTCCACATACTTGCGGGTCAGGGCCGCGCCTCCGCAGATCACCGGGTAGGCCAGTTTCTGCCGTTCCAGTTCCTGGATTACGTACTTCATCTCGAGCGTTGACTTCACCAGCAATCCGCTGAGGCCGATGGCGTCGGCCTGGTGCTGCTGCGCCGAGTGGATGATGGCGTCGCCCGCCTGCTTGATTCCCAGGTTCACGACCTTGTAACCGTTGTTGGACAAGATGATGTCGACCAGATTCTTCCCTATGTCGTGTACATCGCCCTTCACTGTGGCGAGCACAATTGTTCCTTTTTGTTGCGAGCCGGTCTTCTTCTCCATCTTCGGCTCTAGATAGGCTACTGCGGCCTTCATTACTCCCGCGGAATCTAGAACGGACGGCAACTGCATCTTGCGCGCTCCGAATAGGTCGCCTACCGTCTTCATACCGTCTAGCAGGACCGTGTTGATCAGGTCCAGCGGCTTGTACTCGACGAGGGCTTCTTCGAGCAACTCATCCAGGCTGCGCTTGGTTTTGCCCTCTCCTACGGACTTCTCTCCGTTGATGATGGCGTACTTCAGCTTGTCCTCGATGGAAAGCGTTTCGACGTGCGCCGTGGTCTGCGCCTGCGCCTTGCCTTTCATACCGGCGAAATGCTGCATGTAAACCTGCAGCGGATCGCCATTCGACCGGTCCTGGTAAATCAGCTTGCGCGCCAGTTCCACTTCTTCGGCCGGAATTTTGTACAGCGGATAAATCTTGGTGTAATTGACGATGGCAACGTCCAGCCCGTCTTCTACCGCTTCGTGGAGAAACACCGAGTTCAGAACGCGGCGCGGATAAGCGTCGAGGCCGAAGCTGATATTGCTTACGCCGAGCACGGTCTTCACTTCTGGCAGTTCTTCACGGATGCGCTTCACCGCCTTCAAAGTCTCGATCCCGGCGGACCGGTATTCTTCCTGCCCCGTTGAAATTGGGAGGGTCAGGGTGTCGAAAAGCAGGTCCACCGGACGAATGCCGTATTTTTGTGTTGCCAAGTCGAAGATGCGATGCGCTATGGCAACTTTCTTGTCGGCGGTGAGCGCCATGCCTTCTTCATCGATGGTGAGCGCGATTACGCCAGCGCCGTAGCGCTTCGCCATGGGCAACACTTTTGAGGTGCGCTTCTCGCCGTCTTCCAGGTTGATCGAGTTGATGATGGCTTTGCCGGGGATGCGTTTCAGCGCCTCTTCCACCACATCGGCTTCGGTGCTGTCGATCAGGATCGGCGCGGGTACGCGAGTTGCGATTTTTTCCAGGACGGCGGAGATGTAGCCCTTCTCGTCTTCACCCACGATGGCGCAGCACAGGTCGAGCATGTGCGAGCCTTCGTTGGCCAGCTTCTTCGCCAGCGTCAGAATGTCGTCGTATTTTTTCGCCTGTACCAGCTTGCGGAAATGATCGACGCGTGTGGTCGTGTTCATCTCCTCGGCTACGATCAGAGGCTTGGGCTCCAGATCCAGCGGGACTGAGGTGTAGGCGCTGGAGGCCGCGCCTACCGGCTTCACATCGCGCGGCGCCGGCTCTACACCGGAAACCGCTTCCACCACGGCCTTCAGATGTTCGGGAGTGGTGCCGCAACATCCGCCTACGATTCGTACGCCGTAGTCTTTTACAAAATGCCTGTGAAAGTCGGCCAAGTCTTTGGGCGCGAGTTTGTAGGCGGCGTGCCCGCCCACGTTCTGCGGCAATCCGGCATTCGGCAGCACCGAAATGTGCTTAGTGGAGTTCAAGCCCAGATATCGGACCGCCTCATTCATCTCCGCCGGACCGGTGGCGCAGTTCAGGCCGATGATGTCGACGTCATAAGGTTCGAGCGCAGTCAGGGCAGCGCCGATCTCCGTGCCGAGCAGCATGGTTCCGGATTCCTGCAGCGTGACCTGCACTGTCACCGGCAGGCGTTTCCCTGCTTTGCGCATGGCTTCCACCACGGCTACCGTGGCAATCTTGGCCTGCAACAAATCCTGGCAAGTCTCGATGAGCAGCACATCTACGCCACCTTCGATGAGGGCCGATGCCTGCTCTTCGTAAGACTCCAGCATCGCGTCCCAACGGATGTGTCCTAGGGATGGCAATTTCGTCGTGGGACCCATTGATCCGGCTACGAAACGCGGTTTGTCCTTCGTCGAAAATTGTTGCGTCACTTCCCTCGCGAGTTGCGCCGCCCTCAGGTTGATCTCATGCACTTTGTCGCGCAGTTCGAACTCGCCTAGAACGAGGCTCGTCCCGCCGAAGGTATTCGTCTCCACGACGTCACAGCCCACGCCGAGGAAGTCGGCATGAATGTCACGAATGATATCGGGACGGCTCAACACCAGAACTTCGCTGCAATTTTCCTTGCCCCAGAAATCGTCCAGGGTAGGGTTGCGCTTCTGGATGTTGGTGCCCATGGCGCCGTCGTAGACTACGACGCGTTCGTTTACGAGTTGGAGAAAGTTGGACATTCGTGCAGTTCTCAGTTCTCGGTTCTCAGTTCCATACAACAACGCCGGTCCTCGTGGGACCGGCGTGTGGTAGAAAATCTCGAAATTCGCTAATCCCCGGTCACGCCCGCATCCGTTTCCGACTGCGCAAATACCTGATTGGCTCCCATATGCGCCGGAGCCGGAGCCAGCATCTGCTCTTTGCGGTAAATCAGATTGCTGGCATTAAAGCTCGCCAACTCAAAGCCATGGCCGTGCGTAATCGCATCCGTCGGACAAGCTTCCACACAATACCCGCAAAATATGCATCGATTGTAGTCGATGTTGTAGACCTGAGCGTAGCGTTCGGCGCCTGAAACCCTCTTCTCGGCGGTGTTTTCCGCGGCTTCTATGTAGATACAATTCGCGGGACAGGCGGCGGCACAGAGGAAACAGGCTACACATTTTTCCAGTCCGTTCTCGTCGCGCTGCAGCACGTGCATGCCGCGAAAACGTTCCTGAAACTTCGCGCCTTTCAGGGGGCCGGGACCGTCGGGATAGTTCTCGACGATCGAGGGCTGAAACATCTCCTTCAGGGTGATGGTCATCCCCTGGGCGATGGCTCCGACGTTTTTGATCACGGACATGTTTCGACATTATAGCGGATGTTAGCAGCTTGCGGGCGGTTAGCCTTTCAAGACTGGCTACCAAGGTTGGGGGGACTTTCGAGGACGTGGAAATCTTCATGGAATCGTCGAAACTCTAGCTGTGCGCTTGGCGCGCAGCGCATAACGGCGATTCTATGGCCAGTCGTGGTGTTGGTTCTTCTCTTGTTGCTTTCTTCGTGATCTTCTTCACTCTGTTTTCAACCAGCGCCTTCGGCCAGAAGTCGGACGGGAAAAGCAACCCTTCTGCGGAGGCACGCGCCGGGGATCGTCCTTACATGCGGGACGACTTGAACTGGAACTGGAACCAGCGCGGGCGGAGTGTGGCTGGGGGGAATCGGCAGCAGGACTGCGGTTTCGGGCTTATCAACAGAAGATGGCGATGCGGGCGCGGCGCGCGGCTGCGAGTGCGGCACACCCACTCATCGTAAAGGGCGCGATGAGTGAGGCAGCCGCAACGCTCTCGGGTCCTACCCCGTGGGCCCCACTTGGGCCGGCTCCGCTGGCTTCCGATGCTACGGGCGATGGAATGCAGGATTACAACTGGGTCTCGGGACGCGCCACTTCGGTGACGATTGATCCGGCGGACAATAGCGGAAACACGGTGCTGCTAGGTGGCGCTTATGGCGGGCTTTGGAAATCGACCAACGCAGGCAGTCTGAATCTCAGTCCTGCTTCGGTTACGTGGCAAGCCTTGATTGACGATGAGCCGACGCTGGCGGTCGGTGCGATTGCTTTGCAGCCTGGCAACAGCAGCGTGATTCTAGTTGGAACCGGGGAGACGAACAGTTCGGGTGATTCTTATTACGGGCTGGGGATTCTGCGATCCACGGATGGTGGTTCGACTTGGAGTCAGATCCAGAGCGCGGCAAGCGGTCAATCCTTTCTGGGAATTGGATTCAGCAAGATCGCTTTCGGGAACACGGCGAATCCCGACGCCATCCCCGTGGTGGCGGCGACGGCTGGTGACAACGGCTTGTACCTGGGTCTGGAGGAGGATGGGAATTCCATCGCACGCGGACTGTACGACTCGCAGGATGGTGGCGTGACCTGGAACCGCGTCACCCTCACGGATGGTGCGATTCCCTCGTCGGCTACGGCGGTGATTTACAACCCGCTCCAGGGAGCGAGCGGGACTTTCTACACATTTATCCGGCGTCACGGATTGTACTCGTCGACCGACGGGCAAACTTTCACTCGGCTGGCTACGCAGCCGACGGCGGGTCTGGCATCGGCGAATTGCCCGGCGAGTTCGAACGCGACCAGTTGCCTGATTTATCGCGGCGAGTTTGCAGTGGTGCCAGGACGGAACGAGATGTATGTGTGGGTGGTCGATGTGCAGACAGGACGAGAATGGAAATCCGGCGGCGGTTGACGAAGGCATCTATCAATCGACGAACGGCGGAGCGCATTTGGACGCAGATTCCGGACAACGGCATCACCAATTGCGGCGACAGCGCGTTCGGTCCGGACAACAGTGGCTGCGGGGTGGAGCAGGGTTGGTACAACCTGGCGTTGGCGGCGATCCCCGATGCGTCAGGAACGGACATTTATGCGGGCGCGGTCAATCTTTATAAGTGCACGCTGGAGGGAGGCACGACCTGCACGCAAGGCGACTGGATCAATCTCACGCACGTGTATGGGTGTAACCCAGGACCGCTGGGGGCGCTCGCACATGTGCATCCGGATCAACACGGGATCGCATTCATGGTGGCCGGCGGGAAAACGCCGGGCTACTTCGCACATGATGGTGGAATCAGCCGGACGCTGGATGGCTATGCCGGGTTAAACACGGGAAGTTGTGCGGGGACGAATCAGTTTGACAGCCTGAGCCAGAGCCTGGGCTCGATGACGGAATTCGTTTACTTTTCGGTGCATCCCACGAGCCCGGACATTCTGTTGGGAGGAACGCAGGATAACGGCTCCCCTAAAGACCAGCGACGCTACCGGCAACAGCACCTGGCAGAATGCGCTGGGCGGGGACGGCGGATTCAATGCCATCAATCCTCAGAACCCTGACGAGTGGTTTGCGGCCAATCCTTACGTCACGATTGTGAAGTGCGAGTTGGGAACGGCCTGTAACGACGCTGGATTCCTCGAGGTCGTCAGCTCGGCCAGTCTCGGCGGAGACCAAGGCGCTTTTTATACTCCTTACATTCTGGATCCGCAGAATAGCAGCGAACTGCTGGTGGGAACCTGCCGGGTGTGGCGGATCAGCACGAGCGGAACCGCGCCGTTGCAACTGAGTAATGACTTCGACACGTTGGGGACGGGTGTGTGCACGGGTGACGAGATCAATCTGGTGAATGGACTGGCCGCGGGCGGTCCGAAAGATGCGAACAACAATTCAACGGTGGTGTATGCCGTGACGAACGGATACGGGCCGCTGAGCGGGTTGCCCGGCGGCGAGGTTTGGGTCACGACCAACGCCGGCGTCACGTTGATGACGAATGTTACACAGAACGCAACCCAGAATGTAAATCCTAACGGGTATGCGATTTCATCGGTCGCCATGGATTCGTCCGATGCGACTGGCAATACAGCTTATGTTGGGATCATGGGATTCAGCACGCCGGGTTTCCCCACGTCGCATGTATGGAAGACGGCGAATGCTGGCGCAAGTTGGACAGACTGGACCGGAACCGGGTTGCCGGACGCTCCGGTGAACGCCTTGCTGGTGGATTCGCAAGCGGGGATGGTTTACGCGGGAACTGACGTTGGTGTCTTTGTGAGCTCGACGACGGCGGCGAGTTGGACCGAAGCGGGTCCGGCGCCGGGGGTGTCAGGGTTTCTTCCGGACGCTCCGGTAACGGCGCTACAACTTTTTAATCCGCCTAACACAGGCACGAAGACACTGATGGCATCGACGTACGGGCGGGGCATTTGGAGCTACGCACTGTCGCCAAACTACTTGAACGCGATTTCGAATTCGCCGCAAACGGTGTTTCCGTCACAGACGGCCACGTTCAATGGCACGTTGACGGCAGAGGTCGGATACTCGAACCCAGTGAATTTGAGTTGCACGGGCGCGCCGCCAGCGACCTGCACGTTGACGCCAACACAGATAACGCCGACGGCGACTTACACCTTGACGACGGGCGGAAGCGTGGGCGACTACAGTTTCAACGCGCACGCGGTCGGGACGGACGCATTCACAATTACCCACGATGCGACCGTGACGCTGCATGTGGTGGACTTTAATTTGACAGCGCCCAGTCCGAATTCGCTAAACGTGGCGCAGAGTGGAACGTCGGGGGCGAGTACGTTCCAGGTAACAGCGGCGGGAAGTTTTGCTGGAACGGTTGCCCTGAGTTGCCCGTCGGGACTGCCGACAGGCTCGGCTTGTGTGTTCTCGCCGTCGAGTTCCGTGAGTCCGACGTCCTCGGCGCCAGTGACGGTTACATTGACGGTCACGACGGCGGCTGGAACTCCGATGGGTGGTCCGACGACGGTGACGGTCGCGGCAACGGCGACGGGAGCGCCAGCGGCCAAGACGCAGACGTTTGGGCTGACGGTGACGGCGCTAACGCTGGACTTTGCGATTGCGGTGACAGCGACTCCGAATACGACGGTGGTGAATCAGAACGTCACGTGGAACGGGACGCTGACGGCGGTGAACGGATACGCTGGGAGCGTAACGCTGACTTGTACGGCGGGGGCTCCGGGAACATGCATTACGCCGGCACCGAAGACACCAACAGCCGGGGGCACACCGTTTGCGGTGACATTGGGCAGCGCGACGACGGGGACTTTTAGCTTCACCATCCAGGGAACGGACGGAACGTTGACCCATGCCACTCCGACCGAGACGCTGACGGTGGGGACGCCAGGGACGGACGTGACGTGGACGGATACCGGGAACGCATCGGCTACAGTGCTTGCAGGACAGAGCGCCAGCTATACGTTTTCGGCGGCTCCGGAGGGGGGCGGGACTTTTGGTTCGGCGGTGAGCTTTGCATGCACGAACCCGCCGCCGTTGACCAGTTGCGGATTTAATCCGACGTCGATTGCGGCGGGAGCGGGGACGACTGCGGTTACGCTGACGATTGCGACCACGGGCCCGAACTTGGGAACCGCGGCGCGGCCGCGGACCCTGCCGCGCATGGCTTGGATGGGCGGGGACGCCCGTCCCTCCTTGAGCAAGCGCCCGCGCACTTTGCCACTGTTTACACTCGCTTGGGTGGTGCTGGTGGGGATGGTTGGAATCGAGCGAAAGAGACGCGGCAAGCCGCGCCTCTGCAACGGGGTCGCGGGGATTTGCCTGGGGCTGGGGTTGCTGGCGTTGCTTTCGTGCGGCGGGGTCGCGGGTGGTGGTACGGTACCGCCGCCGGTGACCGTAAACCCGGGACTAGCGACTCTGTTTGCGAATGAAGCGGGTAACTCGTGGCCGGCGGGAAGTAATCAGCAACAATTCACCGCTAACCAGAGCGTAACTTGGGCGGTCACTGGCGGAAACGCAAATGGCACAATCAGCGGAAAGGGGTTGTATTCGCCTCCAGCATTGGTGCCGAATCCGGCGACCGTGACGGTGACAGCCACGCCAGCAACAGGGGCTGCGGGATCGGCTTTTGTAACTGTCTCGGCGCCGACGGCGGTGGGGACATCGCAGACTACGGTGACGGCTACGGCTGCGGGCGGAGCGGCGCATGGGGATGTGGTGACGCTGATTGTGCAGTAGCGCGCAATTCACCGCCGAGACGCTGAGAGCGTCGAGAAAGACTTTCTGTTGGGGGCGCGGACTTATGTCTGCGCCTTTTTTCTTGCGGCACTGGTTCCTGCGTCACATCTTCTTGTTCTTGCGTCACGGCGAACGGACATTAGGATGCGATAGCATCGTCTTCGGTGGGCTGCCGTGCTTTGCACGGCGTGGACGGGCATTCGCCCGTCCCCACACTGGACACTCATACTTATGACTTATGACATTGCGGTGGTTGGCGGAGGGATTGTTGGGCTTTCATTTGCCATGCAGGCGACGGAGAAATTTCCCCGGTTGCGGTTGGTGGTACTGGAGAAAGAGGCTGGAGTAGCTCGTCATCAGACGGGACACAATAGCGGAGTGATCCACAGTGGGGTGTATTACAAGGCGGGATCGCTGAAGGCGCGGTTGTGTGTGGCGGGGGCGCGAGAGATGGTGGAGTTCTGCGCGCGACATGGGATTCCGCATGAGGTATGCGGAAAATTGATTGTGGCTACGAACCTGGAGGAGGCGGCACGGCTGGACGATCTGCTGGCGCGGGGCGTGGCCAATGGGCTTGAGGGTTTGTGTTTGCTTTCGCGCGAGGCAATGCGGGAGATCGAGCCTCATGTGGGCGGGGTGCGGGCGCTCAAAGTGCCGTCGACGGGAATCACGGATTATTTGGCGGTGACGGCGAAGTATGCGGAGATCGCGACCGGACGCGGGGCGGAGGTCAAGACGAATGCCGGAGTGGTGGGATTTGAGCGGACTTCGGGCAACCAGCAGGAAGCGGTAGTGGTCCGGACACGCGCGGGAGATTTTTCAGCGCGGTATGTGGTGAATTGCGCTGGGCTGTACAGCGATCGAGTGGCGCGGTTGGCGGGCGACGATCCGGGGATGTTGCTGGTTCCGTTTCGCGGGGAATATTACGATCTGGCGGTGGCGCGGCAGGAGTTGGTGCGGGGACTGATATATCCGGTGCCCGATCCGCAGTATCCATTTCTGGGAGTGCACTTCACGCGGCGGATTCAGGGGAATGTGGATGCGGGGCCGAATGCGGTGCTGGCGTTCCGGCGCGAGGGATACCGGTGGTCGGATTTCGATTTGGGCGAAGCGATGGAAGTGTTCCTGGATGCCGGGTTTCGGGCGATGGCGCGGCAGCACTGGAAAAATGGACTGAAGGAGTTTCGACGGTCGCTGCGGAAGCGGGAGTTTGTGCGCTCTTGCCAACGCTTGGTGCCTGAGGTGCGGATGGAGGATATGACTCCGGGCGGGTCGGGAGTGCGAGCGCAGGCGGTGGGGGCGGATGGGGCGCTGGTGGATGATTTCCGGTTTGCCGGGCGGGAGCGGTTCTTGCATGTGCTGAATGTACCGTCTCCGGCGGCGACGGCATCGTTGCCGATTGGACGGGAGATACTGAAGATGGTGCCGGCGGAGATTACGGGGTGACAGCAGGTTTCAAGGTTTCAGAGTTTCAAGGAAAGAGCGCGCGGCGTGGAGGGTTTACTCTGGAACTTTGAAACCTTGGCATTCGTGTAATCTGGGGGCTTCTCATTACGTTTGGTTGGGAGAATTCGCATGGCGACGAGTTTAAGTTCGAAGAAAAAAGTAGCGGTTCTGGGGGCGGGAAAGATTGGGTCGATTCTGCTGCAGTCTTTTTTGCGCGATGGGTTGTTGTCGCCGGGGCAGACCTGGGCGACGGTAGCGCATCCGGAGCGGGCGCGACTGCTGAAGGAGAAGTTAAAGGTGCACGCGGGCACCGACAACTCGGAGGCGGTGAAGGACGCGGACATTATCTTTCTGTGCGTGAAGCCGCAGGTGGTTGCGGATGTGGTGCGGGAGATTCGCGCGCACTTGAACGGGAAGCAACTGGTGATCTCGGTGGCGGCTTCGGTTCCTACGGAGATGATCGAGCGGGCAATGGAGAAGGAAGTGCCAGTGGTGCGGGCGATGCCGAATACTCCTTGCGTGCTGGGCGCGGGCATGACGGCGCTGTGCAAGGGGAAGTTCGCGACCAGGCAGCATCTGGAAACGGCGACGAAGTTTTTCGACGCGGTGGGGCGGACGGTCAGCGTGGACGAGAAACATATGGATGCGGTCACGGGATTGTCGGCGAGCGGGCCGGCGTACATCTACATCATTCTGGAGTCTCTGGCGGAGGCGGGAGTGAAGGTGGGACTGCCACGTGATGTGGCAACGCTCCTGGCGGCTCAAACGACCATGGGCGCGGCGCGGGTGGTGCTGGAGACCGGGGATCATCCGGCGCTGCTGAAGGATGCCGTGACCACTCCGGCAGGTTGCACCATTGATGGCATCATGGAACTGGAAGAGGGCAAGCTGCGCGTGACTTTGATCAAGGCGGTGGTAAAGGCAGTGCAGCGGGCCAAGGAGTTGGCGTTTTCCTAGAGCGGAAAGAGTCACCCACTCATTCGCAAGAAACGCGAATGAGTGGAGCGCCCGACGCTGCATGTTACCGAAGGCACCGGTTACCGGTTACTTCTGACACTTTCCACCCTCAGCGCATGTCTATAGATTGAAAGGGAAAGGCGATATTTCCCCCAATGCGTCGAATAGGCATTTTAATGGTTGCGGCAGCGCTGGCTGCCGGTGTGTTCACGTGGACCAACAGGGCTCAGGCAGAGGGCCACGCGGGACGAAGAGCGGTCGACAAAGTTGCTCCGGTTTATCCGGAACTTGCGAAGCGTAACCGCATTCGAGGTGTGGTAAAGGTGGAAGTTGTCATCCGGGAAAATGGGAGCGTTAAGTCCGCCAAGGTGTTGGGGGGCAGCCCGGTACTGGTCGATTCGGCCGCGGACGCGGTCCGCAAGTGGAAGTTTGAGCCTGCATCCCAGGAAACCACTGAAGTAGTGCAAATCGAATTCGCGGAATAACTGCAGGTCGTACGCACTACGAAAACGGCCATTCACTTTGCCCCCACCTGCTTCGCCCTGTAACTCAAGATCTGATGGGCAGCCCCTAAAAAGGAGAGGTGCACCAGTTGCTGCGCAATTCACATTCTGGGAATGGAAAAGGGGAAGAGCCGACTCAACTGGTGCGAGTCGAGCACACGGTTGTAACCCGGGCCGATCGCGAATTGGCATGGAAGGTCTTTTCCAATGTGGATCTGTGGCGGCGTTTTTCCGAGGTTTACGGCGACATCCGTTGGCTGGGTGAGCCTTGGACAGCGGGAAGCCACCTGAAGATCGAGTTGGTGAGTCCGGTGGGAGCCGTGGTTGACCACGTAATTACCGTCTGCTCCGCTCCTCATTTAGTGGCCTGGATTGACCATGTATACGGCGACACGATGGAGCAGTGGGTGCACTTTAGGTCGGTCCCAACCGGCGGCACCGAGATCCACACCTGGGCGGACTTGGTGGGCACGACTTTAACTCTTGAAGGCCGTGACGTTCGCGAGGTGCTTACCGAGTTCATTCGCACTTGGTACAACCGTTTTTCGGCGGAGTGCGACCGCATCGCTTCTGCTTCTGAGGACGCCCCCCTGATGGCGCGGGTCGATGCGATAACCGTGTCCTAAGGCCGCCAGTCCCGTAAACCCGAACCTGCTCCAGTGTCAGCCGTCTGGCCCCGCCCACTTCTCGAGAAGCACGGCACCCTCAGACGCAGGACTTCAGTGTTGATCGTGGTCGTCGTGATGGTCTTTGTCGTGGGGGTCACCGCAACGGTGCTTTACGTCCTCGAGTTGGTCGCGGCGTTTGCGGGCTTGTTTACTGTCCTCGCCGTGGCGCTGGATCGCATCGCGCAGCTTGTCCTCTGCCTGGTGAATTTGCCGTTCACATGCATCTCTATCCTCTGCGCGTACCGGGACGGACGATCCGACCAAGCCCACAATCGTCAGCAATGCAGTGCAAAGAATTCTTACCATTCGGGGCATGTCTTCTCCTTGTAGATCGGGGACCCTGAGTCAACGGACGTGGGGCGTCCGTGCTGAAAGTCAGTTTGGGGCGAGAACAGAATGGTGTCAAGGGGGCGGGAAGCGCCTGGGAATCCGGGATGCGGTGGCCGATCAGTTGGGGAGAACGAAGCTGAGAGTTACATCGGTCTGGAACTGGGCGGGGTGGTCGTGACGCCGGTAGGGTTGGTAGCGCCAGCTGCGGACGGCTTCTGTGGCGGCGGCGGCGAGCACGGGCTCTCCGCTTAGAGTGCGGATGTTGGAAACCGAACCGTCTTCGGCGACTTGGACCTCAAGCACAACGTTGCCGGCCTGGCGGGCGGCGATGGCGTCGGGGGGATATTGGGGTTCAGTGCGGCTGAGGAGGAGGGTTTCGGCTTGTGCCGGAGAGAGCCAAACGCTTTGGAATGGAGCGACCTTCGCGGTCGACGAGGCTGCTACGATCGCATCGCTGGATTGCCTGGCGGCATCGGGCGTGGCTGGCTGATGCTGCGCCCGGTCGCGTGTGGCGGGAGCCGGTTTCATGCGGAAGATGACTTTGCCTTTTTCATAAACGACCAGATCGTCCGTGGAGGGCGCGGCGGGTGTTGTTTTTGTCCCAACCGATTTAGTCGCTGCGGCAGATTCTATTGATTGGCTCGGCGTCGAGATGGGTGGGGACAGGGTGGTCTGGGCGCGAAAAGCGCTGGGATGCGGCCATCCGATGCGGGAGCCGATGAGGAAGCTGAAGGCGAGAGCGGCGAGAATGGCTAGAGTTCCGAGAATCAGGGTCCAAGCTTGGAGGGTCCAGCCTTGGTAGGGAGTACGGCGAGTGGACAGTGAACGGGCAGACGTCTCGAACTTGGACGGGACGGGTTTCGACAGCACGATCTCCGGCAAAGCGGGCGGGGTGGGCGGGCACTTACTAAGTTCGGCGGCGACGGCGCGGATGCGAGTGCACTCCCGGGCGCAACCTTCCACCAAATTCTGGTCGGAGTCCGAGAAGGCGGAGGGAGAGGTGGAGAAGACTTCGAGAACTCCGCTGACCTGGGCATTCTTTTGGTTACTGTCAAAGACGGGAACGATGAGGATGGAACGGATGCCGAGGCGGCCCGAAACGGAGGGGTCGACGCGCGGATCGAACTCGGTATCGGCTGACAGCTGCGGTTGACGGGTTTGCAGGCAGGCGCCGGAAAGACCGTCGCGGGTATTAAGGGGGACGCCGAGATCGGGGGCCAAGTTTCCGGTAGCGGCGCGACAGACCATTTCCTCTCCGCGAACGAGGGCGAGGGCGGCGGAGCTGGCGCCGGTGGCATCGGCAGCGCGGACTACGAGTTCGTTGAGAACTAAATCGAGGGCGAGGTCGGGCGGAAAACCGGCGAGCAGGTACTGCTCGAGGGCACGGGTCAGGTCAAGATGCGAATCGTCAGCGCGGAACTCGGACCTCGACATGGGTTGCGGGAACATGATTTGTTCCGGCAGCCTGCGCTATGCGGGGGAATGCAGGCTCAGAGCGAGTTTCCCCCGAAACGAAGGGGAAGTCAATCGGCTGGAAGGCTGGGCAATCGGGTAATTTCGCAATTCGGGGTAGAGTGACGCGGGCAGGGTCGCCCGCGTCCACACGGGCGCAAACTATTGGCCGGTTTCGGTGAAGACGGCGGGATTGGCTACTCCGGCGGCGGTGGCATTGATGGTGACGGTTCCGGCAGACGCAGGCAGCGTATAGAACTGGGTTGCGGTTCCATCGGTGCCGGTGACGCCGGGATTCTGGTTGGAGAAAGTGCCACCGGCGCCGCCATCGTCAAAAGTAACGCCGACGCCGGAAACGGGGTTGCCATACTGGTCGGCGACGAGCACGGTCAGAGCCAGGGGTAATTGTGTTCCAGCGGAAGCGGTTTGATTATTGCCGCTGGTGATGGTGGCGCTGGCGGCGGGCCCGGCAACCGAGTACTCGACGAAGGAGATGTTCTTGAGGCCGGTGGAACTGGCGGTAACCGTAATCTTGGAGACGGTAGTGGGCAATTGCAAGGTCGTACTGGCCAAGCCATTGGCGTCGGAGACCACGGAAGACGGAGTGGGAACGGCACCCTTGTTGGCGGTGAAGTTGACGGTGACACCGGGGACACCGTTCTTGTAGGTGTCCTGGACTTGGGCAACGATGGGGTTGGCGAGGTTGGAACCGGCGGCGGCGGTCTGCTTCGCTCCTCGGAAGGAAATGATCTTTATGGCGGCGGCGACCTTAGCGGTGGCAGTGGTGGTGGTATTGCCGAAGGTGGCCCCGGAGATCGTCCCGGAAATTGTCAGCGTATAGGTGCCATCTTTTTGAGGAACAGTGTAGATCGTGGAGGCATTGCCGTTGGAGTCGGCGACGGCGGATGGCGGATTGAATGAGCCGCAGGTGTTGGCGCCCGCTTTGCTGCAGCCATCGCTGAAATTGACGGTGGCGCCGGCGTCGGGTTGTCCGGTGTATGGGTTCACGGCCTGGACCTGAATGGGAACCGCCAGCGCGGTGCCCACCGTGGCACTCTGGGCGTTGCCGCCGGTCACGTTGAGGACTTGAAACAATCCGTAGGCTTCGAGACTATTCTGGGTGCCGACATAGACCTTCCCGTTGGCGACGGTCTGAGTGACAAAATGGCCGACGGGGGGCAACGTGTCGCGCTTGTTCGGGGCCTGATTCGTGCTGTAGAGCAGTTGCAGAGAAACGGCGTCAAAGGCGAGGAGTTGACCGGTGATGGCCCACATGATTCCGTTGCTGTTGCCATTGGCGGAAATGGATGGGGAGTGGCTGCCGGAATAGCTCTTGGCAGTGGTGAGGGGAGTGCCGAGCAATCCGCTGGACAGCGGGAACGCCAGGAGCGGAGAGGCATTGGGGGCGAAGTACACGGTGTTGTTCCAGTAGGCGGCGGAACCGAACTGGACGTCCTTGACGGTGCTGTCGCTTTCCCCCGGAATCAGGGGGAATTCCTGGATAACCCCACTATCGTTCGCGGAGTACATTCCCAGGTTGTCGCGATCCAGAACATAGACGAAGCCCTGCTTGCCGCTGGCGACGAGTTCATGGGGATAGGGGCCGTCTTGATCGGGAAGGACGAGAGCTCCGGTGGAACTCAAGTCCAGATCGTTGAGGTTGAGGAAGGCCACGGTATACGGGCTGAAATAATCGGCAAGCGTGAGATCGGGGGCCAGCTTCACCACGCTGTTGCTGTAGGTCTGGCCACCGCTTGGGACATCGTAGCAGTTACTCACAGGATTCGGCGGTCTCTACGAAGATGTTACCGGCTTCGTCGGCGGCGAGACCGGTACCGGCCTGCCAGATCGAAGTCGATCCGTAGTCGGGCGAAGTGTTGAAGACAGCGAGTTGCGACAGACTGACAGGATCGTAGGAGAGTACCCAACCGCTAATGAGGCTGCCGTCACAATCGTTCGAGCCGAAGCCCAGATAAAGGACACCGTTGAGCAACAAGAGGCCGGGGCGGTTTTTCTGCTGTTTGCCGTTGAAGACCATTGTGTGTCCCTTGTTGCTGGTAGTCTGCGCGGTGATCAGGACGGGGCTGCCCGCTTGGTCATTACCGGTGGTGATGTCGAGGGCGTGGAGATGGAGACGGACAGTGCCGTTGAGAACAGTCTTGGCCACCAGATACATGGTGTTGGTGGTGGGATCGATGACTGGGGTTCCGATGATGCCTTCCTGGTAGAAACCAGGGCCGCTGCCGCAGGGCAGGGTCTTGTCGCTGACTTGGGCGGTGGTGATTCCCTGAGCAGCGTTGGTGAAGTTGATCCACCAGAGCTGGGCGCCGGTGTCGGCGTCAATCGCGTAGACCGAGTCCGCCTGGGTGACGACGTAGATCACGTTGTGGGTGCCCTGGCCGGGAATGTTCACGTCGGGCATGTAGAGGGGCTGGGCCATCACCACATAGTCGACGGGAAAGCTGAAGAGGTGGCCAAAGCTGTTCTGGTTGACGTTAGCGGGGGTGAGCAAAGTCTCATTGGTGTTGGCGCCGTCGCGGGCGTTATCGCCACGGCTGGTGAGAAAGGGCAACTGCGCGAACGAAGACGACAGCAAAGCAATGGAGACTACAAGCAGGGTCAGCCAAAGGTTTCGGGCCAACGCCGCACTGGAAAATGTCGAACGAGTTGCGGACCGGTAGACATCGGAAACACTTTTTCCAGTTTGTTGTGACAAAAAGTGGCGCATCGTCTTTGTTCCTTCCAGGATAAAACTGCCGGGACCTGCCCTGTTCCATAGCACTTACGAGACCGTGGGAGACGCTTCGGGTAGCCACAAACTTAATGGAACTGCGACAGTTATCGGCTTTTATACACTTGAGAGCCAAGGCATCACAATTCCACTTTCGTGGCAGTCGCAAACTCTTGCACATATTGCGCCTTTTTCCTTCAAGGCTACTCAGGGCAGGCCCGAAGGGCGTCGGCCAAGGCCAGCGCGTCAGTAATCGAAGCGGAGGCGAAGAGAGACGGTGCGGGGGGAAGCGATCGCGGTTCCAGAAAAGACGCTGGCGAAATTGATCAGGTTGAGGCGGTCGTTGAGATTGCGAATATCGCCCTGCAGGCGCAGGGCTCGCGATTCTTTCTTGTAGAGGTCGAAGGCGGCGGAGAGATCGACAGATAAGGATGGGCGCACGCGTCCGTCGTTGAGGTTGACGCGGTCGACTACGGCCTGGCCAAATTCTTCGACCAGGGTTGCGGCCGACTCGCCGTTCAGATCGACGGGAAGACCCGTGCCATAGGAGGCGCCGGCGGAGGTCCAAAAGCGCGAGCAGGGCTGGTAACGGAGCTGTCCGTGGAGGGTGTGACGCTGGTCCTGGGAAACCCAGATACGGGAGCTGGAGTTGAGGAGATCGGAAGCATCCTCGCCCAGGAATAATCCGCCGACGACAGGAAGGCGCGCGGAGGCAACCATGTAGGAATAGTTGAACCAGGCCGACCACGGTCCCCACTGGGGTAGGGCGAACTGGCTTTCGGCGCCATAGATGTGCGCGGAACTGAGCGCGATGGGAAAACTTACACCCGTGTCGAGGAGAACATCGTCGTCGGCAAAATTGCGGATGTCGCGCTGGAAGACGTTGGCGGAAATGTGCGCTTTGTGGAGGAGTTCCTTGGTGGCGCCCAGTTCGTAGTAATTGGCGCGCGAGGGCCGCACCGGGAGTTGGGCGACTTCTTGGTTGAGAGTGCGGGCTTGGGGCGAGGTGCTCAACAATAGGTTCTCAATCGCGGGCGTGCCGAAGGCGCGGTCGTAGGATCCGCGGAATACGATGCCGAGTTTGGGGACGTACCAAGCGAAACCGAAACGCGGGCTCCAGGCAGAGTCGGCGACGCGAACGCTGTAGTGGTCAAAACGAATTCCTCCGCTCAGGTTGAGGTTCCCGAAGTGAGCATTGTCCTGAATGAAGAAGGCCTGCTCACGGTCGTCGCCCGACTGGTGGAAGGCGAAGCTGGGAGGAGTGGAGGGCGGCAAACAATCGGGGCAAGTGACCTGGTAAGAGAATTGTTCGTGGACGAAGCTGTAGATGGAATCGGCTCCGGCTTTGATTTCGTGGTGATTAAAGTTAGCGGCGACCGTGGCGCTGACGTAGCCTTCGCGGAAACCGCGGTCTTGAAACGGCTGAATGGGCGTGGAAAAGGGATTGGAAGTAAGGCCAGCTTCGTCGTCACGCACGCGACCCTGCACGGTACCGATAACGTTGAAGGAGAAAGTGTGCTGATAGGAGACCTGGCCTGAGACTTCCTGATTATTGCGATCCTGGCGCTGGGTTGCATCCCCTCCTGGCTGAGTTCCCTGCTGGATCAGATCATTGGGAACCATAAAAGCGGCACGATTGAAACTGAGCGATAGGCGGAGACGATCTTGAGGCGTAAGGTCGCGTTCGAAGCTGCCTTTGATTCCGTCGAGGGTGGCGCGGTTGGTGAAGTTTTCCAAGACTGGTGGATCGAGAAATCGGTCGGTGTGCGACGCGTCCATGGTGAGTCCGAAGATGTTGCGGCCGTCGAAGTAACTGGTGCCCAGGTAGGCGTCCTCGGTGTCGAAACTTCCTCCACCGAGAATGGCGGTGCCATGCACGCCGCGCGCAGGATTCCGATCGGTCGTGGTTTCGACTACGCCTCCAACCTTGCGGCCGAATTCTGGGGGAATGCCGGAGGTGTAAGTCTTGACCGACTGCACGTCGTCGAGATCGTCGGCAGGAGAAAAGGCGGGCGAGCGGTTGTTGAGTATGGGGAGTCCATCGACAACGTATTGCGTATCGTACTCGGAGCCGCGGGGATGGAGAACTCCGTTGGCTTCGAGAACCCAGCCGGGCTGCGATTGCACGACGTCGATGGCTTGGCGTCCGGGAATGGTGGCTGCCCAATCGCGCAGCGTGGGTGCTCCGAGCTGGTAAATGTTGCCGGCGTTCGTGGTATCGAGAAGTGTGTCGGAATCTTTTACTTCGACGGTCTGAGCGACAATGGCGACGGAGAGGACGACGGAAATTTTCTGCGGCATCTGGGAACGAATCTCGACCAACGAATTGTAGGAGGCGAATCCGGGGTGCTCGAGGGTCAGATGGTAGGCGCCGAGGGGCAACTCTTTGGCTATGTATTCACCATTAGGGGCGGTGTCGAAGCTGAGTTCGAAATGGCTTGCCTGGCTGACGAGAAGTCCGTGGGCGGACAAGACGGCGCCGTCGGAATCGGTGACGGAGAGGCGCAGTTCGCCGGAGCGATCTTGGGCGAGCGCCGGCAGGCAGGCCAGCAGGAAAACAAGTGCGGTCCTGATCAGAGCACGATGCAGATGGATTTCTCCGAAATCGGTGGAGGATGCCTTCGGATATTTTACAGTGATCACGGGCGAAGGCCGTGGACAGGAGCGCTAGAACTTTCGGGCATGCGCGGGCCGAGCTGCTCGGTTTGGACAGCCGGGGGCGTCTGTCCCTGCGCAATTCTGGATGGGCGCGATGCCCGTTCGACACACGCTGTGATGGCGGTCACGACTTCTTTGTGAGATTCGATTTCCCATTCCTGGGCTGGCAGGCTCAGGAAAACAATGAAGCGGCTGCCAGGGCTGGAAAGGCTGCTACAGTTAAGATGACTGCACTCCGACGAGCCGGAGATGCACATGAAAATTCAAGGAGAGAAGGCTCGCTATGCGCATCGCAGTGGTCGGTTCCGGGTATGTAGGGCTGGTGACGGGAGCGTGTTTTGCGGATCTGGGGCACGAGGTTGTCCTGGTCGATAACGATGAGAAAAGAATCGCGGCGCTGAGGAATGGCGAGGTGCCGATTCATGAGCGATTTCTGCCCGAATTGCTGGCGCGGCACCGGGGCGGGCGCATCAAGTTTTCCGGCGACTTGCAGGCAGCCACGCGGGAGAGCGAGGCGGTGTTCATCGCGGTGGGAACGCCTCCGACCGAGAACGGCGACGCAGATATGTCCTATGTGGAGTCGGTGGCTCGGGAAATTGCCGGAGGCGTGGACGAGTACAAGGTGGTGGTAGAGAAGAGCACGGTTCCGGTGTACACGAGCCAGTGGATAAGCACCATCATCATGCGGAACGGAGCCGATCCATCGCAATTCGATGTGGCTTCGAATCCGGAATTTCTGCGAGAAGGGACGGCAGTAACGGATTTTCTCTATCCCGACCGCATCGTGGTAGGAGTCGAGAGCGAGCGAGCCGCGGAAGTCATGCGCCAGCTCTACGGACCGCTGACCAGCGGATGGTATTACGGGCGGGGAGATGCAATTCCGCGTCCGGAAGCGGCCGCCGCCAAAGCGCCGCCGCGGCTGATCGTCACCAGCACGCAAGAGCGCGGAACTGATCAAGCACGCTTCCAACGCATTTCTGGCGATGAAGATTTCTTTTATCAACGCGGTGGCGTCGATCTGCGAATCGGTGGGGGCGAACGTCGAGCAGGTGTGCGACGGGATCGGGAGCGGATTCGCGGATCGGGCCGCGATTCATGAATCCGGGAATCGGCTATGGAGGGTCGTGCTTTCCGAAGGACCTGATGGATTTCCGGGCGGTGGCGAAGGAAAACGGATACGACTTCCGCCTGCTGGAAGAAGTGATTCGTATTAATGAAGAGCAGCGACACCGCTTCTTGCGCAAGGTGCGGAGCGTGCTCTGGACTTTCCGCGGCAAGCGACTGGGCGTGCTGGGGCTGGCGTTCAAGGGCGGTACCGACGATATTCGGGAATCGCCGGCCATGCTTCTGGTGCAGGAACTGCTGCGCGAGGGCTGCCGTATTCGCGTTTACGATCCGGCGGCGATGGAACACGCCAAGGAAGTGCTGAAATCGGGCGTGGAGTGGGCATCGGATGCGTATGAGGCGGCAACGGGCGCGGACGCACTGCTGATCCTGACGGAATGGGAGGAGTTTGCGGCGCTGGATCTGGAGCGATTGCACACGCTGGTAAAGTATCCGATCGTGCTGGATGGGCGGAATCTGTATGATCCGGCAGTGATGGTGGAGCACGGATTCTCTTATTACAGTGTAGGGCGTCCGCCGGCGTTGACGGAGGAGTTGCCGGGGACGCGGACACAGAAAAAGGAGCGCGCCTGAAGTCGTTAAAACGCGACTCATGAATATGCGACGTGCGCTGGTGACTGGGGGAGCAGGCTTTCTGGGATCGCATTTGTGCGATGGGCTGCTGGGCGAGGGCTATCGGGTAGTGGCAGCGGACAATCTGCTGACCGGGCGCTTGGCGAACATCGAGCATCTGCAGAACGACTCGCGATTTGAGTTTGTGCAGAAAGATGTTTGCCTGCCCGGCGAGTGGGGGACATTGGATTTGGATTATGTGTTTCACTTCGCCAGCCCGGCGAGCCCGGTGGATTACGCCGAACACGGGATTGAAACGCTGCGAGCCGGATCGTATGGGACGTTCGAAGCGCTGGAGACGGCGCGGCGATTCGGCGCGAAATTCATGATGGCGTCAACGTCGGAGTGCTACGGGGATCCGCTGGTGCATCCGCAGACGGAGACGTATTGGGGGAATGTGAATCCGATCGGGCCACGGTCGGTCTACGACGAAGCGAAACGGTTTTCGGAAGCGGTGACCATGGCGTATCACCGCTATCACCAGGTGGATACGCGGATCGTACGCATCTTCAACACGTACGGGCCACGGATGCAGATCCACGACGGACGGGTGATTCCGAATTTCATGTGGCAGGCGCTGCGGGGAGAAAATCTTACGGTGTACGGCGACGGCAGCCAGACGCGCAGTTTCTGCTATGTGAGCGATGAAGTGGATGGGATTCTGCGGCTGGCGCAATCCGCCGAGCATGGGCCGGTGAATGTGGGGAATCCGACCGAGTTCACGATTCTGGAGTGCGCGCGAAAAGTGATCGCGACGACCGGGTCGGCAAGCCAGGTCACGTTCGAAGCGCTGCCGCAGGATGATCCGAAACAGCGGCGTCCGGATATTTCGAAGGCGAAGCGGCTGCTCGGATGGGAACCGAAAGTGGAGTTGGAGAGCGGGCTAAGGCTTTCGCTGGAATACTTTCGGCGGGCGGCGGAGAAGGTGTAGCCGGCTTAGCGAAATTGTTTATCGAGCGAGGGGCCGGCAGCGAGAACCGCGAGCAGGCGCATGACTTCTTCGCGCTCAGCGGAATCACGGAAGATGAAGCGCACGCCCATGCCGAAACCGGGATGGGTGGCGAGCACCTGGCCCCGGATTCTCAATTTCGTATCGGCGGTGCGGACCAGAATCTCCACCCCGGATTCCGCTGGGAATGGGGATGGCATTTCGACGTAGCACCCGCCCTCGCTGATATCGGACAGGGTGCAGTGATTGGGGACGATGGTACCGAGCCGGTAGATCTCCGCTGACAGTTTGCAGGCGAAACGATGCTCTCCACGGCGGTTGCCGGCATTGGAAACCAGGAAGGCCTCTTTTGTTTCGGCCGTTTTCTCGCGCTCGGGACTGGGGCTTGCCGATGGCGGGGCGGGCGGTTGGCCATTACTGTGTTGCAGCCAGGTCTGGATCAAACGCCGCGAAGACTGGGGCACATCGATGAAACGAATTCCGACGCGGCCGCTCGAATCCTGCCAGGCAACTTCTCCCGACAAGCGCACCAGTTGGTGCTGCCCGGGAAGAGCAGAACTCGAAATAAACCTTGCATGCGGGCGGAATCCGGCTGGTGGTTTGGAGAGCAGTTCCGCCGTCGCTGAGGTCGGTCAAAGCGGCGTTCAGTTCGGGCGCACCAGGACAGGCGACGTTGGCCGTTGAACTCACGGGCTTGCGCGGAGTACGGCGGCGTTCGCGGCGCATGAGGCCGCGGGCGGCGCGCAGGCTGATGCGGGTGCGCTCGGAAGAGAGCGGGCGATAGAGAACAAAATTTGCGCCGAGCCCAAACACGGGGCGGGCGTTGAACGTGCCATCGACAATCGCAATCAGCATGCTGGCGCGGTTCTTGGAGGACTGACGCAAGCGCGCCAGAAATTGTTCGGAACTCTGGTCGGCGCGATAGTCGAGGACGATGGCGTCAAAGCGCTGGCTGTCGATCAGTTCCAACCCGCGAGAAATCGAGGGCGTGTGCTCGGCCGCCATCCCCAGTTCGGACAGGATGAGTGCGAGCAGGCTGACGGAGTCCTGATCCGGGCACACCACGAGGGCGCGTAGATCCATAATGCAGATGGTAAGAGAGGGCGGGTACCCACGACAAGTTACCTGTGTCACGGGGGTAGTACCCTCTTTCTGGTCATTCACTTGCCTGCTGCCTGCCAAGTCACGCCGCGCAATACTGCTCGTGTCTGCTGAAGGTGTTATCCTCAATTGCTTCGGACCCACATGGGGTGTGGGCGGCCGATTGGGGATGATCTGTGGGGTGATGACTTCGGATGTGAAATCGATCTGAAAATCGTGGTCTGTGGCTGCTGCTGGGGCTGCTGGCGGCGCTTTGCCTGAGCCTGTTTCTGATACCTGCGTTTGTCGTTCGGCCATTCCGATACCAGTCGGAGGGAGCGTTGGGCTAGCGATCGCGGTGAAGCGGATTGCTCCAGCGCTCACGCGTGGCCGCCACGGTGGGCGTGTTGGCGGTGGGCTGCCGCCTGTGGCGGGGATCGTCCAGAGTGCTGCGGGCGGGCATCGTCATAGCGCTCGTGCTCAGCGCGGCGTCGGCGGTGATGGTCCGGCAGAACTACTTTGAATGGATGTTTCATCCCATCACGGCCGCGGGGTTCGTCTCGGCTGGCGATGCCCGCCTTAGCGACAAGGAAATGGTGATGGCGGTGCGGATCGGGCAGGAAATGCGTGCTTACCCGATCGTGCAGATGGCCTACCATCACATCCTGAATGACACGGTGGCGGGGGTACCGATCGCGGTCACCTATTGAACGCTCTGTCACACCGGTCTGGTGTGGAGGCGAACGGTGCGGGGACGCGAGCTGCATTTTTATCTGGCGGGAATTAATAACCAGAATTTTCTGATGCGCGATCGCGAGACGGGCTCGTGGTGGCAGCAGGTCACGGGCCGAGCGATCGCGGGCGAGTTCGCAGGCAGCACGCTGGAATTGATGCCGAATGATGAACTGACGTTCGGGCTGTGGAAGTCGGAGACGCCGCAAGGGCAAGGACTAGTGCTGGCGCCGGTCGCCGGGCACGGTGATAAGGACTACGACAAGAAGTGGGAAGAAGAAGTTGCCAAGTATCCGGTGCCGCTGACTTTCCCGGGGCAGGGGCTGAAGGATCGCGACGTGATTCTCGGGGTCGAGATCGGCGGGCAGGCGCGGGCTTTTCCTTTGGCGAAAGTGCGCGGGGCGAATCCGGTGGAGGACAAGATTGCCGGCGTTCCGGTGGTATTGGTGACCGGACCGGATGGCGAGTCGGTGCGCATATTCCGTTCGCAGTTGAACGGATTGGACATCGAGCTTTATCGCGATGCGCAGAGTGATGGAAAAAGCGATGGGCAAAGCAAAGGGCAAAGTCGGGAGTGGCGGCTGCTCGATGCGCAAGGCAACACGTGGAACTTTGCCGGATGCGCAACCAGCGGGCCGGCAGCGGGCCAGTGCCTGGAGAAAATCAATTTCCTCAAGGACTACTGGTTCGACTGGAAAAACTATAACCCGCGGACCACGGTGTACAGCCACTAGTTTCTGTTCTTACGTGTAATTGAAGCGCTCTATCTTCTGAAGAGCAAGCGTTCCAGTACGGGGCCGAGAGCCAAGGCGGGCAGATAACTCAGAGCCACCATCGTTGCCAAACAGGCGGTGAGCAGAACCCCAAACGAAAAGGAATGGGTTGGAAGAGTTCCCGACGAAGAAGGGGTACTTCTCTGGCGACTCAACAGATCTGCAAATGCCAATGCAGGAATCGCTAATCCGAACCTGCCCACCATCATCGCTAATGCTGTGGTGAGGTTGTAAAACGGAGTGTTCACGCTGAGACCGGCAAAGCTCTGGCCATTGTTGACGAAGCAAGAAGTGTAGGCGAACAGAATCTCAGTAAAACCATGCGGGCCACCGTTGACCGTCAACCCGGAAAGTCCCATCCTGGTGCTCACAGCAATTGCGGTCAGCGGAAGGACGACGAGCGGCGCGGCCAAAGCGTAGAGCATGATCATTTTGTTCTCGGCGGGCCCTATCTTTTTCCCCAGGTATTCCGGCGTGCGCCCAACCATAAGTCCAGCTAGAAACACAGCGATGGCAGCGGCCATAATCATGCTGTAAAGGCCAGTCCCCAGACCTCCGAAGATGAGTTCTCCAAGCAGCATGTTCACCAGTAGAACCATGCCACCGAGCGAGGTGTAGCTGTCGTGCATGGAGTTGTTTGATCCGGTGGCGGTGTTGGAGGTAGCAACTGCCGTGAGCGTCGAACCGCTGATGCCGAAGCGCACCTCCTTGCCCTCCATGTTTCCGCCGGGCTGGGTGCCACTATTTCGGAAATCCACATTCTCGAAACGGGAATCTCCTCCTTGTTCATAGGTATGTACGAAGACCAAACCGCAGCCGAATAAGAGCACCATCACATAGTAGAAAAGCCATCCCTGTCGAGGCTGGCCAACCATCCGCCCGAAAGTGTTGGTCAATGCCGCGGGCAGGAGCACGATGGCCAGCATTTCGACGAAGTTTGTGAGAGGCGTTGGGTTTTCATAGGGATGGGCCCCGTTCGCATTGAAGAATCCGCCACCATTGGTGCCGAGATTCTTGATGATCTCCAGTGCGGCGACCGGACCCTGCGGTATGACCTGAGGGGCTCCCTCGACGGTAGTGGCGACCGCATAGGGGCGAAAGTTCATCGGAACGCCCTGCCAGACGAGCAGCATAGCGCCTAGCAATGCTCCCGGCAACAGAACCCATAGTAAAGCGCGGGTCAGATCAACCCAGAAGTTACCGAGCTTGCCAGAGAGTTGCCGGGCAAGGCCGCGAATGAAAGCAACGCCCACAGCTAGTCCCGCGGCGCCAGCCAGGAAGTTCTGGGCGCAGAGTCCCACCATCTGACCGAAATAGCTCATCGTGTTCTCGCCGGCGTAGGCCTGCCAAGTAGTAGTCGTGGAGAAGCTGACCGCCGTATTTAGAGCCAGGTCTGGGGACATCGGCGTGGTGTGGTACTGCGGAAAAAACCAAGGAAGAAACTGCTGCACTCTGAGAATGGCATACAACACGAGCGTGCCGGCGGCGCTAAAGATCACGAAACACGTGGCATACTCTTTGCCGGCCATCTCCACATTCGGGTCAACCGCTGTAACGCGATAGATAAGGCGCTCAATAGGAAGACATAAACGATCAAAGGCGGTCTGTTGCTTGGAAAAGACCCGCTCCATGTACCCGCCCAGAGGTTCTACCAGAACGGTCACGATGGCCAAGAATAAGACGTATTGAATTGCGCTGTAGAGATCCACTGGCCCTACTTGCTCCGCTCAAGGCATTCTAGTGCCGCGTCAATGGGTTTGAAAGGGAACAAGCTTCGGTTTGGCGATTATCAAGTCCCGCACTGCGTGACACCTGAAATTGTTTCCGAGTGGTTGGCTGCTCTGAAACTAACCCTCTGCCACGCCCGTCCATCGTTTGACACGCATCCAAATGGTTGTAGGGGGAGGCTGGTGATTTAGAATCAACCAGCAAGCCAAGCGGGCTCCAAGATCAGGGTTCGGACCGGGAATTGCTCTGCGGACTGATACAGCTCTCTTCATGGCCATTAAACTGAAAATCCGGAGGGCTCAAAACAGCAGCCCAGTCGGAGGAAACCGCGGAAACGGCCGCGGGCGGACCCGCGATCCCATCGTGCGTGCGGCTCTGCTCGCCTTTCTCTCGGTGTCGCTGGTGGTGGTCGGCTTTTTTGCCTACTGGTATGTAAAGTATGACCGGATCATCGAGCAGCGCTTCCGCGGTCCAGTGTTTGCCAGTTCAGCCAAGATTTTCGCTGCCCCGCACTTGGTGAGGGTCGGAAGCAAGTTGACCGTCTCTGAAATTGCGGCGGAATTGCGTCATGCCGGCTATTCCGAAAAAGAGGATGAATCTCTGCTGGGCAGCTACCGTCTGCGCAGCAACTCGATTGAAGTTCTGCCTGGCCCCGAGTCTTATCACAGTCCCGAACCGGCCACCATTACGGTTGCAGACGGAGCGGTTTCGGCCATCAACAGCCACTCTGCCGGAGAACTGGAAGCTTATGAGCTCGAGCCCCAGATGCTGGCATCGCTGTTCGACGCCGAGCAGCGCTCCAAACGGCAACTGGTGAAGTACGACGACATTCCCAAGGTCGTGGTGGAAGCGGTGACGGCCATCGAAGACCGGCGCTTCTTCCAGCACAGCGGCGTCAACTTCATGCGGCTAGCCGAAGCCGCCTGGATCGATTTCACCCATCAGCGCCACCAGCAGGGCGGTTCGACGATAACCATGCAGCTTTCGCGGGCATTTTTCCTGAGCCCGGAGAAAACCTTCAAGCGCAAGCTGATCGAAATGCTGATCGCGGTGGAGTTGGAGCAGAAGTTTTCCAAGCAGCAGATTTTCGAGTTCTACGCCAACCGCGTCGATCTGGGACAGCGCGGATCGTTCACGATCTCGGGCCTGGCTGAAGGCTCACGGTCGTATTTCAATAAAGACCTGAAAGACATCAACCTGCCCGAAGCCGCGCTGCTCGCCGGGTTGATCCAGGCGCCCAGTTATCTTTCTCCCTATCGCCATCCCGAGCGCGCTCTGGAGCGCCGCAATACCGTGATCGAATCGATGGTGGAAACCCACGCCATCACGCGCGAGCAAGCCGATAAAGCGAAGGCAGCGCCGCTGAAATTGGCCCCCCCGAATGTTGAGGCCAGCGATGCACCGTACTTCGTGGATATGGTTCGCGACACGGTCGTCAGCAAACTGAACGAGCACGAGATCAACGAACAGGAATACCGTATCTACACCACGCTCGATCCTGACCTGCAAAAGGCGGCCGCGCAAGCCGTCGAAACCGGCATCACGCTGGTGGACGACCAGGTCACGAAAATGCGCACCAAGAGGGTCAAGGTCGGGAAGAAGTTTGAAACCACCGTCGCCCCCGGCCCGCAGGCGCAGGTGGCGCTGGTCGCCATGGACCCTCACACGGGCGAAATCAAGGCGCTGGTTGGAGGACGAAACTATGGAGCGAGCCAACTGAATCACGCGCTGGCCAAGCGCCCCACCGGCTCTATTTTTAAACCGTTTGTGTATGCCGCCGCCATGAATACGGCGCTGGACGGCTCGACCACCGTGATTACTCCGGCTTCGATGGTTTCCGATCAGCCTTCGACGTTCTCTTATGGCGATCAGATTTATGAGCCGCGCAACTACAAAGAGGAGTACCACGGGGACGTCACACTCCGCTACGCGCTGGCGCTTTCGCTCAACAACGCGACCGTGAAAGTGGCGGAGGAGGTGGGCTACGACAAAGTGGCGGATCTTGCGCGGTCCGCCGGAATCACATCGGTGAAAGCCACGCCGGCGATGGCAATCGGCGCCTACGACGCTACCCCTGTCGACATGACCGCCGCTTATACCAGTTTTGCCAACGGCGGCGTGCGGCTTTCGCCCGTCTTCGTAAACTCGGTGCGCAACTCCAAGGGCGATGTCATCATCAATTTCGGGACCGAGAAGAAGCAGGTTCTCGATCCGCGCATCGCCTTCGTCATGACCAACATGCTGGAAGGTGTCATGAACTTCGGCACCGCCGCCGGGGTGCGCTCCCGCGGGTTTACCGCTCCCGCGGCGGGAAAAACCGGCACTTCGCACGACGGATGGTTCGCCGGCTACACCAGCAATCTGCTGTGCATCGTCTGGGTCGGATACGACGATTACAGCGACATCCACCTGGAAGGCGCGCATACCGCCGCCCCCATTTGGGCCGAATTCATGAAGAAGGCGGTTGCCCTGCCACGGTATGCCGACGTGAAGCCCTTCACCCAGCCCGAAGGCGTGGTCGACGTGGAACTCGACAAAATCACCAACCGGTTGGCGACGCCATCGTGCCCCGACACTTACACGATTGCCTTCGTGGCCGGAACCGAGCCTCGCGATACCTGCGACCAGAGCGGCGGCGTGCAGGGGTTTTTCTCGCGTATATTCGGCGGAAATTCGGAGAAAGCGCTGCCTCCCCCCACCGCAACCGGGAACCAGCGTCCCGCCGCCGGTGTCCAATCTTCAGCAGAGGACGACGCCCGGAAAAAGAAGAGCTTTTTCGGCAAGATTGTTGACGTGTTCAAGGGAGACAGCGGCTCCCAAAAGACAAATGACAAAAACACTGCTGCTCCGTCTAAGAATGGTGACAGTGGCACGCCGCCGCAGTAAGTGGGAGCAAGAACGGCCGATATCACGGCCTTAAACTTGCTGGGGACCTAAGGGCATACGCTGAAATAGCATGAAACTGTGATGTTTTGTATGTCAGGCCGGGGGTGACTATGCTTTCCTGGATTCGCTTGAGCTTTGTATCGCTTCTCTTCTGTGCGCTTCTCGCTCTCCCCTTGCAGGCTCAAAGCGCCGAGCAGTTGCAAGTCGGCCCGCCACCGATGCACCGCGCCGAACCACCCGCTCCCGGGGCAACGCCCGAAGAACTCGAAAACCGTGGCGACGAACTGCGCTCGGACAAAGACTTTCTAGATGCGATTGACTATTACCGTGCCGTCATGAAAGGCGCGCCGAACAACGCCTCTGTGTACAACAAAATCGGCATCTGCCAGCTGATGATGCAACGCTATAGAGATGCCAAGAAAAGTTTTGAACACGCCATCAAGGCGGATCGCAAACATGCCGACGCTTACAACAATCTCGGCGTGATTGAATATCAGGCACACAGCTACAACGCGGCCATCCGAAACTATCAGAAAGCGATCTCGTTAAGAGATGACGCAGCCTCCTACTTTAGCAACATGGGCGCAGCCTACTTCGGCAAGAAACAGTTCGACAAAGCCGGAGAAAGCTATTCCAAGGCGATGGAGCTTGATCCCGACATTTTTGAGCGCACCTCGCGCGGCGGAGTTCTGGCGCAACTTCCTTCTCCCGAAGACCGGGCGCAGTACGATTATGTTCTCGCCAAGCTGTACGCCAAGAGTGGCGCGCCTGAGCGGTCGTTGCATTATCTAAAAAAGGCGATGGAAGAAGGCTATAAGGACATCAAGAACGTTTACAAAGACAACGAATTCAGCACCTTGCGCAAAGATCCTCGCTTTGCGGAACTGATGGCGTCGAAGACTCTGGCACTCCCTGATTAGATGCCGATAACTGGATGACAGGAAATGAGTTAGCAGCGTAAGCAGGGAAATCCCCGAAATAACCGAAACATTCCGGGCGAAACTGGGTTCTAAGGATCACTGCTCCTGAAAACAAACAGGGTGAGTAGGGAGAACGACGCCCACCGGTTGCTAACCCGAGCACGCCCCAAGCAAGCAACCGGTGGGTGGAGATTAGCTGCTGGCTACTGGCTTCTATCTTCTGGTGCTCAGCTTCGCTCCGAAATATATTCCTCTACCACGTGCTTCCACTTGCCCTGAGCTTTCAGGATGTATTCGACCGCGTCGCGAGCGGCGCCGTCTCCGCCAGCGTGGGACGTAACCAAGTGCGCCTCGGCTTTGACCTCGGGACGCGCGTTCTTGACCGCGATCGCCAAGCCGCACTTGCGCATGGCCGGCAGATCAATCACATCGTCGCCAACGAAGGCGGCCTCGGCAGCCGTAATCCCATCCTTTTCCAGAATCTGCGCAAACACCGACGCCTTGTCCTGAATGCCCTGGTAAACGTGATCCATCTTCAGATCACGAGCGCGGAGGGCCACGGTCTCGGAGATGCGCTTGGTGATAATCCCGGTCTTGATTCCCGCCAGGCGGGCCAGCGAAATGGCGGTGCCGTCGTGGGCGTGGAAGCCTTTGGCTTCAATCAGGTTCACGCTGTGCGAGCCCGAATCCGCCCTGTTCGCCATGCTGAGCGGATTTTTCAAGCACACTTTGCTGTGCGCCGGCCTGTGAGCCTCCGGGCGCAGGGAAGATCCAGATTTTGCCGTCGGTGAGAACGCCGTCGACGTCGAAAAGAATGAGTTTAATCTTGCGGGCGCGAGCGGCAGCAGAGAGTTTAGGCATCGCCGCGATTCTAGCAGGCCATCGGTCGGCAATTCATGGCCGCGCGATCCACAGGACCGGAAACTGGCGTCCAAGCTTCTCGAAGTCGCGGTCGGAAGTGACGAGCGTGGCCTGCTGTTGGGTGGCGAGGGCTGCGGCGATGCAATCCACATACGGAATCTTGTGGACGGCTTTAAGCTCGCCTGCTTTCAGAACCTGAGACACATCTGACGGGGACAATTTGGAGGGGAAGGCGGGAAAGGCTGGCAATCGTCCGTCGCGCCGCTTCTTCGCCACGCCGCTGCCACAGAAGGTAGAAAACCTCGCCCCAATTCAGCACTGAAATGAATAGCAGACTGTCCTGCTGACGCGCCGACTGTAGCAGACTTTCCACCCTTCGCCACCCCGGTCCTGCTTCGATGAGATCCAATATTGCGTTGGCGTCGAGGACGTATTTCTTCATCGTTTCTCGATTCGGTGATCGCGCTCACGGGCCTCCAGCAGTGAGTCCTCGCCCTTGCAACAACCGACAAGGCTGCGAATGAACTCCTCGGTCACCGGTCGCGATCCTTCGCTGTTGGCTTCCTCTTGGAGCGTCTTGCCTTCGTAACGAACATCAAATCCTCGATCCTTCAAGATCTTGATGGCTTGGTGTGAGTTGGTGGGATCATTCGGAGGCACTCCCGCCGCTTCCAGAACAAGCGGCCTCGCTGGAAGTTCCCGCCCCTCTACGATGACGCTCCACTTCGGCATCTGCCGGCCCCAGTGAAATCTTCTGGCCGTCGCGGCGATCTCTTCCCTTGTGAGCGCAGAGACTCTGGTGCTTGGCATTTCGGCTCTCCTCGGAGAATTATTCATATTCATCATATCCAAATTCATACTCATCTGTCAAACCCGAAATCTACGAGCCCTTTGGGGCGAACATTTTACGAAACTACGATTTCTCGCTACAATACAATCCCATGCCGTCCGCAGTCTCGCCTTCGCTCGACTGGGCTCATCCGCTGGTTCAGGAATGGTTCACGGCGCGCTTCTCCACGCCGACCGAACCGCAGGAGCAGGGCTGGCCCCACATTCTCGCCGGCCACACCACGTTGATCTCGGCTCCCACCGGATCGGGAAAAACGCTGGCTGCTTTTCTTGCGTGCATTGATCGCCTCGTATGCAAGGCGCTGGCGGGAGAACTGCGCGATCGCACCGAAGTTCTCTACATCTCTCCGCTCAAAGCGCTGGGCAACGACATTCAGAAGAATCTGGAAATTCCGCTAGGAGAGATCCTGCAGATGGCCGGCGATCGCGGCCTGCTGATGCCGGAGATCCGGACGGCGGTGCGCACGGGCGACACTCTAATGAAAGACCGGCGGCTGATGCTGAAGCGCCCGCCCCACATTCTGGTTACCACACCCGAATCGTTCTACATTCTGCTGACGGCGGAGAAGAGCCGTGCCATTTTGCGCGATGTCGAGACCGTGATCGTCGACGAAATTCACGCCGTGGCCGACGACAAGCGCGGAGTGCATCTGGCGCTTTCGCTGGAGCGACTGGAAGCGCTGACCGAACGTCCACCGGTGCGCATCGGGCTTTCCGCGACGCAGAAGCCGATTGAAGAAGTCGCGCATTTCCTTGCAGGAACCCCGGCGGGCAGTCGCCGATCCTCAAAAAGCGCGACCTGATCCCGTGATCGTCAACATCGGACACAAGCGCACGCTCGATCTCGGAGTGGAGGTTCCATCTTCCGAACTTGGCCCGGTCGCTTCGAACGAGATGTGGGACGAGATATACGAGCGCATCGTGCAATTGGTAAATGCTCATCGCTCGACGCTGGTATTTCGTCAACACGCGGCGGCTGGCCGAGCGCATCTCCCATCACCTGGGCGAGCGCCTCGGTGAAGAAAACGTGGCGGCGCATCACGGAAGTTTGTCGCGCAAGCTGCGTCTGGAGGCGGAGCGCAAGCTGAAAGAAGGCCAGGTGAAGGTGCTGGTGGCGACCGCTTCGCTCGAACTGGGCATCGATGTTGGGACAGTGGACCTGGTGTGTCACATCAGTTCGCCACGCTCGATTGCAGTTGCTTTGCAGCGCGTAGGTCGGTCGGGCCACTGGCGCGGCGCGGTTCCCAAAGGACGATTTTTTGTCACCACGCGTGACGACCTGGCGGAATGCGCCGTGCTGGTGCGCGCGATTCGCCAGGGCGAACTCGACCGCCTGATTTTTCCCGAAGCCTCGCTGGATGTACTGGCGCAACAGATTGTTGCCTGCTGTGCGGCTTCCGGAAGCGCCGCGACAGCGAACAAATTGGGCGATAAGAATAACGACGGGTGGGATGAAGATGAGTTATTCGCACTCGTGAAGCGGGCCTATCCCTATCGCAATCTGGCGCGCGAGACGTTCGATGCCGTGCTGGTGATGCTTTCGGAAGGCATCGCCTCTCAACGCGGCCGTTACGGTGCTTACCTGCATCACGACCGCATCAACCGCAAGCTGCGGGCGCGGCGGGGAGCGCGGCTGGCGGCGATCACCAGCGGCGGCGCCATTCCCGACAACGCCTTGTTCACCGTGGTGGCCGAACCAGACGGTGGAGTGGTTGGAACTGTGGATGAAGATTTCGCGGTCGAGAGCATGGCCGGAGAGGTCATGCTGCTGGGGAATACATCGTGGAGGATTCGCCGGATCGAAGGCAAGTCGTCGCGCATATTGGTGGAAAACGCGCAGGGTGCTCCGCCCGGGATACCGTTCTGGCGTGGTGAAGCTCCAGCGCGGACGGCCGAGCTTTCTACGCAGTTGGGTGAGTTGCGCAAGGAAATCAGCGACCGCCTGCCCGGTGTGGCGCCCGTGGAAGGCTGGCGGAACTTGCCGGTGGTTGCGGAAGCGGTGAGTTGGCTGGGAGAAGAATGCGGACTCGACCAGTCCGGGGCCGAGCAACTGATTCAGTACATTCTCGAAGGCCGCGCCGTATTGGGCGATGTGCCGACGCAGGCGACCATCATCGCCGAAAGATTCTTCGACGAAGGCGGCGGGATGCAGTTGATCATCCACGCGCCCTTCGGTGGACGCATCAATAAAGCCTGGGGACTGGCCTTGCGCAAGCGCTTCTGCCGCGGCTTCAATTTCGAACTGCAGGCGGCAGCCACCGACAACGGCTTGAACATCGCCCTTGCCGAGCAGCACAGCTTTCCGCTGGCGGATGTTTTTCAATTCCTGGCTTCTGAGAGCATGGCGCCAATTCTGGAGCAGGCGGCACTGGCATCCCCGATTTTTCAAACGCGCTGGCGGTGGGATGCGACGCGCGCATTGGCTTTGCTGCGTTTTCAGGGCGGCAAGAAAGTTCCGCCACAGATTCAGCGCATCCGCTCCGACGATCTGCTGGCTTCGGTGTTTCCTGATGTAGCGGCGTGCTTCGAGAATATCGAGGGCGATATCAAGATTCCCGACCATCCGCTGGTCGCCGAGGTCATGAAAGACGTGCTCACCGAGGCGCTGGATATCGAGGGCCTCCGCGAAGTGTTGCGCGGAATCGAGCAGGGACGGATTCGCTGCCTGGCGGTCGACACCCCGGTGCCGTCGCAATTTTCGCACGAAATTCTCAACGCAAATCCGTACGCCTACCTGGATGACGCGCCGCTCGAAGAACGCAGGGCGCGCGCGGTCGAGATGCGGCGGGTGCTGCCGGCATCGGTGCTGGAAGAGGTCGGCGCGCTCGATCCCGCGGCCATTGCGCAGGTGCAGCAGGAAGCGTGGCCGGATGTGCGCGACGCCGATGAACTGCATGATGTGCTGCATACGCTGGTGGCAGTACCAGCGAGCTCTCAGCTCTTAGCTCTTAGCTGTCAGGAGAACCGCTCGCAGCTCATAACCGACTGGAATGGATTCTTCGATCGGTTGCAACTCGAGAATCGCGCCCTTGTGGCGGAAGTTGCGGGCAAACGCTATTGGATAGCCGCCGAACGCGTCGAATGGTTCCGCGCCATGCATCGTGTGGTGACGGGGCTCCGCCCCGTCCCGGCGGAGCAAAGCTCCGCCACCACACAAGCAGGACCAAGCCTTGATGACGCTGTGCTGCTCGCGGTGCAGGGATGGATGGCACATCTCGGGCCGACCACTGCTTCAGAGATTGGCGAACTGTTGGGGCTGCCGGCCTCTGAGATTGAGAAAGCTTTGCTCCGCATCGAGGCCAGCGGAGCGATTCTGCGCGGCAAGTTTAGGCCCGATAATAGCCGAGCTTCGCGCGGCCCGGACGGGCGAGGGCACCCGTCCCAACACGAACCCGAAACCGAGTGGTGCGAGCGGCGTTTGCTGGCTCGCATTCATCTCCTGACGGTCGCAACTTTGCGCAAGCAAATCGAGCCGGTCACGGCTTCGCAATTCATGAATTGGCTTTTGCGCTGGCAGCACCTGGCTCCGGGTACGCAGGTGCGGGGCGAACATGGGACGCTCGAAGTGATCCGGCAGTTGCAGGGGTTTGAGATTCCGGCGAGCGCGTGGGAGCGGTTTGTGCTGGGCCGCAGAATTTCGGACTACGATCCGGCACACCTCGATCAGTTGTGCCTGACCGGTGTGGTGGGATGGGGCCGCCTGTCGCCGCATCCGGCGACTCTGGAAGCAACAGGCAACGACGAGATCCGGCGGCGAGTGATTCCGACTCGGGTCGCGCCGATTGCATTCTTTGTGCGCGAAGATGCGGATTGGTTGCGCACGCGCCATCCGGGGGCGGAAAATTCCGCTAGCTCGTTCCTGAGCCCGGTGGCGCAGGCGGTGCTCGAACTCTTGAAGCAACGAGGCGCGCTGTTTTTTCCCGACATGGTGCGGGCAACGGGCCGCCTCAAAGCGGAAATCGAAACCGGGCTATGGGAACTGGTCGCAGCCGGCCTGGTGACCGCTGACGGATTCGAGAACCTGCGCGCGCTGGTCACACCAAAAAGCGCGTCGGGCAGCGGCCTCGCAAAAATGCGCCGGCCCCGGCATGCCCCCGGACGCTGGGCGCTGTTGCAAACCGAAGGCGCCGAGCGTGACCGCAGCGTCGAGTCCTGTTGCTGGATGTTGCTGCGGCGCTATGGCGTGGTCTTCCGCGACCTGCTGGTGCGGGAAACGAATCTGCCGCGCTGGCGCGAATTGCAGATCGGCTACCGCCGCCTGGAAGACCGCGGCGAAGTGCGCGGCGGGAGATTCGTCGATGGATTTCTGGGAGAACAATTTGCGCTTCCGGTGGCCGTCGAATCGTTGCGCGCCCATCGTAAGCGGCCGCAGAGTGCGAATGCGGAACGCATCGTCATCGCCGCCGCCGATCCTCTAAACCTGGTGGGAATCATTGTTCCCGGCGAGCGCATTCCCGCCATCTCAGGAAAGAGCGTCACGTTTCGCGATGGCGTGTGGGAAGCGGAGGGGCCGCTTCTGGCGGCAGGCTTCTAGCTTCTGGTTTCTGGCCCCATCCCACGTTGGTCGGTTCACGGCAAGTTTAATTTCAGCAGCACCTGCGGATTCAAGTACACGCCCTGCCAGCGTACGGCAAGATGCAAGTGCGGTCCGGTGGCGCGGCCCGTGCCGCCACTCAGTCCGATTTCCTGGCCTTTTTTTACTTCGTCGCCTTCTTGGACTGCGAATTTCGAAAGATGCAAATAAAGGGTCAGCAGGCCCTGGCCATGGTCGATCACTACGCAATTCCCCTCAAAGAACAGGTACCGCGCCAGGATTACTCGTCCGGAATTCACGGCTGCGACTGAGGTTCCACTGGGCACGCGGAAATCGAGCCCCTGATGCGTGCTCTGCACCGAGCCGTTGAAGATGCGCTCGACTCCGAAACACGTCAGAGATCTCGGCATTCACCGGAGGCGTGAACGAACCTTTCCATTCGCGCTCGGCAGTGACCGTCTTAAAAACTTCGGTTTTGGTTTCCTTGTCCTGTTCGATCTGGCGCTGCTCTTCGGGGCTGGGCGCGGTGTAGGGTGCGGGAACTTTCAGCGGCACGAGCACGCGGGGATAGCGCTGGCGCTGCACGCGAATTTTCTTTTCGAATGAGACCGCTTGTCCGGCGGCCGTTTCGGCTTGAAGTTCAAGGGGATAGTCTCCCGGCTTGGTTTCCTGGCCGGCCCCGGCGAGCGCGAACCATGACTTGTGACTGGCATCGAAGTTGAATGCGATCTCGTGGCCCAGCCACTTACCAGAAAGAGAATGGACCCCCTTCGGCGTGGTCACGCGGAACAGCACCGGGCTTCCGTTGACCAGCCGGGCGGGCTGATTCGCGACAGTCCAACGGGCGGTAATTGCAGCTGGTGAGTTTACGGAGAAAAAGAGCTGCATGAATGCAATTAGAGCAGCAGAATGATGCTTGATTTCATTCATTCCGAAAACCTTGAAAATGCATGCGACCCGCGGCGGACAAAAGGGGTTATGCCAGTCACCGTATACATACCGTATACCCTCGTGGATTGAGAACCAACAAAGGAGTATCCTTACGTCTCCCCACATTACTGGCGTAATGTGCATCCCAATAACCAGTAGAGCAATCTGTGGATGCCATGACAAACCGCAAGCCACCCGAGAGCGACAGGAGCCGACACGTGCGATTCAATTTTGAAATCGAACGCGAGACTGACGGTCGATGGATAGCTGAAATTTCAGAGGTTCCAGGGGCCATGGCGTATGGATCGTCTGAGGAGGAAGCCAAAGCAAAAGCATACGCACTGGCACTGTATGCAATTGCAGACGACGTAGAAAAATCCAAAGACATCCCGGAATCGATCAGTATCCTCACCGTCTCCGCTTGACCCAATGGCCGAGTGCCAAGGCAAAAACAGTGAAGCACGCACTTCTTTGAAAAGGGTGGACCGTAGTCTCTCAACGAGGATCGCACCTCAAATTGCACCATCCCGACTATGGAAACTACATGTTCGGATT
This sequence comes from uncultured Acidobacteriaceae bacterium, assembly GCA_963838935.1. Classification (GTDB taxonomy): domain Bacteria; phylum Acidobacteriota; class Terriglobia; order Terriglobales; family Acidobacteriaceae; genus Acidiflorens. The sequence continues at coordinate 60,507 of CAWITH010000030.1, forward strand.
CCACGACAATGAAGAGGTTGGTCCCTGCATGTTAGCGAAAATCGCGAAACACACGGGCTTGACGCCTGACGATCTCTGAGACCCTCATTTTCCCATTCCTATTTTTTCTTGCTGTCTTTCGGTGGAGCTTGCTTTGCTGGTTGTGGCTTTGCCGGTTGGGGCTTGGCTTGCCAGTTCTTATACTTGGTTTCTTCGTCGCGCGCCTGACTCTCGCTCTTGGGCTGCACCGGCGGCGCAGGACGGGCTTGTGGATGCGACCATCCTGGTTGCGGACTCGCTTGCGGGCTAGGTTGTGGAGCGGGTTGCGGCGCCGGCTGCGGACGCGCCTCGTCATTGGTGTACACCACTGGAGCGCGCGTTGACTGCGGTCTAGCCATTTCCGGCTGGGGCGACGACTGAACCGGATGCTCGACTGGAGCCGGCGCCGCCTTGTTGATCGGTACTTCTGGACGATTCACTGGCTGCGTGACCGGGCGACTCACCGACTGGGTCACCGGGGTTACGGGGCGGACGACGAGCTTATCCTGCCGCTGGGCGAAGGGCACGGGCGGCTGCGCTGGTGCATGCTGCGCCACGACTTGACGGTTGACGACAGCTCGAGGAGGGGCAACGGTGGTCGGCTTCCCTGCCCCCATCACACTGCCGCGGACGGGCTCGACGCCACTCATGTGACTGATCGGCGCCTGGGCGATTTCGCTTGCTTTCACTGCCACGACGTTGCGGGCCACCGGACGCGCATTCACGAAGGTATCGCGGGACACAACCGTCACATTCGCCTGGTTAACGTAGGTGATACGGTTCACCGTCGTGTTATTGATGTTCGTCGTGGTGTAGGTGTTGTAGACGTTCGTCACCTTGGTTACGTTCACGACCGTGTTAGTAACATTGACCTGGTTCACGTAAGTTCGGCTTACGTGATAGGCAGGGACAAACACTTCACCCGGCCCGAGCGGGAACCACGCCACGCCCGCGCCTCCGCCGAACGCGGAAAAATGGAATCCTGCTCCACCGCCCACAAACGCGACGAGCGCTGGAGCGTAAACAGGATGCACGGCGACCGGCCCAGGAATCCAGGCCCACCTGGGGCCAATCTGCACCCAGCGGCCGTAGTGGAAGGGAGCGAATCCCCAGGGCGCATCATCGACCCAAGTCCATCCCCAGGGCGCGACCCACACCCAATGACCGAAGCGATACGGCGCCCAGCCCACGGCAACGTTCGTGGGATACCACACCGGACCGTAATTGCCGGCGTACGACCAGTTTCCGTTGTCGTCGAGATCTTCGTAGCCGGTCATCTCCGGCGACACGTAGTTGGCCGACTGCGACTGATCTTCACGATGATCGCGATCGAAAGCCCAGCGGGTGAAGTCGTCGGGCGAGGGGAGCGTATCGATGTCGTAATTGAGCTGCTGGTCCTGGTCTCCGGAGAAACTGGCCTGCTGATTGGCAATGATGGTGTAGTTGTTGCCGCCGCCGACAGCCTCGCCGCGGCCCTGGTACACATCGACCACGGTGGTCTGACCGTCGGGATGAACATCCACGCGATATTCGCCGGTGCGCTGCACCGTGAAGGCGAGATTGGGAGTGTCAATTTCGACGGTGTCACCGTCGTCCAGGTGATGTACGCGCATCAACACCGAGCCCTGCGCCAGCCGCAATTGCAAAACGCGGTCGTCAAGTTCGAGGAAGGTCAGACTGGTTTCACCGCCGAGCCGGATCGAGGTGGAACCCACGTGCAATTCCGCGCGCGAATCTTTATCCGCCCACAAATTATCGCCCGTGGTCAACGGACGATTGGGTACCGCATCAACCCAGTCGCCCTCGCCGCCGGGCTGAAAAGAAACCGACCCTTGCGCTAAGTTCATGCGGGCAACGCGGGCTGGGGGATCACTTTCCTGGCTCGAGCTGTCATCCTGGGCCCAGCTGCGGGCCGGTAAAAGGAACAAGCAAACGATGAGAACTGCGCAGAACGGCCATATCCAAGCTTCTTGGCGGTTCATGGTGGGTAGCCTCCGTGGGAAAAACCTGCACAGCTACATTAAACACCAAGCAGCGTCCTATGTTGCGTTAGACGAACCACGAAAGTAGGCTCGGAGGCGGGCAACATTGGTTGAGAGGGTGAGCGCTGCATCAGCGATTTTCAGCAGTGCTTTTGGGTTCATAATCCTGTTCCGCTCACTGCGCGCTCGCCAGCTTCTCTTTTGCGAGCCGTAAACCATAGTCAAGCCAACCAGACTCGACGCGGTTTTGTGTGTGCAGGCGCAAGTATTCCATCGCCTTGATCCGGGCATTCAACGCGGGGACGCTTTTCTGATCGTAGGCGAGGATCACGTCTGTCAAGTGCAATGCTTCCACCGGCTTGCCTGCCTCTATTTTGTCCAGGGCCAGCCGTGCCAGCGGCTCAGGTCCGCCAGCGAGCCTCACCAGGTCCGCATACACCGACGAAGATGGGACCTCATACATGGATGTGGGATTTCCGTCATACCAACCAGCGTATCCGTCATAGATTCCGCGCACGGACCAGCTGACTCTCCCGAATATCTCCGTCAAGTCGTACTTGGGCGGGAGCTTGATCTCTTGCATCAGCGTAAATACATCCTTGCCGGCGTTCATGCCTTTCACTGTTTCATCATGGACGTACTGAATTGCATCCCGGTAACGGGTGAGACGGCGAGTGATCTCCGCGTTGCCTACGATCGGCTCGCCATGGCCGTTCAGCACGATTTCAGGCTTGAGGGCGAGAACGGTGTCCAGAGACTTGATCCAATCGAGGGCCCAGCGGGGCTTGGTGCCGCGAATCGCATAAAGGTTCGGAAATGAGTTCGGCTCAGGGGTGGTGATGCCGTAGTAATTGTCTCCAATGAAAGCGGCCTTGTAAGCGGGGATCCAAACCGTCAAGTGGTCGGGCGTTTCTCCCGGTGTGCTGAAAAGTTGAAATTCAACTCCACCTAACGTGAATTTGTAGCTTTCATCAAACAGGATGGTGGGTTCAATTTTTCCGCCGAAGTTTCCCGCCCATGGTCCGGCGGGCGGTGCTGCACGGTTAAAGGCCGCGGCATTGCGGGGAGCAAAAAACCCTTCGAGTCGGGCGACGTAGTGTACGAACTCGACATAATTCCTCTGCGCGATGATCTGCGTGCCAGCCTCTTTCCAAAGTGAGATTCCGCCGATATGATCCGCGTGCCCGTGCGTGAGAATGATGTACTTGATCGGTCCGTGCGGTTCGCTGTCGAAAATCTTCTTGACCTCTCCTGCTATTTGAGCGACGGCGGTGTCGATCACCACGTCTCCCGCGGGAGTCTTCACCAGGTACACATTGCCGGTCGCAGGAACCATGGAAATAGCGTCATTGATCTTGACTGGCTTTTCGTCCTCCTGGCCGAAGGCGCAGGCCGTCAGAGCCGTTCCGAGGATGGTGAGCAGCACCTGCCAAACGATTCGCTTCATCGGTTTCTCCGTGGGCACTTATGAGACGAAGGTCGGAGCGATTCGATAGCAGCGTTGTTACATCCGGCTCCTCGTGAAACTGTCGATACTCGAGTGGAATAAGCGGGAACCCCAGGGATTCGATGCTACCCCGGCTGGTAGCGGTGAAGCGGGAGGGGGATCTGGTGGACCTGGTCGGGATCGAACCGACGACCTCTTCCATGCCATGGAACCACAAAAACCGTAACTTGCTGACGGCAAAGGCTTTAATAGTCGGACGAGTCGGCGAAAACCGCTAAAATCGGCGCGTCTTGCTACCAAAATGCTACCAAAACGCGTGCTACCAATTTGCTACCAAACTGACTTTGGGCCAAGGGCTGACCTGCGGGGGATCAGCCCTTTTTCAATTCAATGACTGTCTCTCGGCCCCAAGCGGGTTGGAATATCTTTTGCTTATCGCCAATCGGAATCGCGGTCAGGCGATCTAGTGGCAGAGGTCACATCCCCTTCAACGCTACCCCCTCTCGACAGGGAATTTCATCGGGAACCTTCGGGACATACACTCTTGATGAGCCGTTGGGGCAACGGAGCGTTTCACTGCCAGCGGCACAGGTCAGACCTAATTCAACATGTATTCATCCGAAGGCACAAATTCGACCTCTTGAAGCGTGTTCTCATCTGGAGTACAATTGTTCTCGGAATGAGTACAACGCCCGGGCTGGGGGACCTTCTATTCGGACGCACGCGGGGTGCTGTTCTGGCCTTGCTCTATGGCCACTCCGATCAATCCTTCTATACGCGCCAAATCGCTCGCGAAGTAGATGCCAGCGTTGGCGCGGTTCAACGTGAGCTTGAAAACCTCTCGAAGGTGGGACTTATAGTTCGCAGTTCAGTGGGCAGTCAGGTTTTTTATCAGGCTAACCGAGACGCTCCCATATTTCGAGAGATGCAGGCCCTGGTGAACAAGACAATTGGCGTTTTCAGCGTTCTCCGGTCAGCCCTGCACGCGCTCTCGAAGCGAATCGTTGTGGCATTTGTGTACGGGTCTGTCGCCCGCGAGGAAGAAACGGCGCAGAGCGACGTTGATCTAATGGTGGTTGGGAAGGCCACACTTGACGAGGTACTTTCGCGGCTCACTACCGTCGAGAAAAGCATCGGCCGACCCATCAACCCAACCGTATATTCCGTCGCGGAATTCAAGTCGAAGCTTGCGAGCGGGAATCATTTTTTGAACGCCGTACTCAAGGGACAAAAGGTATTTTTGCTGGGAGACGAGGATGAGCTTAGAAAAGTGGGTGGAGTACGGTTGGCTAAGGCGAGAACCGAGCAGTCCCAATGAAATCAAGGATCTTCTAGGAATTGTGGAGCGCAGCCTCGCCGATTCAAAGGTCGAAGCTGTATCGACCGATCTTCGATTCATCGCTGCTTTCAACGCGGCGCTCAGCGTAGCAACGACTGCGCTCCGCGCCTCCGGTCATCGCACCGTGCCCCAAGCAGGCCACCACGTCAAAACGATCGAATCTCTGGAACTCACCATAGAAGCCAACCCTAAGCTCGTTCAGAGATTCAAAACATTCAACAACAAGAGGAACAAATCGGTTTATGACGTGGCCGGGGCTGTATCAGACCAAGAATTGGAAGCGGTGGTCAAGTTGGCGACTGAACTAAGAGACAGCACCCTAGCGTGGCTGCGAAGAGTCCATCCGAACCTGCTTAAAGCTTGACCGCTCGACCGATTGCTCGCACGACCACTAGATCTGCACGAAGCGATAGATTTCTGAGAGGACTGCCACGTACCTACGGCGTCATTGACTGCAAGTCCTCAGGCAATTCAGCGCGGCCAGTCTTCTCCGCTGACCTGGCAGACGCAGAATGCAACCGATGTGACCATTGATCCTATTGGCAAGGTTGCGGAGCGCGGGTCGCAAACTGTGACTACCAGCGAGTCCACTACCTACAAGCTCACCGCGAAGGGGTCTGGTAGCGCTGGGCCAGGGTGGGAAGGGGAACTGCCCCGCTCCCCGGCACCCCATCCCCACAAACAAAACGTGGCCGTTTACACAAAAGAGGGTACACCGGTACACCTCTGTAAACAGGAGTTTGCAGGAACTGAGAATTCCCTAGAAGAAACCGTGCTCGGTGATTTTGTGTGTACCCTGCATCACTTTCGTGCTTCCCTTCACTGTCCAGCAACGAGTTTGACAGAAATGCGCCCTAGTCCATCCTGGCTAAGATGCCCCCTGTCTAGCAATTGTTGAGCATCGATTTTCTGCGCTGCAAAGCTCTCAACATCCGCAACACGGAACACGTAGTTTAGCCAGAAGCTGTCTCCGGTCGCATACTCGTCAGTGAAACTCTTCTTGCTACCAAGAATGCTGATGGTCACAGCTTGAAATGCCTGCGAGCCTCCCGTGCTCTTAAGGTCTGTGGGAAGAGATTGTAAATACGGGCCCCTACGCGCGGAGGCTGTTTGCTTTTCGACAGTTCGCTCCGCGTAGCACACTGGCCCTCCTGTCTTTTTTGACTTCATTGTGAAGCACCAAACCCCAAGGGTTCGCTTGATCTCTTTTCGCGCTGCGAATCATTCTCCTAGGGTAGGCTGCGTCGGTGTGCAGCTTCCTGTGGACATTCCATCGCGACTTCCACTTGCGCTAGACTTGTATGATTGCGCACCCCAATAACGACCTCGGAACCCTCATGAATCGGAGCCGTTTCGTCCCCTCCGTTCCACACGCTGTAATCCTTCTTTGCGTCCTAATCCGAGTCAGCTTTGCTGACGAGTGGAAGCCGCGCCACGATTTGGTTTCTCATACGGGGGTCATGAATCTGACAGAGCCTCCACCACCCAGCGAGGTATTCTTCGGGGGGCCAGACTCTCCGTTGGACCAGCCTAACTGGCTGGATGGATTGAAAGCCTGGCGCAATAATCGCCGCACTCTTCTACGCTTCAACGCCTCACAATACGAGCGTGTCGACTTGCAATGGACGGAGCGCATCTTTTCGCAGGTGCAGTTGCTCATCTGGGATCGCAGCCTCTACGATCCAGAAAAGGCCGAATACACGGTGGACCGGTTCCTGTCGGAGACGGAAAACCGCATTGGCCTGATCGACGCGGTGCTGATCTGGCACGTCTATCCGAACCTGGGCGTGGACGACCGCAACCAGTTTGACCTGCTGCGCGACTTGCCGGGCGGGATTCCCGGTCTGCGACAAATGATCGAACAATTTCACAGGCGGGGCGTGCGAGTGTTTTTTCCGATTCTCGCGTGGGACGGCGGCACCCGAGACGAAGGCGCGGCCCCGTGGACGGCGATGTCGGAATTGTTAGCAGACATTGGCGCAGACGGAATCAATTTCGACACGCTGGACAGCGTTCCTCCGCAGTTCCGCCAAGCGTCTGACGTTATCGGGCATCCGCTTGCGCTTGAGCCTCAATTTCAGCCGCGCGACGAATCGCTTGCCTGGACCGATATCAGTTGGAACGACTGGGTTACGTGGGAAGGCAAGCAGTATCCGTTCATTCCGATGGTCAGCAAGAACAAGTGGATGGAACCTCGCCACATGGTAAACGTTACCGACCGCTTCACGCGGGACAAAACCGACAGTTTGCAGCACGCCTTTTTCAACGGCCAGGGCTATGCCACGCTCGAAAATCTCTGGGGTTTCTGGTACGGTGACACGCCGCACGATGCAGAGGCCCTGCTGCGGTTCACGTGCATCGAGCGCGCTATGGCCGACTATCTCAGCAGTCCCGACTGGGAGCCGCACACGCGAGTTCTGCAGTCCGGCGTGTTCGCCAGCCGCTTTCCTGAGAGTATGGGGACGCTCTGGACCATCGTCAACCGCAATGAATACGATGTCGCCGGTCCTCAGCTTACAGTGACTCATCGGACTGGAACCCATTACTACGACCTATGGCATGGGATGGAGTTAACGCCCGTTGTGGAGGATGGAAAGGCCATACTGAGCTTTGATCTCGAGAGCCTAGGTTACGGCGCGGTTCTTGCCACGCAAGAGAAGCCGGCAGAAAGTCTCCGGAATCTGCTCGCCTATATGGCGGGGCGCTCCAGGCGTCCCCTCGCCAGTTATTCGCGGGAATGGAAAGCTGTGCCCCAAACCATAGTTGATATCCGTCCCAGCAAACCGGCGCAGTCAGCTCCTCCCGGTATGATTCGCATTCCGGAGGGTGACTACGATTTTCAGGTTAGTGGCATTGAAATCGAAGGCGGCAACGATCCCGGAGCAGATGTTCAATATCCTTGGGAAGATGCGGCGCGGCGTTTTCATCGACATCGAATGCACGTTCACAGTTTCTATATCGATCGCACGCCCGTGACCAATGCCGAGTTCAAGAGATTCCTCGACGCAACGCACTATCACCCAAACGATGATCACAATTTCCTGCGTGCATGGAAAAATGGCAGCTATCCGGAAGGCTGGGAGAACAAGCCCGTAACCTGGGTTTCGATCGAGGATGCTCGAGCCTACTCGGACTGGAGCGCAAAGCGTCTTCCGCACGAGTGGGAATGGCAATACGCGGCGCAGTCCGCCGATGGCCGTACCTACCCTTGGGGCAACAACTGGAATGCGCGGGCAATTCCACCTGTGGATCCCGGGCCTACGATGCGCCCGCCTGCTGACGTTGCTGCTTTCCCGGAAGGCGTAAGTCCATTCGGTGTTCTCGCCCTGATCGGCAACGTCTCCCAATGGACAGACGAATACCGCGACCCGCATACTCGCGCCGCAATCGTTCGCGGGGGTGCGTCTTATCAACCCCGCGGCTCCGTCTGGTACTTCCCGCAAACTTACCGGCTCGATGAGCACCAGAAGTATCTGCTGATGGCTCCTGGCGCGATCGCGCGGGAACGATTGGTTTTCGATGTGTTGTCGATGCGCCGTAGTTTCAAGGTCATCTGGCACGAGCGTAGAATCTTGCGCCAGATGACGGCCCTTCTAGGATATTGAGCCCCCGGTCACGTTGTGGGCAGGCGGCTGGAAGGTCTGGTTTAACTGAATTTGGAAATCATGCGCAATACCGAGGTTCCTAATATGCAGATTTGCTCGTTCTTACCATCGGCCACCGAGATTCTGTATGCGCTGGGTCTGGGAAACTCGGTTGCAGGTGTGACCTTCGAATGCGATTTCCCGCCGAAAGCTGTGGGAAAGACCGTAATCGTAAACACAAACCTTGCCCACGATCTGACATCGGCGGAAATTGACCATGACGTAAACGAGTATTCCTCTCACGGGGAGAGCCTTTATCAAGTCGATATCCAGAAACTGGAAGCAATTAAGCCGGACCTCATTGTCACGCAAGAACTGTGCGACGTGTGCGCCATCAGCACATCGCATGTGGCAAAGGCTGTTCACCAGCTTTCCTCAAAGCCACAGGTGCTTTCGCTGACACCGCATACCCTGGACGATGTGTTGAAAGACGTCTTGCGGGTTGGCGAGGCCACGGATCGGAATGCAGAAGCTCGCGCGTTAGTGTGGTCTCTGCGGGAACGGATCGCCAAAATTGGCCGGATGACCAAACCACAAAGACCCACAGTAGTCTGTCTGGAGTGGCTGTCACCGCCTTTCAACGGAGGTCACTGGATCCCGGAGATGATTGCCTTGGCGGGCGGTGTCGATCCGCTTGGCAAGCTGGGAAAGGACAGTTACCGCATGGAATGGGACCTGGTTTTGCGCGTCGACCCCGATGTGGTCCTCGTCATGCCGTGCGGTCACAACCTGGAAAGGTCCGTCGAGGAATACCACGCCACGCAGTTTCCCGAAGGATGGGAACGAGTCAAGGCTGTGCGCAACGGCAGGGTATATGCAGTGAATGCAAGTGCATACTTCTCTCGTCCAGGGCCGCGTTTGGTAACCGGACTGGAGATTATGTACTCGCTGCTGCAGGAAGGCCGGCCGGAAGAACTGCTCGCAAACAGTTGGATTCGCCTGTAGCTGGCCGGCGTATCTTCGGGTGAAACTTAAAATGGGTGAGGTGCAGTGGACTGCACTCACGCGTAGCATTTGACGTTTTTTTTGTATCGCGGTATAAATCACGGAGTCTGGTATTTGGGAAGGCGGTTAGAATCCGCCACTGTCCCGCAACTGTATTCGCTGAGAACTGAGCAACTACGCCACTGGACAACTTTCTGGGAAGGCTGCTCAGGTTCGACGAAGCGTAAGTCAGGAGACCGGCCAGACGCTAACCTAAGTCGTATTCGACTTCGATGGGAGAGTCGGAGAGCGTTCTGACGAATTGTCCACAATCCGCGTCTGAAAGCTGCCTGTAGAATCCCGCTCGCATCAGGGCCACCACTCTGTGCCCCAGGTGAGCATGCCAGACAAATCTCGAAAAGCCATCACGTTAGTGCTGGGCGGTGTACGAAGCGGCAAGAGCCGATACGTCCAGACGCTTGCCGCTGGCGTTTCTCCCGTGGCGTTTGTCGCGACTGCCCGGCCCTTAGACGAAGAGATGCGGTTGAAGATCGAACGCCACCGGGCCGAACGTCCCCAGGAGTGGCGGACTATCGAGGAGCCACTGGATCTCGACCGAGTGCTGGCGGAAGAAGGGTCCAATTACCGGATATTGGTGGTCGATTGTCTTACGCTGTACGCCGCTAGTCTCCTCGATGCCGAGCACGGGAATCTGATCGCTGTTGAAGAGCGCCTGCAGAGGTTTTACACGGCGCTGCGCTCCGCGCCTTGTTCGATTGGGCTGGTATCGAACGAAGTGGGCAGCGGGATCGTTCCTCCGTTCCCGGAGGGACGCAAATACCGCGACTTGCTCGGAGAGATTAATCAGCGGGTTGCAAGTATTGCGGATAACGTTTTGCTCATGGTCGCCGGACTGCCCTTTGCACTCAAGGGAGCTGTGGAGGTGCATCCGTGAATGCGTTTGCGGTAGCAGGCACGGCCAGCGGTGTGGGCAAGACCACGGTTGCTCTCGCCATCATCGCGGCACTGCGATCACGAGGTTTGACCGTGCAGCCGTTCAAGTGCGGTCCTGACTTCATCGATGGCGGCCATCTTGCGTTTGTTGCGCACCGCGCTGTGCGCAATCTCGACACCTGGATGCTCGATGGCGAAGCCAATCGCGAGATTTTCTCCCGCGTTTCCGCAGGGTGCGACGTAGCTGTAGTCGAAGGCATGATGGGGCTTTTCGACGGTGTGACCGGAAGTTCGGAGGAAGGCAGCACAGCGGAAATTGCCAAGCTGCTCGACTTGCCGGTCGTTCTCGTTCTAGACGCCGGGAACAGCGCGCGCAGCATTGCCGCTGTGATTCGTGGGTTCGAAACCTTCGATCCGGAGCTGCGTTTTGCCGGCATCGTGTTGAACCGCGTGGCTGGCGATGCCCACTTTCGAATGCTGGAATCGGCGATTGGACAAGCATCCGCGGTGCCGGTGCTCGGTTGGCTACCGGTGGAGGCAGATGCAGCGATTCCCGAGCGGCACCTTGGGTTGCACACCGCCGCCGAAGGAATTACCGCGAGCGTCTCCACTCTCACCCGATTAGGCAACCTTCTCGACGTCGAGCAATTGCTGAATGCGAAGCACTGCAACCAACGGTTTGAAACTGCACCCGTATGTAATGCTGAACGCAAATATGAAGGCATCCGGGTAGGTATAGCTCGCGATCGAGCATTTTCGTTTTATTACGAGGACAATCTCGATCTCCTGCGGAAGAATGGCGCCGAAATCGTGGAGTTCAGTCCGATTGCAGATCCCGTGCTACCAGAGAGTCTTCACGCTCTTTACTTCGGCGGTGGATATCCAGAGCTGTACGCGGCTACCCTAAGCGGCAATGGCAGCCTGCTCCGGGATATCCGTGATTTTGCAAAAGCGAATAAGGCTGTTTACGCCGAATGTGGCGGGTTGATGTACCTCGCTGAAACACTGACAACGATTGAAGGGCAGAGTTATCCCATGGCGGGCATCCTTCCCGTGGCTGTTGAGATGACCAAAGCGTTGGTTCACTTCGGGTACGCCGATGTGGAATTCGCGCACGATTGTCTGCTAGGGGAAAAAGGAACCCACGTTCGTGGGCACAGTTTTCACTGCTCGCGGGTCGTCGCTCACGATCCTTTGCGTTGCGTCTATCGCGTTCATTACTCGCTTTCCAACCGAAGAGAGCAGGAAGGCTTCGTCCGCGGGAACACACTTGGAAGTTACATCCATCTGCATTTCCGGTCCAATCCATCTCTAGTCTCATCCTTCTTGCAGCAGGCCAGCGCTACACCCTTTGCGGAGGCGCGATGAGAATCCAACTGGGGATTGTCGTACTGCTGACTTCAATCGCGCTTCCCTGCTTCGCCAGCCGAACGGTGAAAGACGAACTGGGGCGCACGGTGGAGGTCCCGGATCACCCTCATCGAGTGGTTTGTCTGATCCCCAGTGTGGTGGACATCGTGTATTCGCTAGGTGCGGGAGCCGACGTTGTTGCCGTCAGTGATTTCACAAAATATCCGAAAGAGGCTCTCCAGAAGCCAAGCATTGGACTTCCTCTCAATCCCTCAATTGAAACCATCGTTGCCCTGCACCCGGACCTAGCGCTCGGTACGGGCGACCTGAACACCCTGGAGTTCGCGGGCCACCTGCAGCGCCTGGGCATTCCGGTGTTCATGGTGGATCCGCACGGGATCGAGGGAATCTACGCCTCGATTCTCAGCCTGGGCAAGGTGCTAGACCGCGAGACGGATGCTAATAGTCTGGTCGCCCGGTTGCGCACGCGCGTAGACGCCGTGAAGGCTCGCGTCGCCGACAAGCCAAAGGTGCGAGTATTCATGGCGATCTGGTACGACCCGGTGATGACTATCGGCAAGCGTGCGTTTATCAGTGAGTTGATTGACGCGGCTGGCGGCGTCTCCGTGACCGACGACATCACGCAAGAGTGGCCGCAAGTGAGTCTGGAGACGATTGTAAGTCGCCAGCCCGACGCACTTCTGCTCATGCGCGGATCGAAAATTACGGTTCAGGAACTGAAGATGCGACCTGGCTGGGAACACTTAAGAGCGGTTCAACAGGGCTGCATCTTTTACACCGATGATCGGATTCAGTTCCCAAGTCCGATAGCATTCGATGCATTGGAGGACTTAGCAAAACAATTTCATCCCTGAGCCTCATTTGTAAAGCGTGATCGCTTGCGATCTTGGGCTCTTAACCAAAACCAAACGGCAGAATGTTCGGGAAGCGCGGTGGAATTCCGCCACTACCCCGTAACTGTGAACGCCGAGAACTGGGCAGGCAGGTGACTGCAGCCACTGGGGACTGAATCCCCTGGGAAGGCTGCCCAGATTCGTCGAGGCGTAAGTCAGGAGACCGGTTCTGCCGACACCAATTTCCGAGGGGAAAAATGAAATACGTCAGACAAGACCATCCATACGGCAGATTGTTTTGTTTCCTCCTGCTGCCAGGTTTGTTAGCCCTGGCAGCGCACGCCGCGACTGTTCGTGGCACCGTCGCCGATTCGCTCGGCGCCGTCATCCCGAAGGCGCGAGTCGAACTCGTCACCGATCAGAAGGTAATCGCTTCGGTGACTGCCGACAGCGAAGGAAGATACGAATTCCACGATGTTTCCGCAGGTCGATACCAAGTCCAGGCCAGCGCTTCCTCGTTCGATCTGACCGCGAGTAAGCTTTTCTATGTTGGAGAAAGCGCGAATGCGAATGTTGATCTGCTTCTGGCCATCGGCGTTGTGTCCCAGGCCGTTACTGTTACGGCGACAAGCACGCCGACGCCGGAGGCGCAAGTAGGCGCATCCATCACTCTACTTTCGGGAGACTACGCTGACAAACTGGACGTGCACGAGGCTCTTCGGTTATTGCCTGGTGCGCAACTCACGCAAACTGGACAGCGCGGCGGTCTGGGTGATTTGTTCGTGCGCGGCGGTAACAGTGATGCTAACAAGGTTCTCATTGATGGCATCCCCGCCAACGACGATTTTGGTGTCCTTGCCGCGACTGGGATCGATCAAATCGAAGTGTTGCGAGGACCGAACAGCGCTCTGTACGGCTCCGATGCGCTTGCCGGTGTCGTGAGCATGACTACGCCGCGCGGCATCACGCCTCTGCCCGAGCTCACCTACTCGATTGATGGTGGGAATTTCGGAACTTATCGACAGGAAGGAACCCTGGGTGGAGGTTATAAGCAGTTCGACTATTTTTCTGATTTTTCCCGCTTCGACACCGCGAATGAGATTCCTAACAATTCCTTTCACAATGGAACCTATGCCGGGAACTTTGGCTGGACTCCGAAACCGAACACCGAATTTCGAGCAACCGTCCGGCGGTTGGCGACTGCGGTCGGGCTGCCCAACGCAATTCAGCTTTATGGAATCCCGGATGATGCGGGTCAGAAAGATCAGCAACTCTTCATCGGAGCCACGTTCCAGCAACAGACTACGCAGCGTTGGCACAATCTATTGCGTTATGGGATGCTTCGGTTGCGCTCGCAATACACCGACTACGCACCGACGGGGATTCCCTACGACTCGCCGATAGTGGGACCAGAGTACATTGGCGCGCCGGTCACTCTAACTGGAGCAAATGGATACACGGTAAGCGGGCAAGCGATTTTTCAGTACATTGAGCCCTATCCGAATCAGTATATAACCAGCACCGATCGCGATTTTGTTTACGCGCAAACCGATTACCAGATTAAGCCGCAGTTGTCGGCGCTTTTCGGATTTCGCTACGAAGCCGAGCGTGGGTTCACTCAGCCGAGTTATGGCCTGCCTCCCGCCGATCGCGGCAATTACAGCTACATGATGCAGCTGGCAGGCAGCCTCGCCAACCGTTTTTACTACACGCTAGGGAGCGGCATCGAGAAAAACGCGGTCTTCGGCGTGGCGGGCACGCCGCGAGCATCGCTTGCCTACTACTTGCTGCGGCCGGATACATCGAAACTATTCAGTGGGACGAAGCTTCGCGCCAATTTCGGCACGGGCATCAAGGAACCCAGCATTTCTGATGCCGGAATGTCCCTGTTCAGCCTGCTTCAGACACTCGGTAATGGAGAGCAACTCATTGCGCAGTACCATATTGCTCCGATTGGAGCCGAGCGCTCCAGAACTTACGACGGCGGCCTGGAGCAGAGCCTTTTCGATGGGCGGGCAAAATTAGGGGTCACGTATTTTCACAACGAGTTCGGCAATCTGATCGAATATGTTCCGAGCCAGGGGTTAATTGATCTCGGGATCCCGCAAACCATCGTCAACCAGCTGGCAGGAGCCTCCCAATATGGAGCCACGGTGAACTCACAGGCATTCCGTGCGCAAGGAATTGAGACGGACGTCGAATACCAGCTTGGACGAAACCTCGTGGCTCGTGGCGGATACACTTACTTGGACGCGGTTGTGCAACGTTCCTTTACCAGCGACGCTATTGGCCCGAGCCACAACACCGCTTCGAACTTCTCAACCATCCCGATCGGTATCTTTTCGCCGCTGATTGGTGCCCGGCCATTTCGACGCGCGCCTCATAGCGGCTACATGGCGGTCGTTTATCATCACTCGCGGTGGACTGCCTCGCTAACTGGAACCTTCGTGGGCAAGCGAGATGATAGCGATTTTCTCTATGATGAGAACGGCGGCACGAGCCTGCTCCTGCCGAATCGCAATCTCGACGCAGCATTTCAGAAGCTCGACCTTGGAGGCAGTTATCAGGTGATGCACGCGCTCAGCCTTTACGCCGATGTCCAAAATGTGCTGAGCCAACATTATGACGAGGCGTTTGGATATCCGGCGCTTCCATTCACCGTTCGCTCGGGCATCCGCATAACACTCGGAGGCGAGTCGTGGAAACTGAAATAGCAGACAAAATTGCCTCGGGATCGTCGGCACGAACTGATCGTCGGATCGGATTCTCCGACCGCGCGTTCTTCATGCTTATTGTCGCATTCCTGCTGGTGGTTCTCGCCGTCGTGCTTGTGCTCTCCATGGGGATGGGAGCGACCAAGATCGGTGTTCGGGAAGTGCTCGGCTCCTTGCTCGATTGGCATCGCTCCGGGAGTACGAATTCCGTGATTGTCTTCCAAATTCGTCTTCCTCGGGTGCTCGCGTCGGCATTGGTGGGGGCTGCACTCTCCGTGGCTGGACTTCTATTCCAGGGGCTTTTCCGAAATCCCATGGCTGATCCGTACGTGATCGGCACTTCGGGAGGAGCAGCCCTTGGGGCTGGGATTGGACTTTTCCTGCTCTCTGGTTTTTCTTTTCTAGGATTCGGAGCGACTGCCATGATGGCATTTGCCGGTTCAGTGGCAAGCATGGCGCTGGTATATTGGCTGGCCCGGATCGGTGGGCGGGTTCCCGTGATCACGCTCCTGCTCGCGGGTTTCGCGGTGAGCACGATGTTGAGTTATTCCACTTATTTTCTGGTGATACTCGACGACAACTTTGGCCTGCGGACGCGAGTGCTTGCCGCCTGGCTGACTGGAGTCATTGCCGTGCCCAGGTGGACTCAACTCGAGGTCACCGCCGTGATGATCGGCTGCGGCCTGATTTTCTGTTTTCCCCTGGCACGGCGTTTGAACACTTTGGCGCTCGGTGACGACTATGCCCGCCAAGTTGGCGTGCAGGTGGAAAAAACGCACTTAGCCATCATTCTTACCGGGTCACTCATCACCGCGGCCGCCGTGTCATTGGGAGGAGTGATCAGCTTCGTAGGGCTGATCGTTCCTCACATGGCAAGACTGGTCCTGGGCCCAGATCACACTCGACTCCTGCCAGTTACGGCGATCGCAGGCTCGATATTCTTAGTCTTGACGGACACTCTGGCTCGCACCGTCCTTGCTCCTTCTGAAATTCCGGTTGGGCTCCTAACCGCATTTATCGGTGGTCCATTTTTCCTCTACCTTTTGCGCCGGACGAGACGGGAGTATGCATTGTGACTCCATTGCTTGAGTTTGTGAATGTGTCCTTTAACTTCGGGCGCCGTTCTGTTCTGGATGGTCTTAACTTCACAATAGAACAGGGAGACTGCTCAGCGCTGATAGGTCCAAATGGAATTGGGAAAACCACACTCCTGCGCCTCGCCGCATGCGTGCTCGCTTGCTCACGCGGCACGGTTTCGCTTGCAGGGCGCAGGGTGGACACTCTCCGGCGAGTAGAGGCCGCGCAGCTGGTTGCGCTTGTTCCGCAACGATTCGAAGTACCGTTCGATTTCACAGTTGAGCAGATCGTCGAGCAAGGGCGTACACCCTATCTTGGCCTGTTCGCGGGTTTCAAACGTCGAGACCGCCAGGCGGTCGAGCGCGCTCTGGAAATGGCCGATGTCACTTCCCTCCGCTCTCGCATCTTCAATGAACTTAGTGGAGGAGAACGTCAACGAGTCAAAATCGCTCTTGGATTGGCACAGGAGCCTAGGTTGTTGCTGCTTGACGAGCCTACCCAAAGCCTCGATCTGGGCCGCCAGCTCGAATTGCTCGGGCTGATCAGGACTCTCAGTGACGAGGGAGTCACGATCTTGGCTGCGATGCATGATCTTCAGCTAATTGAAGGCACGTTCTCGTCCGTTCTGTTGCTGGAACCTGACCAGGAACTAAGCAAAGGCCGTCCGCAAGATATTTTGCAACCCGACATTTTGGAAAGGGCGTTCGATTGCCCCCCGCGACGCGGTCCGAAGTTAGTTGGTGAGAATCGCGCTTTGCTGGAGAAAATACCATGACCACCGTTACCGCAGGCAGCCTTGCCGAATTCATCACCGAAATTGTTGCGCCCGACCCCAAATGGCTGAGGCAGGCGCGCACACGTCTTGATAATCTGACCAAGCCACTGGGTAGTCTCGGCCGACTCGAGGATATTGCCGCGCGATATGTTGCCATCAGGAGCGGCGACCATGCGTCGCCGCTGACCAAGGCTGCCTATGTGTTTGCGGCCGATCACGGCATCGTGGCTGAAGGAGTTAGTGCATACCCCAAAGAAGTCACCCAGCAGATGGTGCTTAATTTCCTCCAGGAAGGGGCTGCGATCAATGTACTCGCAAGGCTGCACTGTGCTGAGCTGACCATCGTTGATGTCGGTGTGGATGCGGAGTTCGGCAATCTGCCGGGTCTTCTGCAGCGCAAGGTCCGTCCGGGCACTCGGAACATGCTTCATGAACCTGCCATGACCGAAGATGAAATGCTGCGAGCTTTGCGGACCGGACTCGAACTGGCGACCAGCGCTCAGGAGAAGCGGCAGACACTGATCGCAGTCGGCGAGATGGGAATAGGCAACACGACTTCGGCGAGCGTGATAACCGCTGTCCTCACCGGCCAACCTCCTGCCGCGGTCACCGGCAAGGGAACGGGACTCGATGCGCAAGCTCACGACCACAAGATCAGGGTCGTCGATGGCGTTATGCAAAGGCACTTCGCCAAGGACGGCCGAATTTCCGATGCGGAACCGTTTGAGGTTCTGCGGCGGGTAGGGGGATTAGAAATCGCCGCCATGGTTGGATTCGTCCTAGGTGCGGCGCGATATCAGATCCCGGTTATTACGGATGGTTTTATCTCGACAGCAGCCGCAGCATTGGCGTACACGGTCGAACCCCGAGTAAAAGAGTATCTGTTCGCCGGACATTGTTCGAAAGAACCAGGCCATCGCTTTTTGCTGGAGTATTTGGGACTGGACTCCATTCTGACGCTCGATATGCGGCTCGGTGAGGGCACTGGTGCGGTATTGGCGATGCCCATCATCGAATCCGCTTTGCGGCTCTACACCGACATGGCAACCTTCACCTCGGCGGGTGTAAGCGGGGCGCAAGCATGAGACGTTTGATGGAAGAGCTGCTAGTTGCTTTCCAATTTCTTACGCGGCTCCCGATCTCGCGTATTCCCTACCAGCCCGACTCCTTATCGCGCTCGGCAAAGTTCTTCCCCGTTGTCGGTCTGGCCATCGGCTTCGGCGCTTCGGTTTTGCAGCGCATCCTGACGCCTCACCTCAATCGAACCCTCGTGGCGCTGTTGGTATTGACCTTTCTGGTGCTCATTACAGGTGGACTTCACGAAGACGCCTTGGCGGATACGATGGATGCTTTTGGTGGAGGCTGGAATCGGGAGCAGGTTCTCACCATCCTGCGGGATAGCCGAATCGGAAGCTTCGGAGCACTGGCCATCGTGCTTTCTATGCTGGCCAGATTCCTCCTTCTATCGATTCTTCCAGTGAATCGTTTTACGGCATTGGTAGTCTCCGCACACGTCCTCTGTCGTTGGACAACCCTTCCTTTGAGTTATTTCCTGCGGCCGGCACGGGAGAATGACGGACAAGGGGCGAGGATTGCGCAGAAAGTTTCTCCTACATCTCTTATCACAGGCGCTCTTCTGAGCTTTGCCATCGTTCTCTATCTAATGCGGACAGAGTTTTGGATTCCGGTCCTTGTGGCAATTGTGATTACCGCCTTGAGCGGCCTCTATTATTTCCGCCGGATCGGCGGGGTCACAGGTGACTGCTTCGGAGCCACGAACCAGCTCACCGAGATTGCAGTTTATTTTTGTGGAGTCTGGAACACGTGACCTATCTTCTTTTAATTCGTCATGCGGAAACCGACATGGCAGGCCGGTTCTGTGGTCATTCTGACCCGGAACTCAATGAGCGAGGCCGTCTACAACTCGCGGGACTGGTGAAAATGTTGTCGGAACACGCGATCCGTCGAATCTATACGAGCGACCTTCGGCGTGCCCGGCAAACTGCTGAGGCTATTGCCAAACACTTTGGAGCAGGACTCCAGGTTCGTCCTGGTTTGCGCGAAATCCACTTTGGTCTGTGGGAGGGCCTTTCGTGGAACGAAATTGAAGTGCACGACCCGGTCCGGGCAAAGAGATGGGCAGAGGAATACCCCAATTCGACTGCGCCAGGAGGGGAATCATTTGAGCAATTTGAGTCACGGGTTTGCAGAGAGATTGCCTTCTTGCTGGGAGAAGCGACGATCTTTCCGATCGCGGCGGTTGCGCACGCTGGCTTCATTCGCGTCGTGCTAACGAACTGTTGCAAAGTATCGGAGCAAGAAGCTTGGAGTCGGACAAAGGACTATGGATCTGTCGTGGCGCTGGACACAAACTTGATTCACAATTGTGCGATTGAAGAGTGCGGTTGAAGAGTCCGCTTGATAGATGTTCTAGGCCTCCGGGAAGATGCGATCCGCGGTGACGTAAGAAACGCGTTGGTGAAAAGACATACCTCAAAGGAATAATGATATGAGCATCGCAACAAAACGGGGGGATGGCGGACAGACTGGGCTGGTAGGAGATGTGCGTGTGTCCAAGGCTGATCTGCGGGTGGAAGCATACGGGTGTGTCGATGAACTGAATTCTGTTCTCGGTTTTGCTCGCAGTATCTGTCAAAATGCCGACGTCTGCTCTTGGACCGAAGGAATCCAGAAGACACTGTTTCGACTGGGATCGGCACTAGCCACAGCGCCCACGACCAAGACGAAGAAGGACGCGCCCGGTATAACGGCGGAGGACATCGAACATCTTATAACTCTGGTCCACAGGATTGAGACTATCGAGGGCATCCTGTCCGACTGGTCCCTGCCTGGGGCACACACGGAAGCTGCCGCTTTTGAGATGGCTCGTACAGTCTGCAGGCGTGCGGAACGGCATACCGTCCGGTTGGTCGAGAGCGGTTCTCCCGTAGATCCGCAGATGCTCGCATATCTAAACCGTTTATCAGATGTCTTGTGGCTCTTCGGAAGATTGTTGGAAGTGCAGGCCGTTGTCGATTCGGCACTACGAGATGACAGACACGCCGGTGCCCGCTGGTCGAAGGCGTGGTGATGCCCCGGCAGGAATAATTACTTGTGCAATCGTCAGCGCTAATGATTCTGGGGACGGCCTCCCACGTGGGCAAGAGCATTATCACGGCGGGGCTGGGCCGCATTCTTGCCAACGACGGCTATAGTGTGGCGCCGTTTAAAGCGCAAAACGTGTCGCTCAATTCAGCGGCAACTCCAGATGGGCGTGAGATCGGCCGTGCCCAAGCGCTTCAGGCAGAGGCCTGCCGGACGCCTGCCTGTGCCGAAATGAATCCCGTGCTCATTAAACCTAGTTCCGACACGAGCTCTCAAATTGTCGTCCTAGGCCGAGTGTGGGGACAAATGACGGCAGCGGACTACCATAACCACCGGGTCGAAGAATTGTTTCCGGTTGTAGTCGAGAGCTACCGCAAGCTTGCTTCCCGCTACGATGTCATTCTTCTCGAAGGCGCGGGTTCGCCGGCGGAGATTAACCTGCGCGATCACGACATCGTCAATATGCGGATGGCTCGGGCCGCCGATGCTTCCTGTTTGCTGGTTGGCGACATCGATCGTGGGGGCGTTTTTGCAGCGCTTGTCGGAACCCTGGAGCTGCTCAATCCCTGGGAGCGAGCGCTTATCAAAGGTTTTGTGATCAACAAATTCCGCGGAGACAAGTCGCTGCTGCAACCGGGCATTGAGATGATCGAGCGACGCGTGGGGCTTCCCTGCGTGGGTGTTGTACCGTACCTGCACGATCTCGGCCTTGAGGAGGAAGATGGTGTAGCCAACGAGGATCGACGTAGCGCGCAACGAGTCTGGTGCACGCCCGTCGATACGCGATCACCAGATCGCTCATTAAGGGTCGGCGTTATTGCCCTGCCGCACATGTCTAATTTCACGGATTTCGATGCGCTCGCAGTCGAGCCTTCGATTTCCCTTGCCTACTTGGATAAAGCGGAAGACATTGCGAATGCGGATCTGCTCATTTTGCCCGGCAGCAAACAGACCCAGGACGATCTCGGTTGGCTGGCCCAGAAGGGATTCTGGTCAACCATCGAAGACCATCACGCGCGCCAGAGAGGAATCATTGGTGTGTGTGGAGGCTTTCAGATGTTGGGCATGACAATTCATGACCCCTCCGGAATTGAGAATGAAGGTCGTCCTACTGAAAGTAAAGGCCTGGGACTTCTGCCTATCGAAACTACGCTCCACATGGAGAAGACAACACGACCAGTCTGCGGCTTCATCTGTGCTGAGTCCTTCTTGGGGCAACCGTGGCCACAAGAACAGTTTCAGGGTTATGAGATCCATGTTGGTGAAACTCGCAGCCTTGGGCCTATGAGTCCTCTGGCTCGAATTGTGCCACTGGGAACGAACTCAGAGTCACTCGATGGAGCCATTAGCTCCGATGGACTTGCCTGCGGGACATACGTTCACGGCTTCTTTGATAACGATGCATTCCGCCACGGTCTCATTGATTCGCTGCGCGCCTACGCTGGTCTCTCGCCCGCGCAGCAAGAGATTTTTGTAACGGCAGAGCGCGATTCCCGTTTAACTCGTCTGGCGGATCACTTGCGGAACTCTCTGGACATGGACTTGCTTCGAGGCTGGATTGGAGAAATCCCGTAGAATTCGAGGTCGGAGTCAACAAGGACGGCGAGTCGACTGAGTGGGTTGAGGGCGAGGCGCTTCCGGCCTCCGAGCAGTATGCGCTCTGTCATTGCGGAAAATCGAAGACGAAGCCGTTCTGCGACGGACACACACCAAGATCGGTTTCGACGGGACTGAAACGGCCAGCCGTCGGCCGATCATGGAACAGGCGCTTCACAGGGAGCCTTGCAGCCATTTCCGCGCCCGGCTCCATGGTTTCGCCTCCGCCTGACCTTTGGGAGCCAAAACGGCACGCTTACAGTCACGTTCACATTCCAGACTACAATCGATTAGCAAGGCTTAACGCGGTATTGCTACATCACGGACACCGGTCTCCAAGCGCCTACACTCCACGTCAATTCCGGCGATCAATTGACCATCAATTTTCAGAATAATCTGCCGGGCGGCAACAGCCAGCCAGATCGTGCACGCTGCTAACGATCGAACTGATCGGGACGACGGTCCTAAAGTCACGACTTTAGCGCCCGCGCGTGTACCAGATTGAACCTGGCGACCAGTAATTGCGCCCTTCTCCCCACACCGCATGAGTGCTACCGAGGTTATCGATGCCGATGGAAAACAAGTTGCCGAATGGAAAGAGGAAACCGTTGGGCAGGATGTAATCGTATCTGCGCACGGGGCCGGAGAGTTGCGATTCCGGCGACCAGGTCGCCCCGCCGTTGGTGGAAGCTCGATAGTAGGTATTCCAAAGAGGATGGTTCTGCGTATCCACTTCTCTCGTGTCCATCCATGCAATGCGGATGTCGCCAGCGGTGCCGGCGGTGATGGCCGGAAAGCAGTGCTCCGCGTCAAACGAGGCGTTCGAGACGTCAACTCTCGCTGACCAGTTTTGCCCTTCGTTCGTGGAAGAGGAGAAATAAATGTGCTCCGGTCCGCCTATAACCGAGCCGGAGTTCCACAAGGCATAGATGATTCCGGCATCATCCGAAGCCAGAGCCATCTGGGAGGCCAGAAAGCCAGCTGAACAGACATAGGCCGAGCAATCCGGCGCCGCGGTGGAAACGTCCATCGGCGTCGTACTCCAGTTCCGGCCGCCGTCCGCTGATCGGCTTACAAACACCTCCACCGGTCGCGTGAGAATATCTGTTCGCGGGTAGGCCGTCCAGGAAAAATAGACGTTGCCGACGGGATCCACAGTGGCCCCTGCCGCCAGTGACCAGCCCGGCCCAGCACTAGGATTCAGCACAGTGGAAGAAAAATTCTGCGCGTAATCATGCGACGCCGCTACCGCGAGCGTCTGATCGTGGTTAAAGCTCACGTAGACATTGGGGCCGCGAACGGCCAACACCGGCTTGTCGATAGCGACCTCCGGAGAATGTTCAGCGATGGCAAAATACCAGGAGCGGCCAAAATCCTGCGACCGCGCCACGACGATATCGTGCCTGCCCTGCATCCACGATGCATAAAGAGTTTGCCGATCAACGGGGTCGACCTTGATCTGGGCATCAAATTGTCCGGACGATGAAGTCAGCAGGGGCTGCGGCGGCTCCCACGAAAGGCCATTGTCGTTGCTGGTCAGCAGGACCATGGTGGGCGCGGTGCACGCCGGGCATTGAGCCACCGGGCCATACTGCGGAAAGAGAATGTAGATGTGACCGTTGGCGTCTGTCGCCAGCGCGGGCTCCCATTGATCGCCCGTGGTGTATCCGAGGCGACGTTGAGGGGTAAATCCGGAGGCGGCCAAAGCGGCCTTCGCGATCAGTGTCAGAACAAGGCAGATTGCAAGTTTCTGCACAGTCCTGCAGCGGATGGTTCTGAAAACCACAGATTCTCCTGGAGGCAACCAGTCTTAGCGGCTTGGCCGAGACGACTGGCGGATGACGCTGCTCGGACGTTATCGCGATTCTCGAGTGTGCGTCAATTGCACAAGTGGGTCATTTCCACCAGGCGGGCGGCTTTGCACTGAATGACTAAGTGGCATTTGTGGAGACCCCGCCACCTGCTTTCGCATCGGCTCGAAGTTCCACTGCATTCGATCAACGCCAACCGAGATGCAGTCAATGAGCGAGAACGACTTCGAGTGTTTGGCGAGCACGGGGGTAAACACACCCGTGGTAATGTTTCCGAATTTCGGATGGCCTGAGGTTCGATTTTCTCGAAGCCGACTTCTGGACCGCTTCGCAGAACTGCAGCCAAGTGCCGAGCGAGCACACCCAACTGGCAGAATAACTTGCGAGTAACGGACAGCTGGCGAGTGACCGGGGAAAGCTAGTTTTCGACAAAACTCCGCCCGCAACAATTGACATATACAATCGCAGTAAGCTGTTTTTGGCTTGGGATGGTGATCCATCGATTTTGCGATCCTTCCGTTTGTCCTGCTGGTTCGAACCCCATCCGCATGTGATCAACAGCATCATGCAGGAACAAGAAGCTGACCCCCAACTGAAGGCCACTCTTGCGGTGGACTGGATTCGGCCGACGAGGACTGAGGCTGAGGAACTTCGGTGGATGATCCTGTTTTTGATCACTCAGTTTAGAAAGAAGCATCCGTATGTCACCTCGTGGTTTTTATCCCGGCGCGTCGCGCGTGCGCAACCTAAGGCCGCTCTTTAGCCTTTTCTCAAGCGACCTGGCCATCGATCTGGGAACCGCCAACACACTCGTTTATGTTCGTGGCAAGGGCATCGTGGTGAACGAGCCGTCCATCGTAGCCATTAACAAGAACACCGGTGAGGTGGAAGCGGTGGGAAGAGAGGCCAAGGAAATGCTGGGTCGTACACCGGGCCACATAGTTGCAATCCGACCGCTGAAAGACGGGGTCATTGCCGATTTCAAAGTGACCGAGAAGATGTTGAATTACTTTATCCAGAAAGCGCACAATCGCAAGATGTTGGTGCACCCACGCATTGTGATTGGTGTGCCCGCGGAGATCACGCAGGTGGAACGACGCGCGGTCATGGACTCAGCTTATCGTGCGAAAGCCAGCGAGGTCTATCTGGTGGATCAGGCCATGGTGGCGGCGATTGGTGCCGGGCTTCCCACCAGTGAACCCACCGGAAGCATGATCATCGATATTGGCGGAGGTACCACGGATATTGCGGTGATCTCTCTGAGTGGCATCGTCTACGCCCGTTCTTTGCGTATGGCAGGAAACCAAATGGACGAAGCCATCATGACTTACGTGAAGCGAAAATATAACTTGCTGATTGGCGAACGCACCGCCGAGCAGATCAAGATTGAAATCGGGAGTGCGTTCCCGCTCGAGAAGCCGCTGACGATGGAAATCAAGGGCCGCAACCTGATTGAAGGGGTACCCAAGACCATCATTTTGAATGACAGTGAAGTCCGCGAGGCCTTGAGTGAATGGGTGTCGACCCTCATGAACGCCATTCGTGTGGGGCTAGAGCGCATACCGCCCGAGCTCTCAGCTGACATCAGCGACCGCGGCATCGTGCTTACCGGCGGTGGCGCGCTCTTGAAGGACCTGGATCGGCGCATCCGAGAAGAAACAGAACTTCCGGTCTCGATTGCCGATGACCCGCTGTGCTGCGTTGTTCTGGGAACGGGCAAGATGCTTGACGATTTCAAGCTACTGCGGAAGCTCTCCATTGAGTCCGTGGCGGCCTGAACGGAGTCGAGCACATGATTTGTGATAGTCCCCAGTGTGCGTCATTCATTCACGTCGTCGAGAAATGACCTGAGCTTACGGGAGCGCGAAGGATGGCGCAGCTTGCGCAGCGCCTTGGCTTCGATCTGTCGAATGCGCTCGCGGGTGACAGCGAACTCTAGGCCAACCTCCTCCAGCGTGTGCTCCGAGCCGTCCTCCAGACCAAAGCGCATCTTCATGATCTTTTCCTCGCGCGGAGTCAGGGTGTGCAGCACGAGCGCGGTCCGTTCCTTCAGGCTCACGTTGATGACCGCCTCGGCGGGCGAGACCGCGGCGCGGTCTTCGATGAAGTCGCCGAGGTGGGAATCCCCCTCCTCGCCGATCGGCGTCTCCAGCGAGATCGGTGCCTGCATGATCTTGAGCACCTTGCGCACTTTGGCCGCCGGAATGTCCATCTGCTTGCCAATCTCTGCCGACGTGGGTTCGCGGCCCAACGCTTGGACCAGTTGCCGCGAAGTGCGAATCAGCTTGTTGACGATCTCGACCATGTGCACCGGGAGGCGTATGGTGCGCGCCTGGTCGGCAATGGCGCGGCTGATTGCCTGGCGAATCCACCACGTGGCGTAGGTGGAAAACTTGTAGCCGCGGCGGTAGTCGAACTTGTCCACTCCCTTCATCAGGCCGACGTTGCCCTCCTGGATCAGGTCCAGGAACTGCAGCCCGCGATTGGCATACTTTTTGGTGATGGAAACCACGAGGCGCAGGTTCGCCTCGATGAGCTCATGCTTGGCCTGCTCCCTGTCCATCTCACCCTGGATCATTTCGCGCTGGGTGCGGTGCAGCTCCTTAAAGGCCACTCCGGCATCGCACTCCAACCTTTCCAGGTCTGCGC
This sequence comes from uncultured Acidobacteriaceae bacterium, assembly GCA_963838935.1. GTDB lineage: Bacteria > Acidobacteriota > Terriglobia > Terriglobales > Acidobacteriaceae > Acidiflorens. The sequence goes on from CAWITH010000030.1 coordinate 86,746, forward strand.
GATGCCGCCGCTGGGTCTTGCGGTAATCTTTCTTGAGTTCTTCGCTGCGCGTGCTCTCAATCTTCCTTTCCAGGTCGCTGACCTGCCGGTCGAGCGAGCGCATGATGTCCACGGTCTTATTCACCCGATCGATCAGGCGTTCGCGCTCGAAGTTGGTTAGACCTAGGTTGCGGATGATGAGCGAAATCCGAACGATCTCGCGGCCCAGGCCACATCGGCAGCGGCGGTATTCGCGTGCTTTCTTTTTTGCCGGGATGGTCGGTAGTCGTACGGCTAGCTGGCTGGCTCTTTTGTAATGCTTCTGTAGCTCGTCGATGCGGTGCGTAGTGTCCTTGACGCGATTCTGCAGGACCTTCTCAGTGATCTCTTCCTCATCGAAGACGACAATTTCCTTGATCGAGCGTACGCCGCGCTTCAAATCCTCGCCAATGGCCAGAACCTCGCGGATCACAATAGGCGAGCGTGAAAGTGCCTTCAGCACTCGCCGCTGTCCGCGCTCGATACGCTTCGCAATGTCCACTTCCCCTTCACGGGTGAGCAGAGGGACTACGCCCATCTCGCGCAGGTAGATGCGGACCGGATCGTCGGTCTGTTCAACAGCGCCGGGGGCCAAGTCGAGTCCGAGGTCCTCGCCGGGCTCCACTTCCTCCTCAAATGTTCTTTTCAGGACCGAGGAAGGTAGCTTGGGCTGGCGTTCAAGCACGTCAATGCCCAGCGTGCCGATGGTGGCAAGCACGTCGTCCAGATCCTCCGGAGAACGGACATCATTGGGAATCAGGTCATTCACCTCCACCCGTTGTAGGCGAGATACCCCTTTTCCTTTCCGGCATCAATGAGTTTCTTAACGTCGTCAAGAGCCAAGCCGAATCCCTTTCAGCGCCTTCCCGCATGGAGCAAAAGGTGCTTTGACAATAACTGAAGCTTCCGCCCGTGAGCTGTCGCGTTAAACCCCGGTTGAAGCCCGAAGGGGTTCACTTCTCATTTTCGCCGATACAGCTATGCGGCGGGGAGTTTCGTTTCAAGGTCCGCAAGAATTCTCAATTGCTGCGTCGCGAATTCTGTATCGGCGAACCGCCCAATTACATCATTGATGACGTCTTGAACCCGCATATCAGGGCCAAGGAATTTCCGTGTTGCCACTGAGACGAGTCGGCACAACACGAAGCGATTCGGGATATTGGCCAAAGCCTTGTGTATACGATCAGAACGCATGATCGGTCCTTATTGTAGGGCGTTGGGTTGAGCGCATGAGTTTCTTTAAGCTTAAGCGTAGAGATGCAAGATATAAACGCCCCTTCCTTGCCCGGTTCGCCGGAAGGCAGCTTAATCGCGAAGGCGCAGGGTTGTGGTCTAGCCGCAACGATCGGTCTTCGTGATCAAGAAACCTCTTACTTCGCTAGCCTGTCACGCTCCTGCCGGACGGCGTAAGAAACCAGGCGCTTGTCGCGGTCATCCCATGCGTCAATATGCTTTTGTGCGAGAGCATCGTAGAGGACATGTTCAGCCTTGCTGTCGGTCTCAGACGAATTGAAATCGGCATACGATTGAGTGCGTGCGGAGTTAAGGATTGGATACTCGTGAGCGCGCAAATCAGCGAGCGTTTGTTCATCGAGGAGAATGCTCTTCAATTCACCGTCGTCGGTCAACAAGAACTGAGCCGCAAACGACTCCAGTTCTCTCACAGTAGCAATCTCCACATCCGCCTTCAAATCCTTTGCTCGCTGCCGTGCGGCTGCGTCGTCTCCGGCAGCAACCACAACGCAATTACCGTTTCGTAGCCGTAGGACGAATAGCGTCATATATTCCCCGACTGAGTGCTACGCCAATGGCACCGAAGCAATGTCTGTTGTGAATACCTCGCCCGGCATCGCTGTCATGTTCGGGAAGGAAGATTGTTCTCACGGCGGCGCCGCTGATAAACAAGGGGCCGCTCCTCGATCAGGATAGTGCCGACTTGAACTTTTGGCGTCATCGGCTCTCCCCGAGTGAACGTATCTTGCGACCCAGAAAAGGGGTGGCGCAGGTAGCCACCCCGGACGATTGACGAGGCACCGTCTCAGGCGGCCACGGCGGCGGGTTTGTGAATAGTCGAGCTAATCACATCCGAGACTTGCACCTTGGGAGTGCCGTCCAATACTTTATGCAGGATCTTGAGCACTTCGGGGTAGCCTGCAGTCTTGTAGGCTTCCGCGTATTCCTTGGTATCCCAGAGACTGATTGCGACCACATCCAGCCCTCCCGGGACAGCAAATGCGATTTCATCCCGGAACCCACTCTGCTTCCGCAGCATGGGAATGACTTCTTTTTCGAAAAGCCGCGTGAACTCGCTCAAAGTGTTTGGTTTCAGGCGTAGAGAGACATTGCGAGCAAACATGATCAACCTCCATCGATTGGTTAGGTAATCTAAGACGGAGAACTTCAGATGGGCTGACTTAGTTCAGGAGACCTGAAAGAGCGGGAAGACTACTCGCTCGATTACCACCCTAGCCTTCTGCACTGCGACTGTCAACCGGCACTGATTTCTGGTAGTAGTGTAGTTTGAAATCCACAGGCCCTAGTCGGGTTCGCCCCGTTGTGGCAAGCTGTAGGCATGGCAAAAAAGCGTACAAAAACCGATAACGCACAGCGCCAAGCCAATCAACTGGAAAAGAGAGCAGACACCCGCCCAGAGCAAACGCCTAAGAAGCCCCAAGCCAGCGAGGACTTCAGCCAAGTCGCTGCGCGGATCGTGACGCGGAAATCATAACCGCGTGATGCCTCTGACTCTGTTGGCTATATTTTTCGCCGCAAACCGCATAGATCGCGGCTCTTTGCCAATACTGATTGGGTTGCCAATATTGGTTGGAGTGTGGCTTCTCGGCGGTTTTTCAATCTTTGGTCAAGCGAAAGGAGGGGCTATGTCTTTCCAGATTTCGAACACCGCTTTTTCCAACGGCGAAACGATTCCGAAGAAGTTCACATGCGACGGACCTGACGTTTCCCCGCAGCTGAGCTGGCAGGAGGCACCCGCGGCGACACAGAGCTTTGCGCTCGTCATGTCCGATTCTGATGCGCCAGCAGGTACCTTTGTGCACTGGGTGTTATATAACCTCCCTGGAAACACGAGAGAACTGCCAGAGGGAATGGAAAAACAGGAACAGCTTGCCACCGGAGCGCTGCAAGGACGCAACGACTTTCGCAAGATCGGCTACGGAGGTCCATGTCCCCCGCCGGGCAAGCCACACCGCTATTATTTCAAGCTGTATGCGCTCGACACAAAGCTCACCCTGAAGACCGGAGCCACCAAACCGGACCTGGAACGCACCATGAAGGGCCATATCCTAGGCGAAACGGAACTCATGGGGCGCTATGGCCGTTGAGCTGCGAGGTCGTTTCAACCTCTTTCCAATTGCTAGGCTACGGAGTATCGCGGAAGTAGAGACAGCAGGCTTCAGGGCAGGGCAAGTCTTGTGTTGGTTGCCGACAACCTTCAGTTCCGCGCTCCCGTGTGCAGCAGCAAACCAAGGTTTGAAACGACGTCGCACTCTACGTACGACTTTGAGTGTTTCGCGAGGAAGTGAACCTGACGGCATCCAGAATTTGGAGACCGGCGTGAACACGCCAGTGGGACTTCGGCGAACGTTTCACCGCGTCCCTCACCGCACTAAACGTTGCCAATCGGCGCGTCGAGTATGACAACAGCCTCACCTTCGGCGGATATCATTGGAACAATCCGCGTGAGATTTTTGTAGAACTCCGGTATCGCTTCCACTACTGAAGTCGAAGCGATGGTTGGGGATAATGAAAGAAGACCGAATATGAACAGCCCACTCAATTCCTCCTCGCCACGTCTTGCCCCGTTCTGCCTGTGCGCCCTGCTCGCTTTCTCTGTCGCCTGCAACCGAAGGCCATCGCAGCCCGGCGCCACCGGCCAACCCGCTGCCAAGCGCTATTCCCTCAAGGGCAGGGTCATCTCCGTGGACAAGAACGCCGGCACAGCCAACATCGATAACGAACCCATAGCCGGCTTCATGGATGCGATGATCATGCCCTACACCATCAAGCCTCCTTCCACGCTGGATCAACTGCAGCCCGGCGACTCCATCACCGCCGATGTCGTCGTCGAGGAACCCGGAAAGTACTGGCTGGAGAACGTCAAAGTCACTGGGCACTCGAAAGGCCCCGCTGGCACGCCCACCGCGACTGTGCATATCCCGAATCCCGGCGACCCAGTGCCGGACTTCAAACTCATCAACCAGAACGGCAAGCGTATCTCGCTGCATCAGTATCGTGGCCAGACCCTGCTGCTCACGCTCATCTATACGCGCTGCCCGTTCCCCGACTTCTGCCCGCGCGTCAGCCATGAATTCGCCGCAATCGATCGCCAAGTCCGCGCCGATCCGGCACGCTACGGCAGAACGCACCTGCTCAGCATCAGCTTCGACCCCACCCACGACACGCCCAAGGTTCTACGCGCATACGGCTTCTCCTGTGCCGGAAGCAAAGATCCCACGCTCTTTACGCATTGGGAGTTCTCTGCGATTCCGCCAGCCGAGTTACCTAAATTTGCCGATTATTTTGGTCTGACCTACAAGGAAGAAGGCGGTCTGATCACGCATTCGCTCAGCACCGCAGTCATCTCTCCCGATGGAAAGATCTTCAGGTGGTATCACGGCGCCGACTGGCGGGCCTCCGACTTGCTGCAGGACATCGCCGCGACCGCGCACCCTGCCAGTTGATCACGGGAAAAACGTGTAAGAGATTAAGAAGAGGAGAAGCGCATGAGGCAGGTTCTGGTTCTACTCGCCACGTTGGGAATCTTCGAGGCCCTAAAAACGGGCTTCGAGGAGATGGTGTCAGCGGTGTCGAAAGCTTCGGGTAGATGTCCTCGAAGCCGACTTCGGGCCCGGAACAATTTCCGCCTTGACCGTCGTCCGACCACTGAGAATCTATCGCGTTCTACAAGCCGACTTGCTTCAGTGGCATAGATGTGACGGCCGTGGTACCGGAATCTCCAATAAGTTTCGTGCTCGCTATTGCTTGAGATCGTGACCCAGAAGGGCCTCTCGCTTGGGGTCGCAAAAGCTTCGTTCTCGTCAATGACAAAACCGTGCCCATCTCTGACAGTCTTGACATTGACAGACGCGACCAGACGCCGAATTCCTCCCCAACGTCCGATACCACTCTCGCCAGCAAACGTCGTAGCCCTTTTCGAGCAGCGTAAATAAGAGACCCTCCAAGGTGTTCCACTGTCGTCCGTTTGATGTAAACCATCCCATAACATCGGCGTAGTCCTGACCTGACCGGCGAGATTTGTACCAGGTGGAATGAGAGAGAATCCACTTGGAGGAAAAGCGGGTCATGCCAATCAAGAGGTACAAGCCAGAGCAGATCGTGACGATGCTGCGACAGATTGAAGTGAGCATCGCGAACGGAAAAACCACCCCACAAGCCTGCAAGGAAGCTGAGATCACCATGCAGACGTTCTACCGCTGGCGAAAGGAATACGGCGGGCTGAAGATGGACCAGGCGAAGCGACTGAAAGAGCTGGAGAAGGAGAACGGCAAGTTGAAACGGCTGGTCGCGGATCTGGCGCTGGACAAACAGATCCTAAAGGATATTGCGGAGGGAAACTTCTAAGCCCGGAGCGACGTCGGTGCGCCGTAGAGCATGCCCGCGAGCAGTACGAAGTGAGTGAGCGGCGGGCGTGCCGAGTGGTGCGGCAATGGCGAGGGACACAACGCTATGTGCCGCTGCGGCGCACGGACGAAGATCAGCTGACGCAGGCGATCCTGACCCTGGCGGGAAAGTATGGGCGCTACGGCTACCGGCGCATCACGGTGTTGTTGCGGGATGCGGGGTGGCCGGTGGGGAAGGATCGAGTGCAGCGGATCTGGCGACGTGAAGGGCTGAAGGTGCCGCAGAAACAGCGGCCACGAGGGCGGTTGTGGCTGGGCGATGGTTCGTGTGTGCGGTTGCGTCCGGAGCGGGCGAATCACGTGTGGAGCTACGATTTTGTGAAAGCGATGACGCACGACGGGCGGGCACTGCGCATCCTGGTGGTGATCGACGAATATACGCGGGAGTGTTTGGCGTTGCGGGTGGCACGGCGCTTGGGGAGTTTGCAGGTGATCGACACGCTGGCGGATGGGATGCTGGTGCGGGGGATTCCGGAGCACATCCGTTCGGATAATGGGCCCGAGTTTATTGCCGGGGAGTTGCGGAAGTGGCTGGGCAAGCTGGGCACGAAGACGCTCTGTATCGAGCCTGGGAGTCCGTGGGAGAACGGGTACTGCGAGAGCTTCAACGGAAAGCTGCGCGATGAGTTCTTGAACGGCGAGATCTTCTACTCGCTGAAGGAGGCACAGATTCTGACGGAGAGGTGGCGCGTGGAATACAACACGGAACGGCCGCACTCGGCGCTGGGCTACAGGCCGCCGGCACCGCTAGCCATCCTGCCGAAACAACCGGGGCATGGAGATGTGGAAAACGCTTCGCGTTTCCCACATCCCCACACCCCCGACGACGACTACGGACAATTGTCCAACGAAGCGTTACACTAACATTCCACTTGGTACAAAAGATCGGTCAGGTCAGTCCTTTTCGAGCATCATCGCGAGGCAAGCTATCATCAATCGTTCGCAGTTCGTTGCTGAACTCTCTTCATCGCGTTATGTTAAATCCAATTTCAGCAGTGAGGTACGCGGTCTATGGTAGACCCTGTCAAACTCGTTGGCGTCGCTGCTCTCGGAATCCCGACGGAGATTTGCGGCTAATTCCTCAAGTGTATGATAGGCGGATTACACGAGGGAAAGCTAGCTGTCCGCTTGCAGGACCTGCCGCTCTATGTCGGCTCCACAATCTGCGTGACTTATTAGAGCAGATGTGCTAGACCTCTTGGTAACAGAATCTCGGGGCGGTTCTGCGATGCGAAAATAGTATTTATGCAAAGACAAAGAGCCGGATTTTCGCGAGACACTCATTCACGGTTAATCTGTACAGTTATTTGCATGTTTTATGTCGGAGTCGGCTCGGTTCTTGCCCAGACCAATCTACCCATTCCGCCAGACCCAAACGGGATGGTAGTCGGACCTACTTACAAGGTTGCTGATATAGCGGCGAACAACGATTTAGTGAAGCTCTCAGCGGGGTGGTGGGGGCTTGCCTATGACAAGTTTCCGCCTGTGGCTGGCATGAAGGCTGGAGACTATTCTGCTATGGATAATCCCGGCGAGACGGACAACTCCAAAGTTGTGATGCCAGCGTATGATTTTAGGTCAAAGGAGTGGACACCTGTAGAATTACCTCCTCTGTCGTTCAAGTTCATGCCTGACAAAGGTCTTGTCGAGGTAAATGGGTTTCTCCGCGAGCCAGAGGGAGATGCCAAACCGGCTCAGCCATTGCCGACAGGCGTGAGTGAAGATCAGGCAGTAGCTGTAAAGGCGCTGGTCGCACGGTACGGAAAACCCTCACGAATCATTGGGTACCCTAGCATGCCGGGTCTTGGAGCCGCTTACGTATGGGACTTCGATAAGGCGATGCTCTCAGTCTCCACGCATACTTTCCGCATCTCTCCCCCGTTGGCAAAGCCGACAAGAGATTCCTCCTCCAAGTGACCGCGGATGATATCTCCGCATCCTCGAAGAAGCGATGTACGCGCGTTCTGTGCTCTCAGCAGCGGCTCCCATTACTGCAATGCTCACTCCGGGAGCCGGGACTCAAACAAGGAAAGATACACCTGTGACGGCGAACGCCAAGGTGAGGACGATGCCAGACCAGCGGTGCGTCCAGACTTCTTCCAGTTTGTGGCGCAGTGCCGCATTTCGCGCCATTATACGGCTGGCTTAAGCTTCACGCGGGTTTTCTAGCAGGCTGCTGAAAAACTACTCCTAATCCACAGCCGACTGTGATACCAGAAGGCATGCGCGGAGACGATCAGCAGCAAAATCACATGTTCAGTTACTTGTCGCCGGAAGCGCGGGTGCGGAAGGATCATCCGCTGCGCGCCATCCGGGCCATGGTGGACGAGGTGCTCGGGCAACTTTCCCGGCGGTTCGACGCGATGTACGCCCGCGTGGGCCGTCCGTCGATTGCGCCGGAGAAGCTGTTGCGGGCGCAGTTGCTGCAGATGCTGTACTCGATTCGCAGCGAGCGTTTGCTGATGGAAGAGATGGATTACAACCTGCTGTTCCGCTGGTTTGTGGGGCTGAACGCGGATGACGACGTGTGGGACGCGACCGTGTTCACCAAAAATCGCGACCGCTTGCTGGAGGCGGATGTGGCCCAGGAGTTTCTGGCGCGCGTGGTCGCGCAAGCGCGGGCCAAGGGTTTGACCAGCGACGAACATTTCGCCGTGGACGGCACGCTGCTGGAAGCCTGGGCGAGTCTGAAGAGTTTTCAGCCCAAGGAGGGCAAGCCGGCACCCCCGCCGGATGATCCCGGCAATCCCACGGTGAACTTTCGTGGCGCAAAGCGGTCGAACCAGACGCACGAGTCGAAGACCGATCCGGACGCGCTGTTGGCTCGCAAAAGCGAGGGGAAGGAGTCGAAGTTGAGTTACAGCGGGAATCTGTTGGTGGAGAATCGCAACGGACTGATCGTGGACGCGGAAGTGTTTCAAGCCAATGGAACGGCGGAGCGCGACGCGGCGCTGGTGATGCTGGAGCAGATTCCGGGAACCAAGCCGGTGACGGTGGGCGGCGACAAAGGGTTTGACACGCGCGGGTTTGTGGCCGAGTGCCGCAATCTTTGGGTGACACCACACGTCGCGCAGAACCACGCGCGGCCGGGTGGCAGCGCGATTGATGGCCGCACCACGCGGCACTCGGGTTATGCCATCAGCCAGAAGAAGAGGAAACGGATCGAAGAATGCTTTGGCTGGCTGAAAACGATTGCGTTGATGCGGAAGGTGCGGCATCGCGGAGTGGGCAAAGTGCACTGGATCTTTACGCTCGCCTGCGCCGCTTACAATCTGGTGCGCATGCGAAATCTGGCCGCAGTTCCTGCGGTGTAAGTCGGGGCCGACGTGTGTCCGGTGCGGCACCGAGTTACACTCGGAGGCCACGAAAACACCGGACATCAAAGGGTTCGACATCATCCACGATGAACAACAGAAAGAAAAACACGCCGCGAATCAATTTTTCAGCAGCCTGCTAGGAAGTCCAAGCCGCTGTCGTCTACCCCGACAGGTCGTCGGGTCCATTCGTGGACTTTGTCTTCAAACCGAACGACAGCGCGAGTGGCTTGACGGTCTGCTTCGTGTGCCTTCCGTTCGATGTTCCTGACAACGTCGTTGTACTGGTTGTTTGCGGCATCTCGGTCCAAGAAGAATGGAGCCTCGTCCCGGACGCAGGTGTCTCCGACAAAGACTCGGAACCTGACGACATACTTCCCGCGTCGGCCTTCCTGCTCATCCATTAACCGCTCAAGATATTCAATTGCCATTTTCACGGGGTCTTCGCTCATGTTCCACCTCCCGGAGACTCTATCGTGATTGGGCCGCGTGCAGAACGCTGCGGACAGCTTTGTTCCAGATTCCGAACAGAGAGGGGCAGCGCAGCCGGGACAGCAAGTACACTCGGAGTTGCAGAAACGGTTACGATTCAAGCGTCTGAGCTGGTGCGCGAGGTGGAGGAATCCTTGTCAACCAAGAATTGAGGTTGTCAACTTTAATCGGAGGTCAAGCCGCATGAATAACGTGAAACCTCGAATATTCATCGCGTCGTCAGTTGAAGCGAAGGACATTTCCGACGCGCTCGAAAATCTTACTCGAACGCGATGGATACTGCACAGCGTGGCACGAAGCATTCCCACTATCGAACAACACACTCGACACTCTTTTAGCAGAACTAGCGAGGAACGACTTTGCCATTTTTGTCTTTTCACCGGATGACCGGGCAGTGATTCGTGAGAGCAAGTTTGAAATCGCACGCGACAATGTTCTATTTGAGTCGGGTCTCCCAAGCCGACTTCTGGCCCGAAATAATTTGGGGATTGCCTGTCATCCGACCGGAACCAGTGCCTACGACGCCCCGAATCGCCGTAACTCCCACGTCAGGATTTCTGGACAATGGACACCGCCTCATTGGGAAGCCGCGGCGGAGATGCCGACCTTGAAGGGGCCGTGCCCCCCCGGTTTTGAAGATCATACAGTGTATTCTGATCGGTTTTGGAAAATTCTCTACTCTACATGATTCTTCAAGGACTTTCCAGGATGGCGTTTTGACACATTCTGCTCCTAGTTGACCCGTTTTGAGCATAGAACTATCACGTTTTTATCACCGCTCCCTGGGTACAGGCGCGTCTCAACCATACTGAACGCGTCGTATTATCCAAGGGGAACCACATCAACCAAGACCGCCATTGAGCGGTCTTGTTAGGTTTGGTCGGTTTTCGGAACAAGAAACCCGAAGGTGAGCTGAAACCCAGGATCTGGAGTACGTTGGCAAGCATTCCGTTTGGAGTCTACCATGACACCTCGGGTCGAGCTGCGTTTCCCCCATCTCGAAAGTCCTGGTCCGATTACGAAGTGGCCGTGGTCTGATGATGACCTTCCCTCGAAAGATCCACGTATCAGGCGAGCGGTCGAGTTGCTGAAACAAGAGCATCCGTTCGGGAGCAGCGAAATTGCCCCTATGCTCAATCTTTCCGTTTCGCGGTTTCGTCACCTTTTCAAGAAGGAGCTTAATGTCTCTCCGACGCAGTATCTCAAGCTGGCTCGGTTGGAGCAGGCCAAGAGCCTGATCGAGAGCTCATTTCTGAGAATCAAAGAAGTCGCTTGTTTGGTGGGATTGAATGACGTGAGCCATTTTGTCCGGGACTACAAGGCTCGCTACGGCCAGACTCCTACTGAAACGCGTATGTCTGCAGGGAAGCGTCCGTAGCCGTCATGGCCAAGAAATAGCCGTCCGGGCTAACGCAAATACCTTGATTTGCAGACTGCGGGAGAGCAGCCTCTTTGTAGGTTGTAAACGGGCCCGAAAGTCAGTTTAGGGGGCTACCATGTCTGAGCCACTGAGGTCGGCCAACATTCTCGCTGATCGGATCTTAGGCAGCACAGACCTTCGAGACCAGCTCAAGTCGGATCCGGAAAAAGTCCTCCGAAAGACTGCAGATGAAGTCACGCGTGAGCTTCCACCCCCAGCTTTCGTTTCAGACGTGTGGACATATCGTATCGTCGTGATAGCCTTGGGCGTCGTGTGCATGGCGGCGATCGGCGGCGCGATTTACTTGACAGCGATGGCCGGCCCATCCGGTACTCCACACGTACCAGAGACTCTGACGGCACTAGGCGCAACCGCCATCGGTGCCCTTGCGGGGCTGTTGGCCCCGTCACCGAAAGGCAAATAAGCGACAACCATCTGACTGCGTATTGGTAGCTTGTCTCTGAGAATGAGACCGCTAGCCAAGTTTCAAGGTCCGCTTATCGGAGTTAATCTGGATGGCGAGTTAAGGCTGCGGCCAAGAACTTTGCTGCCGAACGGTTGCGATGCATCGCTTTGGCATCATGTTTACCACCCCCAGCGGCCTACGGTGGTTGAGAAGTGTAGTGCTGTAACCGGAACCATCCATCACGTTAAGCGGGAAGCTGACGGGGATGACCACATACAATTGAAGCTCGACCCTGAATTCCCAGACCTTCTGAACGATAAGACGTTGGTCGCGGCTTTTGTGTCGGGGTTCGGAGTAGCATTGCCAGTTCTTGGAACACTTCTTGAACCCAATCCTGGCATGTTCTTGCAGCAAAAAGTGATACTGGCCTAATCGCCGCTGACGCGAATCCCGTGGTGCCGGACTTGTAGGACGCAACACCACTTGGGTGGATAATTCGCCGACTCAAAGCCTTGCAATCGCTAGACGCAGTCTCCGCAGCGTGAACTTGGTTGCCAACATTCACTTCTTGGCCGGCGTCGCCAAGGAGCTCTCAGCCTGATATGTGTTTACAGCTGTCACGGTGTATGATGCCGAACCAGAGGGAGGTTTCTCATCTACAAATGGGGGGCGCTTGACGGTGCCAACGTAGGCAAACTGCGAGTCCCCCACTTTTCGATAAACTTTGTATCCGACGATGTTGTCAAGAGGAATCGGATCCCACGTTACCACCGCACTCTTTCCCTTGGTCTTAACTGACACACCTTTGGGCGGAAAAGGCGGGATCTTGCGAGCTTCGCTTACGCTCTGATCAGGCTTACCTTTAACTTGGGTTGTTCCGCCGGTTGAACAGCCAAAGCCAAACATAAGAACACACGCCACAAGCAACGTTTTTGATCGCATAAACTACCGCACGGTTATTTTACTACGACGCTGGCGGCAGAAGAAAAATCTGTTTCGTAAAGGTTCTTTGGAAACAACCTAGATGAACTGCGGCTCTGTGGTGCGGTCTGTCCCAAGTTCTCATACCGAGCAGACTTTGTGGGTGCGGCTTCCCGAATTCCTGCAACCTGCTCCGACTTGGCAATCTCTCGGATAGGCGCCCCTATCGTAGCCGCCGCAGGGCTCACCGCCGCAAAGCGTCCTGCATTCTTAACCGGACCCGAAGGAACCTCAGCGCTTTTGACAGGAACAGAAAGGTTCTCAGTGCCGTTCTGAACGGCAAAGGAATGTGGCGCAAAAACCGCCGTCACAAAATACTGATACGATCCTCCCTTGATACTCGTATCAGTAAAGCTGGGGTGGGCCGTGTCATCAACCGTTCCCACCACCTCTGTCCTGGGACTCGACGTCGAGGAACGATAGACTCGATAGGCCAAAACCCGATCCAATGGAATCTGATTCCACGAAACAAAGATATTCGTCCCGGTTTTGACAGCTCTAACACCTGCTACTGGAAATAGGCGAATGCTGTCAGCCTGTTTCGGCGTGATCTCAGCGGTCACTTTCAACCCCACGACGCTCCGAGGCCTAACGCCGGAAGTTGGCCCTGCTGGCTTCAGAACAATGTTCTGCCAATCGTCGGCACCACTTAAGTCAGTAATCGTGTTGTCCCCATTGATGTCTGTGGCAACCGTAGCAGGCTGAAAGGTGCCGTCGCAATTCCAATCAATTGGCGTTCCTACTATCGAGCTGACATTAACGGGTATGGAATTAGCATTCTTGCAAGTGGCGCAGCAAATGTATTGAGTCCCATACTTCGTCAGTGCTGGGTTGCTTGTAAGTCCGGTATTCTTGTTGAGCTTAGACTCGGAACAATCCAACTTAAACCGGGAGTAATCATAGTTTCCCTGGACACCGTTTATCGGGACCCCGTTAAGCTGGAACAGGTAGTTCATGATGCTGATATAGTTGGGTTTGTAGTTAGTGTCATCGACTCCGCCATGCCTCAGTCCAAGGGCATGGCCCAATTCATGCATGAACGTACCGGCTTTCTCTTGCACGGTTCCAACCATGTTCGTGAACCCCCCAAGAGACACAATGAATTCACGCCCCGGAATATCTTTAGTGATTCCGCTATTGTGCTCGGCATCAATATCGTGTGCGAACAGGCAAAAGTAAAAGACGCCTTGCAACTCCTTAGGAAAGTACTTTGTCTCTAAAGCATCATATTCCGACCAATCATAGTTCCCTTCCGCATCAACCGATCCGATGATTTGTTTTTCAGGGATTGGCTCTGGTGCAAGTACGACATGGACGTTTATGCCGGGATACCCGTCAATATTCTGAACAGGAGCATTTGTAAATGCTTGCTTAACAATAGCAATAGCCTCTGGTTCAGGTTTGTGAGTATGCGTCGCGTCTTCCATCCACGCTACCCAGACAAATATGTCCTTGTGCTTAGGCGAAACTCCGTAATCATTCTTCAAATCTAAATGGTGCTTCGACCCGTCTGGAGGATATGTATAGTCCACGCCGTTTATCTCCCAGTCGTCTGGAATCCCGTCACCGTCTCTGTCATTACTCGCGGGAATTTGCCCAGCACCTTGAGAATACAGCCCTTTGTTTGATGTTTTGCAGGCGATGCCCACGAGAAACCCAACAACGAGCACGATAATCCATACATGGCAAAGTCGCTGCATCACTCACCTCATCTGACAGATTTTGCCGATCCCGCTATCGACGCCGCGGAGCCTTTCCTAATTTGTTGTCGTTGCTTTTGCTGGAACAGTAGTAGGCGTTGCTTTTGCTGGTGCGGTAGTAGGCGCTGACTTGGCCGTCGGCGTAGCCGGAGTTGCGGTTGTTGACTGACCGAAGTCTTTTATTTTAAACGTTATGGCGAAACCAAATCGTGTAGTCCAGCGACTGACACCCGTTGGGGTACCTGCATTAGCGGGGATGACCTGCCCGGCGTGACTGAATCCAACGGGCCAACTGGAATACTCGCCAAGATTAAAACCAGGGGTCAGGAATAGTTGGCTGCGGATGTGAAGAGACACGCCTGCAAACAGACCAAACTTTGAAGTGTCCGCCTTGCCGTTTGTAAGGTTATACGTAGGTCCGGCGGACAATGCCAGTCCCCAATTGTAGCCATTCAGAGACAGCTTAGAGATGTTCGGCAAGTACACGTTGAGCAGGGCGGTGAGCCCGAGGCTCGGGCCACTCGGGTTATTTACGGCAAGAACATTCTCGGTAGCGGGACTTGTCATACCACTCGGAGCAGTAACGCTGGAGTAGCTAGTTGAAGGCACTTCGGTAATAAGGAAGCCTCCCGAGGAACTCAGTATTTTACGCCCAGCGGCTAGCGAAAACGTCTTGCTGCCGCCGGACACGTTTCCAGATGGGTAGTTGGCCTGCACAGCAACGGAGTAGGTACTAGTCGAATGCACCTGAGAGGTCATTCGCACAATGTGATCTGAAGCGACGTGACCAGCCAACGCCGTATAGGTATCCCGAGCCGGTAAGTAAGTGTCAACAACGATCGCCTCCGCTTCAGCGTTGACATCGTCTGTACAGACGTCGACGTCTTCTAATTGAAGGTCAGCGATGACATGAGATACGGCAGCTTCGAGTTGCTGGTAGGTATCGGGTACTGACTGCCACTTGAATGTTGTGGTCTTCCAGTCCACGAGGTTGACGTTTCCGCTGCTATCTTTTCCTGGATCAATCTGGGACAGCGCGGTCCCGAATCGGGCTGCGGCACCCTGAGCGGTTGTTATGGCCGTGATAAGGTCTGTCGGACACTGCGCGGGGCCCTTAGCCGGTGTAATCCCCTTCTGCGCAGCGGCTGCGTTCTTCGCGGTGGCCGCGGTAGTGTTGGTGGTACTACCACCAAAACTGAATCCGGTTATCGTCTTAATCGCGTCTTGTAGGTAATCCAATGCGCTACCGGTTGGTGCGGTTTCTGTGACCTGAAAGCTCGGAATGTAGAGAATGTCGTTAAAGTCATGTATTTCGAAACAGACAGCTCCGGAACGGTCAATGCTCGTCGGATCACTTGTTCCTGACGCAAAATATAGCGAAATGGTCTTGTCAGGAGCCTTTCCATTGTTAGCTACGGGGCAGGGCATTTGGTAGGCGGGGACGCACGTGCCCGAGGTATGTGCACCGCAAATCGGCAGGGTCGTCGCAGTTACACCTATAGCCTCGGCTAAACGTTGCGCCGTATGTGCTGGAATGACTGTCGCGGAAGGTGGAGTTGCTGAAGGCGGCGTGGTGGCCGGCGGCGTAGTGCCAGGAGGCGTGACGGCAGGAGGCGTGGTGGCCGGCGGGCTCGTAGGCTTCTTAGTCGCTGGCTTACTGCCTTCTGAACTAGCGATGCCAGCTGTTGTCGGGGACCGTTTTGTAGCGGCGAACATGGCGTTAAGCACTGCCTCGGACACGCCGTTAGCCGTCAGGATGTTGATGGTCGACGGTGACAGGTCGAAGTTCGTTTGGTTGCGACCGATGTCCGCAATTATTTCTGAGTCCTTGAGGTGCCACGTTACCATTTTGATGATTGAGTCGTTGTCGAGAGAATCTGATTGGGCGACTGCAACATGAGATGCAGCGGTCCAACAAGTCATGGCTAGAATCAACATCGAGAGCAGACGGCAGCGCATTAGTTCTCCTATTCCAGGGTGGCTAGCCAGCCACAGGTGCGCGCAATTCTTGTTCAAGAACGTTGCGCTGAAAAGCAGAAATAAGAAAATGTTACGAAATCCGAACACGGAAACCGATTCGAGGAGCAGCAAGGCACTAAGACCGCCTGGTATTAAGCCCCATGCGGCTGGTGTACGCACACATCATCAGCGTCATCGCTCATTGCGGGTCGTCAAGCGCTGGGAGGTTTTCCGAACGGTATTCTGGGGGGACGTTTGCTCTGAAATCGTAATAACTTTTCTCGACTTTACTCTGAGAAACTCGACGAACCTGAAGGAGTCGAAAGCGGAGCGTCTCAGGGCATTTCTAACGCCATGTGTGGAAATCAAAAAGGCCAATCTTTACGGGGTCTCAACGGGAGCAATTCTGGGCAGGTTTTCTAACGCCGCTGCCGTAAACGTGACGCGGTCCACAAACGGGCTTCGCGACCATGAGCCCCAATTGAACGACCATACTGATCGCGGCGTGGGAGGCCGCCAGTATGGCACATCGAAAGATATCCAAACGGTCCAGGGCAAGAACAATGCTCCGACTGGCCGACTTAGAGCAATCGAAGAATGCGGTTCTTCACTCGCTCGGCGCAGCCAGCTCGCAAGAATCATACGGTCATGCAATCGACGAATTTATCGGGTGGTATTGTTCCGAACCGCGTCTCGCATTGAACCGAACTGTCGTCCTTCGCTATCGCTTTTTTCTCGAACAGAAGAACCTCGCACCCTCCACGATCAATGTGCGCCTAGCCGCCGTCAGGCGACTCGCCTATGAAGCCTCTGATACTGGCCTTCTGAGCCCTGACCTAGCTGCGGGAATCCGTCGTGTCAAAGGCGCGAAGCGTCTCGGGTTACGGATTGGGAACTGGTTGACTGTCGAGCAGTCCAAGACCCTGCTCGGGGAGCCGCCGTCACACAGCCTACGCGGCAAACGTGATCGTGCGATCCTAGCAATGCTCATTGGATGCGGCCTGCGCCGGGCTGAACTGGTTGGACTCAGAACGGAAGATTTCCAAATCCGCGAGGAGCACTGGGTCATTGCTGACTTGGTTGGCAAAGGAAAGCACATCCGGACCGTTCCGGTTCCCCTGTGGGCGAAACGCGCCGTCGATGAGTGGATGATGGCGGGTGGCATAAACAATGGGGCAATCTTCCGCCGAGTAAGTCGACTCGATAAGATCTGGGGCGCAGGAATCACACCCAAAGCCATCTGGCACGTCGTGAAAGCCGCTGCCAAACGTGCCGACATCAAGAATCTGGCTCCCCACGACTTGCGTCGGACCTGTGCTCGGTTATGCCATCTGGCGGGCGGAGAACTTGAGCAGATTCAGTTTCTACTTGGACACGCATCGGTTCAGACAACTGAGCGTTATCTCGGCTGCAAGCAGAAACTCAGCCAGGCAGTGAATGACAACCTCGGGCTGGAAGACACCTGACGAGGTGGTCACGACCCCCAAGCCGACTTCTGGCTCGCGTCGACGGAAGTGCAATCTGCTACGTAGCCACACGATCACGATACTCTAGAAAAGGAATTTAGCTGCCAATTGAACGAGTCTGGGAGACGCTGCATTCACTACCTGCCCGAAATTGGCACTGCTGATGTTGCCATTGACTGACGCGGGCCCGTAGAACTGCGCGTGGTTGAAGACATTGAAGCCCTCCAGCCGGAATTCCAGCGATCTGGACTCGGACAACCGTACATCCTTTTCGAGCGCCATATCAAAATTGCTGATTCCCGGCCCGTAGAAGAAGCGCCTCCGTGCGGTACCGATTTGGCCCAGCGCCGGAAGACTGAAAAGCGAGGTGTTAAAGGCAGGTCTTCCGTTACGCGGGTTGTTATTGATTTCCAGATTGCCAGGCACGACGTTTGGGGTGTCCACGCCGTTGTTGTTGATGCCGTTGGGGATCGTGCCGAGCAAGGACGTATCGTTGTTATTGAAAAGGGTGACCGGGAAACCTGTGCTGAACCGCGTAATACCGGAAACTACCCAGCCCTTCGTCATCCACTCGTGATTCTCGAACAAATGACCGAAGGGTAATTGGTAGCGGTAGCTGGCGACAAAGTTGTGGGTCATGTCAAAGGCGGAAATCGCTCGGTTAAGGCTGGGACCAATCTCCGTGCCGGAAGCGTCAACGGCCACCGGGTAAACCGGTTCCGCCAAACTTGAGGACTGGTCGATCGACTTGCTGTAGGTGTATCCAACCATAAACTCCAGTGCTCCACCTTTGTGGCGGAGATTGACTTCAAGCGCGTTGTAGTTGGAATTCCCGATGGTCTTCTGATAAGTGACGGCAGCAAATTGCGCGCTGAAAGGTCCTGTTACACCGGTCTCGCTGAACGGTCCGCATCCTGGCGTTTTGAGGCATAGTTGCGGGTTGCCGGGATTTGCCGATTGGAGTACGAGAAGATGGTGCGCCTGATTCCCGACGTAGCCAACGCTAACCAGGGTGTTAGCCGCAATCTGTCGTTGCAGCGACAAAGTGTAGCTTTCCGTATAAGGCGACACATTCCCAGGGAAAAAGGCCGGGACGCCCGTTATCGGGTCGTATTTGGACCAGTCCACCGTTGTATTGGGATGGCTTGCCGAAGCTCCGTAGGCGGGAATGGGCGACGGAAAGGGTTGGCCTGTGCTCTGGCCGGTTGCAGCCGCCACGAAGGGAGTAGTTAACAGGGGCGGCTCGCTGCTGTTGTAGTCATAGCCATACGGTGGATTGGCGCTCATGATGCCGGCCGAAAGTCCCTCGATTGCCGTGTAGAACGCGCCATATCCCGCGCGCACGCTGGTGGTTCCAGAGCTGCCAAATATCTTTTGCAGCAGGCCGCTCTGAAACTTTGGCGAGTACGCTAGTCCCAAGCGCGGAGCGAAGTTGGTGTATTTCGTCGGAGCCAGTGTTCGCGGAATTCCGGGATCGCCTGGGAAAACCAGCCCCTCGGGCGCACCGGGGTAAACCACCGACTGATGGCCCAATACGAGGGTCTGCACTTGATTGTATTTTTCGTACCAAGGCGGAAGCACATCCCAACGCAGACCATAGCTGAGCGTTAGGTTCGGCTTCACTTGCCAGCTATCCTGGCCATACAATCCCACGTATTTGTTACGCAGGTAAAAACTCTTGGAATCGCCCTGCCGATAGTAGCTGGCAACGCCCAGTAGAAAGTCGGCAAAGTCCGAGCCCGTCTCGGTTCCCTCAAACTGGAAGGAGCCGTTGAAAACGGCATCCGGATTGACGTTGACCTGATCGAAATGCAGTCCGCCGCCCACCTTGAGACTGTGCTTCCCAATCACCTTGGAGAAGGTGTCGGTCCATTGATATGTGTTGTTGACCTGGGTCTCGCCGGTCGTATCCACGCCGAAGGTGTAGTTGTTGAACGAAATGTTCTCGATGCCCTCAATCTTCGGTTCCAAGGGAACGATGCCCAGCGTGCCCGCGCCCTCGACAAACCCTTGCGCACTCAGCTTGGGCCCGACGCCACCCACCGGCTGACCGACATTATTGGCGAATCTCATGTAGCTGAGGTGAAATTCATTGAGCGTATTCGGGCTCAGCACCTTGGTGATGCCGAGGATGAACAACTGAGCTCGCCCCGGTGATGTGGCGTTAAATCCGGGGACGTTGGCGCCGCCTTGTCCCGTGGGGTATGGATTGTCCTGAAAGAAGTCGTCAAAGGAGTAGTACGCGGCGAGCGTGCCCCAACCTGTGTTGGCGTCAACTCTGAGCGCTCCTTCGTTGTCGCGAAGCGTCTGGATGTAGGCCGAGGTGGAAAAGATGGTTCCGCCTTGATTTGGTTGGGGAATGTATTGCAGTAAAGCTTTGGCGGGCGCCGACCAGGCATTCTGCGGGAACACTGCGTTCGGGAATACGCACTGCGACGGGAGGGTGCAATTCGTCGCATATTGGGTTGTTGGATTTTCTGCCTGATTCTCGCCCTTCCGAAAATAGTACGGTAAGCCGGGGGAAACAGGATAGCCCAGTTCGCTCTGAAGCAAACTGGCAAGATTACTGCCAGCGACCGTGGTCGGAACAGTGACTTGGCTGCCATTCGGGAGAGTCGTAGGCGTGGTCAACGCGCTGGCCTGGTCGATGAGATTTCCGGTCCGGTCGGCAATTGATGGAACGGAAATAAGCCCGGTCTCGACTCCTTGGGTCATCCATGTACCCTGATAATCAGCAAAGAAGAAGATTTTGTCCTTCTTAAGGGGACCACCCAAGGTGCCGCCAAATTGATTGCGGTCGAACTTCGCGCGCTCGGAGGAAAAGTAGTTGCGCGCGTCGAGGTTCGTGTTGCGCAGGAATTCAAAAGCGCTCCCGTGCAACCGATCCGTCCCCGTCTTGGTGACCACGATGACTTGCCCGCCGCTGTAGTTACCGTATTCGGCATCCGCGTTGCTCGTTAAGACCCGAAATTCCTGAATCGAGTCTAGATTGGGGACAATCGCCGTGCCCATATTAAAGTCTTCTTCGACGTTGCTGCCGTTTACCACGAACCCGTTCGCGGTTTCGCGCTGCCCGCTCACCGACACGTTCCCAGGATTCAAGTCGCCGGAAGGAGGAGTAGTCGTGCATCCCGACATCACCACCGCATTTGGCTGCTGCGAGCTTGCCGGAATAACGCCTGGTTGAATCGCCAACAAGTCCGTGAAGCTGCGCCCGTTCAAAGGAACGCCGTCCATCTTTTTGCCGCTGATAGTTTCGCCCATCTGGGTGGTTGAGGTGTCGATCTGCACGCTGTCAGCGCTAACCTCGACGGTTGTCGCTTCGGACTTCAGCTCAAGTTCAACGTCCACTTTGAGGACAACCGACGCGGCGAGCGCCAAGCCAGTCTGAAGGTATGGCTTAAATCCGGGAGCGGCGATCTCTATCTGGTAGTGCCCCGCGGGAAGCTCAGGAAAGGTGTAAAGGCCATTAGCATCGGTGGTGCGACTCTGCTGTGCACCGGTATCCGAGTTGCGGATGATCACGATCGCCGCCCGGACGACAGCACCACTGGGATCGCCAACTGTTCCTGAAACGCTTGCTACGTCGCTCGCGAAGCTCGGCGAAGACCAGATGAAAAGGAGCACACACCACAGTCCCACCATGATTGCCAACTGACGGCCTTTTTGATCCAACCCGCTGTCTTCCTCCCCCACGCCGCTCCTCTTTCTATATGCGACCAAGTCGCAATTGAAACTCTGAAAAAAGAAACCCAATCTCAATGAAATTGAATTTCATTTTCATAATGCCTGCGTTACGACTTACTCTGCTGTGATTTGGGTCACACATTCGTGTGCGCCGTCCCAACCCCCCGATTGGCGCAGGCTTAGCACCGTCGAACCAGTCAAGCCCTGAGTTGGCCGCAGCACGGAGACTATCCACAAACGCTAGTGCTGTATCGGACGCGCCCCTTAGGGAGTGCCAGGTAGATTTCAGGCGGCGTGCGGGGCGCGTCCGATACAGCTGTTTGAAGGAAGCCGCGCCGGTGCGGAAGCGTCTATGCAGTTTCAATGGTGTTGCCGTGATGAGAAAGACTCGGGGAATCGGTGATGGAGCGAACCGGAGCGCCAGCGGGCTTGGTTCGATTGTAGTTTGCGAGCGAAAGCTCGAAGCCAGAAGCTAGGTGGGTGGGCAGCGAAAGCGCACGAAGCCTGTAGGTGTTGGGAGACACCAGCGAGCGAGATCGGAATGGGAGTGTCATGCCGCGACTCCAGCGAGCCAGGGCGGAGAACGAAGTTGGAGCTGGGCCGCAGTAAGTCTTTCGAGGACCACCATGGGGCCGCCACATTGGGGACAGCGCCAAAGTGGATTCGGCGGCTTGGCTGGCCACGCTTCTGGTTCGGGTTGCGAGGGTTGTTCTGCGTCGAGTAGTCGATAGCAAAGCGGTAGAAGAGCAGTACGCCGGCGGTTGGCGAGGAAGCCGAAGTGGCGGATGCGGACGAAGCCTCTGGGCAGCGTGTGCAACAAGAAGCGGCGCAGGAACTCATCGAGCGATAAGGTCATCAACTTGTGTTCATTGTGGTGAGCGGAATCGCGCCAGCGAAAGGTGACTTGGTTATCGGTCAAGGAGACGAGTCGGTGGTTGGAGATGGCGACGCGATGGGTGTAGTGGCCTAAATAGCGGAGCGCATGCTCGGCGCCTCCGAAGGGGCGTTTGGAGTAGACGTGCCAGTCGTTTCGGAACAGGGTTCGTATCCAGGCGGAGAAGACTTTGGGGTGAGCGAAGGGTTTCAGATGGCCGTGGAAGCCCAGCTTGCCCTGCCGGAAGTTGCGTTGGAGAGCGGCCACAAACTTACCGCGAAAGACGCGACTGAGCACCTTGACCGGAAGAAAGAAGCGCGAGCCTGATGGAATCCAACAGGTGCGATCGAGCGACAATCCGCCGGCGGGCACGACACAATGCACGTGCGGGTGATGTTCGAGTTTTTGATTCCAGGTGTGGAGCACACTGAAGAAGCCGATCTCGGCGCCGAGATGTTTGGGATCGCGAGCGACTGCGAGGAGGGTTGCGGCACTGGTCTGCAGCAAGAGATGGTACAGGAGTTTCTTGTTCTGAAGGGCGAGCGGCGCCAGTTGATGGGGCAGGGTAAAGACAACATGGACGTAGCGCGTGGGGAGAAGTTCCTGACGACGCGCTTGCAGCCAACGAGCACGGGCGTTGGCTTGACACTTCGGGCAGTGCCGGTTGCGGCAGCTGTTGTAAGAAATAGCCGGACGGTAGCCGCAGGCGATGCACTCATCGAGATGCCCGCCCAAGGCGGCGGTGCGACAGCGTGCGATGGCTCGCAGCACTTTGACGTGTTGCCAGGTGATCCACCGGCGACTGCGTTCGATGAAGGCGCGCCCTGCGGCGCGAACCAGATCGGCCACCTCCAGTGGCGGCCGGTTCATCTACGGGTTCTGCGGTGACTTATCTTTCAGCTGGAGCGCGTCCAGCGGACTGGTGGTGGCGTGGAGATGCCGTCGCGAGAGATGAAGATAGATCGTGGTTTCCTTCAGATCGTGATGTCCCAGGAGTAGTTGAATGGTGCGCAGGTCAGCTCCGTTTTCCAGTAAGTGCGTCGCGAAACAATGACGCAGCGTGTGGGGATGAACCCGGTTCTGAAGGCCTGCCCGCTGGGCAGCACGTTGGCACGCATACCACACCGCTCTGGGAGTGATGGGTCGGTTGGAGGTGTGCCGGGATCCGCCCGGGAATAACCATTCCGTGGGTTTGCGTTTCAAGCTACGCCAGTAGTCGCGCAAGGCTTCCAGCAGCCTGGGACTGAGCATGACATCGCGGTCCTGACGACCTTTGCCACTGCGGATATGGATCACCATGCGCCGGCTGTCGATATCGGAAATTTGCAAGCGAGCCAACTCGGCGCGCCGTGCTCCCGTGCCATAAAGCGTCATCAATACCATGCGATGAAACCGAGTCTGGGAGGAGTCGATGAGGTGGGCCACTTCTTCCGGGCTCAAGATGCTGGGTAGGGGTCGGGTCTTCTTCGGGTAAGGTGTATCGGCTACGCTCCAGGCTTTCCTGATCGTCTGCGTGTAGAAGAACCGCAGCGCCGCGAGCCGTTGCGTCACAGTGGACGCGGCTAGCTTTCTCTCGCGGAACAGATACGCTTGGTACTCGCGGATGTGCTCCGGAGTGAGCTGATCCGGAGGCCGGTGAAAGTGACGCGCAAAATCTTCGATCGCTTGGATGTAGCAGTCGATGGTAGTCTGAGCATAATTACGACGCGAGTTCTTCGAGCATCATTTTGCGAAGGTGGGTCATAGGTGATCTCCTTATGACCCAACCTTATCCGCTCACAGGCACACTGCCGACACCGGACACGCGAAAGCGTCTGCCCTTAAGGCTTCGTTCAAACGGGCTTGTGGGAAGTCAGTCGTGGCAGTGCGTCGATCCTGCGCCTCCGCTATGGCCGGGTCACAGACAGGAGGGACGATTGCTTTCCTCGCGAGCGTATGCGGTTCAGAGCAGGGACTACTGCTGGGAGGGGCGGCCGGCCGGTACCGCCCCGCAGGCTAGAACGACTGCGAGAACCTGGTTTCCAGAAATTCTCCCAGTTTAGCCGTGGCCTTGAACTGTGGGATGGGATCCAGTTCCTTGAATGCCGAGGTGAACGCATTGGAGAGACTCCAGATCGTCCGCGGCTGGGATTCCTCGTACTTGGGCTCGAAGTACAGGTCATGCACATTGCGGGCAGGGTGCTTGGGGGCCTCCAGTTTGCCTTCGACGAACGCCTCGTAGATCACTAGCTTGGCGGTAACGTCCGTCAATTCACTTTTCTGCCAGGCTTCCACTTGCTTGCGCATCGGCTCGAAGTTGCGCTGCATCCGATCCACGCAGACCGAAATGCAGTCGATCAGCGAGAACGACTTCGAGTGTTTCGAGAGCACCGGCGTAAAGACACCTAGTACAGCCAAACGGTAATCCGGTTTATTTGCAAGCGGTTCAAGATGGTACACCGGTACACCTTAGTCGGTATCGAACGGACGACCTCTTCCATGAAGTGGAAGCGGTCCAAGCGTTTCCGGCAGCCAATGACACCGAACTGGAAAGGCGTAATGCCTGCCAGTAATCAAACGATGATGGATGATGGACTTCGTGGGGATGGAATCCACTACCTCTTCCATGGAAATGGATGGGGTCAAAGGGGTTTGCTACCAAATGCTACCAAGCTGGAAAAGGGGAACGCTGTAAGTACTTGGAAATGGTGGACCTGGTCGGGATCGAACCGACGACCTCTTCCATGCCATGGAACTACAAAAACAGTAACTTGCTGACGGCAAAGGCTTTAAAAGTCGGACGAGTCGGCAAAAACCGCTAAAATCGGCGCGTTTTGCTACCAAAATGCTACCAAAACGCGTGCTACCAATTTGCTACCAAACTGATTCGGGCCGAGGGCTGACCGCGGGGGATCAGCCCTTTTTTACCCGATGATTGTGCAGCTGAAATCAACAGGGACCCATCGCCGCACTAGTTGCGATGTTTAGATCTCCTCGTCTTCTTTTGATTCTCTCGGTGGCGTCAGCTTCTGCCTATTGTCCTCCATCGAAGCTAGATCGGCTGGACGCCGAGGCTTTACGTCGGTAAGACTGCGAAGCAGATCGTCTCCGTCTCTACTGATGACCTCGTCATGAGGGTTCACGTGGTCTATCGTCAGTTGCGGATCGTCGGATGTTGTCTGCTCTTCTTCCTTTTGTTTCCGATCCATAGCCTTCTCCAGATTAGCGAAATATGCAGATCAAACTCAATGTTTCACAGGTGTAGCAGGTGCGGCCTGCACGGTTGCATTTGGCTGGGTACGCCGCGCCGCTAGACCTTAGGCTTAAATAGTTCCGGGCGCGTCGCTCTGATCCACCTTTCCACGTCCGCGCGGAGGCCCGTCGCGAGTTTGAGTATCTCGTCTGCTTCTTTGTCCGACACGGACCCGGCAACATCGTAGCTGCTCACGTTGCGCTTCTTGCGAAAGCCGTCAAAAGTGGCAATGAGTTTCGTGCCTGGCGCTGTGGTGAACTCTAACGATTGGATAACGCGATAGTGATGATTGTCCCGCGCGGCTCTGTAGCCTGCAGCGGCCAGAGCGGCGGTTGCAGCCTGGAGTCCCGCATTGTAAGCGATCGTAAACCGCCAGTCGGCGGGCAACTGCTTCACTTGGCAAGCTGCAAGGTCCCGATCCGAAATCGCCAACAGGTTCGTGATCTCTTCAGGACTTGTTGTGTGCTGAACCAGCCAACTGTTTTGAAGCCAACTTTGTAAGCTCATTCTCGGTCCCCAACACGAAGAGTCTCTTCTCTTTCATTACACTGCGCAAGAAGTGGTTCCCTGCTGCCAATTTTGATCGGAATTCGGACGCTGGGAAAACGGTCGGGTTGATCTCCCTGCCGAGCGCCTTCTGTGCTGGACCTAGGGCGGAAACAACCTCGCTGAAAGATGCATCCCCCAAAACCATCAGATCCACGTCACTATTCGCTCGCTCCTTTTGACGCGCCACCGAGCCGTAGACGAAGGCAATCTGGATTTTTGGCTCCAGAGACACTAAAGCCGAACGGATGACATCGTGGATACCTACGGTCTTCGTGATTAGCCCCTTGATTTCGGAAAAAATCGGGCTTTGCGAGTTCGCCTGGTACAGGACTTGGTTGCCCTGGGTTTTTCGCAGAACGAGTCCCATCTCCGTCATGTATTTCAGTTCCCTCTGAAGCGCACCGTGGCCCGCACCAACGGCCCGGACGAGCTGCCGTACATAGAATGATTGGTCCGCGTGGCCATAGAGCATGGCCAGCAGTGCGCTACGCGTGTGCCCGAATAGGCTCCGGCCCGCGAACTGGGGTTGCGTAGTACTCATAATGGGTACGAGTGTACCCTATTTGGGAACACTGTGCAAGTCCGTCAAAGAAAACTGGCGGGAGAGTGGGATTCGAACCCAGGCTTTCCAACGAAATCAACAAATTAGGAGGCGCGAATGGCATATCAAACCTCCAAGATTCTACAAGAACATTCAACTCCACGTTCTATTGGACGCTTAATGGACGCTGATTTCTTCGGGGGGCGGCAGAAGTTTCTCGGCGAAGAATGGCCCCGCATTTATGCGCTAATTCAGCGGCTCGGCCTGAAGCGGAAGAACTCCTGAACGGGGCGAGCAGCCAGTCGTTTGCATACACCGGCTCCCAGGCCAACGACCCCATGGTAGATGAAGATTCTGGGCCCAGTGTCCGAGCACGGCGCGCACGCTTGGTTCCGTCTCTTTTTCGAGCAGATCGAACAGCGCCGGCATAGCATCGCGCACCTCCTCCATCGCGGCGGCACATAGCGCGAAGTGCGCAGATCCACGTCCATCTCCTCCGCTTCGGCGCGACCTGCTATTGACAGCAGATGCTGCTCTGAGTAAATTTGGATATGTCACCGGTAAACACTATTATGCAGGTTATGAGATTATATCAATGAAACTGCTCAATCACCGGTGGATACGACGCGATATCGTCGGGGGCAACCTTGCCTTGGATCTCGTGAACACTGTGTCAGGCTGGAACAACGCCCCGGAAGATTGGGTCCCCGACATAGTTAGTTTCCTTGCTTGGGCTCGGACGTGCGGTCTACTCGATGAGGAAGAGCAGAAAGCGGCTGCTCGTCACGCTAAAGAGGTCCCCGCTGCGGCCGAGCGGGTTCTGGCTTCCGTGAAAGAGCTGCGTTTTGCCCTGTGGGGTCTTGTGGATACTCTCGAACATCGCAGGCACGCCCAGCCCGGCGACCTCTCAGTAATTGCCGAATGGAGGCTCCGATTGGCCATTTCTGAGCAAATCAACGTCAGGCGCAACAAGATTGACTTCACAATTAAGAAGGATATTTCCGCGCTGGAGCTTCCCATCCTCCGAGTCACCGCGGAGGCGATGTCGCTGCTAAAGGATTTTTCTTCGACGCGAATCAAGACGTGCGCTGCCCAGGACTGCGGCTGGAAGTTTGTGGACCAATCAAAGAACAGATCGCGGCGGTGGTGCGATATGGCTGTCTGCGGAAATTTGGCGAAAGCGAGGCATTACCGTGCACGAAATGGCTGACGAGCCAGACAGGCGAATTCAGCGAGCACATTGAATCCCGACCACTGCGAGGCAGTGAGACGCCTCCTGGTAACCTGTACAAGTGCTTATGATAGTTATGTGATTCACGATTAAATTCCCCAGGAAGAGATCATAAATGGGCCGAACAATCGCTTATGTCGGAGTTCCCACTAGTCTTGGATCGTATGGCCCTGGACAAGAGAAGGCGCCACAAGCCTTCCGAGACACAGGCTTTCCCGAAATGCTTCGGCAGAAAGGCCTGACGCTTGTGGATTATGGTGACCTTCCATTGCGGCGGTGGCATCCCGATAGGGCGAATCTGCTCGCGCAGCATTGCGAGGCAGTTGTTGCCTGCGTCCAAGAGACGGCAGCGGTTTTGTCGCGACCTATAAGCCAGGGGCACATTCCAGTCGTGATCGGTGGAAATTGCACCATCGAGCTTGGAGTGGTTGCGGCAAATCTGAAACACTGCGAGAGCTTGGGCCTGATTTACTTGGATCTGCATGCTGATATGAATACTCCTGCCACCACGGCAGAAGGTGCGCTCGACTGGATGGGCATGGCGCATATGCTTGGATTAAAAGCGGCGATTCCGGAACTAGCGAATTGTGGACCTCGCTATCCTTTGCTCTCGGCTGCCAACGTTTATCTCGTCGGATTTGACCCAGATAGTGCAACCGAGTGGGAGCGCAGTGTTATCCGGGATCGTGCAATCGCAACGTCAAGCGTCGACGATATCGCTCGGTCCCCCGTTAGGTGCGCAGACACAATCCTATCCAAATGGGGTACGAAGTTCGAGCGACTCCTGATTCACTTTGATGTGGATGTGATTGATTTTAACGATCTGCCGCTCGCGGAGAACTATTCCAAAAACAAGGGGATGTCATACAGCCACTCGCTCGAGTTGTTGGAGGTGTTGCTTAGGAGTCCGAAGTTTGCAGGGCTGACTCTGACGGAAATTAACCCGGACCACGGCGCGGAGGATGGCTCTACTATCCAGAGGTTTGCTCAAGATCTGTCGCAATTGCTCGCCGTAATTTCAAGTTGAGATGGCGGGTTCGCCTCGGCGAAGAAGTCATGCGTGCACGCCGGTGTTGGGCCACACTCCGTCACTCGCGACGGCGATTAGTTGCCTTGGAACCTCGACACCGATTCGGAACCCGGACCGTAAGACATGAAAGTCCTACTCATCTGATAATGCCCATTCGTTATTTGGTTTTATGGCGCTGCTCGCTAAGATAGGTTTCGATCGCATCTTGCCACTGCGGGCCCTTTTGGCGGTCGCTTTGTCCCAGCGCTTGCACTTCCGCATTCGCCGATGCATCCAGAGCTGTTCGAACATACGTCACTTCCACCCTCGTGGTCGAAGGATCGACTGACGTAAGTTGCACATCTACTGTAGATACCCTGACGTCAGGCACAAAGGACACGTATTGCATCCTTCCGTTGGCCACATCGAAAAGTGTGGTGATCCACACGCTCTTACGGCGGCCCTGCTGGACCGTGAACACTGCTCCCTGTATGTCCTTCCCCGGCTGAGGGTACAAAAACTGAGGATTCCATTCGTCACCTGCCCAGCTACGTTCCCCTTCCGGGCCGAAGAGTGGCGCCGCGCTGCTCAGTGGCGCGTGGACGAGAAAATGAAAACTGTTGCTGACGTGCGCCGGGGCAGCAGATGCTTGAGCCGATTCTGTGTTTTGTGCGTTGTTCATGGTGAAAACAGCGAACGCGCAGATTACCAATCCGGTGGCGATCATTTAGTCTCCTTTAACTTATGGCTGTCAGACGCGCGCAGCGTCATGCCATAGATGTTCCTGAAATGGTCGATTTCCTTCAGAGTCCGCGGGGAAAACGCGGACTTGCCTTCAAAGGTATGGAGCAAGATTCCCTCAAGCAGGTCACCCAAACTCATATCCTTCAGTTCGGCAACCGCTTTCAACACCTTGAGCAGTCGCTTTTCCAGACGAACGCCCGTCTGAATCCGCTCGACTTCGACAATTCCTTTCGCAGTCACGTGTACCAATGTACCATGGTACGCAATCGCCGCGCAAGGTCCGAGCGACGATCGAAAATGTTGTGAAACCACGATCCTCGGGTGACAGTCAAAGCGAGCCTTTGCTCGAGAGTTTCGAATCACGCGACGCCTTTGCTTGGCGTTGTCAATGCGCCAGTCAATTCGGTTTCAGTTTGCAGTACCCAAGAAGCAACCCCTACAGTTTTTTGTACAAGCCATGGTACTGGGCCTCGACGCCGTTGACGACTTCGCTTGCAAAGCGAAGATGATAAAGACACTTTCAGCGTTCCTCATGCTTTAAGCCACCGCGAAATCTGTACGAAGCGTGTTATGATAATTAGGGAGTGTACTAAACGTAATGATATCGACTGTCGCAATCCGGGCTCTCGCGAACGAGCGTAGACTACAGATTCTCGAGTGGCTTAAGAACCCAACAAAACACTTCCCTCCCCAGGTCTACGGCGATTTGGTGAGGGATGGGGTTTGCGGCGTCCTGATTGCGCGCAAGCTTCGCATCAGTCAACCGACCGCGAGCGAACACATGAAGATTCTTTGCCAGGCCGGGCTGACCCGCCCCAAGCGGATCAAGAAGTGGACGTTCTACAAGCGTGACGAGGCGAAAATTAGGCAAATCAAGAAAGCCATTCTATCGAAGGTGTAGGAATCGCACCGGAAATCTGCGCGCGTTGGATGTTGTCCACCCTCGCATTTCCCAAAAGCCCGAACTGCGCGGCGGAGAGATAAATATGTACTAAGTCGCGAAATCCCCGAGGGTCATCGCGGCGTCGTTGAAAGGTGAGGTTCAAGCCAGTGTCCCGACGGAGCAGCACTAGAATAAAACAGGGAGCACACGTTGTGCCCCCTATTGCTCGGTCTGCCTGGTGCCGCGGTTACTTCCTCGAACCTGCCTGCATACCATCGCTAGCTTCGCCCAGGTCCAACTCGAATTTCCTGCCCTGGAAGCGGAGACCCACTAGGGAGTCGGGTCCACTGTCATTCTTAATGGTCAACTCTTCATCCTGGGGAGATGGCGTCTGTAGTTCGACCACGTGCGCGGGTGTTTTTGCCACTACGTTCTTGCCTTGCAGGAAGCTCAATTCCACGTTGGGACCGGTACCTTCCCACTGGACTTTGTAGTCCCCTGGCTTCAGCGTTGTTCCGTTGACAGTCACGGGACTGCCAAGTAGAAGACTGACTTTCGTTCCCGCAAATGCGCTCGAGGCCAACAGCAACGCCAATCCCAGCACTACACTCTTCGACGCTGTCGCGAACTTCATGACTGCTCCTTCATTTCTTTCCCGAAATCACGTCGGGAAGCGGTTTGGGGCGGCCTGGTTCACGACGTCCGCGAGAAAACCACTGTGTTTTGCCCGCGAATCGCTCACAATGCAGCCGTTGCGGTTCCGCCGACAAGCCCAAAAGCCAGTCGCACTGTGCACGGGGTTTTCTCACCTGGCCGCCAAACCGAGCATGAGAGAATCCCCTAACCCCGCGAACACCTGCTGCAACACAACTGCCGTTTCCCCTTACTTAGATTGCATGTCGTTGTGAAATGGTGCAGATTTATTTATCGACAGTTAGCTAATTCTCGATGTATACTAACTACACCCACAAGCGCGACTGCTTGTCGGTGCGACGTAACTAAGGAATTCCGCGGCGGGTAGGCACGCAAGGCCGACCTAGCACTCAGAATTCGTTTCACTTATCGACCTCGTGTAGAGTAGCTCGTTCGACTCCTGAAGGCGCCACGGAGCATGGATCTTGCGGTTTGGCCGAACTCGGCATGAGTTGTGGAGATAACGCGGTAACCGTCCCGGTGATCGCATCCTGAATCAGCACTCCATTACGTTCCAAAGTTGCCCCGGTGGCGCGATCAAGTTCTACTCGGGCTTTCTCGTAGATTGTTCGGGCGGTAACCAAATCCAGCTCGGCTACCGAAAGGTCGCGCTGTGCTGTCATGGTCTGGTAACTTGAGCCCGCTCCCAGGTCTTGCTCTTTTTTTGTGATCTCGAATGTGCGCTCGGCCAGATCTCTGCCCTTGAGGGCTGATTCCACCCTGGCACGCGATTGTTCCAGGGCATACTGCGCATTCCGCACTTCGATCCGAATTTGCTTAATCAACTGCTCACGGCGCAGTTCGGCTTGCCGGTATTCGAGCTGGGAGCGGTACTGGTCGGCCTTGGCCACACGATTTCGAATTGGAATGTTGAGATTGAGTCCGATGTAGTAGTCCGGAGAAGAATTATTGAATGCGTTCCCCAGCGCTCCAGCGAAGTTCGTGGGGAGGGACGTGTCCGGAGGTCCGGCCAGAACTGGATTGTAAGCCGGATTCAAAGGCCCAGCCAATCCTGATCCTCCGTAGAATCCCACCAATGAGAGCGAGGGCAACAACGCGTTCGTCACGGCCTTGCGGCTGATCTGGCGGTTCACAAGATCGATGTCAGACTCTGCGAGTTCGGTGCGATCCTGCAGCGCCTGCGCGATAAGGCCCTGAACGGCTTGACTTGCCGCTGGCTGTGTCGATTCCAGACGGTCCGTGGGAACCACCGGCATAGCTTCCAGCACAGGATCGTCAAGCCTCCTGGTCAGAGCGTTCTTAATCAGCAATTCCTGCAATTGCAGCGTGGTTCGTGCTACGGTCAAATCCTGATCGCGCCTTGAGACTTCGGCTTCGGCGCGCATCACATCCATCTCGGGAATGCTGTCCAGCTGAAGCTGTTTCTTTGCAGTATCCAGCGACTGCTGCGCGAATGCCAAGGATTTTTCACTTACTTGCGCCTGTTCATAGGCATTGACCAAGTCCCAATAAATGTTCTCGATCTGCGTGACGGTGACGATCACTTGATCTCTGAAGGCAATGTCAGAAATCTTTTTGTTGTTATTTGCAATCCGGAGATAGCGAAGATTAGGGCCGAAGCCAAATCCTGCAAGCAATTGCTGCTGGAATGAAAACTGGTACATCGAAGTAAGCGCGGGAGACAGATTGTAGAAAGGGCTGTTGTTGGTTTGGCTGTTGTTGTTGAACTGTACTGAAATGCTGGTGCCAGTCGCAAAAGCCTGTGAATAACCAACATTGATTTGTCCGGTATTGAGCTGTAGCGAAGGCACGCCGAAAAGCTGCAGACTGGCCTGAGGACTGGTTTGATGCTCGGCGCCAACCGAAGCCGTAATCGCTGGATCGTACGATGCCACGGGAGTTCCTACACCCAAGGTTGATTGCACCAATCCTGACGCCCCCGCGCCCGCGCCGCCTGCGCCGCCGGTCGTGCCGCCAGCGCCCCCGCCAGGAGCTCCTGCGCCAAAGCCCCCAACTCCACCGCCAGGGGTCCCTTGCACAACGCCCGCATTCACACCGCGAAAAACTCCGCCGGCCTTGGTGCGCAGTATGTCCGTGTTGGCGATCGGAAGATTATATCGGGCTATCGCCAGGTCGAGATTATTCTCAAGTGCCAGCCGGATCGCGTCTTTCAGCGACAGGTACAGCTTGTCATCGCGGATCAATTGCCCCAGCAGGGGAGAATTCGTCAGCCCCGGCTCAGGTACTTCATTCGGCAAATACGCATTGAAAGGATTGCGCGACTTCGGCATCTCAGAGGATACGGGTGCGTTCGTCTGCGCCCATGCTGTTGCAGCGAGACTCATGAGGAACCACAACCAGCAGCCGTCTGAACTGTCCCGCGCGTATGGTCTTTTTCATTGCTTCACCGCCTCATACGGCTGAAGCTCCGGGTTCGAAGTGTCACTCACCATCCAACCGTCGCGGAGCTGAATCGTGCGCGAGCCATAAGCGGCATTCGCCTCCGCGTGCGTGACTTGCACGATCGTGGTTCCTTGCTGGTTTAGCGTGCGGAAGAGTTCCATGATTTCCTTTGCCTGCGAGGAGTGCAAGTTGCCTGTAGGTTCGTCGGCAAGCAATAGCGCAGGCCTGTGAATCACCGCTCGCGCGATTCCGACTAGTTGCTGTTGTCCGCCAGAAAGTTGGCTGGGATAGAGATCCTTTTTGGCCACGATCTGAAACCGATCCAGTGTGTCCGCCACCAGGCTCTGCCGCTGGCTGCTCGGAACATCCTTGTAGGAGAGCGGCAGGTCGATGTTTTCGCTCACCGTCAGGTCGTCGAGAAGGTGGTAGCTCTGAAAGACTACGCCGATGTTGCGTTTGGCCAACTCGCTCCGCTGCTTGCGCTTCATGTCATGGACAGCTTGCGCCCGGAACCAGTACTCGCCTAGCCAGCTATCATCGAGCAGCGCCAGGACGTTTAACAAAGAAGACTTTCCCGCCCCGGAAGGACCCATGATCGTGATGAACTCGCCTTCGCGGATCTCGAGATTGATTCGTCGAAGCACCCAGGTTTGCCCGGCCGGAGTGTTGTAACTGCGTTCCAGATTGCAAAGACGAATCATGCATGCACATCCGCCATCAGCTTTTCCAGTTCCTCTTTCCCCACCACCTTGCCGTCGAACAAATGGATTTCGCGCTGGGCGTGTTTGGCAAAGCGCACATCGTGCGTCACCATGCAGATGGTCGCGCCCTCGCGGTGCAGGTTCTGCAGCAACTCCATGACCGCTTCACCATTGCGAGAGTCGAGATTTCCGGTGGGTTCGTCGGCGAGCAGGATGGAAGGCTTCCCGCCCAGCGCGCGCGCCACGGCGACGCGCTGTTGCTGCCCGCCGGAGAGCTGAGAAGGATAATGGCGCACGCGGTGCGCCATGCCTACGCGTTCCAGCGACTCCATCACTCGCTTTTTGCGATCGGCGGCGGGCATTTTCTGGCGGTAGGTGAGCGGCAACTCCACGTTTTCGTAAATTGTGAGATCGCCAATCAGATTGAAACTCTGAAAGATAAAGCCAATTTCCTGATTGCGAATGCGCGACCGGTCCGCGAAGTCGAGGCTCTCGACGGGTTGGCCATTCAGCTGATATTTGCCTGCCGTCGGAGTATCGAGCAAACCGAGAATCGAGAGCAGCGTGGATTTGCCGCAGCCCGAAGGCCCCGACATGGCAACGTACTCCCCTTTGCGAATGGACAAATGCACTCCGGAGAGCGCGTGCGTTTCGACCTCATCGGTGTAGAAGATTTTCTTCAGATCTTCGACTTGAAGTAGCGGTTGTCCTGCGTCGGTCATGATGTCTGCCTCGATTGCTTCGATTAATTAAGCCGGACGCGATCGGTGTTATCCCAGCGCGACATGTCGGACAAAATGACGGCGTCGCCTTCGCGCAAGCCTTCGATGATCTGGATCGAATTCACCGAGGCTCGCCCAACCTTCACTGGCACGCGCAAGGCTCCCTGCCCGTCAGGGCTGAGTTTGAACAAGCTGATGGTGCTGTTCTCCTGCCCGAACGCCGGCCGGCCTACATAGAGCACGTTGTCCATCCGCTCCAGGTCGATGGTTCCATCCACGCTCAGGTCAGGCCGCGCACCCTTGGGAAGTTCCCCGGTGAGTTTGACATCGACCGTCACCGTTCCGTTTTGAACCCCCGGATCGACTCGCATCACGGTGCCGGCAATCAACCCGTTGTGAGTATCGATCGAGGCAAGCTCGCCAATCTGCACGTCTCGCGCTTGGGTCTCGGCGACCTTCAGAGTAGCCATCAAATGCTCGGGCTCCACCACCTTTGCCAGCATGGTTCCAGGCAGCACGTGCTGGCCGACCTGGAGTGGGAGATCCACCAGCACGCCATCAATTCCCGCTCGCACTTTCAACGCGTCCAACTGCTTTTGTTTGAGCTGCGCCAAGGTCCGCATCTCGTCGACTTTGGCTTGCTCTTGCGCCATCTGCGACTCGATCGCTCGCTGATTGGCGGCGAGCCGCTGCGTTTCAAGGTCGTTTCTCGTGGTGAATTCGTCCGCCTTACCCCTGGAAGACTTGTAGGCCAAGCCTGAGATGACGCCCAGTTCGTACAGCGCCTTGTCTGTGTCGGCCTGCCGTTGTGCCTGTGCGTCGTCCGCGTGCACGGTAGCGGCGCCGGCTTTCTGGTTCATCAGATCGCTTTCCAGCTTCACCCGAAGGCTCTGGTATTCGGCTTCGGCAGCCTTCAATTGAAGCTGCGCGTCAACCGCGGCTTGTTCCGTCTGAGGGTTTGTCATCTGTACCAAGATCGTGTCGGCTCTGATCTGCGAGCCCGGCAGCATATAAATGCGAACAACGGTGGCCTCGGTCTCCGCCGGAATCTGACGTACCGCCTCCTGGGTGGGCACTAGCGTCCCCAACCCCCGCACCTGGCGCAGCATCGGACCGCGCTTGACCGTGTCGGTCCACACGGTTCCGCGCTCAACCGTAGGTGCCGCCGGCTTTAGGCGTGAAACTCCAACTGAGGCTGCGGCCACGGCTAAGATGACCGCTGCCAAGACAAACAGCTGGCGACGACGTTTCTGAGTCTTGAACTCGGGCCGAGCGATGTCCATTCGATTGCAGTCTCGTTTCTAACATTAGCTAACTGACGAATTATAGTATCACAGATCTCTTTGCTTGCAAAGTCCCCGAATCCTGCTGTTTCAACTCTCGCGCAAGGCGACGATCGGGTTCACCCTGGCCGCGCGCCGCGCCGGGATGTAGCTCGCCAAAAGTACAACCACCATGAGGATCAACGGCACGGCTACAAACACTTCCGGATCAATAGAATGAACTCCGTACAGCACGGTGGAAATCAGCGGAGCCATGATTCCCGACAAGAGCAGACCGATCCCCATTCCGATGCCGGCCAGCCCCACGCCCCGGCTCACAATCATTTTTCCAATGGTCGAGGGCATGGCTCCCAAGGCTATGCGCACTCCGATCTCGTGAGACCGCTGACCTACCATGTAGGCCAACAGCCCGTAAATTCCCACCGACGCTAACAGAAGCGCCACCACGGCAAATACTCCCACCAACTCCGCGGAGAAGCGGCGCGAAGCCAGAGAACCGTCAATGACCTCATTCATCGTTCGGACGTTGAATACCGGCAGATCTGGATCGACTGCCTGTATCTCACGGCGTATGAGTGGCTCCAGGCTGGTAGCAGATAAAGAGGTCCGGACCGTCACGCTCAAATTCCGGAGTCTTGGAACCTGGTAGATCGGTGAGTAGATGTGGGGGCTTCCGGATTGATCGAGACCATCGTTCTTGATGTCCTTGATCACTCCAACTACGGTCGACCACGGCGGGTTGGCTGCGCCCCTAAAGCTCCTCATGCTCAAACGGCGGCCAATGGGATCGCGGTCCGGCCAGAAAGTTCGAGCCGTAGTTTCATCGACGATGACCACCAGTTGTTTGCCGGGCTGATCGTCTTCCGCAAAAAAACGTCCACGTACCAGCGAAGCTTGCAACACCTTGAAATACTCAGGGGTCACGCTGGTGGTTTCAGAAACCAAACCTTTGCCAGATTCTTCGGGGCGATCCTCAATGTTGACGGGGCGTCGCTGCGACAAGTGGGCCACTGGGGTGACTGGTAAATCAGTGGTCATGGAGGCGAGATCAACTCCCGGGATGGCACTCACGCGCCGCACAGCCTCCCGCACAAAAGAATTCAAAATTTCGGGCTTGGCGTAGCGATCCATGTCAGGATGGTTGGGCACCGGCAGCCAGAGATTGGCAGCGACAATTCTGGATGGATTGAAACCAGGATTTTCCTGCAGCAGTTCCCAAAATGTCCGCAACAGAAGGCCTGCTCCCACCATGAGCACCACCGCCAAGGCTGTTTCTGAGGCGATCAGCAGACCGCGCAAGCGGCTCGTTTTACCACTGGTGCCGGAGCCCCGGGCTCCTTCCCGGATGGCCACTGCAATTTCGGCCTTCGAAGATTGCAGGGCCGGAACCAATCCGAACCCCAGTCCGGCAAGCAGGGAAACCAGCAAGGCGAAAGCCAGCACTGTCCAGTCCACCTGAACCTCGGCCAGCCGGGGAATTCGGGCGGGTAGAAACTGCACAAAATGCAAAGCTGCCATTGCGGTCAGGACACCGACAATGCCGGAGACCAGAGAGAGAATCATCGACTCGGTGAGCATTTGACGAATCATGCGCGAGCGGCTTGCTCCCATGGCCAGCCGTACTGCCATCTCCCGTTGCCTTCCGGAAGCCCGCGCCAGGAGTAGGTTCGCGACGTTGACTGACGCCAGCAGGATGATCAGGACCACCGCGCCCATCAGCACCAACAACATGGGCCGGACATTGCCGACGAGCGACTCCTGCAAGGGCTCAGCCTCAATCGACCAGTCGGACCCGGCTGGATAGTAGGTGGGATATTCTGCCCGCAGCTGCGCCGCGAAAGCATTTAACCTGGATTGCGCCTGCTCCCGGCTGATTCTGGGTTTCA
Organism: uncultured Acidobacteriaceae bacterium; assembly: GCA_963838935.1. Classification (GTDB taxonomy): domain Bacteria; phylum Acidobacteriota; class Terriglobia; order Terriglobales; family Acidobacteriaceae; genus Acidiflorens. The sequence goes on from CAWITH010000030.1 coordinate 124,561, forward strand.
AAAGCCCGATCGCTCCGGGCAGCATCCTCAGGCCGCGATCAGGTTTTGGGAAAGGATCGGCCTTGAATCCCGCTGTTATCCATATTTCGACATCCGTCGAAACCGTGCTGCCCGGATGGCGGAATCCAGGCGGGAGAACGCCGACAATCGTGTAGGGATCATTGTCGAGTTGCACCTTTCGCCCCAGAATTCCGGGATCTCTGCCGAACCCTCTGGCCCACAGACTATCGCTGATCACGACCGCTTCGGCGAAACCCTGCTCCTCGTCACCCGGGCCAAACACCCGCCCGATGTGCGCGGTGGTGCCGAGCATGGAAAAATAGTTAGGACTGACGCCCTGCGCCTCAAGACGTTGCGGACGCTCTGTGCCGGTCAAGTTCGTATCGGTTGGCCAGGCTACGGTCACTTGATCAAAGACGCCCGCCCTTGATCTGAGATCGTCCAGTTCGGGAACGGAGAGTCCAATATCCCGCGCGCCCACGCCACGATTGTTGGCGACGATCTTCACCAACCGGTCCGGGTGCGAAAAAGGAAGAGAACGCAACAAAACCGCGTTCACGATGCTAAAAATCGCCGTGTTCGCGCCCACGCCCAAAGCCAGGGAAAGCACCGCTACGATGGTAAAACCGGGACTCTTCCAAAGCAGCCGCAGTCCATACCGCATGTCCTGCAATAACGTGGTCATCAAAACCCCCTCGACTGTTTAACGTGGGCGAATCCCATCAGTTTTGAAGCGCCTGACGAGCATCGCGTTGAAAATTCATCTTGTTCATCAAGTCTCCGAACCGTGGATCATCGCGAAGCGGGTCCATCACCGGATCAATCCTGCTGCTTCAACTCGATTGCAAACTCAGTTTTTACTATTAGCTAACTGACGAAGTATAGTATCACGGATCTATTTGCTTGCAAAGTCCCCGAATCCTGCCTTTTCAACTCTCGCGCAAGGCGACGATCGGGTTCACCCTGGCCGCGCGCCGCGCCGGTATGTAGCTCGCCAAAAGTACAACCACCATGAGGATCAATGGCACAGCGATAAACACTTCCGGATCGATAGGCCGAACTCCGTACAGCAAACTGGAAATCAGCGGGGCCATGATCCCCGACAAGAGCAGCCCGGTCCCCACTCCGATGCCAGCCAGCCCCGCGCCCCGGCTCACAATCATTTTCCCAATGGTCGAGGGCATGGCTCCCAGCGCCATGCGCACTCCAATCTCATGCGACCGTTGGCCCACCATGTAGGCCAACAGGCCGTAAATTCCCACTGACGCCAACAGAAGCGCCAGGATTGCAAACACGCCGACCAATTCAGCGGAAAAGCGGCGCGAAGCTAGAGAACCGTCAATGACCTCATTCATCGTACGGACATTGAATACCGGCAGATCTGGATCGACTGCCTGTATCTCACGGCGTATGAGCGGCTCCAGGCTGGTGGCGGACAAAGAGGTCCGGACCGTCACGCTAAAATTCCGGATTCCCGGAGCCCGGTAGATTGGGGCGTAGATGTGAGGAGTCCCTGACTGGTCGAGGCCATCATTCTTGATGTCCTTGATGACGCCAACCACGGTCGACCACGGCGGCTTGGCTGCGCCGCTAAGGCCCCTCATGCTCAATCGGCGGCCAATGGGATCGCGGTCCGGCCAGTAGGTACGAGCTGTGCTTTCATCGACGATTGCCACCGGCTGTTTGCCGGCATCATCGTCTTCCGTGAAATAACGTCCGCGTACTAACGAAGCCTGTAACACCTTGAAATACTCAGGAGTCACACTGGTGATTTCAGAAAACAGACCTTTGCCAGATTCGTCCGGACGGTCCTCAATGTTGATGGGGACTCGCGGCGAAGAGTGGGTAACCGGTAAATCGGTGGTCATGGAGGCGAGATCAACTCCGGGGATGGCGTGCACGCGGCGCACAGTCTCCCGCACAAAGGAATTCAAAATTTCGGGCTTGGCGTAGCGATCCAGTTGAGGATTGTTGGGTACCGGCAGCCAGAGATTGGCAGCAACAATTCTGGAGGGATTGAAGCCGGGATTCTCCTGCAGCAGTCCCCAGAACGTGCGCAACAGTAGCCCCGCCCCTACCATCAGCACTACCGCCAGGGTTGACTCTGAGGCAATCAACAGCCCCCGCAAACGGTTGGTTTTGCCGCTCGTGCCCGATCCTCTGGCTCCTTCTCGAATGGCTACCGCAATTTCGGCTTTCGAGGATTGCAGGGCCGGTACCAAGCCAAACCCGAGCCCGGCGAGAAGGGAAACTAACAGGGCGAAGCCGAGCACCGTCCAGTCCACTTGCACCTCGGCCAGCCGGGGAATTCTGGCGGGTAGAAACTGCACAAAATGCAAGGCTGCCATTGCCGTCAGTACCCCTACAATGCCAGAGACCAGAGACAGAATGAGCGACTCGGTGAGCAACTGGCGAATCATGCGGGAACGGCTTGCGCCCATGGCTAGCCGGACCGCCATTTCCCGTTGCCTTCCCGAAGCCCGCGCTAGGAGGAGGTTCGCGATGTTGACTGAGGCCAGCAGAATAATCAGCACCACCGCACCCATCAACACCAACAACATAGGCCGGACATTGCCCACCAACGACTCCTGCAACGGTTCCATCTCAATCGACCAGCCCGACCCCGCCGGATAGTCGGTGGCGTATTCCGTCCGCAACAGGGACGCGAACGCGTCCAACCTGGATTGCGCCTGCTCCCGGCTGATTCCAGGCTTCAAAAGCCCGATCACTCCGGGCGCTACCGGCAGGCTGCGATCAGGTTTCGGGAAGGGAGCGGCCCTGAATCCGCATGCCGCCCATATTTCGACATCTGTGACAGTGGTGCCCGGATGGCGGAATCCGGGCGGGAGAACCCCGACAATCGTGTAGGGATCATTATCGAGCTGCAACTTTCTCCCCAGAATTCCGGGATCTCTGCCGAACCCGCCGGCCCACAGACTATCGCTGATCACGGCCGCTTCAGCGAAACCCGGCACCTCGTCGCTAGGGCCAAACACTCGTCCAATGTGCGCTGAGGCGCCGAGCATGGAAAAATAGTTAGGACTCACAATCGCTATTTGGTGACGTTGCGGACGCTCTGCGCCGGTCAAATTAGCGTCGCCCGTGGCCATAGCGGCCACTTGCTCAAAGACGCCTGCCCTTGTTCTGAGATCGTCTAGTTCGGGAACGGAGAATCCAATATCCTGCGCCCCCACCCCCTTATTGTTGGCCACGATCTTCACCAACCGGTCCGGGTGCGAAAAAGGAAGCGAACGCAACAAAACCGCGTTCACGATGCTAAAAATCGCCGTGTTCGCGCCCACGCCCAAAGCCAGGGAAAGCACCGCCACGATGGTAAAACCGGGACTTTTCAAAAGCAGCCGCAGTCCATACCGCATGTCTTGCAATAACGTGCTCATCAAAACCCCCTCCACTGTTTAGCGTGGGCGAATCCCATCAGTTTTGAAGCGCCTGACGAGCATCGCGTTGAAAATCATCTTGTTCATCACGTCTCCGAACCGTCGATCATCGCGAAGCGGGTCCATCACGGGATCAATCCTGCTGCTTCAACTCGATTGCAACTTCGCTTGTAATATTAGCTAACTGACGAATCATAATATCACGGATCTATTTGCTTGTAAGGTCCCGAATCCTGCTTTTTCAACTCTCGCGCAAGGCGACGATCGGGTTTACTTTCGTCGCGCGCCGGGCAGGAAGGTAGCTGGCTAGAACGGCAATGGCAAACAAAAGTAGAGGCACGATCAGAAACACAGCCGGATCATGCGGGCGAACACCGTAAAGCAAACTGCCCATCAACGACGCAGTGGATGCAGAAACAACCACTCCGGCAATGATTCCCACGCCAGCAAGCGCGACACCCTTGCGCAAGAACAGTTTCAGGATGTCGGCTCGCCGCGCGCCTAAGGCCATGCGGAAACCAATCTCGCGCGATCTTTGGCCGACCATATAAGCCAACAAGCCGTAAATTCCGATGGAGGCCAGAAGCACCGCCAGTCCAGCAAATCCGCCCACCAGGTCGGCAGAAAAACGGCGTGAAGCCAGTGACCGATCAAGGATGTCGTTCATAGAGACAACATTGAATACTGGCAGGCCGGGATCAATGCTCTGGATTTCATGCCGAATCTGTGGTTCGAGCAGGGTCGCGGGCAGAGACGTCCGCAACACCACGCTCAGTATATGATTGGGGTCTTGATAGGTCGAAACATAGATGTGGGGAACGCCATCGATGTCGAGACCGTCACTCTTGATATCCTTAATAATACCCACGACGGTCGTCCATGGCTTAGTAGGGTCTTGTCCGAACCGCACTTGGCGGCCCAGCGGATCGCGATCCGGCCAATACTTACGAGCGGTGCTTTCATCAATGATGGCCACCGGCTGTTTGCCGTCTTCATCGCCCTCGGTGAATGAGCGGCCGCGTAGGAGCGTCGCCTGCAACACCTTAAAATAATCGGGGCTTATCCGAATTCTCTCGGCACGCAGATCCTGCGAGGACTCGACCGGTCTATCTTCAATCGCTAAGCCTTCAATCGCTAAGCCACCGACCGCGTTGGGGTTGCTATTGGTGGTCGGTAGAGATGAGGTGATTGCGGCGAGTTCCACTCCCGGAATTGCCTTCATGCGCCGCAGCAACTCACGATCAAAGGCGGCTTTTCGAGGAATACCGAGATACGGATCCATCTTCGGATCGTTGGGATTTCCTAGCCACGTGTTTGCCGTGACAACTTGAGTTGGATTAAAGCCTGGATTTTCCTGCAACAGGTCCCGCAGCGTACGCAGCAGCAAGCCGGCTCCCACCATCAGTATGACGGCAAATGCCAGTTCCGAGACGATTAGAACATCCCGCAATCGGCCGGTCTTAGTGCTGTAGCCGGACCCGCGACCGCCTTCACGAATGGCCGAGGAGAGAGCGACTTTTGCCGAATGAAGCGCTGGAGCAAGTCCAAACACTAAGCCGGTGAGAATGGAAATCAGCAGAGCGAACGCCAGCACCACCCAGTCGATTCGTACTTCGTTGAGCCGGGGAACGTTCGATGGCACAAAGCGCAGGATGAAACCTAAAGTACCAACCGCGGTTGCGATTCCCGCGGCACCGCCGATGAGCGACAGCAGCATGGACTCGGTCAGCATCTGGCGCACCATGCGGCCGCGGCTCGCCCCCAGCGCTAACCGCACCGCCATCTCTTGTTGTCGCCCCGAAGCGCGCGCCAAGAGGAGATTGGCAATGTTCAACGATACGATGAAAACGATCAGGATTACCGCACCCAGTAACACCAGCAGCATGGGCCGAACATTGCCCACCAAAGTTTCTTGCAAGGGTTGAATCTCAATTGTCCATTGCGCCTGCGGCGGGTAATCGGTGGGAAAGTCGTGGCGTAATTCGGCGGCCATGGCAGTGAGCCGCGCCTGAGCTTGCGCCAGTGTCAGGCCAGGCTTAAGTCGTCCGATTCCAGATACTAAAAACCGGGTACCACGCATTGGCGGGGGAAAGGGATCTGCGCTGAATCCGCCGGCGCCAAACACTTCCACGTCGCCGGAAACCGTCGGTCCAGGATGGCGAAATCCGCGCGGAAGAACCCCGATAATTGTATAGGGATCATTGTCGATCCCGAGGGTACGGCCGAGAACGTTCGGATCGGCGCCATAGGAGCGATGCCATAGGCCATCGCTGATCACGACCACGGGAGCGACACCGAGCGCGAAGTCCTGCGGACCAAACAATCTTCCAATTTGCGGGGTCGCACCCAGCATGGAAAAGTAGCTGAAACCGCCATTGACCCCCTCGAGACGCTCGGGCTGTTTGGCGCCGGTCAAATTCTCGCTACCCTCAAAGATCGGGGTCACATCTTCAAATACACCCGCTCGCGTCTGCAGGTCATCCAGTTCGGGCTTGGAAAACTCAACGTCCCGCAATCCTACGCCGGGCTCGTTAAAGAAGATTCGTACCAAACGATCGGGATCGCGGTAGGGCAGAGAACGCAGCAACACGGCATTCACGATGCTGAAAATGGCCGTGTTGGCTCCCACGCCCAGAGCCAGCGTCAGGACAGCCACGATCGTGAATGCGGGCTTCTTGACCAGCATGCGCAAACCGTAACGAACATCCTGAAGTAAAGTCTCCAGTGGACGCTTCCTTTCGGTCAATATCACAGAATCTTATTTAGTTACCAGTTTGCGATCGGCGGACTCTCCTGCCACCGTTGCTGGCCCAGTGGCTCGGAGGAAGGAGGATCCATCGGTTGTCGTTCAATGTTTCTCTAGCCATCCAGTGCAACCAGCACTCTGTACCTCTTGCTCGTTTTGTCATCCTTGCCCTGTGGTTCGACCTCTACTTTCGCAAAGTATGAGTACCGACCAGTCGTTGCTCTGGGTTGCTGACCGTGAGCACGCTGGCGTCAAATCGCGTTATCTTGAGTGAAGGCATGCTATCGATAAACTCCTGCCGATGTATGTTTTTCGTCGGGAGTTTGGAAGTAGAAATCCGGAGCCAGCATCCTCTCGATCGAGTTCATGTCCAGCGCCACACGCGCTTTAGCCCACTCGATGTAACCGGCTTGAATCGCTTTTCGCGCTTCTGCCGAACTGACGGCAGGAACACTTTGCGCCCCGGCTGCGGCCGTTACGATTACCGCCACTAACGTGGAGACCAGAATGCGCCCCCCCAGATTCATGCGTAGAAAGCTGCAGCGTATTGAAGTTGCCAATCTTCTTCCCCTCTTATTTCTTGGCGGTCGGCGGCAACACACTGTTCAAGCGCAGATACATTGCCGCTTCGGCGTAGTGGTCGGCCCAAGTACCTGCGAGGATCATGCTGGCCCAGGCACGGGAACCCTGGCGTCCGGGGAAGATTTCCGTGGTCTCGGCTAGTCTTGAGTCGTCCATTTTCGCCAGCGCGTCGGAACAGAAATCGAAGGAGGCTTTGAGCGCGGCCACGAGCTTGTCTTTCGAGTCCGTCTCTTTCACCTCGTCGACCTTGGGAGCGGGGACAGCAGCGGCCTTGCTGCATAGCAGATCATTTGTTTCGGCTATGTGGACGACGAGATGGCCGAATGTCATCTGGTCGGCGGTGGGTTTGTAGTTGAATTTCTCGGCTGGCATGGCCTCGACGGCAGCGACGGTGTTTTTCTGCCGGCCGGGCAGGATGTCTCTTAGGGCGGTGCTGACCGGATTCTTCGTTTGTGCCGGCGTTGTTTGTGCAGCCGCCGACGCGGCGAGTAACAGCAAGGCAGGGATCACAAGAGTTGTCTTCATTTTGTCCTCATCTTTTTTTGGTGAATCGGGCGGACTGCCGCAGCCGCAATTTCCCGGACATCAGCCTTCAGGCTTTACAACCATTCGAGCGCGTGTCAATACTCGATTTCATTCGCTTCTTCTCCTGTTGTATGCCCTGTCGGCCACAGCGTCATCGCAACGCCAATACGTTCTTGGCGATGCTCCTGCTCACGGAACATATGCCGCGAAGAACCAGTGTTCGCAGGAAAAGTGACATGCGGTGTCCGAAATGAGACAAGCGGTCAGAGTTGGCCGTCAAGTACTGTTGCCACGTATCCGTTCACAGGGCAAAACCGGAATTCAAAAGTGGCAGCGGTATCCAGCACAAACGTCTGGGCGGTTAGCGGCCAAAGACTTTGTACCTTCCGTTTCAAACGCTTCGTTACATTGGGATGGCAGCACGTGGAGTCTTGAGCTCCTTACCTTTCTCCCCAATCAACCTAGACAAAGGCCCTTCTGCAGCTGCGATGGTTGTGGAGTTGCCGCGTTTTGCCAGCAACTGCCCGATTGCCGGCTCGCAAACCTGGACCGGTGGACCGGTGAAATTGCTTTGCCGAGAGAACTTGGCGCTCTCGACGGCCCTGTCCTCAGTGATGTCTCCTTCGAAGGTTCAGCTATAATCCGTGCCGGAGAGGTCGACACACCCATTGCTGCAGGCCACACCAGATATGGGACGGACGAGATGGATTTTGATCCTGTGTGCGTGGACGATTGTAGGACTGTTGTTTGCCGTGCGCAGGATCGTGCTGGTGAAGGTACAGGGTATGCACGTCAGCTGGGTGATCGTGGGTGCGCTCGAACTTGTCTACTGGTACGTATGGGCGGCGTACACACCGCTTGTGATTGGTCTGGCCAAACGGTTCCCGTTGACGGGGCCGAGGTTTGTACCTCATATAGCGATCCACACAATCACGTCGCTCATGATGGCTCCCCTGGCATCTGTCACCGAATACTTTCTGAGCCGTGGACTTCTGCGGTCAGTTTTTCGCATAACTGATCCTAGTGTGCTGCGCCTTCTCCCGACGTTCGCAGTCAGTGTTCTATCTATGAGCTTTACTGGCATGCTTACGTACTGGTTAGTTGTGGGACTGTATCAGTCGATCCACTTTTACCAGGCCGCTATGGAGCGCCAGACTATAGCGGCGCAACTGGAGACGCAGCTCTCCCATGCCGAACTTGAGAACCTTAAGAGCCAGTTACATCCGCACTTTTTGTTCAACAGTCTTCACACCATTGGAGTCCTGATGCAGGAAGACGTCGATGCTGCGAGCCGTCTGCTGGTCTGCCTCGGCGACTTGCTGCGCATGGCCCTCGAACGGCGGGAGAACGAGATCACCTTGCAGAGCGAGCTCGAGTTCGTCGGCAAGTATCTGGAGATCGAACAGACACGCTTTCATGATCGGTTGAAAGTTCACATGGACGTGCCACCTGACCTTCTCGCAGTCTATGTACCGAGCCTGGCGCTTCAGCCACTGGTTGAGAATGCCATCAAGCACGGCATCAGCGTCGATTCCGCCGCAGGCCGGCTGGAGATCGCTGCGCAACGCCACAACGGCAGAGTTCGGCTCTGCGTCCGCGATGATGGCCCGGGTCCGGCACCGGGATCGCGCCTGCGATTCGGCGTCGGACTCACCAATGTCCAGTCACGCTTGAAACAGCTCTACGGGGACGAGTCGTCGCTGGAACTTACCGGGGGCAACGGTCGAGGCTGTGAGGCCATCATCACCATTCCACTGCGGAGTTCGCATGAAGACGCGAGTCCTCATCGTCGATGACGAACCGATCGCCCGGCGCGGTATCCGTCGCTATCTGGCCGAACACAACGGCATTGAAGTTGTAGGCGAGGCGGCGAACGGAATAAGCGCGGTGGAGCAGATCAATGAACTTCATCCCGACATCGTTTTTCTCGATGTGCAGATGCCTGATCTGGATGGTTTTGGAGTCATCGAAAATGTGGAGCCATCGACCGGCCCCGCTCCCGTATATATCTTCGTCACGGCTCACGATGCGCACGCCATTCGTGCATTCGAAGTGCACGCTGTTGACTATCTCTTGAAACCGTATGATAAGGAGCGATTTGCCAAGGCCCTGGTTCACGCACGCCAGGTCCTCGAACAGCGCAGGAAAGCAAATCGAGGTCTCGAACCACTGCTCCAATCCCTCCGTAGTCTCCGCCCGTTGGAACGCTTTGTGGTGAAGGACAAGAAGCGGATTTTCTTTGTTCCCGTTTCCCACGTTTTGTGGATCGAAGCCACGGGAAACTATGCCTGCATACACACCGCCAGCGACAGTCACCTGTTGCGGGAAACCCTGGCACACCTGGAAGAGAAGCTGGCGCCACACCACTTCATCCGCGTGCGGAAATCGGCCATCGTGAACGGTGCCCGCATTAGCGAGATTCGTCCGATGTTCGATGGGGTATACGACATCGTACTGGCAGAAGGAACGGTGGTCACGTCGAGCCGCAGATACGCTCACAAGTTACGGGCGCTGCTGGAATCCTAGTCTTGGCAACTGGGATGTAAATTGGCGCGCCGGCGTGGAATGCCAGCGGCGAAAATGAGTTCAGGACCGCGCAGCAACTAAACACCCAACATCAGCGGTTCTCCTGGAAGCATGGTGCGGTTTAGGTGATCGTACCGCGCCAGGGAAGAGAAAGGCCGCGGAATTACTGCGTTCTCTCCTGCCATCGCCCACGGCCAGCCGGACACTCCATGGGCACCCTCCTTCCAGCAGGTGCTTTCGACCACAGCTTCCACGATCTTTTTTGCTTGCAAAGTCCCCGAATCCTGCCTTTTCAACTCTCGCGCAAGGCGACGATCGGGTTCACCCTGGCCGCGCGCCGCGCCGGTATGTAGCTCGCCAAAAGTACAACCACCATGAGGATCAACGGCACAGCGATAAACACTTCCGGATCAATAGGTCGAACTCCGTACAGCAAACTGGAAATCAGCGGGGCCATGATCCCCGACAAGAGCAGACCGATCCCCACTCCAATGCCAGCCAGCCCCGCGCCCCGGCTCACAATCATTTTCCCAATGGTCGAGGGCATCGCTCCCAGCGCCATGCGCACTCCAATCTCGTGCGCCCGCTGGCCCACCATGTAGGCCAACAGCCCGTAAATTCCCACCGACGCCAACAGAAGCGCCACGAGTGCGAACACCCCCACTAATTCAGCGGAGAAGCGACGTGCAGCCAGGGAACCGTCAATGACCTCATTCATCGTACGGACGTTGAAGACTGGCAGACCTGGATCGATGGCCTCGATCTCACGACGTATCTGCGGTTCCAGGCTGGTAGCAGATAAAGAGGTCCGGACCGTCACGCTTAAAGACCTGCTTCCTGGAACCTGGTAAATCGGCGAGTAGATGTGCGGAGTCCCAGATTGGTCGAGACCATCATTCTTGATGTCCTTGATCACTCCCACTACGTTCCACCACGGCGGGTTGATGGCCGCGGGACCATTGCTCGCGGGACCAACGCCGGGACCAACGCTCAGACGCCGGCCAATGGGATCGCGGTCCGGCCAGAAGGTACGAACCGTGCTTTCATCGACGATGACCACCAGTTGTTTGCCGGGCTGGTCGTCTTCCGCGAAGAAGCGTCCACGAACCAACGAAGCCTGCAACACCTTGAAATACTCAGGGGTCACACGGGTGACTTCAGAGAACAGGCCTCTGCGAGACTCCTCCGGACGGTCCTCAATGTTGATGGGGACCCGCTGCGACGAGTGGGTGACCGGCAGATCGGTGGTCATGGAGACGAGATCGACTCCCGGGATAGCACTCACGCGTCGCACCGCTTCCCGCACAAAGGTGTTCAAGACTTCAGGGTGGGCGTAGCGATCCATTTGGGGATTGTTGGGTATCGGCAGCCATAGATTAGCGGCAACAATTCTTGAGGGATTGAAACCCGGATTTTCCTGCAGCAGTCCCCAAAATGTCCGCAACAGAAGGCCTGCTCCCACCATCAGCACTACCGCCAAGGCCGATTCTGAAGCGATCAGCACACCCCGCAAGCGGTTGGTTTTGCCGCTCGTGCCCGATCCTCTGGCTCCTTCTCGAATGGCTACCGCAATTTCGGCTTTCGAGGATTGCAGGGCCGGAACCAATCCAAACCCCAGCCCGGCGAGAAGGGAAACTAACAGGGCGAAGCCGAGCACCGTCCGGTCCACTTGCACTTCGGCCAGCCGGGGAATTCTGGCGGGTAGAAACTGCACAAAATGCAAGGCTGCCATTGCCGTCAGTACCCCTACAACGCCAGAGACCAGAGACAGAATCACCGACTCGGTGAGCAACTGCCGAATCATGCGCGAGCGACTGGCGCCCAAGGCCAGGCGCACGGCCATCTCTCGTTGTCTCCCGGAAGCCCGCGCCAAAAGAAGATTGGCGACGTTAACCGAGGCTAAGAGAATAATCAGTACCACCGCGCCCATCAACACCAACAACATGGGCCGGACATTGCCGACCAGCGACTCTTGCAGTGATTCGGCCTCAATGGACCAATCGGACCCGGCAGGATAGTCGGTGGCGTATTCTGTCCGCAGCTGGGCCGTGAAAGCATTCAACCGCGCTTGCGCCTGCTCCCGGCTGATTCCTGGTTTCAAAAGCCCGATCGCTCCGGGCCACCGCACGCTGCGCTCTGGCTTCGGGAAGGGATCGGCCCTGAATCCCGCTGCCGCCCATACTTCGACATCCGTCGAAACCGTGCTGCCCGGATGGCGGAATCCGGGGGGAAGAACACCGACGATGGTGTATGGATCATTGTCGAGCTGCAGTCTTCGCCCCAGAATTGCAGGATCTCTGCCGAACCCTCGGGCCCACAGGCTATCGCTGATCACGACCGCTTCGGCGAAGCCCTGCGCTTCGTCACCCGGACCAAACACTCGCCCGATGTGCGCGGAAGTGCCAAGCATGGAAAAGTAGTTGGGACTGACAATCTGCAGCTCGAGACGTTGCGGACGCTCGGAACCGGTCAAATTAACCTCGGTTGGGAGGGTCATGCTTACCTGGTCAAAGACGCCCGCCCTTGATCTGAGATCGTCCAGTTCGGGAACGGAGAGTCCAATATCCTGCGCCCTCACCCCCCTATTGTTGGCCACGATCTTCACCAACCGGTCCGGGTGCGAAAAAGGAAGCGAACGCAACAAAACCGCGTTCACGATGCTAAAAATCGCCGTGTTCGCGCCCACGCCCAAAGCCAGGGAAAGCACCGCCACGATGGTAAAACCGGGACTTTTCCAAAGCAGCCGCAGTCCATACCGCACGTCCTGAAATAATGTGGTCATCAGAATCCCTTCCAGCGGGCTCTTATGTCCGCGATGAGACTGAATCCAACCAGTTGCGACTCGCTCCGATCAAGCCATGTCCAGGGCGTCAGAATCGTGTCGTATGCCAGCACGTTTGCGCATCTCCAATTAGACGCAGCGCATTCGGAAAAGCTAGCGCTAGATTATGTTTGACCGCCGCATGCATAAGGAGCTACTATAATACGCTTATTGGCTAAGTGTCTATATGATTGCCGCTCTCACACATCGAGCACTCGTCGAAGGATCGCGGCTTCCGAGCGTAACTTGGGAACAATCCGGGAATTCGGCTGAGAAGATTATCCAATATTGGAAGGGGGAACGTAATGAAGCGAATCTTGGCAGTTATTCTGTTCTTTGCGGCAGCCACATCGCTTGCTCTGGGCCAGACGGCCGACAAGCAAGAAAAAGCAAAGGGCGAAAAAGCCGACGTGGAACGAATTTTGCTGCAGATGGAACGCGACGGGAATGCGGCCACAGTCAAGAAGGACGTGGCAAGCTAAGCAAACTCCTGGCAGAGGACTGGATCGGCCAAAGCCCTGATGGCATCCAAAGCAAAGCTCAGGCTATGGCAGACCTCAAATCGGAGGACCAGAAATTCGACTCCATTAACTTCATGCGTGACTTACCCGAAAGGGAGATGGACAAGGCATTCTTCTTCCTTAAGTTGAACACCCAGAGTTGAACACCAAAATCAAAATGTGAAAGGAAAATGTCAGATGAACAAAAAGAAAGCAGGCCTAGTATTCATTGCGCTCCTTACGTGTGCTTTGGCTGGTCAAGCATTAGCGCAGGGCCCGGAATACAAATCCAATGCCGATGACCTCGCGAAAATTCGCAGCGTGTTGGAGGAGTTCCGTCAGGATATTATTCACAAGGACGGGTACGCCATAACGAAGCTCATCCTGAACCCCGATGTGCTCTTTCATCACATCAACAACCAGGAAGAGGTTGATGGCGCCCGCAAACAAAACGCTCAGTTCGATGGGGTTGGCCCGAGCCAGCTAGATGGATTTGTGAAATTGCTCGCTACGTCGAAGGACAAACTCGAAGAGACATTTCGCAATATCGAGATTCGCCAGGACGGTGATCTAGGGCTGGTGACATTTAATTACGATTTTGTCATCAACGACAAGGTTCACCATTCAGGCGTCGAACACTGGCAGGTGTGCAAAATTGATGGGCAGTGGAAGATCTTGTCCGTTACCTGGACGATCTATATTCACAGCTGACAGCCAACAGCGCTCCAGAGAACAAGGCGAGCTTATGCCTGGTGATTGCGGCGGACGGCTGAGAAGGAAAAGCGGATGGTGATTTGTGCACCGTCCGCCTGAGGGAAGGGGAATTGCGTAGCTCTGATCTGTCGCCTTTTCCGACCAAGTTCAGAGTTGGTTTTCGGCCCCTCCAGAAAGTTCAGCCAACAAATTGACAGCATTGAGCTGGTAGAGACCGGCTCAATGCTGTTCCATCACTAACGGCGTCCAGTCGCCGGGTGCAGGGAGCAGCTTCACAAAGCCTTCGGGTGATCTCTGCGTCGGCACTCTCAGCACGATGGAGGGAGCACTTCCATCCTTCGTCTGCTCACGCCACATCTGGATGAGCAAACGATAGTAGTCAACAGTTGACTCCGGTCCAATTCCTCCTACGATTCCTAGAGTCTTCATCGGCGGCACTTCCTTTTCCGGTTATTGACCAATGCCAAATTTGTCGACGTCAAACGCGCAAACAAATCTTCCCTAGGTGTCTGCCTTCCCCGAGGTATTTCAGAGCCGCTCCCAGTTCGGAAAAACCAAAGACACGGTCCACAGGTTGGATCCAGATGCCTCAAGGACCGCGGCAATATTCTGAAGGGCACGTTCGGTCTGCTGGCGTGCATCACCCTCGATGATCTGCCGGGTAACGGGATCAAGAGCAAGCTGTCCGCTCACGAAAATGAATCCACCGCCCCTGACAGCTTGTGAGTAAGGCCCCACACACCGGGAGCCTTGCTGGTACACACGACATTGCGCATAAACCTCCTTTGCCCGGCCTGAGCCTTGGCTTCTTGTACAACTAACGGCGGCGATTGCGGGTATATTGCTTCCGTCAGGGGATGATGACAATTTTGCCCCGTGCGCCGGGTTCCATGACTCGCCGGTGGGCATCAGGAGCTGAGGCCAGAGGCAGCTCCGCAGCAATGACCGGACGGAGGGTTCCGTTCCCCAATCCTGCCTGCAGAGCGGCTTGCGCCTCCGACGCTTCTACTCCGGGCACCTTCCAAAGAAAGAGCCCAAACACGGCTGCCTCACGCGTCATGATGTCTCGAGGGTTGATTTCAACTTTTCCTCTAGAGCCCACCACAACGACCCGCCCGCGATAGGCCAGCATGTTCAGATCGTGGGCAAGGTTTACGTTCGCCAACACCTCGAGGATCACATCGACTCCACAACCGTTCGTCATGTCGAGAATCCGCTTCTGATAATCCGTAGAGCGGTGGTTGACCGCCTGCAGTGCGCCTTCTTTTTTTACCAACTGGAGGCCTTCCTCACTTCCTGCCGTGCCGATGACCTTCATGCCGACCGCACACGCGAACTGAACCGCGGCCAACCCCACGCCACCACTGGCTCCGTGGACGAGCACAGTCTCGCCGGGCCTCGCACGAGCCAATTTAAACAACGCGCGGTAGGCAGTGGCATAAGGAACATAAACTCCCGCGCCCTGGGCGTAGCTCACGCGCTCCGGTAAGAGGTGAACCTGGGACCGCTTGCACAACGCTAACTCCGCATAGGCGCCGGTGATCGTCCCGGTGGTATAGACACGTTGTCCAAGTGTCAGGTCTACATCGGCGCCTACGGATTCGACGACCCCTGCGGCGTCGGAACCGGGTACAAAGGGGAGGGCCGGATTCCCGGTGCCGTAGGCGCCCGATCGCATGTAGGTGTCGTAGGGATTCACTCCCGCAGCATTCACACTAATTAAGACTTCTTCTGATTGGGGCGGTCGAGGGTCAGGTACGTCTTCCAATTTCAGGACTTCAGGGCCGCCAAATTCGTTTACGGAGATCGCCTTCATCGCAAGATCATCCTTTCATTGCTGCACGTACACTTCCATGCGTAACCGCCTCTTTTGGTTGGACTTCGGACTTCCAAATTCACGTACTGCGGACCGAGTGGCCATCCTTAATATTGTCAACACGATTATTCGATGTGTTCCACAATCGCTAGCCGTTCTCCCTGAGGACTGACCACGAGCACCACGGTACGCCTTGCCTTCTCGGTGTAGCGGTCAAATATGCCCACGGGTTCTCCAGAGAGAGCATACTGCTCGGGCTGATCGTTAGTGAAAAATCCGAGACTCCATTTGAGCATCAATTCGTCAGACCTCCGCGACCAGCTCTATTTCGACACAGGATCCAAACGGAAGCTGAGCGACCCCAATGGCGCTACGAACGTGCAATCCCATATCTCCAAATACCTCTCCGAAAAGCTCAGAGGCGCCATTCGCCACCAAATGCTGTTCGGAGAATGCGGGAGTGCTGTTCACGAGCACCATCAACTTCACGATGCGCTTGATCTGATTTAGGTCGCCTACCGCGGCATGAAGTGTACCCATGAGATCAATGGCCAGGCTGCGCGCGGCCTTCTTCCCTTGTTCGGTGGTGAGATTCCCGCCCAGCTGTCCGACCCAGGGCTTGCCGTCGTTCTTGGCGATTTGACCAGAAAGAAAAAGCAAATTGCCGGTGCGCAGGAAGGGAACAAAAGCTGCCACCGGCGGTGTGGGTTCCGGAAGCGTGATTTGAAGAACGTCGAGCCTGTCGTATACGGACATTGTATTCTCCTCGCAATCGAATTGTTCTCGTGCCGGTCGGCCACTCACTCGCGGCATCTAAGGGTACGGGTCAAAATGTACTTGACCATTAGTAACATGGCGGCTGATATATACTACGTCAGTTAGCCAACTGACGAACTATATGATTGCAGAAATCAATCGGCCTGTCAAGCATTGAACGCGACCACCCGTGGGGCATCCTCAGTCGTGGTAGTTTTTCACGAGTGCAGGAAAAGACTAGGCCAATCCGCCGTCCTCTGATCTCTTGCGTTTGCGGAAGTCAAAACCCTGATGGGCTCGCAGTCGGGGTTCCCATCCTTGCAAAAAACGCAATGATGGGCCACCCATCCCGCTGAATCAATTAATTTTTGCCGTCTGGTGGTTGTTGTCCACTTTTCATGCTCTGCATAGCTTCGCTGCACACTTTTAGCGGCTGTTCCATTGCGTCGAGAGCGGCTTGCGCCTGACTGACTTCAGTCAGTATGTGTCCCTTGTCTCCTGAGTTCCGCGCCGCTTGTACGGCGTACCTTGCATTGTTGTACTGTTTCAAGATAACCGGCATAGCTGCCTGGCAGTTTGTAACCTGCGTCTGTTGGTTTTCTTGCTGAGAAGAACGCTCGTCTTGGCCGATCGCCGCTAGGACGATGACGGAGACAATCACCAAGGTCCCTGCTATTGCTCGCTGTACGTCCATTGTGTTGAGAACCTCGCTAGTCAGCGTTCACGATAAAATCCGAAACCCATTTTGACAAGCGAATTTGGGCGGGTGGCCCGCCCTTGCGCGTTTGCAACGGTGGGAATCCCGACCACAAACCCGATGAACCGCTCCACCTCTTATTTCATACTGTCTCCTGCCCCCATGGCGCGGCGCCAGCCGTAATTCGGATGTTCTGCGGCGAAGAGGTGTGCAGTGGGCTCCGAAATAGCAGAACGCACTGTTCCGCCAAGTTGGCGAAGAAAGAGCCGCTGAATTGCATGACAAGCCACAGCGACGTAAGAGATTCTACGAGCCTCACAAAACACGAACTGACGGAGCCTGCGATACCTGTGCATCTGAGGGTAGCGTCGGGCTGCCTCCGGTTCTGATCCATTCCTGCTAATTCCTTCGCTTCGATCCAGCGGGCTCTAAGCGACACCTGTCTGTTGACTCAGAGCAATCGCTTTTCAAACCAATGATCAGCATACGGCTCTGCATTAAAAGGATTGACTTCCCTGTATCCCGAGGCTCGATAGAGCGAAATGGCTTCGCTCAGAGCTCTGTTTGTCTCAAGCCGAACCACATGAATACCTGCCTTTGCAGCTAACCGTTCAAGTTCAGTTAGGATTCGGCGGCCCACGCCGGAACCACGCACCTCCGGCGCAACCCACATCCTCTTCAATTCGGCTATTCGATTGTTGCCGAACTTCAAGGCTCCGCAGCCGATTGGTTCTCCACACCGTCTGGCGACAATCAAGACGCCTCTTGGCTCCGTGAGTTCATGAGCGCTTGCTGAAATGCTTCGGTCTGGGTCAAACCCGCCGTCGAAGCGATCATTCAATTCACCGAAATATTGTTTAAAGCACCAAGCGGCATCAACAGTCGTCGGATCTTCAATGTCAAATTGAATCATCGCCCGTTCTGATGAAAATCCGGCCATGATGAAGAAATCCCTACTTTCTTGCACTATGCTGCACACGATTGAAGCTTACTGTGGGGGCTTGGGTACTCCCCCCATATTCGTGCCTGGTGATGGTCGTCGTGTTCAGCGGGAAATCCCGATGATCCGGTAAGCGGCCGCCTAACAGGAAGATAGCCGTAAAACACAACTAAACGGTCGGTGGCCCTTGGGTGCTCCACAGAACAGTTTTTAACAACCGCGACAACCTGTGGCCATCGCGTGTGCGATTGGTGTTGCCAACCGTCCACTCCCGTGACGACAGCCGAGAAAATCGCACATAATCCCGCAAAAGAAGCCACGAACCGCACTATGCCACGCCAGGCGGTCTGCGGTTCATATTGACAATTAGTCATACGACGAAGTATAGTCTGCCAAATGATTATCTGTAAACAGTGCTCCGAATTTGTCAAAAGAGGCTAGCCATGAAAACGAGAAAAACAGCTGTCGAATCTGCCCCGTTCCGAGGTGCATGGCATCCAATGGATGGTGTGACATACATGAATTTTGCGTTCAATGCCGCAATTCCGGTTGTTGCACTCGACGCCGTGCAGTTGTCAATTCGCGCCAAGCAATTGCCGCACGTGGTCGGCGATCCGGAATTTTTTGGGCCGGCCGCCAGTGTACGCGGCTCCCTCGCTACACTCCTTGGAGCGGATCCAGATGACATTTCTCTGACAACCGGTGCCGGGTCGGGAGCCGCGATGGTTGCGTACGCACTACGGTGGTCTCCCGGCGACGAGGTTCTTATTGGGCGCGGGGAGTTCCCGATGCACTATGCAACGTGGAAACCAATGGAAGAGCGCGAAGATATCAAGCTGTCTATAGTGACACCACGAGATCGGTTCATCACCGCGGATGATTTTGTCGAAGCACTCACTCCCAGAACTCGTTTGGTGTCGGTGAGTCATGTGCGCTTCGACAATGGGGCGATGCTCGATGCACCGCGATTGGCCGAAGCGTGCAGAAAGAATGGGACTCTCTTGCTGCTCGATGTGAGTCAGTCCTGTGGCTCCTGTCCATTCACGGTTAGTGATTTGGGCGCCGATTTCCTCGTTTGCGCAGGATACAAGTACTTGCTCGGTCCGTGGGGCACGGGCTTTTTATGGACGAACAGGCAGCATCGTGACCGGCTGCGTGCAGGGCCCTATAACTGGCTTTCTCAGGGGACTGACACATTCTCCCGGCTAAATCTCGTTGACCCGCCGCAGTCGCCAACAATGAGCCGTTGGGATGTGGCTGAAGGGTCTACGCAGTTCAATTTCAATCTCACGGTGATGGAGGCATCACTGAAGTTTGTATTGCGAACCGGTGCCGAGCTGGTTCACGACCATTGTCAGAGTCTGATTGACCGATTGTTTGAACGGCTTCCTCCCGCGTGCAGAGTTGCGAGCCCGCTTGAGCCATCACGCCGGGGGGCGTGTGGGTGCATTGAAGCTGCTGATCGTCGTGGCACCGAAGCCCTATATCAGGCCTTGCGAAACGCAAAGGTCGTCGTATCCCTGCGGGAGGGGCGCATTCGCATTGCGCCGCACCTGATGAACTCAGAGGAGGATATCGACCGTTTTCTGACCGTGGTAGCCGCTACAACCGAGGGATGGGCGCATGTAGCACACTGATCTGCGCTTGAAGGAACTTGGAATCATGCTGCCGAATGTGATGCCGCCGGTGGTAGAGGACTCTTGCCTCTCGCCAATGATGGACAGGGCGATCGTTAGGGGATTCGGCTATGGTGGAAATAACATTTCGCCTCGCGCTCGATGCACTACAAGGATGGCCGTCGTGGCTGATCGCCGCCGCATCCCTGACCGTCCGGCCTCAGCCAGGCGTCCTCTGCAGGCCAGTCATGCTGTAGCTGCGCCGAACAACATTGGGGGCCGTTTATGAACATGTCGTAGCAGATCTGAGGCGCTCTGAGCTGATCCGACGTTTCAGCAGCAAGCCAACCAGGATTCCACTCAGGGTGTTCGCCGCTCCAACATAGGTCCGCCACTCCAACCTAACTTGGTGTTCCCATAAGTGATTGATAATGAGAGCGATCACCGGCTCAACCATAACAAGCGTGCTCACGGTCATTAGGCTGACCTGCTTCAACAGAAAGAGGTAGCACCAAAAGGCTGTTATCGAACCGAACACGCTCAGGTAGAGGACGGCGAGAGTTGGTGCGAATGGCAAAGGCCAGGGAAGAGGCTCCAATCCTCGGACGAGAGAGAAATACCACAAGCCTACTCCGGTCGCTGCCAAGAACACGCCTGTCGCGGCCATGGAGTGCGTGCCGTAAGTCTTCCATTTGATGATTAACATATATGTCGCACACGTGACTACGGCGGCCAGAACCATAGCAACACCGACGCCCTGTCGGCGCGATATGGCCATGCGATCCCAAAAGATCGTAGCGACGCCAACAAATGCCATGACGGCGCCGAGCACCTGACCACCAGAGATAACCTCGGTACGCGTCGCGCCCGCCAACACCGCCGTTATCAAAGGGAGGGACGCAAACAAAACTGACGCTACACTGCCCAGGACTTGCCGCTACCCGGCATAGAGCAGGGCAAAGCTCGCCGCGTTGACTAGACGGGCCGCACATAGCCACCACAATTGGGGCCCACGCTGTTGTTTCAGGCTGACAACTCCAGCAAGCCCTAACACAGCGATGATCGCAACAGCGACGGAGAAACGCAGCATCAGCCTCATATGTCGGGAAACCACCAGGACTAATGGACACGCGAATGGCGAACCAGGTCGTTCCCCAGACCAGGGCGCAGACCGAATAAGCGGCGGCAATCTTAGCCCTGTGTGCAGATGTGTTCTTTTCACGGCTCAGTTTTCCGAAGTCCTTAGCCATTTCTTCACCCTGCCGCCTTGTGCAGCTGAACTCCTATTTTTCGATAGCCATTCATGCAGCGAATCATCCCGGCAGGTTCGCGCCACTTGTGATGCAATCCGAACATCATTTCTGCTCTTGCACGCCGGACGAATTAGCTGGTTGCGACGTGGTCCCTTGAGTCACGAATTTTATGAAATCAGATTCGGCAAGGCGTGAGGGGTGTACCTCAGCGGCGAGGCCGAAAAAACGGCAAAAGCTCATAATCAGCGGGCGCCAGCGCACCGGGTCGATGTGCGGACGCGGGCCGTCCCCTACCAGCAGTTCTTCCTCGACGTGCAGCTTCACGATGTGCACCTCAAACATGTTGGCGCTCACATTTTTGCCGAAGGAACGAAAATCGTGCACAATGCCCTCCATTTGCACGGGACACTCGCGCACACGCGGTGGCCCGACCGATTCTGACTTGACTGGAGTGAACCCGGAGACGCCGAATTTGTCTGCTTCATAGCGATAGCCCCACTGAAGTTTCTTCTCCGGCACGGGATTCTTGCCGGTCGTAAGCGCAAGGCGATCGACATGCGTAACCAAATCTTCCGATGGCAAATTGATCACGCACTCGCGCGTGCGGATGAGGTTGTCGGAGGTCTGTCCCATCTGACCCAGCCCAAGCATGCAACTCCAGCCTAGCCACCAAGCCGACGACATAGGAGCCAGGTTGGGCGATCCGTCTGGGTTCAAGCTGCTGATGAGGGCTACCGGCGTTCCGAAGTATAAAATGGTCGGCTCGATCGTCTTGTGCATTTGCGTGACGATACTTGGAATCGCGAACACGGCGCTATCCGAATCTTGCGATCAAAACAATCGTCCGCGTCTGCATAGCTACAGGTTTGACACGCCAGCCGCTATCTATGTGACAGAGGCATTCATTAACGCACTCACTGAAGCGCTGCTAGCCACTTCACCGTGGTTCAGATTGCGGGGCATTTGCAAAGTGGTTCAAGACGGTGCACGTAGTCGGTATCGAACTGACGACCTCTTCCATGAAGTGGAAGCGGTCAAGGCATTTCCGACAGCCAATAACACCAAACTGGAAAGCGTAGTGCCTGCAAGTAGTCAAACGATGATGGACTTGGTGGGGATGGAATCTACTACGTCTTCCATGGGAAATGGATTCGGTAAAGGGGGTTGCTACCAAATGCTACCAAGCTGGAAAAGGGGAACGCTGTAAGTACTTGAAAATGGTGGACCTGGTCGGGATCGAACCGACGACCTCTTCCATGCCATTTAGCCCGTATTAAGAAATCCAACAACTTACAGCGCCCAGAGGACCGTCTTTTGGGTTTTTGTACGCGCAACACAGGTAAGGATCACAGGTAAATATCGCAGGTGTGTCACGTCTCTGCAACTGCACTGTCCACAAGTCGGCTGCATTCCGCGTCGTCATTCGCCACGTGGTTGATCCGAGTGCTGATGGATAGCAGGGTCTAAGAATGTCCGCCAGTTGTCGGATACTTCTCTTCAACATAATCTTCAACCGCATTAAGTAGTATTTTGAATTGCTCTAGGCGAAACTCAAGATACCGCTTGATGGCTTCAGGTTTGCGGTTTTCCATGTGAGGCAAGTCCAACGTCGCGGTCTCAGTATCGAAGTCCGCAAATGCGTTATCCAACGAATCCAGTACCCTTGTGAGATAACGCTTTTCCTCCGGTATGGCTGCGATCCGCTTCTCAGCTTCCTTCGTGTTCCTTCCTGAAGCTGCGGCAGTGAAGTATTCCATATAGGACGCGTCCAGAGACTTTGTGAGCGCATCCGCCAGTCCGGGCGTCAATTCAAAATCGTTCAGGTCCTTCACTCGCACGCTCGCGACTTCGTGCTTCGGCGCTCCACAACATTTCTTGTACTTCTTGCCCGAGCCACACCCGCAAGGGTCATTACGCCCTGTCTTGCTGCTCATCGTTCCCTCCCGCTTCGAATTGTATCCCTCTCACAATCCTTCCGCCGGGCGCACACTCTCGCCACACCCTAGACCACCCAGCTCTGCCGCTCAGATGCCGAGAGAGGCACTTTCATCGTCGGTGGGACCCGTAACCAATGTGGGCGCGACCTAAGGATTCTCGCTGCTCGGGGGGCCGTCCTGTCAAGCACTGGGCGTTTCTGTCAAACGCGCTGCCTACATCCGCGCAGGAAGACGCCGCTATCGAAGCCATCCGGCAGTTAGAATTGGCATCCGGGCGATGGGCTGAGCCGTTATGGTGGGCCTTGGCCTTTCTGGCCCCATCCCTCCCCCACACCCCCTCCACACTCCGAGCACCGGGAGAACGCCGAGCACCAGCGAGCACTCGGAGCACCAAGGAGCACCAATTCCTAGCTAAGTTCCACAATTTCAACAGCGGGTAGGCGCATCTGCGCAGTCGTCTCGCTTTTCCCGCTCGACTTCGCGATATGCCTCTAAGTCTTTCTCCAAAACGCAGGTTAGTGGATCAACGTAGCGCAACTAAGTGCTTGTTTTTCTTATAGATGCGTGGCATCATACACATAGTCAGATTAGATCGCCCTTTGTAACGGCGACGATCAGGACTGCCCAACCCGCGTGGGCGCGCACACGTGGGTGTATCTTCTGGTTAAGAGGTATCCCGATGATCAAAGTCGATTCTGCACCGGCACCAGTACCAGCAGGACCACCGCCAGCGGCACCAGCAGCAGTGGCAGCAGCCCCACCCCCAGCCCCTCCAACGCTACCGAGCATTGCCCGAAATGCGGCCTCCATCCGCCGCGAGAAGTTACGAGAGCAGTTTTGGCCTGGTTCTGCTTCAGAAATTTGGGATCGGAAGAAGGAAAACGGCTTCTCCACTATCCCTCGAACGCTTGGCCTGATCATGACGCTAATTGAGGAACTGGCAGATCGCGACAAGGGGAAGGATGTCTCGCGAGTGTATTTTGAGTTGTGGTGTCGCAACTTCGACGAGGGCCTTATTGAAGTCACCGATGAAGAAGCCATGGCCTTTGCGTCCGGATTCACCGCTCCGAATCGGAACGTCCGCACTTGGAAGGAGCGGATTGACGTGCTCCAGAGGTTGGGATTCATTCAGGTTGTTCCCGTGGGGTCAAAGAAACACGGCTATATGTTTCTGCCCGATCCTCACAAGGTCATCAAGAAGTTGAAGGCTGAGGGACGTGTCAGCGCAAACTGGTGGGGAGCATACGCAAAGAGGGCGTTGGAAATCGGTTACGTGATCCCATAGATGAACAAAAGTTGAACGGTGTAGCATGCCCTGCATAGTACCATGTTCGCCGTGTGTTCGCCTCCGTGCCAACCTGTGGAAATCCGGGTGGTACATCCATTGTTGCGTTTCCAGAATCGGAGTACCATTGTCACAGCAACAAGGAGAAACTCATGGCTGATTATCCGCCTTATGTGAATGCCTACAACGGCATTCCGAAATTGTTCGCGAAGATCAATGCAGCAGCGGTTCCCCCGAAGTTCACTGTGGACTTTCTGAACACGGTTCTGGATCTGAAGTCTTCCAGTTTCCGTGCGATGATACCGTTACTCAAAAGACTCGGTTTCCTTGACGCCGCGAATACACCGACGCAAGCCTACAAGGAGTTTCGGGAAGACTCCTTGTCGGGTCCGGTGATGGCAGAGCGGTTGCGCGAGGCGTACAGACCTCTATTCGCAGCCAATGAATATGCATGGAAACTGACTAAACCTGAATTGGTGTCCAAACTTCGGAGTTTAACCGGAGCCGCAGAAGATGATGCGAACATTCCGTATGTCGCCGGGACATTTCTGGAGTTGGCAAAGTTGGCAAAGTGGGAAGGTGGTACGCCAAAGCCAAAGAAGGACGTAACTGAGGCGCAAGGCGCGGCGGGCGGTGCGGGAAACGAACGTGGGAACGGACGGGAGGAGTTGGAAGGTGGGCTGCGACTGGGATACACCATCAACCTGAATCTCCCGGCCACAACCGAAATTGAAGTGTTCAACGCGATCTTCAAGAGCTTGCGCGAGAATCTGCTGAGGAAATGATGGAAGCGAGCGAACTGATCAAGCTGTTCGGAATGCAGAACCTGCTGCTGGAGTCGGAACTCCGGAAGCTGGAAGAGTCCGGCGTTCAGATTGAGCACACTAAAACAATCCAGAAGTCTGAGATTGTGGACGTCGAACTCTTCGAGAGCGACATCCTTCAGGAAGCCCAGCGGATGGCGGACTTCTACGTCATTTACTATGCGCTGGAAAATTCCATACGGAGGTTGATCTCGGAAAGACTACTGGAAAAGCATGGACCGACTTGGTGGAAAGACACCGTCCCCGAAGGAGCGCGGAACGAAGTCGCGAAGAAGCAAAAGGACGAGATGGATTCGATCATGTCGATTCGGTCCGAGGACCCACTC
This sequence comes from uncultured Acidobacteriaceae bacterium, assembly GCA_963838935.1. GTDB lineage: Bacteria > Acidobacteriota > Terriglobia > Terriglobales > Acidobacteriaceae > Acidiflorens. Next base: position 149,823 of record CAWITH010000030.1, read on the forward strand.
GCGTACACGAACTTTGGCGAGTTGATCAGCATCTTCGATGCGAACTGGAAGGACTTCTCCGATACGTTGCGGAGCCAGAAGGCAATGCAATTGATCCTTGCGCAGTTCAACAAGATTCGGAATACCGTTGCTCACAGTTGCGAGCTGAACGATGACGAGATCACCCGGTTCAAATTGTCAGTGAAGGATTGGTTCAGGATTCAGAGTTAGGCATAGAGTTTCTGCAGCTGGAGGCCGCGCCATGCTGGGGGTACAAATTGCTGGAACTCCAAATTTAGAACCACGGACCCTTTACTGCTTTCTCGAAAGCTTCGCAAGCATAGGATAAAAACGCGATGCCAAATACTTTAGACGGAATCCTGCTTTTGGGTTGGATGGAAAAAGCGGAAGCAGTGAGTTGGTTGCAGGGAAACTGCTGGTTTGACCCACAGTTGAGCCAACAGCAGGGGGAGGATATATGGGAAAAATACCGCGCAGCAGTCGAAGCGTTGGCGAACCCACGCCAATTGGCTCTGCCACAGCGGAAAGCGATTTCGCTTTCCGAGCAGATGCATGTAAAGAAATTTCTAGCTCGACACAAAGGACCGGAAGTATTGGATGTGTGGAATATCGATCCCAGAAACTTGGTGATCTATCAGTTTTATGTGGCCGTTGATCGCTCGGATCATCACGCAAAAACATTCGGCAAGGGCTGGGCAGAGACGTGCCTTCAAATTGATCGGCTCGGCTCTCCACTACCAATTCGTTCAGAGGGAAATATCATAAAACTTACCTTGCCTCACGCAGAACATGGATTGATGATTCAGCCGGATGGGGCCTTTCGAATACAGCAAGGGGCTGGGTTTATTTCGCTATGCCAGATCAATGGCCGGACAATACTGAAGTCGGGTTATCACCGCTCCTTCGCCGCAGCGCGGGCGATGAACGCGCCAGATGCCAAAGACACGTCATTGTTGGTCGCGCTCACTGCAACCGCGCCACCCCAATTGTCCGCACAACTGCCGATGCAAGGACTCAAGGCAGTGGTTTTGGGTTCGCGCCCGCCCTTGTTTTCGGATTTTTTGGACGACTCATTAGCCATAAAAGTTAAGCTCCGCAAAAAGAAGTACGAGGCCCATATCCGCTTCGAACAGGTTGACGACCTTTAATACTAGACTATCGGTCAACAACCGATATGCCCTAGATTACCGAGGGACGTGCCCGCCGTCACATTAGAGAGCAATTGTAGTGCCATGGCTAGTGTTTCTCTTGCTTGTCCCATCTGGCCTTGGCGGCCCGTAAAGCACGCTCTCTGCGCTCTTCGGGCGTGAGGGTATCCATACTTCGCTTCCCCCCTATTTTACCTCCTTTCCGCCCCCATTGCAGACATTATGCGGGTATGCCACGGACGCCCGCCAGATCAAAATTCAAAGTAGCCCACTACCTTAGTTTTGCTTTCCAAACGAACCACTGCGCAATCCTCGACGCGAGTCCTTTTCATTGCAATTGGTACCCGAGCATAATATTCCTGCTCGGACGAGGGCCGCAAGCGCGTGCTGTTGATCGCGGCGAGTATCCTCGCAGCCCGCAAGCTGGCACAGTTCGATGGCGGCAAGAGAGTTCCCGCGACCATGAGCGCGATTCGCGGATGCAGTCCGTGAGGTAGTGTCTGAAATGTGCGTGTATGGGGAATCTAGCCTTTTAGCTTTTTCGCTACAGCGTTCCATCCGTCCGCGTTGAGATATGGCGTGAAGTCCCGCAAAGGATTCTTGCGAATGCCCTCCTCGATCCGGGGCATGTCATGGCCCAGACCTCTTATCTCCCAGCAACGTTTGCTTCCTGTGGTGCAAAGATAGATTTGGAGCGTCCGCTCATTGTGAAGTTTCGTCATGCGCTGTTGCAGTTCAGCTGTCGGAATGACCACAAAATCTGGCACTTTGCTTTTGAAGCCGTGCAACACGAAAATCCAAAACTCAGCCGGTGAAGCATCGAGTTTAGCTCTGTTCAAGGTGAACCAACTGAGGCAGCGGAGCTTTTCCCGCAGTTCGGGATTCCTTTCTTCTGGCAGGAAGTCTTTCCCGTATTTTGCTTGCAGCGAGACAGCCCGGAGGTTCTCGCGGTCAGTGACCAGCAAGTCGATGCCAGTATCCTTAGCTGGTATCCATGCGTTCAACCCCAATCGCTGTTGCACGTAAAGGCCGACCAGATATTCCCCGGCGTGGATCGTGAACATTGGTCTCATGAGGCAGCAGTGTAGCGCCTCGTTGCGGCATATAATGTGATGAGAATCACTCCAAGACTAAAACGCCCTGACGGGAATCAGGGCGGTTTAGGGACTATCGGATTTGTGCGCCTGGCCGAAGTTCGATGGCAGATCAGGGGCGGGGAGCAGGGGCAGAGGCAACTCTTTAAGATGCAGCAGCGGCTTGTCGAATATTGTCGAGTACCGAGAGCAGTTGCGTTACATGCACTGAGTTGAACACCCCCTCCACGCCGCGCGGACTGAAATCCGTGAAGGGTGACTCATACAGTTGAGCAGCACGCATCCAGCCGCTCTGTGTCAGGTAGTCGATCACCAGATCGACGAACTGAATCTGATTTGCGGTTAGATTCTTCCCGGCGAGGAAGCCGTCGAAGGCTCGTTTTGCGGCTTCGCGATCCAAGCCGATCATCTCGCGCACAAATAACCCTAACCCACTACCCGAACGGACTTTGCTCAACTCGTCCGGTGTTCCTGCACCCGCTTCGACCAGAATCTTCTCCAACGCGTCGAGATCAGCTTTACTCAGCGGCTCATTCCAACGCAGCTTGTGAATTACGGGGTCGTTCTCATGCGCCCTGAGGAATTGCTGCGTCTTGTCGCGGAAGCGCTCTACGTCATGTCCAGCGGCGAATCCCGGCAACTCAATTTCCCTCTCCTCGCCAATCAAGTCCGCAAAGTCCGTGTAGATATTCTGACGCTTCGTCTTTTCGATGAACTTGACAAGACTCCGGAGCCGCTTGCGGACATCTTCCAGCATCGAGGTCGTAATGTCCTGCCAGAACTCCTCGGTTTGTACCTCGATGATCAGCTCCAGCTCTGCCCGCACCATCGGGATGGCGGCTTTTTCCTCCAGCGCACCGGCGATCTCCCGCACATCTTCACTCCATCGGGTAAATGACTTCTCGTGCCGTAACAGCCCCAGCTGCAGCCGCAACATGAGCAGGTCGAACTGTTTCGCCTCCTGATCATCGTCCACCAGTTCCGACGGCAACCCGGCTACGTCCTCGATCAATTCATTCTTCTCATCGGAACCCAGCTTGTCCCACGCCTTGGCATCGGCATATTTTTCCACCAACTTGCGTTTGGGACGGACGATGAAGTTGTTCACGTTCATCTGCTCGACTTCATGGCGCAGGCGCTCGGCAACTTCATTGCGCAAGTCGCTCCTGCCTCCCGGCCCATCTTGTTTCTCCAGTTCTGTGATCAGCTCTACGCGGCTGGCAAACAGCTTTTTGCTCAGCGACTCGTTCGCCGCTCCCGCTGTCGTCTCCGGGTTTTGGCTGAAGAACTCCAGATTCTGGCAGTAGTCAAAGACGTAGAAGTACCTCTTATTCCGGCCCAATCCGAACAGATCGGGCCGCAAGCGTGTCCCGCGTCCTACCATCTGCCAGAACTTGGTTTTCGACCGCACCATCTTGAAGAAAACCAGATTCACGATCTCCGGGATGTCGATGCCCGTGTCCAGCATATCCACCGAGATCGCAATATGCGGCGCGCGTGCCGGGTTCGAAAAGTCGTCAATCAATGACTGCGCGTACTCCACCTGAAAGTCAATCACCCGCGCAAAATTGCCTTTGTAGTGTGGATAGTTCTTGTCGAACCGATCCGCGATGAACTGTGCGTGGGCATGATTCTTGGCGAAGATGATGGTCTTGCCCATCCGGTCCCCATCCGCCACCTTTACGCCGCGTGTCATCAGGTGTTCCAGCACCTTGTCCACGGTGTCTTCATTAAATAGCCAGCGGTTCAGTGCTTCCGGGTCAACGCTTCCCGGCACATTGCCGTCCTCATCCCACTCAATAGCGTCCCAGCGTTCTTTCTCGTCTTCGCTCAGGTCCTTGTAGTTGATACCTTCCCGCTGAAATTTCAGCGGCACCGAGACCGCTTTCGGCGGAACCAGAAATTTGTCGCGTACCGCCTCCTCCAACCCGTAAGCATCCGTGGGGACGCCATCTTCCAGCTCGAAGAGGCCGTATGTGTTGTGGTCCACCTCGTCCTTGGGCGTGGCCGTCAGCCCGACCAAGAAGGAATCGAAATATTCGAAAATGGCGCGGTACTTCTGATACACCGAGCGGTGTGCTTCATCAATAATGACAAGATCGAAGTGTCCGGGGCCAAACTGCCGCCTGCCGTCTTTGGTTTCATCAATCAGGCGAAGCATAGTCGGGTAGGTGGAAACCAGTACTCTGGCATCCGAGATCTGCTCGGGATTCGCCAGCGCATTCACCGCGCCCGCCGACGGAAGATGGCGCGTGAAGGCATTCTTTGACTGCCTCACCAGCGCAATCCGGTCGGCCAGAAACAGCACGCGCTTCACCCAATTGCAGCGCATCATCAGGTCGCACAAGGCGATCACCGTGCGCGTCTTGCCCGCGCCGGTTGCCATCACCACCAGAGCCTTGCGTTCGTGGTCCTTTTCGAAGGCCTCGCCAATGCGTCGGATCGCCCTCTTCTGATAAAACCGCTCAACAATCTCTTCGCTAATGTCCGCAGTATCCATCGCGGTTCGCGTCGCTCGCCGCTGAATCAGCCGTTCCAGCTCATCCTTCTTATAGAAGCCCTGCACGCTACGCGGCGGGTAATTCTGGTCGTCCCAAATCCAGTGCTCGTAGCCGTTGCTGTAGAAAATGACTGGACGCTGGCCGAACTGCTTTTCCAGACAATCTGCGTAGAGCTTCGCCTGCTGCTGGCCCACGCGGGCATCGCGCTTGGTACGCTTGGCCTCGACCAGTCCAAGGGGCTTGCCGTCATCGCCCCAGAGGACGTAATCAACGAAGCCTTCGCCCTTCTCGTTGGGCATGCCGGTGACCGGGTACTCGCGGTCCTGCGGCTTGTCCAAGGGCCATCCGGCTTCCTTGAGGAGCAAGTCGATGAAATAGTCTCTGGTTTCGGCCTCGGAGTAGTTGTGGGTGTCCGGCGTCTCCGCGTTCTGTTTCTTGATAGCGGCGATCTCGGCACGCAGACGTTCCAGCTCGGCATCGAGAGCGGCCTTTCCCGTCAGCAGTTCTGTGAGTCTCGTGTCCTTCTCTGCAAGCTGCGATTCAAGCTGCTGGAGCTGGGCCAGCGTTTGCGGCGGGACCGGCGAGGCCTTGGGCAGCAACGTCGGATCAAACGTCAGGCCGTCCGCTGGTTTGGTGCCTTTGCTGTAGCTGCGTGCCAGCCAGAAGCAGATATGAAACAGCTCGCGCACTGCAGTCATCGAGTCCAGTTGCTCCAAAGGCTTGTGGCTGTGCGCTGCCAGATTGCCCAAATCCTTGATCAGCTTTGCCTTGATGAAGATTTTCTGTCCAACTGTGGTTTTGAAACTCGGCTCGTGGATGAGCGCGCTGAGATTGTCCTGATAGGGCAGCTTGAGCGCAGAGTCGCTCTTGTAGAGCCACGTCACCGCTAGCTCCAGCGTCCGTCGGGCGTAGAAACATGCGGTACGCGGGTCGGAGATGACCAGCGCTTCGGCTTTTTGCCCTTCGGTAAAGAGCTGCGACCATTCCGATTGGAGGAAGGCGAAGTTGCTCATGTCTTTTGAGGACATCACAGCTCCCCTCGGAAGGCGCGATGCTGGAGGGTCGCGAAGAGAGAATCTAGTTCGGTTAACGAGGCGCGGTGGGCGGCTCTTAGCCTCCCAACTGATTCGACTCTACGAGCTAGGTCCTGCTGGAGGGAAACGGGTGGCAAGTAAACGGGGAGTTCACGGATCTGACCTTGGAACAGATTCGCTTGGCTGGACGCATTCGCTCGCCGGAGCATGCGCTCTTTGAGCGTTGTGGTTCGCAGGTAGTGCTCTAGGAATTTGGAGCCTACCACCGATCTCTTAGGCCGTACCAGCGCCACACTACGCACTAGTGAAAGCGATTCGTTGGTTTCGACAAGAGCCACACGCCCGATTGTGCCTGAACAAGATATGAGAACGTCGCCAAGAGAGGGATTACAGCGACTCTTAATGCGCTCATATTCTTCTGGCCCGACGTAGTCCACATCTTGGAAGTCAAGGTAGCCATCACGAATATTCCTCGCCGAAAGCAGCTTGATGCCTGTTGTAGTTCGCTTTGGTGTCAGGTGTTCTCCATCAGTGACTTGCTCTGACACAGCGCCAATCGTGGAAAGCGGCCATCCCTTCGGATTTGTAGCGGGATCGCCGAAGAGGTCGAGGAAGATGGATTGAGTGAGGGTATCGAGTTGGGCGAGGACGGCGCGGCGCTTGTCCCGCAACGCCTCCGCCCGATCCAGCACCTCCGCAATCCGCCGCTGCTCTGGAAGTGGTGGGAGCGGGACCGGGAGGGCTTTTATCTTTCCCAAGCTCAGCGCAGGCTGTGCCGTCTTGGATGCTACGCCTTCGAGATAACGCTTCGTCACAACTGACGTTAACCATTTGTGCAGATATTCCGTGTCAATGATCGCGGTATTTGGAGTAATCTTCGCCAAGTTCGCGGGAATTATCGCGAAATCAAAACCCCGTAGATCGCGGACGACTGCTGAGTAACCTATTGATCCGATCTTGACGAGTAGGATGTCGCCAGTCCTCACGCTGCTCCGCTTGAGTTCACTTGCTTTGTGAGTCGAAATAAACCGAACATCAAACCACCGAAAAGTGTCATTGGTGATGTTCTTTCCCTGCAAGACTGGTACACCATCTTCGACATAGTCGCTGATCTTGAGATTGGAGCCGAATGGCCCATCGACGATCGCATTCGGTATCGGAGCCGCTATCTCTTCTAACGTAGTCCTGCGCCAGTTGGGAGCCGTGCTGTCTTTCTTCATCCCAGCATTGCCTCTAGGTCTCTCATGCCTTGCTGAATTTCCGTCTCCAACTTGGCGAGATCGGCAAGGATTTCCTTCGGCGCGCGGTGAGCGACGTCCTCATGCACCACTTCCTTATAGCGGTTGAGGCTGAGGTCGTAGCCCTGCGCCACCAGATCGGCCTTGGGCACGCAGAAACTTTGCGCGGTGCGCGGACACTTGCGCTCACTGCCATCGCGTTTTTGCCATCGGGCGAGAATGTCGGGCAGGTTGTTCTTGCCATGCTCGTCGGCGCTGAGCGCGGCCTTTGGCATCGCGCCCAGCTTGTCTTCGCTCAGTAGCGGCGTGCGTTTGTCGTCGAGCGACATGCCGTCCGCTTCTACATCGTAAAACCAGACCTGATCCGTGCCGCCGGAGTTGGTCTTGGTGAAGAGCAGGATGGCCGTGGAGACTCCCGCATAGGGCTTGAACACGCCGCCGGGCAGCGAGATCACGGCGTCGAGCTTCTGATCCTCGATAAGCATCTTCCGCAAGCTCTTGTGCGCATTGCTTGATCCGAAGAGAACGCCATCCGGCACGATGACGGCAGCTCGTCCGCCGGGTTTGAGCAGCCGCAGAAACAGCGCCAGAAAAAGCAATTCGGTCTTCTTGGTCTTGACCACCTGCTGCAAGTCCTTGGCGCAACTCTCATAGTCGAGAGACCCGGCGAACGGAGGATTTGCCATCACCAGCGTATATTTTTCATCCTCGCCCGCGTGATCTTGGGAGAGCGAATCGCGATAAACCACGTCCGGGTTTTCTACGCCGTGCAGCAGCATGTTCATGCTGCCGATCCGCAGCATGGTGTTGTCGAAGTCAAAACCATGGAACAGGTCACGATGGAAATGCCGCCGCAGTTTGGCGTTGGTCATTACTTCGGGATGCCGCTCGCGCAGTGATTCGCCCACGGCGACCAGAAAGCCGCAAGTTCCGCAGGCCGGATCGCAGACAATGTCCGGAGGTTTCGGCTCAACCATTTCCACCATGAGCCGGATGATGTGGCGCGGAGTGCGGAATTGTCCGTTCTGCCCGGCGCTCGCGATCTTGCCCAGCATGTATTCGTAGAGATCGCCCTTGGTGTCCCGATCTTCCATCGGCACCTTGTCGATCATGTCCACAACTTTAGCCAGCAGCGCGGGCGTGGGAATAGTGAAGCGGGCACCCTCCATGTGCTTGGAGTACGTCGTGCCATTGCCGCCCAGAGTGCGGAGCCAAGGGAAGACGTGCTCGCTGACCACCGCATACATGTCGCGCGGGTCGGTGTTCTTGAAGCGGTTCCAGCGGTAATCCTGAAAAGAACGCTTCTTGCTGTCCTTGCCTTCGGGGAAGAACCGCTTCTGCATCGGCTTCTTTTCCCGGTTGGCCTTCAGTTCCTCGGCAATTTCCTGTTCGTCCAGTCGCTTGAGAAAAAGAAGGTAGGTGATTTGCTCAATGACTTCGAGCGGGTTGGAGATGCCGCCAGACCAGAAAGCATTCCAAATTTGATCGATTTGACTGCGAATTTCGCCTGTAAGCATAGGTGAGCGTTCGGAAATCCAAGGATACTACCTCAATCGGTTATCGCTATACCATTTTCGAGCCTTACTCGCCGCGCCCTCAGTTTGTGGGGCGATGAGTAAACAAGCTGCGACAGACGCCAGCGGCCACCCTTGCCATAAAATTAGACCGGAGCACAGAAAATGGCCGCTGATCCCGATGCATCAGAAAACCGCACCACGGTGAAGATCGTAAATCAACATCTGTCTGCAAGCCGCTTCAGGGTTCCGGTTAAGGACTGCGATGTCCACGAAAAACAAAAGCTCGTTCGCTATCGACAGAACTGGATGCAATGGATGGCATGGTACGAGCACAGCGAGTCGGAACCAAACAGCATAGAGTCGCAGATTCACAGAATGCTCTTCAATGACCTCACGTACCGTGCAATTGCAAGCGTCCGGGCATCCGTAGACCCTGATGTCCCAATTTCTGCTCGTTCTGCCACGCTGGCATATCTTCTCGATCACGGATATGTGGTCTCACAGGTGCTCGCGATTCAAAGGCTTCTCGATCCTAGTAAGGACGTGATTTCAGTGAGGCGACTTCTAAAGGATGTCGAGAAACATCGCGAACTGATTACGCGTGAGGTCTATGTTGCGGGAGACGGTCTACCTTACGATTACACTTCTTGGACTCAGACTGTAGACAAGGCGGACCCCGAGGTTCAAGTCTGGGGTCTTGAGGCTCCCGGCCTCGCCCGGTTTGCCATTTCGAAACATCTGCACGAGACGTTCGATCTCCTGTCGAAAAAGCGAGAGCATGAAAGAACCCGTGAGGACGTGATTCCTAAGTCCATTTTCAGGACTCTGGACAGTTGGATTAGCTGCCCCAGCGCGAATGAGATCAGTGGCATTCGCAATACTTTCATTGCCCACTCCGCCGACGCTATCCATCGGGCTTCAGCACAATTCACGGGCGTCAAGTTTTCGCAGATCGATGAACTTCAACGCGCAATCGTGCGCGTAGAGCGGGCCTTGACAGATTACGTCCTCTCAATACGCGTGGCGAGGGATGTAGTTCCGCTGCCTCCTCTGGGAATTTTCCGTGGGCTTGGTGTGCACTATTCTCCGCCAGAGGCCGAAAACTCGATGCATCAGCGCTGGAATGACCTGAGCGATGAGCGCAATGCGTGGAAGCAAGGAGTTCTTCAAGACCTTACATCGCCCCATGCCCACCCATAGCGCGAAGCCAAGTGCTGTGATGAGCCTGAGCGGAAATCTGAGGATTCTCGCCCTGAGAATGAAGGTGTCCCTGAAGCTTAGTGAGGGTGTGTACAATTCAAACGGACACGGGATTCCAGCTATGGCGGTGAGCGCCCGGATCATCGGGTTTTACAGGGGCAGCGAACCAGATCATCGCGGTCGTTACCTCCACGAAATTCAAAAGTGGCCCGATAGTCAGTTGGAGGCCGTTCACGACTACATACAATGGCTCTTCCCCCTGCCCGAGCCGAGCGGCTTCAATCTTGCCGCGCCTGTTCTGGATCGGGAGTCTATTCAGGAATTTCGGAAGCGTCCTGACCTCCAAGAAAAGTTGCGAGTCAGTTTCCTGCGCATGACGAACTTCTACGGGCTTGAGGCTCGTTCAGGCGAGCAAATCAGGGTCACTCACGCTCCAAATTTTGCAGCCAAGCGGACAGTCTGGCTTTCTCCGGGGAACCACAACCATCTGCGGATCACGAGAATACTGAGGTGCTTGACCGTACTTGGACTGGAAGCGGAGGCAAAAGCATTCTTCGAATGTTTGTGCGAGATTTACGACCATGAGCAGGACAAACCAATGCCAGCAATCAGCGACGACGCAATGCTGTACTGGAGAGAAGCGGTAGGCGATGTTCGCAACGGCTAGCCGAGGGATGGATGTCTAAGACGAGCGGGGACTTTGCTACGTTCAGGAAGCACGTGCTGCCGATTTTCTGCTGATTTCCGCCGCAGTCGTGGAAGTGCCCGAAGCAATGTATCGAAGGCTTAACATCCTCCACGGCATCCATTAGGTGCTTGCATCCCGCGCCCCCGTCAAGCACGCCCTGCGGTGGGCCATGGGTGACGAGGACATCGGTGCCCTGCGGTATCAGCTTCCATCGCGACGCCCTTGCGTCGGCGTCGAGGTTGAACGCCCCGGCGTATGGCGGAATCCACGGCGATCCCCAGAACCTCACGCCTTCCAGCGTGACCCCGCTGTCCCGCAAGTAATGGATTTTCCCGAACAGTTTCTCTCGGAGTGCGGGTTCCATGCCTTTGTTCATCAGGGTCTCGCAGCACACGTCGTGGTTGCCGGGGACAAGGATGATGTGTTTGAATGGCAAGCTTTTCAACCAAGCCACTTGCTCTTTCAACTCGCCGAACTCGCCGAAATGCGTGATGTCGCCGCAGTGGATGAGAACATCCCCGGAGGGCAAAGCGGGATGGGTACCGTGCGTGTCGCTGATGAGGGTAAGGCGCATCACTGCCCAAAGCCTTCGCAGACGATGTGTGTGATGATCACACGGGCAGCGAGAAAGAAAGTTGTCAGCGTGAAATAGCCTTTCTGTGTCATCGGCGTCAGTGAAGTAACCTTCTTGATCCCAAGTTGCACTCAAACCACGGTGTTTGCTAACGCCAGCGGCCTATCTGCATAAGCGTACTTCGCCTTCATTGCAATCAGGTGGAGCACGCCGCGAACTATGCGCGGCCACTCCGGCCCTAGAATTCGAGACCCAAGCCAAGCACCTACTCCAAGGAAGCCGAATGGACCGATGACGAACGCTATTGTCGAAGTCATCCCCGTGTAGATCGCGAAAGGTAGCGTAACGCCAACAGCGTGAGACAAGAAACCGAGCGCTGTGGTGGCTCCGAGGTAGACGCCAAAACCTGACCCTTGAGCGAGTGCCAGAGCAGCCAAAGTCGTCGCTGGACCGGAAACTCGGGTCTGCGGGAATACCGATGCAAAATCGTCTAGGCGAACTTGACTGGTCAAGAAGGCGTGCCGCTGTTGTGCATTCATTTGGGCTGCCGCCCGCACGAACAAGTCCTCGATGAGATACACCTCTAGTTCCCGGATTGGCTCAACGCTGGCGTTATCTATGTTTAGGTTGTTGCATACCTCCCGAAGTAGATATTCGTAGCTAAGCGCGGAGCCATATTCGTGCAAGTCCTTCGCGGGTGGAGGGCACGGAATGTTTGCTTTCATTCTTTCGGGTAAACGGTCATAGATTGCTTGTTTCGCCTTGTCGGCAGCCTGTTTTGCTTGAGTGGTCGTCTTGGAATTGTAGGCCCAGAACAACTCCGTGAGAGAGTCACGTACCAAATCCTCGCGGTTGTCCGGGGCAGGAACGGTCTCACTTGACCGAACACAGCAAAAGAAAGCCCTCAGCTCTTCAATAGACCAATCCGACATAGACGATTCAATTCCAGATATCGTAAGAGCCATGGCAGAAACCCTCTCTCTTTTTCAACTTTTCGGCGGCCCCGGAGTGCCGAGGCTCAAACCGTGGGGCTGTCACCCGATTGTGCACTGCGAGATTCTGATGTGCATGCTGCCTCATCTTCGTTGGCAAGTGGAACTCCCGCTACCAGCCCCAGACGCGCCCGGTTCATATTGGAGTTAATCGTGTTGAGAAGATCGGTGGCAGCCGAATCCAACTCGGCAGCGGCGGCAAGTTGCCGGGAGCCTCTTTCCAGTGCCGAGAGGTACTCATACACTGCAGCCCGAAATGACATCTTTCGACGTAGCATGAGGTAGGCGATGTTGCGGGTCTGCTCATGTTCGCCTTGAGCATCGTATTCTTTCCCGAGATCAGGCCAGCCGTACCTCTCGCAAGCGGCATCCGTCCGACGGTCTAACTCTTTAAATTCTTCTTTGGACAACACCCCTTCCCGCAGGGCCGCGAACGCCCAAAAGTCTATCGTTTGCAGAGAAAGGGTTTCACAACTCTCTAGTTCTGGGGCTGAGGCTAGGAGTTCGCTCTGGGTTCGTACGCAGTAGCCGTCCGGTATCGCAAGCGCAAAGAGGACATGGTTGTCGTCATCCTTAACGTCTGGCGTTATTGCTGCTCTCTGCCGAACAATTTCATGCTGCTGCCGCCCTTCGTCACTTTCTGGTATGACCTCGTAACAGTCGCGGGTATATGGTGACCAATCGAGAAGCTTCCCGACCGCCACGTGAGGTTCCTTGATCGATTCCTGCGGCAGGCCGTAAATCACTACCTCGAATGGCTTGCTGTTCTCCAAAAGTCTGCCAACCAAGGACAACCGCACCACGATTCCATCATTCGACTTCACGATGAATAGCTGGTGAGCGGAGTCGGTCATGTTCCTCCTGACTGCGCGTCAGCAGCCTACTCACAGCTAAAAGCAATCTGTGACGTGGGCATCCACGAAGGTGCGCGTGGACCGCCTTCCAACATGGTTTCGCTCTAACTACGCGGAGTCAATGGTACTTCTGTGTTTGGGGCGTATCTTCAGGTCGCCCCGTGCAGGTAACGGACGTAACTTTCTGCTCCGAAAAGTGCCTTCTACCATTACCTGTGGGTATCCCTATCCGAGTCATTAGCTTAGGACGGGATGTCCATGGAGGGTACTTTGGTGGCTCGACGGTCGGTGAGCATATTTCTGCTGAAGATCAAGCCACCGAAGATTGCGAAAAGCAATAATGCAAGCGTGTAATATTTCGATCGTTGAGGTGAAGCAATGAATCCGCTAACGCGGTGGGTAGCGTTGATGTCCATCCTCGGGTTGAGAAAAGCAGTGCACAACGACTCCGAGATGCACAGAGCGTGGGAGTTCACGAAGAAGGCGATAGCCTACACGCTGATACTTTTCGTGCTCATCGCGCTGTGGCGCATTAACCACTGAGGCTAACATGAAAAAAGGTTTACTTACGACGCGCTCTATGCTGAGTGCCTGCGTGAAGGTATACGAGAAACGCTTCCAGCCAACTGCGCTGCCCGTGGCTGGCCTGTATCGAAGACTTGCCGATTGAGCGGCGGTTGTCCGATTTGCTACGCAGAACTGCTCAAGAAAAGTAGCGCCACCAATGAAATCTGCTGAAGAAGCTCTCGCCGAACGTCAAGCGCAACTTCAGAACGCATACGGCTTTAGCGAACCCGACGAGCCGACTCGCAAAGAACTGCTGCTCACGATTCAAAAAGCCAAACGGCAGCTTGCAGCGCTAGACAGGCGGCGAGCGGCTGTCAAAGCACAGCGGAAGGTGACGCCGTGAATCCAACTATCGCAAAGTATCTAGCCGAAATCGGTCGGCGCGGCGGTGAAGTAAACTCCCCGGCGAAGGTCACGGCTGCCCGAGAGAACGGCAAGCGCGGCAGACGCCCACGGAAACAGAAAGGCGGCTCGAAGTGAGAGTGGACGGCGACGGAAAGAAAGACCTGCTCGCGGTGACAGCTGACGGCGAGAAGGCTCTGCGCTGTCGTCAGTGCGGAATGGTGAACAGGTTCGAGAAGAACACGGCGCAGCGCTGCTCCGCCTGCGGTGCTCTGCTGGGCTACATCGGCGACCCGACCGCGCCAGTCGATTACGACGCGGCCATCGCCGAAGCGATAAAAGGAAAAACACGATGATGGTGTTGGCGCTCTTGATTTTCGTTCTCTATCTGATGTCACGCACCAAGTCGCGTGACCGCAGAGGGTCGTTCTTCAACAGACCATCACGCCATAGCTTTGCTGCTGTCAGCGGCAAGCAAGCGCGTGACGCCCGCCGCCGGCGTAACGCTCAAGCGCTCCGACAGCGCGACGACAGAGAGTTCGACGACTTAGAAGACGAACTCCACGACATGGACGGCTCTCTGTGACGCGGGCTACCCGTCGCCGTCATTAACTAGCGGCGGTCTGCCAACTCTCGGGAGGAAACAATGAAACAGCGAACAAGTTCTGAAAAAAGAAGCGCGGCGGCGGCGATGAAGAAGCGCATCGCAGATGGGTCACTCAAAGTTTGCTGGGTAACCACGCCCAAGCGCACACCTGTCGGCCAGCCACTACCGAACGCGCACATCATTTCGGGCGGTTTGCCGACTCTCGGAAGGAAAAAATGAACTACGACAAATCCATCGCCGATTGTATCGAGCAGTTTGTAACTCTCATGGAACGCCCGCTGCCGAAGGCTTGCGGAAAAACGCCAGCCTGTCGGATGGCGGGCGGCTGCCCTGAGTGCTTCGCTGAAATCATCTCGAAAGATTCGGAAAAGAAACGCACCAGCAAGCAAGCGGGCCACGGCGAGCGTTGACGCACTGAGCGCAGTCTGACCACTCGAGTCACTATCGGGTAATCACCAAGAGCCTCAACTGGGCCGGACGAATCTCGACGTCCAATCAGACGTAAATCCGCCCTCGCAGCCAAGTGATCACCGATGTCCGAGGCGAGCCGCAATGCCTTGGGATAGCAGCCGAGCAACAGACGTACTGTAAAATCAGACACACAGGACAAACTGTGACGCTCGAAGCGCTCCTCACATTCATTGGGATTCTATTGGCCGTCTTGGCAATTGTTCGCCCTGTTCAGCGTCACTCCCTGAGTTTGTTTGTGCCCGCGTGGCGCTTGGGCGCTGCCATCCTCCTGTCCTTAGTTCTTCTTATCTGTCGCGATGCCCCTTTTGGCGTGAGTCCTCCGTTTGGCTGGCCGCTTCCGATAGTCCTATTCGGTCTCACCGTGGGTGCCTTTTTGATCCCCGTGGGTGCAGCACTGTGGAGTTGGGCCAGCTGGCATCAGGCTAAGCTCACTAAAACAAAGATCGGACGCGTAGAGAAGGTCTTTCAGGCAGCCTTGCGCGAGCGTGAGTTTGACGAAGTGGAAAGAATCGTTCGGAAGAACCAGGAAAGGCTGGAACAGTTGCCTGCGAGCGGAGCATCCGTTCTGTTCCATCCGGCGATGGTTGCAGCGCTAGCGGACTCGCACTCTCTAGTGCACCTCGAATTACTGGCAAACATGCAGTTTCTAAGGTCTCTTGAAAACCGTCACGCCGCTGTCGACGTGGTGGTTCGCGAACTGCTGCGGTCGAACGTATCGCCGCTACGATCGGCCGTCGTCTCACGATATGGTGGCTTGGAATACCTCATCTACCCTGCCTCAGAACGGGCGTTAATGGAAAAGACGTTTCAACACCTCGAATGGTACTTAGAAGCAAGTGCTCACTATCCACTCACCATATCGGCAGTGGAAGTACTGCGAAGCGGCAAACTCGATGCCGTCTACAACGATGTAGGCCGGGACTATGAGGCAACCCAAGGGGTCAGCGCCCGGTCGCAGTGTCCAATCTATCTCGCGGCTAAGACCGAGGTGCTTGCCATCGAGGCCACTCTTGAAAAACGGGTCGAGAAGGATTTTTACGCAACGGATCTGTGGGACATATTCCGAAGGGTGCACGAGCGATCCACATTCGACCAAAGCGTTTGGGAAAACTCTCTCAGCAATCACGAGTTTCCGACGCCCTATGCCTACCTGTTATATGTGATCACGGGAGACCTCTACGATTTATCAGCTAAGGCGTTAGAGAAAGCAACCTCTAACTCTGCACCTCTGCGTGTCGAGGGTCCCGGTCAGGTCGCGCGAGCTTTGGCCCTCACTTGGTCCTTGTGTGTTTGGAACATCGCTGGCTCACAGGGCCACGTAGGCCCAGAGTTTCGTAAGCATGTCATCGAGCAGTACTTATTGTTCGTGCTCGCGCTGGGCTGGCAACCGAGTGAGATTTACGTTGGTCCTGTAGGGGACAAGGTGGAAGGCCTCCATGTTTGGCGCGATTTGTTCCTGAGTGAATTGCAGGCCCGCTTCGCGTCAGGCGATTCTCTCGAGAGAGAATCGCTCAAAGATGCCATTGCGTCACTGGATCAGGGCAAACGACATGTTTTTGAAGGTCACACATGGCTTAAGGAAAAACTGCTCGGCAATCTTCCGATCTGTTGAGCTAAATCCGATTGGAAGAACTCCGCGCAATTTGTCACCGACACAGTAGACGGGTACTAACCGTACCGGGGATGCTCCCAATATTGTTGTGACGCGGTCGGGAAGATGCACGCGGCTCCCGCCGGGTAGCTGCCGCGCCGTCTGCTTGAGTTGCTCAGTGGGAATGTCCTTAAAGTCTGCCAAACTCAGCAATGCCGTGCGGACTCCATCCTCGACTGGAGGAAGCACGATGAGTCGATCCATGACTCGAATCTACGGATGAAGAAAGATTAGTCGTTAATTTGACGCGCCATCCAGAATCATTTCTTCAGCAGGTGCAAGTATTACGCCTTCTCCCAATATCGCGCCCGTGTAATCATTGGATCGTGCAGCAGGACAAGCGCCAACGTGCATGTCTCTTTTGCGGCGATGCCCTAACAGGTGTTCGCAGCCTAGAACACGTATTCCCGCTTTGGCTGCTCAAGGAACTAGGCATAAGCGATCAGCAGGTGTCAGCCGTTCATTTGTTTCGGTCACCTGAGGCTGATTCCAGCATGAAAGTGCTCGGCTCCCGTGGACTTGCCCTTGAAAACATTAAGGAGGGCCGAATCTGCGAGGGGTGCAACAACGGTTGGATGAGCGACTTGGAGCACAGCTGTCGAGAAGTGATTCTTAGCTTGGTCCGGGCGCGTAGAGCGCCCGAACAACTCTCGCAAGAAGAGTGTCTATCCGTCGCTCGATGGGCGGCGAAGACCGCATTTGTGTTAAACAGCTCTGCCAACTACACGGCAAAGGTTCCGGCGCAGCACTTGAGAGAGTTGCACGCCACTACTAGCAAGCTACCTTGGGGAGTTGTTGTGGTCGCCGCGACGGGGCCGTTTGTCAGCTCGGCATGGATTCAGACTACTCGGTGGCAGCTATGCGCCCCCGATCCTCTGACGAGTCGCATTGCGAATCTGATGGACACTCGGAGCTACAAGATTGGTCTCCACCTCGGTTATTTGCTTTTGCTGGTGATATGGCACTCCATACCCGGCTGGCGGAAGATGCTTTGGTCTGGTCAGCACACAGCGTTGTGGCCTTGGCGAGGAAAGTGCGGTTGGCACGACGACAACGCTTCGATTCTGGGGAGTCTTGGCGCAGAGATGATTCTTCCTGTGCATCTGGGGGAAGTTAAGCTGGTGCACCACCGATACCTAGCGAAGTGAGGATGTGGCGGAAACTGGCTCTCGGCACAGAAACACAGCGAGCGGAAATCTGTTGATTCCCGCTCATCAAAGCACCCGCCCTTAAGGGCTTTGAATCCGTAGGGTGCCGGTTGGTTCAACGGTGGGGATTTTAGCTCACCTGTCGGAGCCGGGTCCTGACAGTTCCGTACCCGATCCCTAGAGTTTCCGCGATCTGCCGCAGGCTGGCGCCCTTAGCCTTGAGTCGAATGATGTCTTCCTGATTTACGATCCGGCGTGGACGCCCTAGTTCCTTGCCGCACGCCCGAGCATTCCGCACGCCCGCGCTTACGCGCTCGCGGATCAGATCACGCTCCAGTTGAGCAACCGCCGACACAATTGTGAAAAGCGCCTGCCCCAATGGGCTGCTCGTGTCGATGTTTTCTTGGTAGCTCACAAACTGGACGCCGAGCGACCGGAACTCCTCCAGTGCCAGCAAGAGATGTTTCGTGGAGCGGGCGAAACGATCAAAGCGCCAGACCAAGATTGAGTCAAACTTCCGTTTACGGGCGTCGGCCATGAGTTCGTTAAGTTGCGGACGCGAGTCTTTCGCCCCGGACTGGCCGATGTCGATGTACTCGCGAGTGATGGTGAAGCCCCGAGCGGCGCAGTACGCTCGCAGGTCACGCATCTGCATTTCGCAGCTTTGATCCTTGGTGCTCACTCGCGCATAGATTCCTACTCGCATACTTGGTAACCTCGGGCCTTGGTGGCTTCGCATTCCCAGCGGTTGTTCTGCTCGTTCACAACGATTTCCTTGCGTGCGATTCTCAGCACGAGTTTGTTCCCCAGCGCAACCTGAACCTCTTTGGCGTCAACCTGCTCGACCACCGCGATCCCGTGACCGAGCACTGCCACGCGGTCACCCTTTTTCAGGGCGCGCTCCTGTTGCCGGCGGACGTAATACTCTTTGCGGGCCTTAATAAGGTAGTCCAATCCCGCCCCCTCGAAACCTGAGCCGTGCTTCCACAGCGCAACTCTCTCGCCAGCGCGCAGCAAGAAAATATCCGTGCCAAATTCGGTCAGAGTTTTGAGCCGAGCGTTGATCTCTGAAAGCGAGAACGGGATTGTGTCGGCTGCAAGGAGCAGGGTCTTGGGATAGGCGAACTGCGCACGCCATCCGCGCTCATGCTCCACTACCTTGCCCCAGAGGTAGACCTCGCCGTGGACTCCGAACTTCCCGTAGCCGCATTGGTGCAGGTGGTCCATTGTCTTCGCGGCGTAGACGCCACAAGTGCAACCGAAGTACGGCAACTCGTCAGGACCGTGGGTAGCTTTCGAAAGACCCGCGATGGAGCCGCTTGCAGCAGCCCTGCATACGGCAGACATCCGCTGATGGGCAAACCACTTCTCGCCGTTGAGCGATCTTAGACCTGTCGCGCCCCATTGCCAGACGCGGTACCCGACGACCGGCGAGATGTAGTCCGGGACCGTCATTGAGAGACTGGCGCCTCCGCTGGCTCTGGCTCTGCTTCGTGAGAAGGTTCTGGTTCTATGGGCGGTGATTGCACAGGATTTTCGAGTGGTTCCACGACGATGGTTCGAAGCGGCTCGCCGATTTGCATAATCTTGCTCCCTCCTCCTCGCTTAGCTTCTCTCCTCGGCTCCTGCGTAGTTTCGAAGCATGAGAGACGTCGTTGTTTTGCCTCCGGTCAAAGCCACGGTCCGAGCCGCCCTGCTGAGTCTCGCCGCCTACAAAGAGATTCCCACTGCGCAACTCATCGCGGCGGCTCGTGCCCTGCCGGGCGGGACGAAGGTTCATTGCCCGGATCGCCTCACCGCGATTGTTCTACTGCTGGGAACTCGCCTTGTCGATCTGGACTAAGGCAGGATTTTCCGACCGATGATGTTCGTCGTGTGAACAGTCCCGTCGCTCTGACGGATGGTGATGTTGTTGCATCACCGGATTACCCGGTGGTACAGCGTGTTGGTGGTGATGCGGTCACCGTTATCTGTCAAGCCAGTGCTGATCTCCCCTGTCAATTCACCCTGATTGTTGAAAGCCTTCATCTCACACCTCCTTTATCATGTGCTCCTTGAAAAGTTGGTGGATCTCCCGGAGCTGTTCCCTGACATCAAACTCCTCGTACCGGGAGACGCCGTGTTTCGTACAGAATCGCCGGAAAGCGCGATCTGTCAGCTGCGACCAGTGCCCCGCGTCTATGAGTACCGCACAACAGTCGCACGCGGACCATGCTCCAATGGACTCGTGCTGAAATACAGCGTGCTTAGTGCGCGGGACGACGAAGTTCCGGCAGGAATAAAGCCGAGCGGTGGGAGACGCGGAACAGAAATCGCACATCTCCCTTCCCGGCGGAGCGTCGAAAGCGAAGACCTGCCGTGCCATCGTTACCGCCCCGACTGCTTAGCGGCCAACGCGGCTTGAAACTGCTTGGCGGAGACGCCAGCTTTCGCACGCTCACCCCAAGTCATCTTCGGTCCACGTTCGCCGTAAACGAGCACGAACTGTTCCTTTGTCGGGCGACCCGCGAGCTTGAACAGGCGGATGCCTTCGGCGCGGCTTTTGCCGGCCGCATTCGTGCTCTTCTTCGCGGCCTGTGGCTTCGGGGACTTCGCGGGCTTGCTTTTCTTGCCGGCTGGCTTGCGCTTCCGTGGTACGTCCTTCTTGTTTCGCGGCATTGTTCTCCTCCTGACTTGAAACTACCGAACTTGGTGGGCTGTCCGGGTAGCACATTCGGCCGAACCGGAATCGGCCCCAGTGTGTCCTAACGCGAACCATAGCTCATCTCTCCGAGAAGTAAAGCTGGGGTGTTTCCGAAAAGGTTGCTACCTGATTGGGTAAAGGGGGACAGTAAATTGTTGAAGGATGCTGGCAGAGAGGAAAGTGGCCTTGCGGGTCAGCGGATTGCGGGTGACGGAGGCAAGGGTACGCCGTGGGCAAAAGGGACCTGAATTGCTAATCACGGACTCGCTTCTGGGTGAGGTGTCGATTGACAATCGTTTCACACTAGAACTGTTGGAGCTTCTGTTTCCGCCCGAGATGCGGCAAAGACTGCCAAACGGCGGCTGGCGAAAAGTCTCGCTGAGGATATTGATGGGACTGCTCCGGTGCGGGTTGGTCAGGATAGCGGAGGAGAGTTGAACTCCGAGAGGTCATTGAGTGTAATTGATTTTTCGCCAATTGACAGTCTTTGCCTTGCGCTGCTGTTCCTGGCGATCACCTCACATCTATACGTGACAATCCTCACCGACATTTCGCGCAAATTAGTGTTGGATTAACCCGCTTCGCCTCTCCGAAGCGCGGCTCCCGCCCGTTGAGAACAAGCACACCCCTTGAGGCGAACATCGTCTTCCCCGTGGACAGACAATCTGCTCACTACGGCAGATTCGACCGAGTTACATCATGGAGGATAGTTATGAAACGCATCACTTTCTTGATCGCGATTCTATGTAGCTGTTTGGCATTGGTCGCGTGGGCGCAAGGACCCCCTCGCTATAAAGTCACCGACCTCAGCACGTTGGGAGGCACGTATAGTCTGGCCGGGGGCCTCAGCAACAGCGGCTGGGTGGAGGGCAAATCGACTTTGCCCGGCGACACAACTTATCGCCCGGTCCTTTGGCGCAAGGGCGCGATGATTGACCTTGGCACACTGGGCGGTCCGAACGCCGATGCCGGATTCCGGCCCAGCGACGGCGGCAATGTCGGGGGTGCCTCAGAGAACGGCACCCCAGACCCGTTCGTGGAAGATTTTTGCGGTTATGGTACCAACCTCATATGTCTCCCGATCGTTTGGTGGAACGACATAAAGAAAATGACTCCGCTGCCCACGCTTGGCGGCAACAACGGCTGGGCCGCATCAATCAATGACCAAAACGAGGTGGCCGGTGTAGCCGAAAATGCCACCCGAGAGCCAAGCTGCGCCGGCACAAGCCAAGTCTTTCAGTTTAAGCCCGTCATCTGGGCAGAGGGCCGGGTCCACAAACTGCCTACGTTTCCTGGCGACCCGGTCGGGATGGCCTGGGGTATTAACTACTGGGGGCAGGCCGCAGGCTGGTCAGGTAGTTGCACAACGGTTTTTCACGCCTTGCTCTACCAAAACGGCAAAGCCATTGACCTCGGCAACCTCGGGGGCACGATGAACAACGAGGGCGTAGACATCAATAACCAAGGTCAGGTCGTGGGTTACTCCGACCTGCCTGGCGATACCACCGGGCACGCCTTCCTCTGGCAGAAAGGCACCGGGATGATCGACCTCGGTACGCTGCCCGGCGACATTGGGAGCGATGGCGATGGCATTAACAATCTAGGCCAGGTGGTGGGCGGGTCGTGGGATGCAGACGGCAACGAACGTGCCATCCTCTGGCAGAACGGAGTGATGACAGACCTCAACACCCTGATCCCGCCTGACTCCCCCTTGTATTTGATCGAGGCAACGGGAACCATCAATGATCGGGGAGAGATCGCTGGCATTGGCCTGACCAGCGCAGGCGATGTGCATGCCTTCTTGGCGACTCCCACAACCGAGCGTTGGGAGATCAGCGAAAGGCCGAGGGTCGTTCTTCCGGAGAAAGTTCGCCAATTGGTTCAACAGCGACGAAGCGTTCGCTTTGGACCTAGACCGACGAGGCCGCGGTAAGCATTTAGTTCTCAACCAGACAAGCCGCCCCATGTTTTGGGCGGCTTTTCTTTTGCATCACGCGGAAGGTGGAAGCGGCAACTTCTGTTATCAGGCGATTTCACTCAGAACCCCCCCGGGGCCGGGTTGTGAGTGTAAACGCGATTTATCGTCAATTGACCGATAGCTTCCGCTCGGAGGCTTGCGACGGGGACTTGCTACCGGCCAGCGGCCTCCTCAACCCATTTCTGCTCTTCCACTCCCTTCACCAGCAGCCATACCATCAGCGCCGCTTCCGCAATGAAACCGAAAGTCTCAATCAAGACGGCCAGAAAATGAATATGCAGTGGAGCAAGGAATACAACCCACCCAATGCCAGCCACTGCATTCAACCACCCTAGTGCGTGTGGCAGGAAGGCCGACCGAAGAATCAGGATGCCGATCAGCAGGCAGTACATTCCCCAGAAGAGGAATGGATTGACGGGTGCCTTCCCGTCACAAAGAAACGCGATCAGCGTCACGGCGCTTCCGGCAAAATTAAACAACGCTGCGACCAGCGATAGAATGTTGCCCACTGGCCGAAACAGCCGATAAAGGAGAATCCCGAGCACGATGTAGAGCGACATCGACACGAAATTCGTCGCCTTTCCCGGCAGCACAAAACCCTTACTCACCAAAGCCTGTCCGGCAACTGCCGTCAGGAAATACAGCAGATACACAAAGCCGGTCGCCCTTGCCCACGAACCCCTCCCGCCTCTTGGCTGCTGTACAGGATCGGTGAGACAATCGGGCTGCGTTCGGGAGGGCTGCAAAAATGAGGCTTTTGATTGAGGCCATAATAATTGTGGCAGTGCTCTACGTAGCGGTTCGCTTCTTTCGGAATAGAGGGTAGGCTTCACTCGGTGACGCTCCAACTAGCTCGCCTGTTGACCAAAGCGGGGACTATCTATTGTTGCTGACATCAAAGATGCGCAAAGAGCACGATTAAGTTGCCGCAATTAGGGCCGCTGCTGCCAAGCAGCAGCCTACGTGAGTTAAGGGCCAACTGGCGCTCTGCACAACATGGTACTGTTAGTTAGCAGCAACAGGAGGAGCCAATGTCAAAGCATAATTCTGTCACCAAACGCCACCGACGCCCGAGGTCGGGGAAACGTGTGGACTACACTGCACGCACCATGGCGGCTGTGAAAGAACTGGAACAACCAGCGAAACTTAAAGTTAAGTGAATCTTTCCATCCGTGGCTTAGAACTGCCTATCTCGCCTCCAACAAGGTGAACAGGTGAATGACCTGATTCCCAATGATGTCCGTTCCCCGGAGGACCTGGACGACGTGCTTGCCACCATCGGCGCGCTGGGCATTGACGTGCTTGAACGCCAGCCCAAGCTACCTTCCTCGGTACTGCAAAGAAAATTTGAGGAGGAAGTAGAGACCGGCGGGGGCCTCGGACTCGACTTGGTCCCCGGCGCTGTTGAACAGACCGACGATCCAATCCGCATCTACCTGCGCGAGATGGGCGTAGTCCCTCTACTTACCCGCGAAGGCGAGGTGGACATTGCGAAGCGTATCGAGCGCGGACAGCGGCGAGTGCTGAAGGCGCTTTCACGCTCGCCGATTGTGATCCGCCAGGTTCTGGCCATTGGCGAGGATTTGAAGCGCGGCGCACGCTCGATCAAGGAAATTGTCGTCTTCGATGAGGAAGAAATCACTGAGAAGATCCTACAGAACGGCGTCAAGGACACCACGTGCCGCATCGACGAGTTGCAGAAGCATTACACAAGAGCCAGCCAGCTAGCCGTACGACTACCGACCATCTCGGCCAAAAAGAAAGCACGCGAATACCGCCGCTGCCGATGTGGCCTGGGCCGCGAGATCGTTCAGATTTCGCTCATCATCCGCAACCTAGGTCTAACCAACTTTGAGCGCGAACGCCTGATCGATCGGGTGAATAAGACCGTGGACATCATGCGCTCGCTTGAACGGCAGGTCAGCAGCGTGGAAACGAAGATTGAGAGCACGCGCAGCGAAGAACTCAAGAAAGATTACCGCAAGACCCAGCGGCGGCATCGCGCAGACCTGGAAAGGTTGGAATGCGACGCCGGAGTGGCCTTTAAGGAGCTGCACGGTACCCAGCGCGAAATGATCCAAGGTGAGATGGACAGGGAGCAGGCCAAGCATGAGCTCATCGAGGCCAACCTGCGCCTCGTGGTTTCCATCGCCAAAAAGTATGCCAATCGCGGGCTGCAGTTCCTGGACCTGATCCAGGAGGGCAACGTTGGCCTGATGAAGGGAGTGGACAAGTTCGACTACCGCCGCGGCTACAAGTTTTCCACCTACGCCACGTGGTGGATTCGCCAGGCCATCAGCCGCGCCATTGCCGACCAGGCGCGCACCATCCGCCTCCCGGTGCACATGGTCGAGATCGTCAACAAGCTGATTCGCACTTCGCGGCAACTGGTCCAAGCGTTGGGTCGCGAACCCACGTCGGCAGAGATTGGCAAGCAGATGGACATTCCGGCGGCCAAGGTGCGCAAGGCGCTCAAGATCATGCAGACACCGATCTCGCTGGAGACGCCGTTCGGCGAGGAGGGGGATTCCCACCTCGGCGACTTCATCGCAGACCGCGCCTCAGTCTCGCCGGCCGAGGCCGTCATCAACGTGAGCCTGAAGGAGCGGACCGCGCTCGTGCTGCACACCCTGACTCGGCGCGAGGAGAAGATCATGAAGATGCGCTTTGGTCTGGAGGACGGCTCGGAGCACACGCTGGAAGAGGTTGGCCTAGAGTTCGCTCTCACCCGCGAGCGTATTCGCCAGATCGAAGCCAAGGCGCTGCGCAAGCTGCGGCACCCGTCGCGCTCCCGCAAGCTCAGGTCTTTTCTCGACGACGTGAATGAATGACGCCGGAATCTGTGCACGCTGGGAGCGGAAGTCGAGGGGGACGGCCTGTGTATCCCTTGGTCTGTCCCCAAAATACATGACTGGCCACGGCCTCCTGCCCAAGACCTTGGAGGCTGCGCTGAGGAGAGTGGTAGTTTCCTCGAATTCTGAAGGCAGCGGACCATCTCATTAATCCCCCCCAACGGATACCAGTCTCTGTGCTATCCATGGAGCCTCGCCAAGCTGTCCGCTGAGGTCGAGTTCAAGCGTTCAAGCTGCTGCACCTCTGGCTTGACCAGATCGTCCCGGCAGTCCCTCATAGCCAGCCAGAAGTCACGATCTGACGGAACCCAATGGGGCCTGCCCTCAGCTAGCATTTCGATCCTGCGCTCATCGACCCAGTCGAAGATGCGAAGTTGGTTTGCAATGCAAGAATTGTAGGCGGGGTACTGGCGGCAGAATCTGAGGTACGCAAGGAAGGTCGCGAGGCTGTTCTGACGCTGACTTCTCCGACTTATTGCTGGTCTCGCCACTTTGATGCCCCACCGAATTGTTCTTAGGCGGACTCTAGGCCGTCTCATGCCGCCGCGTCCCGATATTTGCTGCCAACGCGAGTCACCGTCCGTCCGCCATAGCAGACACCGAGCTTCCAGTCTTCGATATCGGAAACCTCTACACCTGTGTCCCAAGCCATGTCGGCCCAGAACCGCTGTTGCTCGACGGCGTGTTCGTTGCACAGTGCACTATGTTCGATGTCGCCGTCTTGTTGCTGCCACTCGATGACCTTCGTAGCTGGCTTGCCGCACGGGATATAGCTGCGCGTGCCCGCGCCCGCGCTGGTCTCGCATTCAAACCGGGCCATCTGTTCGAACAATTGCTGGTTGATGCTCCTTGCGTCGTTAGCCTTCATGTCTTTCATGTTTTCCTCGTTTTCTGGGCATCGCTATGGAAAAATATCAAAATCGCCGAAAAGCACTTCAACACGTTTCGTCTCGTCGTTCCAGCGGGACAGATATGCCGATTGGGTCGTGATAGCTCCACTATTCAGTTGTTCGCGAAGCCATCGTTCAGCGTCAAGCAACTCTTCTTTAGTGTGCAAGAAGTGAATCGGTCGCGATGTTGCGCCAGGCAATCGGTATGACATCACGCCGAAACCTTTGCGGATTTCGTGCTTCCATTCGCGAATCTTTCCGCTTTCATCGTATTGTGGCTTCCAGTCCTCCTGGTAACCACAATGCGGGCACATAAGGGAATCGCGAAAGGACCGACAATCGTAGAGACGGTCAGCTTCGCTGTAAGCGCATTGTGGGCAATCGAGAAGTTCTTGAACTTTTGACATTGTTTTTCCTCATTGAAGAATTACTGCTTTTCTTGGCGGATCACGCGATTGCGCGGGTCACCTTTCTATGGCAACCTGTCGCTCGCTTCACATTCTGTGGTGATACCAAAAATGCGCCAGAGAGCGGAGTTCGGTGCAAGCCTTCTCGTCGCCGCTCTGCCAAGGCTCGACAAACGGTTCACCCCGGCGATCTCGCAGCGCCGCGATGAGGCCCAGGGGCCGCTCACCCTGCTTTAAGAGTGTTTCGACCTCCGTGAGAGCGTCCGGTGCCCAGTCGGTGGTGCTCACGCTAGACCAATCGGAGAACACCAACTGTGCGATTCCGTAACCCCGGCAATCCAACAATCGAGCAGTCCGCTTCAGTCTGTTCACGATGGGCTGTGCCTCGGTCCAGTCACAATTTCTCTCCCGCTCAGTCGCCCGTCGATGTTGCGCTTCTAGTGCGGCAATTTCTTCCTCAGAGGGGCGTTGGTCGCAGGGGTCGTAGAACTCAACCATTTCCATGTATTCGGCTTCCAAGTCATCCGCAGCCGTCCACCGATTCACGGCGGGTTTGGTGCGGAACTTGCCGCAGTGGGCACAACGGTCCACCGTATGGGAAGGACCCTCCGGCAGCATGTAATCATCCCAGACGTGCTCGTCCTCCTCGCAGACTTCTTCAGGAGACGGCGGCGCTGGCGGGGCGAGATGATCCCAGACGGCTTCAGCTGTTGGGAGCCTCTTTGTCAGTCCGTCATGCTGACGCCACTTCTCTGGAATGAACTGTTTGTCGAGGGTGCTGGACGCACCGAGGAAGTTCTCCATGTCGAGAACCTGCCAGTTATCTTCCTTGCTCCAGTAGTTGCTCACACGGAACGCCCAGAACATCAGGAGCGCGAGTCGCGCTGCGGACAGCGGACCCTTGTAATCCTCCAGAGCCGGGAACGGATTGTCATCCGGTGCGGGCGCGATCTCGTTGAAAATCCGAGCGAGGAGTGAAGCATCGTCACCGGACAACACAGCGGAACCATTTGATCCTGCTTTCACGGAGTTTGCCGTGGGTTCCGGGATGAGCAATCCCGGCTGGGTCTCAGGGACGGAGTCCTTGAGTGAAGCGGGTTTTGGTGTTGGTGTCGTCTTTGTGTTCGAACGAAGTGAGTCTGCTTCGAGCGCATCGGCATCTGAATGCGTATACGTATGCGTATCTCTGGACACAACATCGACACCAGACAGATCAACCCCACTGTCTGTGGAAGCTCCGCTCTGAATAGATTGTCGCCCTCTCAGGGTAGTGGTAGCGGGAGAGGGCGGTGAGTTGTACCCTGAGAGGGTACTGGCATCCTCAGAGGGTACAGGCTTGATCAGAACCTCGAAGATCTGGGTTGCATCAGCCGAACCCGGATGGATCAGGTGCATTCCAGCAAACTTGATCAGCTTGTGCTCTTTCTCCAGAGCATCCAAGGCGCGGCGGGCGGTGTTGTAGCTCGCACCCATCTTCTTCGCGATCTTCGTCGTCCCGACATAAGTCTGCCGGGTGTTGTAATCCATGTTCTTGATCAGAACCAGCAGAGCCGTCTTCGGGTAGCAGGGGATGTCCGCCTCCAAGACAGCGTTGTAGTAGTTGATGACGGGGTTACCCACGTGACACCCGCTTTCCCGGCTTCGGCCCGCGCTTTCTAACCCCGATGCTGAACTGCTTCATGACCCGGCGAATAACCGTTTCGCTGATTCCGAAGTCTTTCTCGATTTCCGTGTAACTGAGATCGGGCCGACCGATGAGTACTTCGGCTAGCCGAGCGTCGAAGCTCAGCCGGGCCGTCTTGAGCGTATTTTTCAAACTGATCTGCATTTCCTTTCCTCCGTGGCGATTTGGCCTATACCATCGGGTCGGTAGCTAAGATATTGCGGCGTTGGCGATGGGAATGCTCCGAACATCGAATTTCTGGGTAATAAACAGTGCCCGGACTCCAACGAAGGCTCCGTGCGGGAACCCACCAGAGAAGGGTTCCCCTAACTTCACGAAATCGGAGAAATGAATATGGATCAAGAATGTATTAGCGGAGGAAAGGCTTATCGCGAACAGACATGGAATGTGATCGTGGGATGCTCACGAGTTTCGGCGGGCTGCGATAACTGCTACGCGATCCCCGAATGTCGGCGGATGAGCAGGAATCCGGGCATAACCCAGAAGCACGGAGTCAACCCGTACAACGCACTCGTTCAAGTAAAGAATGGCGCGATGGACTTCTCCGGCAAGCTGCACTTTTTCGAGGACCGCTTGGATACGCCGCTGCGGGTGAAGCAACCTACGGTTTGGTTTGTAAATTCCCTTTCGGATATGTACCACCGGGAAGCTTCACTCGATACATTGAAACGAATCTTCGAAGTGATGAACCGGGCCGATTGGCACATTTTCGACATACTGACCAAGCGGACGGATCGGATGGCGGAACTTTCGGATAAGTTCACCTGGACCCCGAACATTTGGCAAGGCGTGACCTTCGAGGGCATCCCGCCGGAAATGCCGGAAGGTCAGCGTAAGGCCGTGCTGTCGCGGATTCCGGCTCTGCGCCAGCACTCTGCCAGTGTGAAGTTCATTTCATTCGAGCCTCTGATTGGGCCGATTCCTCCGCTGGACTTGACCGGGATCGATTGGGCATTTTTCGGCGGGGAGTCGCACCCGACTCCGTCAAAGGCGCGCTGTATGGATTTAAGGTGGTTGCGCGAGGGCATCGCCTTATGTGAGTGCCACGGGTGCAAGCCGCACGTCAAGCAGCTCGGAACCTCGTGGTCAGTGTCGAGCGGGAATTACCCACCGCCAGTCAAGACGAACCGAAGCCTTTACGGCGCATATCGGATGGGCAAACGGCCGGAGTTATGGCCTGAAGACTTGCGGCCTTATGCGATTCACTCGTTGCGGGAGGTCACGCCCGATGACCTTCATTGTCGGCCTGCGGGCTGCTGACCTGCTGTTGTACGTTTCGCGACCCTCGACCTGGCATTCCCATTCGTGCACCATGACTAGCGGCTGCGCTTGAGGCCTTGTCCGCCTCTATGCGCAGCCGTCGGTCGGGTTAGTTGTTATTGAACGCACTGCTGCAAGTTCTCGCGATAGTAAAACACGCAAGAGAGCCGTTGGTACGCGCCCTTCTCGCCCACGAGAGGCAAGTTTCCATGCAGCTCGTGAACATTACAGAGCAGCACATCTCCAGTGCTAAGGTTGAAGCCGAGATTCCATTTCGGAAAGACCAGCGTCCCACCGGCGAACTCGCCCGAGGTGAAACATGTGATCACCCCGGCTCCCTCAGCCAGATCACCAGAATCCCGATGACAAGCGGTGGCGAAATTCAGATTGACAGTAACCGTCGAGAACGCGGTGCCCTCAATCGCGTAACCGGGTGTCGTGCTAGCCACGCTGAGCTGGGCGGCGTGACGCTCCGGCATGTGAGTCCGAAACAAGCTGTCAACGGTCTGAATGTAAGGAAGGACTGTGCCGCCGAACTGTTCCCAATGGTTGCGGGTGTAGGCGGTGAGACGGCAAGGCGAGAAGTTGTTCTGGTCAAGGTAGCCCAGAACCCCATCCTTTGCCCCGAGCAGCCGCTCCTCTTTGGGGACCCGGCGCATCTTGCTCAAAGTCCCATCCTTCTTATAGGACGGCTGAGTCCCGGTTCCGGCTGCGGTGCCCCGAAACCCACCGATGACTGAAGAGAAGGCCGCTTTCAGCAAGAACGGATAGGCCATCTCGTAGGTTCCCCTGGGGATGGCTCCCTTCAGGAATACGGCGTGAACATCGCCGCCGGGAGTGATTATCGTGGTGTCTTCATTTTCCACAACGGTCTGGACATAGGTGCCATCCATTACCTGACGCTCAAGCTCACTAACTTCAGCGTCGGGCCGTTCAAACTTCAACTGAATATGTTTCACGGTACAACTCCATTGCCCGGAGGGAGCCTGAGTTCGACTCCACGGACAACAGAGATCCCGGTAGACAACTTTCTCAACTAACTTGCGATTTGTTCGGAATGGGAATCTATGAACGATGCGTGGTGGAATGAAGGATTGTGAGTGAACCTGCTCCGGAATCGCTTGACTGGCGTTTGGCTGCGGTCTTCTCTCCAGTTCGCAGCCAAGCGATTGGTGCACTGTTATCGACACTCACAGCTTGCCGTGATGAGGTTCATAGTCCCAACTCCTCGCGGATCGCATTGAGGATGAGGACTGCTAGCTTGGCGGGACCGAGCTTCTCGACGGCCTGCTGCATTAGGTCGCGTTCGTTCCGGGTATCGAAGACAAGCGGCACCGACATCTTGATCTTCGGCGTCTTAATGCTTTTGCGCTTGTTTGCCAAGAGCCGCTTGATGACCCAATCGGGAAGCGGATTCACAGTGTCCTCCATACGCTTTTCGATCCAGCGGTTCAAGGTTCGGAGACTGACCCCGAACTGGCTTTCTTTAGCTTCGGCATACTTTTCCCATTTGCCGCCTCGCCCCTTGCCGACTACGCAAGCCTTGAGGATGGCGACGTTGTAGCTGAGGTCCTGTTCCAACCCAGCCAAGGTTGAGGCATTCAAGTGATAGGCCGGGCACAGGTCTCTGATGATCTTGTGTTCCAGCCAAACTTCGAGTTTCCGGTCATCTTTCCCCGGCTCAATGGTCAGGTCGGGTGGTGCCTTCGGATCGATCCCTACTGCAGTTGCTTCCTGCTTCATAAACTTCCTCCTGAAGCCAGAACTCTGACAGCATGTCCGGCTTCTGAGTGTCTGTTACCAACGCTGGCGGAACATTTGGATTATTGGGGAAGATTTATTTTCGGTCGGACAGGGCGTCCGAGGGTAGGTGACCAAGGTAACGGGCGATCTTCGGACACGTGTCTATCTTTCGGAGGTGTCGAAAGAAAAGACCCAGCTGAATTACGACATCGGGTCATTCCCTTGCCCCAGTAGCACTGAATGACGTCGGTCACCGGGTTTTGGGCAGCATCTACACCGATCCCTTGTTTCACGACAAGATTTCGGTTCTGCGAAAAATAGACAAGCTCGCATCGCCCGATTTGTCTCTTACGATTTTGTGTATTGCGAATCAAGAAAATTTCTGACCTCGCATTGAAACCCCCAGTATTGAAGGGCCTGAGGCGGCTATAGCGGCCTCGGGTTTAATCAACAAAAGGTGACTTATGGAGCACGAACTTTACGTTTCAGCAAAGGTGGCAGCGGAGTTCCTCGATATCAGTGAGACGTTCATCACGAAGTTAGCGCGCAACAACCGCATCCCCGCTCATCCGCTACCAACTACCAGTAAAAGTCTGCGTCGCACTTGGCGTTTTCGCCTGAGTGAACTTCGCGAGTTTATGGAGCAGACCCAGTGAGTGCTGTCGTTATCCCAATCAACTCCATCACCAGCCACGCATCAGGCCTGTTTACGTCGCCGTCGCCGGGAGGTAAGGTAGCTTCGAAAAGACGGTCCTCTGGACAGAGGAGAAATCCGATGAACAGAGGAAATGGCTGGTTGACTAAAGGACATCGCAGGAAAGGAGACGTTTGGGTGCATCACTTCTACATCACCCGCGACTCAGACGGCAAGCGGGTGGAGACCACACGAACTATCGGGTTGGTTTCCAAGTTCCCCAAGGAATCGGACGTCTGGCAGGAAATTCAGCGTTCACAGCACGCGGGTTCAACGGGGCGCTTGACGGTGAACGCGCTGGCAGACGCCTACCGCCAATCGGAGCTTCCGTTCAAGTCGCAATCCACGCAGGACCTTCACAAGCATGAGCTTGATCGTTACATCTTGCCCCGCTGGGGGATGACCTTTGTGGATGAGGTGCGGGTGCTGGAGGTCAAGAAGTGGCTCATCGCGATTGCCAAGGAAAATGACTTCTCGACTGAATCCATACAGAAGACCAAGCATGTATTCAGTCGGCTGTTCAGCTTCGGCGGCGAGAACGAACTCATCGCGGCGAATCTAAACCCCGTAAAAGCCTGCAACGTCAAAGGTGTCGGTCGGAAAAGCAAGCACAAGAAGATCGTGGTTCCACCCGAGATTGCGTGGAAGATCGCCATGAGCTTGTCGATCATGCATCGAACGCTGGTGCTGCTGGCAGCGGGTACCGGAATGCGGATGAGTGAACTGCTCGGACTTCGGTGGGGAGACATCGATTTTGCCAACAAGAAGATCACGCTCAATCAGACGTGGGTGTATGGCAGGATCGAGAACGGCAAGACAGAGGAGTCCCGTGAGCCTGTTTTGTTGGGGGAACGGACTGCTGAATTCTTGCAGGAGTGGCATCGCCAGACTCCCTATGCCGGAAAGGGTGATTGGGTGTTTGCCTCCAACAAACTGCGGGGGAAGCGCCCAATAAGCGGATGCCAGTTTACGAAGGACTACATCCGGCCACGCTTCGTGGAACACGGCCTCATTGATGCCGACTACACGGGACGGGCGGGCCTCCACGCCTTCAGGCATTCGCTGGCAACCGTGCTGATCGTAGAGGAGAAGGTTGACCCAAAGACGGCTCAGGGCATCCTGCGCCATACCGACGCGGGCCTAACCATGAACATCTACACACACGCTCAGGACCCGGCCAAGCGGGCGGCGCTGGAACGGTTCGAGGCGCGCTTGGTGCAGTAAACACAGGTAAAAACAGGCAACACAGGTAAGAAATCACAGGTAAGAATTTCGGGATCAAAATGGCGATGGGAGCTAAACCATTGAGAGAATTGGTGGACCTGGTCGGGATCGAACCGACGACCTCTTCCATGCCATGGAAGCGCGCTCCCAGCTGCGCCACAGGCCCACTGTTTTCATTTTCGCTTAGCTGGGCTGCCGCGTCAAACTCGACTGGGGCGGCCCGACTCAACTAGGATGGGGTTGGCAAAATGTACGGACATCCTTGGAGCCCCATGTTGAATTCGAGGAATATTGTAGTTCGGTTACTTCTTCATTCTTTTATCGCGCTGTTGGCGGCTGCTGTCGCGCAGGCGCAAGCCACGGCAGGCGCGCCATCCGGAGCGCAGCCTCCGGTGGCTTATGCTTCGGTCAGCGAACTGAATGGCATCCTGGCGCAATTGCAGGAGACGGCGAAGAGCATGCAATCCGATCTCGAAAAGACTCGCATCGAGAGGTGGAAGACAGACGCCGCGACCAAGCGGCAAACACTGGCGACGGTTGAATCGATCCAACGCAACCTGCAGTCCGGTCTGCCAGAAACGATTGCTCAGCTAAACAACTCACCGGAGGATCTGGGAGCGAGTTTCAAGCTCTACCGCAACCTCGTTCTCCTGTATGACTATTTTGGTTCGGTGGTGGAAAATGCGGGAGCGTTCGGATCGAAAGACGAGGTTCAAAATCTGAGCAACGACATGAGCGGGCTCGAGAGCGCGCGTCGCATATTTGGCGAGCGCATGCAGAAACTGACCGCCAGCAAGGAAGACGAACTGACGCGCTTGCGGGCGCAGGTCAAGACGCTGACCGCGGCGCCACCTCCGCCGCCCAAGAAAATTGTTGTGGATGACACCGAGCCTCCGAAGAAGCCGGCCCCGGCGAAAAAGAAAGTGGCGAAACCGCCGGCGACACCCGTAAACGCTCCGCCGAGTACTTCGCCGGCGAAGTGACGATCGTCGCCCCGGCCTCGGCTAGGACGGCCGAGGGCGGCCGTCGCTACGCGACCTGTTGCAAATATTGGACTTACGACTGGAACTCTGTGAGCCCCGTTGGAGTCTAAGTAGATAGGCGGGAGGGTCATCCGGTGTCGCTTTTGGCAAGAATTAAGATTCCCGCCGCTGGGGCTCTAGTCACTCTATAATTGGGGGCAACGCCACCATGGCGGGAGCTACGACATTGGTCGATCTTGCCAGCGCGATCGGGACCCGAACCGAGGAATCCGCCGTCATCGCTGAACTGAAGGCGGGTTCAGAAGAGGCGTATTCCTGGCTGATTGGCGAATTCCACCAGCCGATTTACAGCCTCATTTACCGCATTGTGAATGACCCGTCCGACGCGGCGGACACGACTCAAGACGTGTTTCTGAAAGTGTTCCGCGGAATGAAGCATTTCCACGGCGAGTCGTGCCTGAAGACGTGGATTTACCGCATCGCGCTGCACGAGGCAGCCAACCGGAAGCGCTGGTGGTTCCGGCACAAAGCGCAGGAAACACCGATTGAGCCCATGGTGCCGGGTGGAGGCGAATTTTCCGGAGAAGACCGGTTGGTCGATCCCGGCGAGTCGCCGTTTGAAAAGTTTGCGCATGCCGAGGTACGCGCCGCGGTGGATCAGGCGCTGCAACAGGTGCCGGAACCCTATCGGACGGCGTTGATCCTGCGCGATCTGGAAGAAATGTCGTACGAGGAGATCGCGGATGTTCTGGCGATTTCGTTGGGGACGGTGAAGTCGCGCATCACGCGCGGACGCGACGCGCTACGCAAGAAGCTAGCCGGATACGTCCGAGAAGTTGGTTCGGAATTAGGGCTGCTCGCTCCTGACCAAGGTCCTGACAACGAGCGGCGGAACGACGCCCGCCAAAGTTTACGGGAAG
Source organism: uncultured Acidobacteriaceae bacterium (assembly GCA_963838935.1). Taxonomy (GTDB): domain Bacteria; phylum Acidobacteriota; class Terriglobia; order Terriglobales; family Acidobacteriaceae; genus Acidiflorens. The sequence continues at coordinate 184,767 of CAWITH010000030.1, forward strand.
GTTCGCGTGGAGGCAGAGAGGTTGAGGTGACGCCATGAAGTGCGCTGAGATCAAAAAATTGTTCTCGCCGTATCTCGACGGCCAAGTCAGCGGAACCGAGATGCGCGTGCTCACGCGCCATGTGGAACAGTGCGCGGGTTGCGCGCGGGAATTTGCGGCGATGCAGCGCACGCAGCAGTTGTTGGCCAGTTTGGGCCGGAAGAAAGCTCCGGCCGACCTGGCGTTAAAGTTGCGGGTGGCGATTTCGCGTGAGGCGGCCCGGGCGCGCCGTCCGTATGAAGGCGTGCTGGTAAGGCTGGAAAATACGCTCAACGCGTTCATGGTCCCGGCCACGGCGGGGCTGGTTAGTGCAGTGTTATTTTTCGGATTGCTGCTGGGTTTCTTTGCCTTGCCGGCAGAACTGCGGGCGAGCAGTGGAGACGTTCCGCTCATGCTCTACACCGGGCCGCAACTGGAACGGTCGGCGTTTGGCACGTCGCTCGGCAGCATGGGTGACGAGGCGTTGGTGATTGAAGCTTACGTGGATGCCAACGGCCGCGTGCAGGACTATCGCATCCTGTCGCAACCGGACGAAGCGCAGGCGGTGCTGCCGCAGTTGAAGAACCTGCTGATTTTCACGACCTTCCATCCGGCACTGTCCATGGGACGGCCGACGACGGGGACGGCGGTGCTGTCGTTTTCGAAGATCAGCGTGAAGGGATAGCAGGTGTAGAGACGCAGCTGGCCGCGTCTCCTGCGTACAAAAACGAAGACGGGACGAGCCCCGTCTCTACGCTACGGTATTTTCGATCCTCTCGGTTTGACCGCGAATTCACCAGTTCGTACACTACTTCTAGCTCATTCGTCTATGCCTGAACTCCGAAGGGACCTCCCGGGACGACAAATTCGACTGGCCTTTCGGCTGACGTTCGCTCTCAGCCTGGCGATCATGTTGTGGGCCGTGCCCAGCATGGCGCAGAGCACGCCGCAGGTGTCTCTGGAAACCAGCGAGACGCTGTTTACGGTGCTGACCGCCATCAACACCTGCGGGTATGACCAGGAACTGAGTGCCTCGGATCCGCTGCGGACACAGATCCGGACGGAAATTGCCAAGGCGGTGGAAAATACTGCCGGAGCCCAGGATGTGATCGCTCCGATGTGCGCGTTCTACCGCCAGCACCAGGGGGCGGAAGACTCGCACGACCTGTCGCAGTATGTATCGCTGGCGCTCTATCTGCAGGAGCCACCCACGTTCACCCCGAAAGTAAAGCAGGCGGAATTGCCGCCCGATGCCGCACCGCTGACGGACATGGTGCCGCTGATGCAGGCCTTCTACCAGAAGATCGGCTTGCACGCGATCTGGGAGCGGCATCGCGCACGCTATACGGAATTGATGGATATCTATCACGATCCGCTGGCGAAGATGACGTTCGACACCGAGATCTATCTGAAAATGCCGTCCGCGGGCTACCTGGGACGGCAGTTTACCGTCTATCTGGATGCGATGGGCGCGCCGGGACAGACCAACGCGCGCAACTACGCGGCGGACTATTACGTTGTGATTTCGCCGACCTCGGGCACGGCGGTCAAGTTGCAGCAGATTCGGCACACCTATCTGCATTACCTTCTGGACCCGCTGGCGCTGAAGAACGGAGGCTCGTTCAAACGTCTCGAGCCGTTGCTCGAGGACGTGAAAATGGCTCCGATGGATGAGGCGTTCAAGAGCAACATTTCGCTGCTGGTGACGGAATGCCTGATCCGGGCGATTGAAGAACGATTGAGCAACATTCCCGAGGCGGAGCGGGCCAGAGCCATCGACGAAGCCGACAAGGAAGGGTACGTGCTGACGCGGTACTTCTACGACGCGATGGGTAAGTTTGAAAAAGATCCAGCGGGCATGCGCAACGCGTATACGGACATGGTCAGTTCGATTGACGTGAGCAAAGAAATGAAGCGGGCATCGCTGGTCCAGTTCTCGGGGGAAGCGGCGCCGGAACTTCTGCACCTGGCGGGAAAGCGGAATGAGCACCTGCTGCTGAACGCGGAGCGGCGGCTGGCGGCGGGCGATGCTGAAACGGCGCAGAAACTGGCACAGCAGGCGCTCGATCAGCAGGAAGAGGATGCGGGACGAGCGCTCTTCATTCTGGCGGAAATCGCCACCGCGAATCGGGACATGGAAGGGGCGCGCAAATACTTCGAACAAGCGCTGCAGACCGCCCGTGAACCCAAGGTGATTGCCTGGTCGCATATTTACCTGGGGCGTATTTTTGATTTAAAGGAAGACCGGTTCGCGGCCCTGGACCAGTACCGTGAGGCTCTCAATTCGGCGGGCACGGTTCCGGAGGCGAAACTGGCGGCGCAGAAGGGCCTGGATCAACCCTATGAGCCTCCGGTCGCGAAGCAGCCAGAATGAATTTGCATGTAGAGACGCGGCTGGCCGCGTCTCCGGAGACGGAGCAAGCCCCGTCTCTACAGGCGTGAGCAGATCTTAGGTTTGAAATCTTGCACTATGGGAGACAGCATGAAGCGAGCAGCAGTCATTCTAGGAATACTGAGTCTAGGAATAGTGATAACGACTGTCGCGGTCGGGGCAGCGGCCCAGACCAGCGCACAGCCCTCGCAGCAGAATCCGCCGGCCGCGGGTCAGACGGCGGCGCGACGGCGCCGGCAGCCAAGCGTCCACCGCAAGCCAAGACCCAACCGGAATTCGATGCCTGGAAACTGGCGTCGGCAAATACCGACGCGACCGGGACTGGAGAAAGCGGCAGACGATTTTGCCACCAAGTACCCCGAAAGCGAACTTCGCATTCTGCTGTACAAGAACGCGATGCGCCTCTACCAGAATGCCAATAATGCCGAGAAGACCGAGGTCATGGGTCGCAAAGTTCTCAGCTTTGACGCGGACGATCCCGAAGCTCTGGTCATCGTCGCCGAAGTGATCGCGGAGCGAACGCACGACTCGGATATCGACAAGGATCAGCGCTTCGCCGAAGCGGTCACCATGGCGCAGAAGGCGACGCAAACGGTGGACACTGACGTCCAAGTGCCGGCGGGCACGCCGCAGGAGAGGATCGACGCCTACAAGTCGCTACTGCGCTCGAACGCGTATTCGATTATGGGCACGATCGATTTCAAGAAAGAGAATTACCCGGGGGCGCAGGAAAATCTGCAGAAGTCGATCGACGTGTTTCCCAGCAACCCGGATCCAGTGGCCGTTCTCCGTCTGGCGCTGGCGCTCGATAAGCAGCAGAAGTATCCGGACGCGCTCAAGGTGGCAAACCGAGCCGTAGAATTGACGCAGGACAACACCGCGGTTGGAACCCCGGCGCGGAGGGAGCGCGATCGCCTGCAACAGCTCACCGGAGGCACGGCTCCGGCCCAACCGCAGAGCCCGCCGAAGAACTAGCTGTCCTGTGGAGACGAGGCCTGCCTCGTCTCGCAGGCGCGGGAAAATCTCAGACGCGGGGCAAGCCGCGTCTCTACTCAATGAAATCACGCGAAAGCGAAGTTATTGCGCTGGAAGAAGGCCTGGGTCACCAGTTCCAGCGCCGGGAACTGCTTGAGCAGGCGCTTACCCACAGTTCGCAGGCGCGCGAGGCGGAGGCGCTGAGCGCGGGAAGTGGAGTTCCTGGCAGCGGCTCGTACTTCGGGGACAACGAGATCCTCGAGTTCCTTGGCGACGCCGTGCTCGGCCTCGTCACCAGCGAGGCATTGTTCCATCGCTTCCCCGAATTCCAGGAAGGGCATCTTTCGAAGCTGCGGGCTCATCTGGTCGGCCAACGGCATCTGCTGCGGGTGGCGGAGCAGTTGCAGATTGGCCATTACATGCGTCTGGGCCGTGGCGAAGAGAAAAGTGGCGGCCGCAACAAGGCCAGCCTGCTGGTGGACGCTCTGGAAGCGATTCTGGCGGCGCTTTATCTCGACGGTGGATGGCAGGTGGCGCGGGATTTTATCGTCCGCGTGATCGTGGAACCGGAGTTGGCTCACATGAAACTGGAGACCAGCGCCATGCCAGTGATGGATTTCAAGTCGGCGTTGCAGGAAGCGCTGCAAGCCAGAGGCGGACCGCAGCCGGTTTACGCGCTCGTCAAAGAGGAAGGCCCGGAACACAAGAAGACTTTTACGGTTGAGGTACGGCTGCCGGAGCCTGAGATGGGGTCATTCGTAGGACGGGCCCAAGGCGCGACCAAGAAACGCGCAGAGCAGGAAGCGGCGCGGCAGGCTCTGGAGCACCTAGCAGCGTTGCCCGGAGCGCGGCGGTCAAGTGCCGGGAAGAACGGCGACGCGGAGTAAGAAAGGGGCATCCAATCTCCTGTAGAGACGCGGCTCGCCGAGTCTCGGACCGACCTCAACCTTCGGGACGCGGCAAGCAGGAGACGGGGCAAGCCGAGTCTCTACAGAAGAGTTATGTCGTGGAGTAAGAAGATTTCCGTGGGGGATTGGCCCGCGACCATTCAGTCGGTCGCGGGAACGGTGGTGATTGCGGTTTTTGTGGTCACCTTCCTCTTGCAGGCGTTCACCATTCCTTCCGGCTCCATGGAACACACTCTGCTGGTCGGCGACTACCTGCTGGTGGATAAGTTTTGCTACGGTGGCGGCGTGGGATGGAACCGTCTGATACCTTACCGCAACGTTCGTCACGGTGACATTATCGTCTTTCACTATCCCGTGAACCCTGCACAGGACTTTGTGAAGCGAGTGGTGGCCTTGCCAGGTGATCGCCTGCGCCTCATCAACAAGCGCGTCTACATCAACGGCGGTCCGGTCGAGGAGCCCTATGTGCAGTACATCACCACGATGCGTAATTATTATCGAGACGACTTCCCGCGCACCGATACTCCCGACTACGGAGTCGATGCGAAGTGGTGGAAGGAAATGCCGAAGCTGGTGGAAGACCACCAGTTGATCATTCCCGAGGGCTACTATTTTGTGCTGGGAGACAATCGCGACGACAGCCAGGACAGCCGCTACTGGGGATTCGTGCCGCGCGAAAACATTATTGGGCGGCCGCTCTTGATCTACTGGTCGTCGGGCAATCTGGATAACGATCTTCCCGGATCGCCAACCGTGGGTGATAGACTTTATCACCTCGCCTATGCGGTCACGCACGTGTTCCAGATAACGCGCTGGGAACGCACTTTCAGGCGAGTGCGTTGAGAAGAACGCTGAGAAATCCTCTGAAACAGGTAGCGAACGTGTCCAAAAAAGAAAAAGAAGAAGTTGTGGACGAGAAACCGCGCGAGACGACGGTGGAATTCCTGGCTTCACTGGCGGGAGTGCTGGTCACCGGACTGTTCATCATCACGTTTGTGCTGCAGGCGTTTGAGATTCCCTCCAGTTCCATGGAGGACACGCTGCTCATCGGCGACCACGTATTCGTGAACCGGGTGCAGTTTGCGCCGCCAACGGGCTGGATGGGCGCGCTGATGCCCTATCGCGACGTCCGTCGCGACGAAATTGCTGTGTTCATGTCGCCCGAACAGCCGGGGCTATTCCTGGTGAAGCGGATTATCGGCGTTCCTGGAGACCACATCCACTTGCGCGATGACGTCGTTTACCGAAACGGCGAGAAACTGGCCGAGCCCTTCGTCCGCCACAAACGGGAAGATCACAATCCTTACACCGATAATTTTCCGGCCTTGCCGCCGACGGAGGAATATGGCGTAAGAAACGAAAAATGGGCGCAGGAACTGCCTAAGCATATCGTGGGAGACGACATCGTCGTGCCTCCGGACAGCTACTTTGCCATGGGCGATAATCGGGACGTGAGTTACGACAGCCGCTTCTGGGGCTTCATCCCGCGCAAGAATATGATCGGCCGTCCCATGTTTATCTACTGGTCATTTCTGACCCCGGAGGACCAGTACCAGAAAAGCGGCTGGGACGACCGTGTAGGGTACTTCCTGAAAGACATCGTCTGGCACTTCTTTGATGAAACGCGCTGGTCACGCACGTTCAAGGTCGTGCGGTGAAATTCTTTCGGTCCAGGCGCGGGATGGCTGCAATCGCGGCTCTCGTGCTGGTTCTATTTCTGTTCCGTCCTGCCGTTTACAGGTTGCGAAATCGGATTTCGAATTCCATCGGAAGCGCTTTGGGACGAAAGGTGGCGCTCGACAACGTACGGATTCATCTTCTGCCGCGGCCGGGCTTTGATCTGGAAGGGCTGGTCATCTACGACGACCCCGAATTCAGCGCGGAACCGATGATCCGCGCGCAGGAAGTTTCGGCCGCCATCCGCCTCAGTTCCCTGCTCCGCGGCCGGCTTGAGATTGCCACCCTCAGCGCAACCGAGCCCAGCATCAACCTGGTGCGCAGCGAGGAAGGCCGTTGGAATCTGGCGAGCCTGATCGAGCGCAACGCGCAGATTCCCGCGGCTCCGACCGGAAAGCCCGCGTCCGAGCGCCGTCCCGCATTCCCTTATCTTGAAGCCACCGGCGCTCGCATCAATTTCAAGCTGGGGGAAACGAAGAAGTCCTACGCGCTTACGGACGCCGACGTGGCGCTTTGGCAGGATACGGAAAATTCCTGGGGCGCTCGCCTCAAGGCTGAGCCGGTACGCACGGATTTCAATCTCACCGATACCGGCCTCGTCCAGATCAACGCCTCATGGCAGCGCGCTTCGAGCTTGCGCTTGACCCCGGTTCAGATCACTGCACAATGGCAGAAAGGCCAACTCGGACAGATCACGACGTTGTTCAGCGGAAGAGACCGGGGATGGCGCGGTGGAGTAAGTTTCACGGCGAACCTGTCGGGCACTCCGGAAGCGCTGCGAATCGAGAGCCGGACCGCGATCGAAGGGTTCCGTCGCTACGACATTGTTGGCACGGAGAACGTGCGCCTGGCTACGGTTTGTTCTGGACAGTACGGCGCGGCCACCAGCACGATTGCCGACTTGCAGTGCGAATCCCCCGTGAGCGGCGGGACCTTGCGCCTGCGCGGTGGGTTGTCGTTGCCCTTGGCCCTGGGCGCACCGCTCCCCAATTACGATTTGACGCTCGAGGCGGACAAAGTGCCGCTGGCGTCGTTGGCGCGACTGCTGCGGCAGGCGAAGAAACAGATTCCTGGCGATCTCACTGCCAGTGGATTGCTGAGTGCGGAGTTCCACGCCGCACGCAACGTTGCCGACCTTCTTAAGGACGGTGGGGCGACAGACGGGGGCGGGCGGCTCTCCACCACGCGGCACGGAACGGCGACGCAATGGACCGGCAGCGGAGCGGCCACGAATGTGCGCCTCGCGTCCAATGCTGGAAAAGATGAAGTGGCGTTCGGCACGGTTCCCCTCACCTTGGTCGCGCCCGATTCACCGAGAACCAAGCCTGCTCATTCGAGGCCAACAGAAAAAGTAAAGGAACAGGAACCTGCGGAACCTCACTTGCGGATTGGGCCCGTCGCCCTGACGATGAACGCCGCTGCGCCGGTGAACGCCGGCGGGTGGGTCTCCGCTGCCGGTTATCGCTTCTTTCTGCGCGGAGACATGGAGCTGAAAGACCTGTTTCGCCTGGAAAACGTTCTGGGCTTACCGATTGCGCACCCGGCTGTGGAAGGAGCGGCCAAACTCGATGTGAACGTCTCTGGACCCTGGCAGGGCTTTACCGCTGCCGCCGCACTTGGCACCGCCCAACTGCGCAACGTGCGCGCCGAGATGCGCGGCCTGAATACGCCGATTGAGATTGCTTCCGCGACCATGTCGCTTGCGCCGGACGCGGTGAGACTGGATAAACTTTCCGCTCGCACGGGAACCACTGGCTGGAGCGGCGCAGTCAGGGCTCCTCGACACTGCGCCGTTCCAACTTGCGTATTTCAGTTCGACCTCACTGCTGACCAGCTTTCGACCGGAGATCTCGTGGAATGGTTCACACCGCATTCCGCCAAACGTCCGTGGTACCGCCTCTTGAGGTCCACTGAACCGCAAGGCGCATCGCCACTCCTTGCGATTCAGGCGCACGGCACGCTGCATGTCGGCCGGTTCGCATGGAGGAAGTTGGTCGCCACAGAGATCGCTACACAAATGGAAGTGGATCGAGGCAAGATCACATTGACGGCTTTGCGCGGGCAACTGTTGCAGGGCTCGCACCAGGGGAACTGGGTGATTGATGTTTCTGATCGTGATGCACCGGCTCACGACGTGTCGAGTTTGCCATTGCGGTATCACGGCGCCGGCACGCTGCACGACATTTCCCTGGCGCAGGTGGGCACGTTGATGAACGACGATTGGATCACCGGAACGGCCGACGGGAAGTTTGAGTTAGAAGGTACCGGAGACAGCTTTCGCGATTTACTGGGACGCTCCGACGGTAGGCTACAGTTCGTGATGCGGAACGGCAGTCTGCCACATATTGAAATTCCGGGATCGTCCGCACCTCTGCCGGTGCACCGGTTCGCCGGGGAACTGCATCTGAAAAAAGGCGCATGGGAGTTTTCCGCAGGTCGATTGGAATCGCATGACGGCATCTATCAGGTACGCGGAAGCGTTTCCCCGGGCAAGGGTTTCGACTTCGTACTGACGCGTGGTGACGAGAAGTCGTGGAGCCTCACCGGGACGCTGGCCAAGCCGCACGTCAGCCCGTTTGATCGAACGGAAGCCAAGCGGGCGGACCCCGACGCGAAAACCGACAAGCCCTAGACTGAATGTGCTAGCGTAAGTCGGCAAGTCGCGGTCATGAGTTTCTTTCCTGGTCAGATTTTCCGGCAAGCTCGGCGCCGCGCGGGTGGCCAATCAACACGCCAAGGATAATCCAGAGTCCGAGCACCAGCCATTCCCATTTGGAAAAGTGTCCCGGGACAAATTTGACAAACTTCATCAGCACCATCGCCAAACCAACCAACGCACCCAGCAGAGCGATCAAGCGGTCAGCGATTCGCGGCCTCATCCAAAGATACGCAGCGCACGCCGCGAACCATCCGGTGGCGGACGCAACCGATCCGACTTCAGAGATCGGAACCAGAATCGCACTGCCGAGAAACATGCACGAAGCCGTAGCAATGCCAACCCAGATGACGGCCGCGGCCGGCGTTTGATTCCGTGGATGCACGCTAGCCAGACCGTGCGTCCACCAGCCCTCGGCGTCCCATGGCAAACAATAAGCGGCTGGCGGCGATGAAATTTCCATTGAAGACCTTGAAAAGGGAAAGCAATGCGGCACTAAGGATGATGCTCACGATCCAGCGCGAGCCGACGGCATGCTCGAAGGCAACTGCCGTCATGAAGGGCGCGCCGGTCAGTGAGCGCCACGGTGCGACGAAGCCGACCGCCGCAATCACGATGATGTAGAACCCGGCGCCGACGATGATCGCCGCAATGATGGCGCGCGAGAATCCCTGAGCGCGAAAGTGGGGATTGGCCTCCTCGGCCGCCTTAGTCACCGATTCGAATCCGGTCATGTAGTAAGGAACAATCTGCAACACCAGCAAAATGGAGATGAACGAAGTATGGGTAAACAAAGGCGGGAAATTGGCAGGCGACCCGCGCGCCACACCCACGGCGACGAAGATAACAAAAAGCGCAAGCGTGCCGAACGTGGTCCAGTTTTGAAAGGTAGCGCTCAGCCGGACGCCATGATAGTTCACCACCGTGACCAGTGCTGTGAGCACGATCCCGATCACGAGGTGCGGCAAGTACACCGGCTTTCCCGCCACGCGGTATAACTCAAGGGAATCGAGCGCGGGAAATATGTAGCCGGCAATGCGGCCCACGGCTACAGCCTCCCAGGGACAGACAATGAAGTAGGCGAGGAGCATCATCCATCCGGTGAAAAAGCTGACGGGGCGCGGAAAGACTCTCGCGGTATAGGCCACTTCGCCCGAGGCGTCTGGCATGGCCGTCACCAGTTTGCCGTACACGTAGCCGATGGGCAGCAGAAGAATCCCGCCAATCGCGAAGCCAAGAATGCCGCCGAGCGGACCGCCGCGCATCAGCCAATCGTCCATGACGACCAGCCAGCCGACGCCGACCATCGTTCCCCAGCCGAGGGAAAAGTAATCGGTGACGCGCAATTTGCGGGCGAGTTGGGTCATCAGGAGGGGATTGACGTTGCCGAGCTTCGCTTGGCGGACAGCCGAGGGCTGCGGTCCTTACGTGTGGCTTGAAAGGGAGGGCTCATGGGCGCGAATTATATCGTATCGCGCCCTTGGGTTTGCTTAGGCGACGGCGAAGCGCGGCGGTTGCTTCTGCGACCGCAAGATACAGATCGCTTCTTTCAGGGAAGAAATCTCAAACACTGAGTTGAGACGCGTCGCCTCCAGCATTTTGCGGAAGAACACCGGCGGATTGACCAGCTTCATCTTGGCAGACTTCTGCATTGCCCAGCGGCGCACCAGCAGCAGAGTTCCCAATCCGCCCGCATCCAGTTGCTCGACTTCGGAAAGATCAAGCACCAGCACCCGGACCCGTTCGAGTCGCTCGATCCGTCGCCGGAACTCGTCGAGCGCTGCCCCGCGCACCATGCGTCCCGAGCAGTTTACGACTGCCACGTCCTGCAAGCATTCGACTTGCAATTGGAGTTCCATATGTCTATTCATACGAACCTGCTCTGGAAAAAGTTCCGTGAGCCGCTGTCATTGAATTAGACGCGGAGTATGCGGAAAAGTTATCCATGGAAAAGTAGTTTGGGCACATCAAGTCTGTGAATGTTAAGGATGAGTGAAATCGCCACAAAGCTTGTGGTTTAGCCCCGACCTACAGCCCCGCTTCGATCCGGGATCTCGGGTCGAGAAGGTCGCGCAGTGCATCGCCGATAAAGTTGAAAGCGAGGACAGCGAACATCACCGTCACCGCCGAGAAGAGCACCAGATGCGGAGCATCGAAAAGGTGCGAGCGGGCGTCGTTCAGCATCGATCCCCAGCTCGCGGTGGGCGGCGGGACACCTAATCCCAGGAAGCTCATCGTCGCCTCGGCCAGCACCGCGCCCGCCATGCCAATCGCCGCCTGCACAATCACCGGTTGAATGATGTTGGGCAGGATGTGTTTCGTAATAATGTGGAGATCTCCGGCGCCAAGCGCGCGCGCAGCTTCGACAAATTCGCGTTCGCGCACGGCCAGGACTTGCGCGCGGACGAGACGTGCATAACCAACCCATCCTCCGAGAGACAAGGCGAGAACGAGGTTGAAAATGCCGGGGCCTCGGAAGGCCACGAAGGCGATCGCGATGAGAATGCCGGGGAACGAAAGAAACGCATTCATCAGAACGACGTTGACGAAGCGGTCGATGGCTCCGCCGTAGTATCCGGCAAGACTGCCGATGATTAGGCCTAGCAACAAGCGAACACGCCACCACGCTGCTGCCGACGAACAAAGAAATTCGCGCGCCCCAGATCAGGCGGGAGAGGATATCGCGTCCAAGTTCATCGCTGCCGCACCAATGCTGGGCCGAGGGCGATTGCAGGCGGTTCGGCAGATCGATGTGCGCGGGATCTTGCGGAGCAATCCAGGGTGCGAAAATCGCGGCGAACACGAAGATGGAGACCAACACTACTCCGACTGCCGCCAACGGATTGTGGCGGGCGATGCGAGGGAGCGAGATGGCTAGGGCGGACATGGATTACGTCGATTTACCTAAGCGGCGCTGGAGCAGCACGTACGCTCCGATTCCCATCCAAACCACGTTCAGGGCGGCCGAAGGATACGCGCCGTTCCAGCCGCTATTTACAACAAAGCCGGCGGATCCGACCACATTCATCCACTGGTAGAGAGCAGAGCGGCCGTGCAACTTTCCCAACGACAGAAGCGCGTAGGCCGCCAGGATCAGCAGCGCGCCCACCCACCCGACAATTTCCACAAAGTAGTGCATCGAACCCCCATCCGCAAAAACAGCACCCGCAAACTCAACCAATCTCTAACTCGAAAACAACCCCGAAGTCTCCTTCACTGCCTAATCCTCGGGTTCACCGCCGAGTACAGCAAGTCGGTCAGAAAATTCACGGCAACATAGGTCAGCCCAATCGCCAGAATGCATCCTTGCACGAGATAGTAGTCGCGGTTGGCGATGGCCTGGATCGTTAGGCGACCGATTCCGGGCCAGGAGAAGATGGTTTCGGTCACGATCGTACCGGCCAGCAGCGCGCCGAATTGTAACCCGAGGACGGTCAGGATCGGGATCATGGCGTTGCGCAGGGCGTGACGATAAACGGTGCGCTCTGGCAAACCTTTGGCGCGGGCGGTGCGAATGTAGTCTTGGCCTAACTCTTCCAGCATCGAGGTGCGCACCATACGGGTCAGGATCGCCGCCAGCGCTCCGCCCATGGTGATGGCGGGGAGCACTAGATGGGCTAAGGTGCCGGAACCGCTGACGGGGAGCCATCCCAGCTTGACCGCGAAAAATAAGATCAGCACTGGGCCCAGGGCGAAATTTGGAAACGAAAGGCCGAAGAGGCTGACTACGCTTAGGGCGCGGTCATCCCACTGATTACGGCGCTGGGCCGAGCGCACTCCTGCGGGAATGGCCAGCACAATCGCTACGAATAATGACGCCAGCGTCAGCTGCAAGGTGAAGGGATAACGTTTTGCGATCAGACTTGTTACTCCCTGATTGAAACGCAGCGACTTGCCTAGATCTCCGCGCAGCACGCCTCGCCAGTAATTCAGGTATTGCTCGCCTAGCGGGACGTCTAAGCCGTAGGCGTGTCTAGCGGCTTGGATGTCTCCGGCGGCTGCGCCTTCGCCTAGCATTTGTTGGATGGGGTCTCCGGGGACGAAGTGGATCAGCAGAAAGACGGTAGAGACGACCAGCCAGATTACTGGCAGGGTGTAGAGGAGCCGCCTGAAGATTTGACGGAGCATAACGACAGCTATTCTCTCAATTCGAGCGGCCCAATCAAAGCCTGCCGCATTCAAGGTTGCAGTCGCGGCAATTCGGATCGTATCATCCCTCGTCGGATCATCGATCAATCGATCAATGAAGTGCTTCGGGAAATGCATATGCACACCGCGATAGTTTCAATGGCCCTCGCGTTCTTTGTTCCGGCCGCTCTCACTTACGGCCAGACTTCGGGTGCCACCAGCGGCGGCGCTCCCGTCGAGTATCAGCCTAAGGGTTCGATTCGGGAGTACTTCTTAGGGGCCTGGAAGCTGGTTTCGACAGAACACAAGTATTCCGACGGCCACACGACGCCCTATCCCGACCTGGGGCCCGATGCAACCGGTTTCCTCCTGTACACTCCCTCGGGCCACATGTGCGCCCAGTTGATGAAACCCGGGCGCCCTCGTTGGTCGGGAGGGAACACGCCAACCGCGCCGGAAGCTGCTTCTGCCCTCGATGGATTCATCTCCTACTGCGGAGCCTTCGAGGTACGCGAAAACGAGCACATCATGATTCATCATCCGGAAACGGCGTGGTCCCCCAACTATCCAGGAACAACTCAGGAGCGGCCGTATCACCTGGTGAACCAGGACCGCCTTTTTTTTCGTGGTGCGGGCACAGAAAAGCAAAAGGACGGAACAGAGGTTCCCGTGATTTGGACGATCACTTGGGAACGGTTGAAGTAGTCAAATCTCCAGCTGGGTGGGCTGAGGCTGCGGGCACAGGCGCGATGCGAACCGTGGCGATGCGGTGGCCGTCCATTCTTTCCACGACAAAACGCCGCCCTTCATAATCGAACGCCTCACCGCCCGCGGGCATCTTCTGTAAGCGCGAAAGCAGGAAGCCGGCCAGCGTCTCGTAGCCTTCGTCTTGGGGAAGCTTCAGCTCGTATTGGGCTTCGAGGTCGCGAATGTTGATGGTTCCGTCGAGCACCAGCGGCGCATTCGCGTCGGTGACCGCAGGCTGCGTGGCAGCAACGTCGTATTCATCTTCCAGTTCGCCGACCAGTTGTTCGAGCACGTCCTCCACACTGATGACCCCTGCCGTGGAGCCGAATTCATCGACCACAACCGCCAGATGCCGCTTGCGGGCCTGAAATTCACCCAGCAGTTCCAGCAACGACTTGGTTTCGGGCACCACCAGCACATCATGCATGACCTGGTCGATCTTCATCTGGGAAATGCGCTGGGCGGCGGCCAGTCCAGACGCATCGGCGCTATGGCCGAGGCGCAGGCGCGTCCAACGCATCAGGTCTTTGGCGTACAGCACGCCGACAATATGTTCGGGACCGCGTTGCGGATCATAGATCGGGACGCGCGAGTGCTGATCGTCGGCCACCCGCGCCAGGGCTTCGTCGAGGTTCAGGTCAGACGGCAAGGCAAAGATTCTGGTACGCGGCACCATCACTTGACGCGCCGTAATGTTGTCGAGTTCCAGCGCATTGAGCAGCATCTCTTCCTGGGCGGGAGAGAGCTGCCCGGAATGGTGGGCGGCGGTTACGATCAATTTGAGTTCATCGGGAGAGTGCACCGAACCGTGCCGGATCTCGCGTGTCCCGAAGCAGCGCAGGACAAAACCAGCAACGCGGCTCATGCCCGCCGTCAGCGGGCGGGTAATGGTCAGAAAGACGTCCATGGGGGCGGCGACGGCGAGGGCGACTCGCTCGGCCCGTTGCAATGCCAGCGATTTGGGAACCAGCTCTCCAAGGATTACGTGCAGGCTAGTGATCATGACGAAGGCGACGCCCACGGCGATAACATGAGCGTAGACCAACGCGTACGGCAGGCTTCCGATCCAGCCCTCGAACAATCTCGCCAACACTGGCTCGCCCAGCCAGCCCAGGGTCAGGCTGGTAACGGTGATGCCCAGTTGCACGCCATTGACTACGCGGCTGAGTTGCTGGTGAAGTTTGAGGACAGTGCGGGCACCCACCCGGTGGGCTTCGATTAGCTGCTGGATGCGCGTCTCGCGCACGCTGACCAGCGCGAACTCGGCTGCGGCAAAGAAGGCATTGGCCGCCACCAGAAGCAGGATGACGAACACCCGCAGCAGCACGTATGCAATCATGGAACCCTAATTTTAACATTCCAAAGGGATAAGGCCCTGCCTCGGAAATGCTTGGGCGGTATCATGAGAGATGGTCACGGCAAACTGCGAGAGAAGGTCGGCTGGACGGCCGGGGCGGCCGTCCCTACGTGATTCCCGGTTGTGCGCTTTCCTTTTCGTTGGCCGGCGGTCTAAGCACTTAGCAGCGATGCCGTGATACGAAGCTGGAGAATTTTGAGGAACTATTCCAGTGGTTCTTCCGTAACAACAGTTGGCTCTTAAGATTTGGATTTCTGCAGGAGGCGGTCGTGGAAGGCAACGGCAATGGCAAGAGAAAGCGGCGTAAGCGAATCATCATCTGGAGTTCGATCGGGGCGACCGTTCTCATCCTGGTGGTTGCCGGGGCGCTGATCGCATCCAGCACCGGAACCAAGATCGATCCTTCGAAGCTTGCCAAGGTCGAAAAAGGTGACTTGGCGAAAAGCGTGGTGGCCACGGGTAAGATCGAGCCCATCACCAAGGTCGAAATCAAGTCCAAGGCCAGCGGCATCGTGAAGAAGCTCTACGTCGATTACGGCGACAGCGTTAAGAAGGGGCAAGTGCTCGCCGAACTCGATCGGGACGAGATTCAAGCTCGCGTCGATCAGGCGCGGGCGCAACTCGAGGCTTCGACCGCCAGCTTGAACGGTACGCGCGCCGATCTGGAGCGCGCCAAAGTCGATGCCGAGGGGCCCGATGTCCCACTTCTGAAGCGTGCCTACGAGCGCGCTCAGCGCATGGCCAAGGACGGAGTGGTTTCCGCTTCCGCGCTCGACGACGCGGAGAAGAATTACGAGATGGCGCTGAACAAGCAAAACGTTTCCAAGGCGCAGTTGGTGGTTTTGCAGGCCAAGATTGGTCAGGCCCAGGGGCAGATGTCGCAGGACCGCGCCAACCTCAAACAATTGGAAGAGCAACTGGCGTACACCACGATTGAATCTCCGATTGACGGGATTGTTCTTTCGCGCGATGTGGAAATTGGCGATGCCGTCAGTTCCATTCTGGTGCTGGGATCGACGGCCACGCTGGTGATGACGCTGGGCGACACGAGCGAAGTTTACGTCAAAGGGAAAGTGGACGAGAGCGATATCGGCAAGGTTTATCTGGGCCAACCTGCCCGCATCAAAGTCGAGTCGTTCAAGGACAAGACCTTCACCGGCAAGGTGACGAAGATTTCGCCCATGGGCGTCGAAAAGGACAACGTCACGACCTTCGAGGTGCGGGTCTCGATCAACAATCCCGAAGGCGTCCTTAAAGCCATGATGACGGCCAACGCCGAGATCATTCTCGAAGAGCACAAGAACGTGCTCCAGATTCCGGAAGGCTCGATCATTTACGACAAGGACAAGAATGCATCAGTCGAAGTGCCCGACCAGAAAGCCAAAGACGGCAAGAAGAAGATTGCCGTCAACATCGGCATCTCGAATGGCGCGAAGACCGAGTTGCTGAAAGGGCTGAAGGAAGGCGACCAGGTGGTACTGCAGTAGGAAAGGCAGGTCTTAGGTCTTAGGTGTGAGGTCTTAGGAAAAACAGCCGACCTGACACCTGAGACCTGACACCTCATTCATCACGGAGGGGAATCGCTATGACTCAGATCTGCTTTCATCGTGCAGTTCGTACGCTGGTCTTTATTCTGGCCACCTCGCTGGCTGGCTTCGCTTCGGTCATCGGGACTTTTGACCGGTCGTTCCAGGTCAGCGGCCCGGTGGACCTCGAGGTCTTGACTCGCTCGGGCGACATTACGGTTCGGAACGGCGCTGCGGGCACGGTCTCGATTCACGCCAAGATCCACTCGGGCGATTCCTGGTTCGGGGGCGACCACAAGGCGGAGGTACAGGAGTTGCAGAACAATCCTCCGATTCGCCAGACCGGCAACAGCATCCGCATCGACTACGTGAATCTCACCAACATTTCGATCGACTATGAAATCACGGTCCCCGAGAACACGGCGATTCGCGCCCATACTGGCAGCGGCGACCAGACGGTCGAAGGTCTCAAGGGCAATGTCGATCTGGAGAGTGGATCGGGCGACCTACGGCTGGCTCGGCTCACCGGCGAAATGCATTTCCAGACGGGCTCGGGGAACGTTCGTGGGCGCGAGCTATCGGGTCCCGCGAAGATCAAGGCAGGCAGCGGTGACATTGATGTCGAGGAAATGGGTGCGGGCGACGTGGAGATCCGCACCGGCTCTGGCAATATAACCGTGAGCGGCATCAATGGCGGATTCCATGCCGAGGCGGGGAGCGGCGACATTCATGGCAAAGGCATGCCGAAGAACATGTGGAGCATCCGTACCGGCTCGGGGAACGTGAACCTGCAGGTGCCCTCCGACGCCGCTTTCGATGTCGACATCTCTTCGAATTCGGGAAGCGTCACGCTGGGCCATCCCGTGACTACGACCGTCCAGGGCCGCATTCAGGAGTCGCGGAAAAGCGTTGTGGGCAAAGTGCGCGGCGGTGGTCCTATAGTTTCCGTTCACACCGGCTCGGGCGACGTGCAAGTGGACTGAATCAGCATTTAGCAATTAGCTAAAACGGATCCGCGACAGGTTTGGCTAAATGCTGACTCCTTGACTCACCCTCGTGCGGCATCCGATACTTCGTTGGGTCCCTGATAACTTCCAGATCGAACGAGGTAACGGATTGGAACGCAACGCGATCATCACTCTCACCTCTGACTTCGGACTCAACGATCATTTCATCGGTGCCATGAAGGGGGTCATCCTGGAGATTGCGCCCGAGGCGCAGATCATCGACATCAGCCACGCGGTGCAGCCTTTCGACATTCTGGATGGCGCGCTGACCATTTCGCAGGCCTACTCCTACTTCCCTACCGGCACCGTGCACATGGTGATCATCGATCCAGGCGTGGGGACGGCGCGGCGGCCGATAATCCTGAGCAGCGAGCGCCACATGTTTGTGGCTCCCGACAACGGCGTGCTTTCTCTGGTCTACGACCGCGAAGAGCGGCTTTCGGTCCGCCACGTCACCGCCGAGCATTATTTTCTGCAGCCCCGCAGCAATACCTTCCACGCCCGCGATATTTTTTCTCCAGTCGCGGCTTTTCTCGCCAAGGGAGTCGAACCCAGCCGCTTCGGCGAAGAGATCACCGACTATCGTCCGCTTTGGCGCGCCGCGTCCCAAGCCGGTGGACGAGCGGACCTTACGAGGCGTGGTGCTGAAAGTGGATCGTTTTGGAAATCTCATCACCAACATCACTCCGCAGGATGCGCCTCAACTTTTCGAGGCCACGCCGCCGGCCTTCAAGATTGCGATTGGAACCAAGGCGCAGGCAACGCGCATGTGCACAAACTACGCCGAGGGCACTCCAGGCGAAGTCTTCGGCATTCTCGGCAGCATGGGTTTTCTGGAAGTCGCCGCCAACCGCGGATCAGCCTTCCAACTGCTGGGCGCGGGCAAGGGCAGCGAGGTGAATGTGGTGATGGAAAAACCGTGACGAAACGACATTAAATCATTTCACTTCTAAGTCAGCAGTTTGAAGGCATGGGTCCAGTCATTGCGAAGAAAGCCAGGAATACACCAGAGCATGCACAGGGGTTCAATAGCGCGCGCAGCCTCGGCTCCGCCCATATCTGCGACTTCCCAACCGAACTGATCCAGAACCTTGCTCACGGACTTCTTGGCCGCTTCATGATTGCCGCAGATGAACATGGTTGGCTTGCCGCCCTTGAATTGCGGATTCACCATGCAAGGGCTGCCGACCGAATTGAAGGCCTTGACGAAGTGCGCGCCTGAAAACTCGGCTTGCAGACGCTCCATGAGGGACTCATTGAGATTCGTAAAGAATTTGAGCACGCCGTTGACCGGCGGCGCATCTTCAATTGGATTGGTCGCGTCCACGACAGGTTTTCCCATCAGGTTCTGTGCGCCAGCCAAACGAAGGGCATCCGCTGCCGCCTTACCCTTGACCGCCAGGACGACCAGTTCGGCGAACGCAGCCGCGTCAGCGAAGGTACCGACTTTCCCCTCGGGGTTCTGCGCTTTCCATTCCGATAGCTTTGCGGGGGTCCTGGTTCCCATGGTCACATCGTGGCCATGTTTCAAAAATCCGCCAGCCAATACCTTCGCCACATCGCCCGAGCCCAGGACGCCAACTTTCATTGCATTCTCCCTCCAAGGAAAAATTCCGCTAACAGATATTGACTAGAGTCCCCGCCAGAAGGTGCAGAAAGTATTTTCCGCGAAGCGGCATCACCGCAGCCCGCTATGAGCTCTTTGCCCCGGGATGGACGTAGCGATCCATCTCCGCTGTCCACTTCAGGAAGCGCCAGAGCCTGCCGCGCTCCGTCCACAAGAAGCCCCAGAATTCAAGGAATCCGATCTGGGTCATCTTGACGCCGGTGTAGGTCTCAATGCGCCACAGAAGATAGGGACTGCGCCAGGGAGCAATCCGGTGGCCGCGGGTGGAGTTCCAGAGAAAGCGCAGCATGGGCCGCATCGGGTTCCAGTATAGCGCCGGCGAGACGGGGCAAGCCCCGTCTCTTCCGGCAATGTTTCTACTTTGTAATGTCGACGCTGGCGCGCGTGTTTTCCCACTCCATGCGCAACGTGCATTTGCTGCCGGCCTGGTCAAATGCGATGGTGAAGTTCTCTACCGGCGCATTGGTTTTGGAGACGCTCATCGGTACGCGCACGAGATCTTCTTTCTCGCCGGGATAGTCCGTTCCCCACTCTCCTGTCTTCTTGCTGACGACGAGTGTCCATGCATCAGCTTTTGGGACGGTAAAGATCGTATAACTGCCCGCCGGGACGGCTTTGCCGCCCACCGTCAGATTCGCATCGCTGACCAATGCGGTCGATTCATTCGCTCCCGTGCGCCAGATCTCTCCATAGGGCACCAACGCCTTGTCGCTGGCAGCGCCGAAAATCTTTCGCCCTTTCGCCCGCGGACTGGAATAGTCCACCTTGATGGTCTTGCCATCGGAAAACTTGCAAGACGCACTGGCGGGCGGACTGGGCCGCTTGGATTTGTCCTGCGACATGCTCATTTGCGCCGGAGCGAGAGTCGCAACCGCGAAGAGTACCGCTGCAATTAAGGCAAGCTTCTTCATTTTTCCTCCTGAAATTAACGGCTGGCTCTTGGCTCTTAGCTATTGGCTTTTGGCTAAGAGCTAACGGCTAAGAGCTAAGAGCTGCACGAGAATTATACCCACATCCCCACTACAATCTCTTCATGGCCGTCTTCGACGATAAGCAAGCAGAACTCGAACACTACGAAACCCGCATGGGCGTGCCCCGCGGACGCCTGGCGGTCACCATGGACCTGGTCACCGACGCCATGGCCCTCGTCGGGCAGCATGGCGTTTATTGCCAGAGCCAGCGCTGGCCGGGCAAGCCGGCCATGGACGTGCAACTCATCCTAAAAGACCTCACCGACGCCAAAGAGTTGATTCAGAGTGTGATGGAAGCACTCAAACCCAAGGCCTGATTTCCCGGAATAAGACGGGCAAGCCCCGTCTCTACAGCCAAACTGAAGTCACTTCGAAGCCCGCCAAACGGAAACGGCAAGTGGCGGGAAGGCCTTACAATCCAGCCATGGAGCGCAAGATCTTCTGGGCCGCAATGACCGTGCTTGGGCTGCTCGCCGATTTCGTTCTGCCGTTGTGGTGGGCTGTCGGCGCGACTATCCCCATCATTTACTTCTCGTGGTGGATTGCGTATCGCAGCGGCTGGTTTGAGTAGCCTAATGTTCCAGTCGCAGCGGGCAAAAGTGTAGGGATCCTTCGACTCCGCAGGAAGATTCGCGAATCCTCCTGCTCCGCTCAGGATGACAAATGGTGAGAGCTACTACGCCAGCGTGCACTTCCCTGCCTCAATCGTCTTCTGCGCGATCTGCTGCCGCAGCGCAATGGTGTTGAACGGCTCGTGCTTGGCCAGTCGCCGCACGATCGCCAATTGCGTTCGCAGCATGTCGCCTTCGGCCACGTCGGCAATGACCTTCTTGGCCGCTGCTTCGATTTTTTCCAGCGCTTGCGTCACGTAGACTCGCGCCATCGCAATGGGGAGCGCTGCCGACGCTTCTCCTTTTTGTTCGACCATCTTCTGCGCGCGCAGTACCGCCGATTCCATAGCGTAGATTTCGATCGTCATATCGGCGATCGCACCCATCACTTCCTGCTGGTCCTGAATCGTCATCATGTACTTCTGGGTTGCTGACCCAGCGATAAACAGGCCCAGCTTCTTCGCTTGTGCGACCAGTTTGCGTTCTTCGGCCAATGCACCCTCGATCTCCTCGCCGATGGACGGCCCGCTCAGCACTTCGTCCATCAACTTCTTGATCGCCGGCATCAGCGGCAACTGGCCGCTCATCGCCCGCTTCAGTAGAAATCCGGTGATGATCAGCCGGTTGATCTCGTTCGTGCCCTCAAAGATGCGGTTGATGCGGGCATCGCGATAGGCCCGTTCCGCCGGATACTCTTCCACAAAGCCGTAGCCGGCATAGATCTGGAGTGTCTCGTCGACCACGTAATCGATCATCTCCGAGCCCCAGACTTTGAGGATCGAGCACTCGATCGCGTATTCCTCGATCGCTTTGCGCTGTTCTTTTGCCGCGTCCGGACTCGCGGAATCGATTTCCGAGAGCAGCGCGTCCATCATCCCGACGGTACGATAGACCAGCGACTCGCCGACGTAGATCAGCGTCGCCATGTTTGCTATCTTTTCGCGCACCAGGCCGAATTCGCCGATTGTCTTGCCAAACGCCTTGCGCTGTTTGGCGTAGGCCACGGCGCTCTCAATCGAAACCCGGCCCCCACCCACGCACATGGCGCCAAGTTTGAACCGTCCAATGTTCAGAATATTGAAGGCGATAATGTGCCCCTTGCCAACCTCGCCCAGCAGATTTTCGACCGGAACCTCGCAATCGTTCAGAATGACGGGGCAGGTAGACGATCCGCGAATGCCCATTTTGTGCTCTTCTGCGCCGGTGGAAAATCCCGCAAAAGTTCTTTCGACCAGGAACGCGGAAAACTTTTCGCCGTCGATTTTCGCAAACACCGTAAACAGGTCGGCAAAGCCGGCGTTGGTGATCCACATTTTTTCGCCGTTCAGGATGTAGTGCTTGCCGTCCGGCGAAAGCACGGCGCGGGCGCGGCAATTGAGCGCGTCGGAGCCGGACGTCGCTTCCGACAAAGCGTACGCCCCTACAAATTCTCCGGTGGCCAATTTCGGCAGATATTTTTTCTTTTGCTCTTCGGTTCCGAAATAAACGATGGGCAACATTCCGATGCCGCTATGCGCGCCCCAGGTGGTGCCGAACCCAGCGTACTTGGCGATGTGGTCCGCGATGATGGCGGCGGTAACTTTGTCCATTTCGAGGCCGCCGTAAGCCTCGGGAATCTCCACCCCGCTGAGGCCGAGGTCGCCGGCCTTCTTCAGCAGGTCGCGCGAAATCGCGTAGTCCTTATGCTCGATCTTCTCCGCCTGGGGCAGAATTTCGTTGACGGCAAACTCTTCCGTCGTCTGCCCGATCATCCGCTGCTGCTCGGAAAAATCTTCTGGAGTGAAGACATCGGCAGTCTGCCGCTCTTCGAGCAGGAAGCTGCCGCCGGAAATCCTGGTTTTGGGTAGCGCTGTCGTAGCCATTCTTTTTAAACCTCGAAATTGGACCTGGAAATTTAGATCGCTTGATGAAACCGCTGAGTGGACACAGGACAAGCGACAACAACCATTCTAATACGGCGGGCGCAAATGGAGATTCCTCACGCGGGAGCGTTTAATGGCCGTTGCGCCCTGCCTACGGACCATCGGGCAGTGTATCGAACAGGAACGCATCGCTGAGCATACGAGAACCGTAACGCGCCATGCACGACTCGTATTGCTGCTGCAGCAACCGATAGAACAGGGCTTGGCCAGGGTCATTTCGCCCCCGCATCTGCCGCCGATAGGCTGCCAGTTGACCCGCCAAATCCGCGCAATCGTTATACCAATATTGAGCACTGCAGGTAAGACCATTCCACGATTGGCCCGTCGCGCACACGTTGTTCGCGGGCACGCATGCACCCGTGCCATTACGCGATTCTCCCGGCGGGCAGACCGGACACCGCCCCTTGAGACACGGCGCCGGACGCTTGAATTCCGCGGTCTGCACCGGCTTTCGGAAAGGATGGAGGACCGAGCGTGAACTTTTCTTTTCCGGCGCAGCGCTTGCCTTGGCGGTTGATGATTTGGGGAATGACGCTGTGTGCGATGCCGACGCACCGGTGCTGCCAACATGCGAAGCGGAAGCGTTGAAAGTGTGGCTGCTCGTCGAACTCGCCGAAGAGCCGCCGCCCGAGTAACCGCTGTGAGAAGAACCACCGGAGCTTGACCCTCCCCCGGAGGCATGCTGTGCCAGAACAAGCGTTGCTGAAACCAATAGGATAGTTGCAATGACAAGACCGGAGAGCCGCATTGGGCACCTCCCAACCGACTGAGGCCAGTCGGTCAAATCCGTGCCGTTCTACTTACTTAGACGGTAAGGAGCACCTAAAGGTTACTCCAAAACAATGTCAACGAACATAGAGATTCAGTAAAGATTAAGCAAAAACGTCACGGCAAATTCTCGAAAATTCCCGCCGCCCCCATCCCGCCGCCGACGCACATCGTCACCATGCCGTAGCGTGCCTTGCGGCGCTTCAGTTCGCGGATGACGGTGGCCGTCAGCTTCGCCCCTGTACACCCCAGGGGATGGCCGAGTGCGATGGCTCCTCCGTTAGGATTCACGCGTTCAGGATCAAGCCCAGCTTCTTTGATCACCGCCAGCGACTGCGCCGCAAACGCCTCATTCAATTCGATCACATCGATGTCGGAGAGCTTCAACCCGGCCAGCTTCAGCGCCTTCGGGATGGCAAACACCGGCCCCAGGCCCATCTCTTCCGGCTTGTATCCGGCGGTCGAGAACGCGACGTAGCGCGCCAGCGGAGTGATGCCCAGAGCTTTCGCCCGCTCGGCCGACATCACCACGGCCGCCGCCGCGCCATCCGACATCTGCGAGGAATTTCCCGCCGTGGTTACGCCCTTCACATGAAACGCGGCCTTCAGGGCACTTAGAGCCTCGATCGAAGTATCGGCTCGCGGGCCTTCATCCACTTTAAATGTGATTTCCTGCTTTTTCGGTTTCGACCCATTCGGTGTCGTGAAAGTCACCGGCACGGCCACGATCTCATCTTCGAACTTTCCTGCCGCAATCGCCGCCAGCGCCTTCTGATGGCTGCGCAGCGAAAACTGATCGCACGCCTCACGCGTGATGCCGAAGCGCGTCGCCAGCCGCTCCGCCGTCAGCCCCATTGAAAGATAAGCATCCGGATAATGGTCCACCAGCCAGGGGTTGGGAGAAATTTTGTTGCCGCCCATGGGGATCATCGTCATCGATTCCGTCCCGCCGGCCACCATCACCTCGGCGCCACCGCTCATGATGCGCTCGGCCGCCATGGCAATCGCCTGCAATCCGGACGAGCAGAAACGATTGATAGTCACTGCCGACACCTCCACCGGCAGCCCCGCGCGCAGCGAAGCGATGCGGGCCACGTTCATCCCCTGCTCAGCCTCAGGCATGGCGCAGCCCACGATGACGTCTTCAATTTCCTTGGGATCAAGCTGCGGCACCCGATCCAGCACGCCCTTGATAGCTACTGCAGCCATTTCATCAGGACGCGTAGCCCGCAGTGTCCCCTTATAAGCCCGGCCTACCGGAGTGCGGACGGAAGAAACCACCACGACTTCTCGCATAGAAAACTCCGTTGCTATTGTAGCGCGGCGTGGGACCGGCGCTCATCTACCATGCAATGTTAAGGGCGTTAAGGTGAGTCTCATTGCGCCTCCCTCCCCCTGCCTTTTCAATAACTTAGCCCCGTAAAATCCCCCAATTCCCCGCTTAACCCCGTTTTTCTCCCTTTCATTGCCTTCTTCGTGCGTAACGTACACGGTTTCAATAGGATTAGAGTGACCCATTCCACGCATCGAAACTTCTGGGTTTCACAGGTAGGTTTCCCTCGTGGAAAAGTCTATTTACATAGGTTCCCGCAGGCGGGACCGCGGGGACAGTTCTAATCTCCCGAGCTGAGGAAAGCGAGAGCAGAATGCACAAGCCGATTAAATATGTTGAAAAGGCCGTGACGGTTGCCGCCACGGGCGCATGGGCAGTGTTTGAACGCCTCAACCGCATTGCTCCGAATAACGCGCCCATTCCCAAGTGGTCCGAGAAGCCCCTGCTCAAGTCGTGGGAAAAGTCGAAGCCGCCGCTCGGCTGGCCGCGCTCGACTGATTCGCTTTGTCCCAAGTGCGTGCCTGAAATTCGGCAGCAGATTCTCGACGGCCACTTGCCGGTCGACGTTCTGATGAACGAAAAGGTCGGCGAAATCAAGGCCCAGATCGTGGAACGCGACGGTAAGATCTGGATGGTCAAGGACTGCGCCAAGCACGGGCACTTCGAAGACCTGATGTCGATTGATCCGGAATTCTCACAACACCTCGAAGAAGTTTTCCCGGGCCGCGATATTCGCGCCCACAAGGACGAGCATCTGCATCACCACGGTACGTCCACGGTGAAGTATGGACGCGGCGCGGTGCTCACCGTCGATCTCACCAACCGCTGCAACATGATGTGCGATCCCTGCTTCATGGACGCGAACCAGGTTGGCTTCGTCCACGAACTGACTTGGGAAGAAATCAAGACGGTGCTCGACAACGCGATCACGGTGAAACCGAAGCGGCAGATGTCGGTGCAGTTCTCCGGTGGCGAGCCCACGCTCTCGCCGTACTTCCTCGACGCGGTACGCTACGCCCGCAAGGTTGGATACAACAGTGTGCAGGCGGCAACCAACGGAATTGAATTTGCCAAGAGTTTTGAATTCTGCCAGCAAGCCGTAGAAGCCGGCATGCGCTACGCCTATCTGCAGTTTGACGGAATCGGCAATGCCGCTAACGATCATCGCGCTGTGGGCAATTTGTTCGACGTAAAACTGAAGGCCATCGACAACCTGCACAAAGCCGGCTGCGAAATCGTGCCCGTTATCACGATCATCAACGGCATCAACAACGAGCAGGTCGGACGCATTATCCAGTTCGCGCTCGACAATCCGAAGAAAATCGGCTTCTTGAGCTTCCAGCCGGTTTCCTTCACCGGACGCGACGAAGCCATCACCGACGAGCGCCGTCAGGCGCAGCGTTACACGCTGGCACACCTGGCGCACGACGTGAAGAATCAGACCGGCTTTGGCGAACCTACCCGCGATTGGTTCCCGATCAGCTTCATGAGCACGTTCAGCGACTGGGCCGACGTTCTGCACGCAAATGATTCGAACAATGACTGGGGCCAGCTCTCTTGCGGATGCCATCCGAATTGCGGAACCGGAATGGCGATGATGATCGACAAGGAAACGAAAGAAGCGGTGCCGGTTACGGCTTTCCTGAAGGGCGATCAACTAGCCAAGGATATTGCCAAAGTCAACGATGCGGCCCGCTCGAAGTTCTGGACGGCGTTCGGCATGGCGCTTTGCTTGATGAAGAACTACGACCCGTTCCAGTCGCCGACACACTTCAAGATGATCGACCTGCTCAAGAAGTTCGATAAGAACTTCAATGCTACGGGCAGAAACTACGGCAAGGTTGGTCCAGACCGCACGATTGATGACGTGATGAAGCGGCGTCAGGACCGGTGGAACTTCCTGTTCATCGCCGGGATGTGGTTCCAGGATCTGTTCAACTACGACTTCCGGCGCACCGAGCAGTGCATCATTCCTTACGCTACGCAAGAAGGCGAGATCAGCTTCTGCGCTTACAACACGGGCGTGGGATGGCGGAACATCATCGAGAAGATGCACATGACTTCTACGCTCACCAAGTGGTACGAAGAGCATGGACGTCACGAGATCTTCGCGGGCGGCAAGAAAGTCAAGATGCAAGACGAAACGCACGCCCTCTACCTGCGCGACGAAATCGTGACTAACGAAGTGCAGCACGATCTCGACAAGCTGGGCATCGCCAAGACGGCGCGCGAAGAAAAGGCGCGGGCCCGCGACAAGAAGGCCGAGGACAATAATAAGAAAGTCAAAAATGACGCGGCCTACGACGCGCGCATGGCGCAGCTCTATCGGGAAGTGGTGCTTAAAGAAAAACCGGCTACGTCGAATGACGCGGGATTCATTCCGCTGGGCGCGATTGCTCCGGCGATTGTTCCAGCAAACGGAAATGGCGCCGCGAAAGAGACTGAAGAAGTTGGCGAGCCGGTGGCGGGAGACTAGCTCTCAGTTCCCGGTTCTTAGTTCTCAGAGGCCGCTCGACAAGGGCGGCCTTTTGTTTTGGTTGCGGTTTAGGGTCTGTATCACTTATTCGGCGGGCATGAACTTCAGGCACACGGGCGCGGGGACGTGGAGGCTTTGGCCGGTGGGGGTTAGTCTCCCGTCATTAGGGTTGATCCGAAACACTACGATTTTGTCGGTGTCCTGATTCGCCACGAACAGGAGCTTTCCGGTGGGGTCGATCTCAAAATTACGCGGCGTCTTGCCTCGGGTGGGAAGGTGATCCACCAGAGTTAGAGCGCCGGTGTGGCTGTTGATGGAGAAGACGGCAATGCTGTCGTGTCCACGGTTGGAGGCGAAGAGAAATTTGCCGCTGGGATGGACTTTGATTTCGGCGGTGTCGTTGCTACCGGCGAATCCTTTAGGAATTGTCGTAATCGTATTCATCTTCTTCAACACTCCGCGGCTACCATCGTTCTTAAATGCCGTAATGCTGGATTGCAATTCATTGACCACGTACGCGAACTTGCCGTTGGGATGAAAGGCGAGGTGGCGCGGTCCGGCGCCGGGGTCGAGCTTGGCGTAGGGAGGATCGTTTGCGGTCAGCGATCCGGTTCTTGCGTCGAAGCGGTACACGAGTAACTCATCCAGCCCAAGATCGACGGCGACGGCAAACCGATTGTCGGCGGTGGTCTCGATCCAATGCGCGTGCGGACTCTCCTGCCGTTCTTTGTTGATGCTCGACCCTTGGTGCTGAACGAAAGCGGAGGCCTCGCCCATGCGGCCGTCCGCCTGAACCGGGAATACAGCCACGCTTCCCCCGGTATAGTTGGCCACCAGAGCGTACTTGCCAGTCTTGTCGAACGCGATATAACACGGATCGGCGCCGCGCGAGGCCACTTGGTTCAGGAGCGACAACTTGCCGGACTGGTGATCAATGGAGAAGGCGCTCACCGCTCCGCTGCTGGCGCCCTTGTAGTTCTGAACTTCATTTACGGCATACAGGAAGCGGTTGGTCTGATCTATCGCGAGGAAGGAAGGGTTAGTGGTCTCTGCCGCTACCCCGAGCGGAGTTAGTTCGGAGGAGGCGGCATCGAAGCGGTAGGCATAAATGCCCTTGCTCTCCTTTTCGGTGTAAGTACCAACGAAGAGGAGGTATTTGTTCTTTGGGGATTCCTTGGCGAGGGTTACGGTGACTAGCGACAGGATGAGGAAGAACCATTGCAGACATCGGCCGCGCCAAATAGTCATGGGCTTATCAAAACCTATTTACGGGTGAAGCGCAAGGACGCCCGCCATCATGGCCGCTGTGCAGATACGGTATGCTTCCGGGATGGCGTTGCGGCGATTGCCGGCTGGGGATGGGGCGCTGATCCAGATCGTGGACGCGGCTTTGGCGGATGCCACGCGCCGTGGCGGCGAGTGGCTGGCGTGCCGGCCGGGATGCACGCAGTGCTGCGTGGGCGTGTTTGAGATCAATCAACTGGATGCGGTGCGACTGCAGCGCGGTTTGGCTGATCTGGAAAAAACGGACCCGCAACGCGCGCGGCGTATTCGTGAGCGGGCCCGGGCGTCGATTCAGCGGTTGGCGCCGGAGTTTCCTGGTGACGCGGAAACGGGCGTGCTCGACGAAGGCCCCGAGGCGGAGGAGCGCTTCGCTGATTTTGCCAACGATGAGCCCTGTCCGGTGCTCGATCCGGAGACGGGACTGTGCGATCTTTACGATGCCAGGCCGATGACTTGCCGCACGTTTGGTCCTCCGGTGCGAGCAGAAGGAGGCCTCGGAGTCTGCGAATTGTGTTTTCACGGCGCGACAGATGAACAGATTGCCGCCTGCGAGATGGTGATTGATCCTGACGACCTGGAATCGAACCTCCTGCGGAAACTGGAGAAGACGCCAGGTCCGCGGGGGCGAACGATCGTCGCGTTCTGCGTGAAGTGAGTTCGCAGGCGGGGGCGCCCGCGCCACACATTACACATTATTATTAAGGACTCTTAATTTCTCAGTTCGATACCAAAGATAACTTTCGCGTTGAGATAGGAAATGGTAATTTCTTGCTGCGGCGAAGCGCACGTTTATGCAGGCTAACGAATACGATCTGGTGGTGATCGGAAGCGGTCCGGCGGGGCAAAAGGGAGCGATTTGCGCGGCAAAGATGCGCAAGAAAGTCGCGGTCATCGACCGGCGCCTGGCCATGGGAGGGGTTTGCGTTCATACCGGGACGATACCGAGCAAGGTTATGCGGGAGGCCGTGCTCTACCTGAGCGGCTTGCGGCAGCGGTCGTTCTATGGGCGCGGCTACGTGGTGAAAGACCGGATCATGATGTCGGACCTGGTGCTGCGGGCGCAGGCGGTAATGACACGGGAAGTGGACGTGATCAAGGCACAACTGCGGCGGAATTACGTGACCGCGCTCGAAGGCGACGCGCACTTTGCCGATCCCCATACGATTGAGATTGTGTCGGAAGAAGGAGTGCAGCAGGTTCGAGGCGAGAAGATCCTGATTGCCTGCGGCACACGGCCGGCGCACATTGATGGAATTCCGGTGGATGGAAAGCGCATTTTTGATTCGGATCAGGTGCACTGCCTGGAGGAGATACCGCGCGAGTTGATTGTGGTGGGCGCGGGGATTATCGGGCTGGAATATGCGTCCATGTTCGCGGCGCTGGGGGTGAAGGTGACGCTGCTAGACCAGCGTCCCACGCTGCTGGATTTTGTGGATCGGGAAATTATCGAAAGCCTGTGTTTCCAGTTGCGGCAACTGGGAACGGTTTTCCGCCTCGGGGAGAAGGTGGTGTCGGTTGGCTTCGACGAAGAGCGGGACAAAGTATTTGCGACGCTGGAGAGTGGAAAGAAAGTTCGCGGGCAGGCGCTGCTCTACACGATTGGACGAAAAGCCAACAGCGACAAGCTGAAAATCGAGGCGGCTGGCCTGACGGCGGAGCCGCGCGGGAAACTGGCGGTGAACGAACACTTTCAGACCGCAGTGCCGCACATTTATGCGGCGGGCGACGTGATTGGGTTTCCCGCGCTGGCCAGAACTTCGATGGAGCAAGGCCGGCTGGCCGGTTGTCACATGTTCGGCAAGCCCAGCCGGATGCTGACGAATCTGATCCCGTACGGCATCTACACTATTCCGGAAATTTCCATGGTGGGCGCCACCGAAGAAGAGTTGACACTCAGCAAGACTGCGTATGAGAGCGGTCTGGCGCGTTACTCGGAGCTGGCGAAAGGGCAGATGCTGGGTGACGATCAGGGACTGCTCAAGATTCTGTTTGATCCGGATACGCTCAAATTGCTGGGTGTGCACATTATCGGGGATCGTGCGGCGGAGATCGTGCACATCGGACAAGCGGTGCTGACCATGGGAGCTACGATCGAATATTTTCGCGATACGGTGTTCAATTATCCGACGCTGGCGGAAGCTTACAAAGTGGCGGCGCTCGACGGACTGAATAAACTCTGAGCAAGCGTCATTGTCTGGCCTGATACCAGCGGCGCACGGCCACGGCCGACCAGATCGCCTCGACTACTCCAAAGGGCCATGCGCCTTGCAGAAAGCCATAAGCGGAGCCAAGCGCGCAGGCTGCGGCGAACGCCAGAATGAACCAGGTGCTGCGGCGCTCCAGCACATAAGTGACCAGCATCGCGGTCACTGCGAACAGTCCGAATAGGGTCAGCATGCTCACGTTGTTGCTTCCTCCGCGTGCGTGCGGGTGAATCATCCTACCAATTCTTGCGGACAAAGATTTGCGGTAACCTCGAATTTCCCGCTTCGGCGGTCAGTCGCGGGGACGCCCGCACCACACAGGCAATGGCTGAGTCCACGGAAATCCGGGAAGCGTCGCTGGGGGAGATTGCCCTGGTGTTTCTAAAGCTGGGCACGATTGCGTTTGGCGGGCCAGCGGCGCATCTGGCGATGATGGAAGAAGAGTTCGTGCAGCGGCGGCGCTGGATTACCCACGCCGAATTTCTCGACCGGCTGGCGGCCGCAAATCTGATTCCCGGACCAAGTTCGACCGAAGTCGCGATTTTTGTCGGGCAGCTGAAGCGCGGCTGGCGCGGACTGATTGTGGCCGGCTGTTGCTTCATCATTCCCGCGGCCGTAATTGTATCGGTGATTGCGTGGTTCTATGTGCGTTTTGGCTCGCTGCCGAAGGCCGAAGGCGTACTGCATGCGATCAAGCCGGCAGTGGTTGCGATCGTAATCCAGGCGCTGGGGAAGCTGGGACGAACGGGATTGCGGACAATTCCGCTGGCGGTGACGGCGGCGCTGGCCGTGGCGCTGAATGTTTTGGGAGTCGGTCCCGTGCTGGTGCTGGTATTTGCCGGGGTCATCTCGGCATCGGTCTTGGCGACGCAGAACCGGCTGGTGAGCGTGGCTGGCCTGCAGAACGTTGTCGGACTTCCGAAGGTGCTTGCCTGGGCGATGGCAGTTGCGGCTGCGGGCACGGCTTTTCCGGTCGGGCTGGGTCGGCTGTTCTTGTCATTTCTGAAAGTCGGGTCAGTGGTGTTCGGCAGCGGATATGTCCTGTTGGCATTTCTGCAGACCGAGTTTGTGGAGCGCCTGCGCTGGCTGACCGAGAAACAGTTGATTGACGCGGTCGCGGTGGGCCAGTTTACGCCCGGCCCCCTGTTCACGACCGCTACGTTTATCGGGTACGTGATAGCGGGATGGGCGGGCGCGGCGGTGGCTACAGTCGGAATTTTTCTTCCCGGGTTCGTGCTGGTGGCGGTGAGCGGGCCGCTGCTTCCGCAGCTGCGAAGATCGCGAGTGGCGGCGGCAGCACTGGATGGAGTGGTCGCTGGTTCGCTCGCGTTGATGGCGGTGGTGACGTGGGAATTGGGGAAGGCTTCGATTGTGGACTGGACCACGATGGCTATCTTCGTGGTGAGCTTGATCGCGCTGCTCCGGTTCCGGGTGAACTCGGCGTGGGTAGTCGCGGCAGCAGCGGCCATAGGATTGGCATTGCGGTAACTACGGAAAGTCCGGCTCCGGGAGTGGTTCGCGGCGGTTATCCTTCGTCCTTTAATGAGGGAGAGGTTAAAATGGATGATTCCGGCCAGCCTCCCCGAGACACTGGGAGGGCCACCCGGTGTAGAGCTGTGGAACCAGTAAACAATCTCGAAGCAGATCGGATGCGGACGTCGCCTGAGGCCAATTCGTCGGCTCCGCCCGGCGTTTCGCCGCCTCGCCGGCCGCGGCCCTTGTCTCCCGTTTACTGGCGAGTGGAAGGAAGTCTGCTGGAGCTGACCACGGTTCGTCCCATCGCTTTTTTTACCTGGAATAGTCAGACCTATATTGCGCGGGCAGCACGCCGCAGCCTGGTGCTCCTGATGGCATTGATGCGGCCATTCTTGTATGCGGCGAATCGTGTTGCAGCCACTCGAATCGTACACGCCGTGCTGCGCGGGATTACTCGCGACCGCCTCGACCTGCTGGGCGAAGAAGAATTCGAATACAAGCTGAAACCGTTGCTCAAAGAAGAAGGCGTGCGCCACCTCAAGGCCTTGCAGGCGACGGGCGTGGACGTAGTGCTGGTGAGCCAGGGGTTGGACCATGTGATGCATCCGCTGGCACGGCATCTGGGAGTGCGGTGGATGATTGCGAACCGCCTCGACTTTCGTAATGGGGTCGCGACGGGACGGCTGCTGAGTCCGGTGATCCGGCCGCGGGGATTGTTCGCGCGGATTCGCGAAGCTGGGCCGGATGGGCAGCAGAGTCCGGCGCGATGGGTGCGCGCTCTCGGTTTGCGTGGCCCGAAGGCACTGGCTTCAGCGATTGTGCCGGTGGCACGAGTGGAGGCGCCGCGAGTTCGCCCGATTGTGTATTTCGACGAAACCCGGCATCGCGCGCCGTTTTCGGTACGCAAGTCCTTGGTCGGAAAGCGCGTGATGCTGATCGGCGTCACCGGATTCATCGGCAAGGTGTGGCTGGCGAATACGCTGATGGACTTGCCTGAAATCGGCAAACTATATCTGTTGATCCGGCGGCAGAAGTCGAGCGAGGCGCAGAAGCGCTTCGAGAAGATGATGGAAGAGTCGCCGGTTTTCGATCCTTTGTTTGAAAAATACGGCGATCAACTCGGAGCTCTGCTGGCGGACAAGGTTGAGGTGGTCGAGGGTGATGTTTCGCAGCCCGGAGTCGGACTGGATGCTGAAACTGCCGCGCGTCTGCGCAAGGATCTCGATCTGATCATCAATAGCTCAGGGTTAACGGATTTCAATCCGGATCTGCGGGACGCTCTGGCAGTGAATGTGGATTCGACATATCACCTGATCGAATTCATTCGCGGCTCAGACCATGCAGCGTTGCTGCATCTTTCGACTTGCTATGTGGCCGGACAGCGCGATGGACGCGTCAGTGAGCGGGTGCGTCCGAACTACACACCGTCGCATTTGAAGGACTTCGACGCAGAAAAAGAGTGGTATCGCCTGCATGAATTGGTGGAGTCCGCGGAAGCACGGGCGGAGGGACCAGAAGTCATCGAAGAACTGAAGAGGCAGGCGCTGGGAAAAGAGCATGCAGCCAAAGGGCTGAGCGGGCAGGCACTGGAAAATCAGATCCGCAAGAACCGGGTGCGCTGGCTGAAAAATCATCTTACCGAAGAAGGCACCCGGCGCGCGAAAGAGTTGGGCTGGCCTAATACTTACACTTTCACCAAGAGTCTGGCGGAATCGCTGATAGCAAGGCACGGCGCGAAACTGCCGATTGCGATTGTGCGTCCATCAATCGTCGAGACTTCGGTGGAGAAGCCGTTTCGCGGCTGGAATGAGGGCATCAACACTTCGGCGTCGTTGTCGTATCTGCTGGGCACGGCGTTCCGGCAACTGCCTTCGAACGAACGCAAGCGGCTGGATATTATTCCGGTGGATGCGGTGTGCGCCGGAATGACGCTAATTGCCGCGGCGCTGGTGGAGCGGCGGCACGATCCGCTGTATCAGTTGGCGACGTCGGTCACGAATCCCTGCGACATGGGGCGGTCGATTGAGTTGACCAGCCTGGGACACCGGCGTCACTATCGCGCCCAGGAAGGTCTGGAGTACTGGCTGCGTTTGCGCATGGATGCGATTCCAGTTTCGAAACAGCGTTACAACCGGATGTCGGCCCCAGCGCAGAAGATGATTATCAAGTCGATTCAACGTGTCATGGCGCCGCTGCCCTCGGCGATGAAGAAACCGTTGGCCAAGCAGGAGCGCAACCTTGAACGCGTGGAGAAATTAGTCGGCTTATTCGAGCCGTTTATTCTGCAGAACGAGCATGATTTTGTCGCCGATAATGTGGAGAAGTTGTCACAGGCTCTCGTGCCCGAAGAGAAGGAAATCTTCGGATATGACACGGCGGGGCTCGATTGGTGGGAGTATTGGATCGACATTCATATTCCGGCATTGCGGCGGTGGACGTATCCGCTGATTGAAGGGCGTCCGCTGGAAGCGCGTGCGCCGCGTGTGCTGCGGATGCCGCCTTCGCCGGCGACAACGGCAACAACTTCAACTTCGACACACGAAAATGGCGATGCTGTGAAGACGGGAACAAACGGAGCAACGTGGCAATATTCCTGACCGGTGGGACCGGATACATCGGCGCGCATGTCGCCGCGAATCTGCTCGAGCAGCACGACGCAACCTTGAATCTGCTGGTGCGCGGCCGCGATCCGCGTGACGCGGAATTGCGGCTTTGGCAGGCCTTGCAACTGCACCTGCCGTTTCCACAATTCTACGAATACCTGCAGGCGAAGATACGGATTTTCCCTGGCGACCTTACGTCCCCTCGGTTTGGGCTGGCGCCGGACGACTACGACCGGCTTGTGCATACCACCGATTCGGTGATCCACTGCGCGGCTTCGCTGAATCGGAAGTCGGAAAAAAGTTGTTTGAACGTGAATCTGCGCGGCACGCTTGAAGTGGTACAACTGGCGCGGCAGTCGCAGTACTATCACGGCCTGCGGCGGTTTTCGAATGTGAGCACGGTGGCGGTGGCGGGCAAGCGCAGTCACGAAGTTGTTGTGGAAGACCGGTCAATTGAGTGGGAGCGCTCGGATTACGATCCCTACGCGCGCACGAAGAAATTCTGTGAGCACATGGTGCGCGAGTTGCTGCCGGACGTGCCGCTGACGATTTTCCGGCCGAGTATCGTGCTGGGGGACAGCCGCTATCCGCAGACGACGCAGTTCGATATGGTGCGGTCGTTCGTGTTCCTGGCGGGATTGCCGGTGCTGCCTTTCCGTCCGCATGACAAGATTGACATTGTGAATGTGGATTTCGTGGCCGATGCGATTTCGACCTTGCACATGAAGGCGAATCCCGCTCACGATACCTATCACCTTTCTTCGGGCAGCGATTCCCAGTCGTTTCAGGAATTGACCCAGGCACTGGCCGCTGAGCAGAACACGCACGGGCCGGTGTTTTTGCCGATTCTCGAAAAGCCGTTTGGCTCCATTGTCAGCACGCTGGCAAACCGCAGAGGATCAGTGGGGCACAGCGCGGCACTGATGAAAGTGTTCCTGCCTTACCTGACCTGGAATACGGTGTTCGACAATACGCGCGTTACAACCGAGATGGGACGCAAGCCGGCGCCGTTTTCGCATTACAGTTTTCCGCTCCTCCGATTCAGCCGCGAGCACAACTTTGAATATCCGTATCAACCCTGGCCCGAGAGCGCGCAGGCGGGAGGGTCCGCCGCATGATGGACTTCGTTCTGGAAGCGTGGGTATCGAGCATCATCGAGGGCAAGAAGATTCAATGGATGATGGGCAAGCGGGAGCCATGGCAGCCGGGCGAAAAACTGAAGCTGCTGTTTGCCGGTTACAACGGCACGCGCAACACCGGTTCGGATGTACGGGTGGAGGAGATGCTGCGCCAGGTTCGGCGGATACTTGGTCCGGAAAACGTTGACCTCACCATGATGACGTTTAATTTTGACCGGTCGCGCGGATATTTCGAAGGCACGTCGCAGGTGCGGCTGCCCGATATTTTTCCGCCGTTCCTGGCGAACGAAGTGCCCAAACATCATGGTGTGGTGGCGTGTGAAGGCTCGATGTTCAAATCGAAGTTCGCTAATGCGCTGGCGACCATGATGATTGGGTCGCTGGGCATTGCGGCGGCGGAGAACAAGTTGTCGGTCGGTTACGGTGCCGAGGCAGGACAGATGGATCCGCTGGTAGCGAAAATGTGCGCCCGTTATTGCAGGAATTCGCTGGTGATCACGCGCAATAACGAGTCGCGGAACATTCTGCGCGAGTTGGGTGTGCCCACGGAATTAGGCACGGACACAGCTTGGACGTTTGAGCCGCTCGGCCCTGAGTATGGGCAGAAAGCGCTGCGCGACGTGGGTTGGGACGGCAAGACTCCGGTGCTGGTTGTGTGTCCGATCAATCCGTTTGAGTGGCCGGTAAAGGCGTCGGTGGCGAAGGCCGCTCTCCACAGCTTGACCGGCGCATACAAAGAGAGCCACTACCGTGGACCCTATTTTCATAATGCCGGGCCGGCGGCGGATCGGTCTTACGAACATTATTTGAGTTCGATTGCCAAAGCGTTGGCCGCGTTTCGTCAGAAGAAAAGTGTGTTTGTAATCATGGCGGCGACCGAGCGCATGGATGCCCGGCCTTGTCGCCGTATCTCGGAGAAACTGGGCGGAGTTCCGGTGCTGACCTCGGACGACTACAACTTGTACGAAATGGTCAGTATTCTGCGGGCCTGCCGCTTGATGGTGTCTTCACGCTATCACGGGATTGTGACTTCCATGCCGGCGCTAGTTCCGTCCGCAGGGATCACGATGGATGAGCGCATCCGCAATCTGATGAACGAGCGCGGGCACCACGAGTTGCTGATGAATGTGGATGATCCCGACCTGGAGGCGCGGACTCTGACGGCGCTCGACATTCTGGATCGCGATAGTGAACGGATTGCCGACGGGATCGCGCGCACCGTGGTGAGAAACTTGAAATTGATGGCGCGGATGGGCGTGTATTTTGAAGAGGAAGTGCAGCGGCGGTATCCGGAGTTTCCCACTCGCCGCGGCGAGTGGAGTTGGGAAGATTATCTGCCGCCGATGAGCGATGGGTTGAGGGAGTTGGTGAAAGCGTACGGGTAGGTGTGCGACGAAAAGCAGGTCCTTCCCCTTCGACTAGCTCAGAGTCAGGATGACAGGTTCTTAGGAACAGATGACCTTTCTTGAACAAATTTCTGCGAGTTTGGAGCGCAGCGGCGACGCCATCGTATTGCAGGAAATGCGCGAGGGGCAGCCGGTTTCGCTCACCGCTGGGCAGTTGTTGGCTCAAGTGCAGGTGGCGCGCGCATATCTGCGGCGTCTGCGCCTGAAGAAGGGTGACCGGTGTGCGCTGTTGGCGCATAACTCGATGCAATGGGTAGCGATGGATTTGGCCATCATGGCCGAGGGACTGACGGTGGTGCCGCTCTATGCGCGGCAGGCGCCGGCCGAACTGGTCGCGATGATGAAAGACTGCTGGCCGGCAGTGATTGCCTGCGGAGAGAGGTCGCTCGGCGATGCAATCGTGGAGGCGTGGCCGGAAGCGCCGCCGCATTTCTGTTTCGAAAATGTTTTCGCAGCAGGGCGCGAACCGGTGGGAAATCCGGCGCTGGCGGTTGCAGAGCAGGATGTGGTGACGGTTATCTACACCTCGGGCACGTCGGGCGAAGCGAAGGGTGTGATGCTGAGCGCGGGCAACGTCGGGCACATGCTGGGCTGCACTTCGGGGCGACTGGATCAGCTGATGAAGAAACGGCCGGGGCAGGACTCCGTATTTCATTACCTGCCGCTTTGCTTTGCAGGTTCCTGGATCATGATGCTGACCTGCCTGCTGCGCGGCAGCAAGCTGACGTTGAACACGGATCTGGGAAAGATTGCGGCGGAGATGCGGCTGACCTCGCCGGATTATTTCCTGAATGTTCCCGCGCTTCTCGAACGCATGCGCAAAGCGGTCGACGAGCAGCTTTGGAAGACGGGGGGTTTCCCGTTGAAGGTATACACCAAGGCCAAGGGCGCGTGGGTGCGACGGCAGGAGGGCAAAGCGCGCGCCGGGGACGGGCTTTGGCTGGGACTGGCAAAGCGGCTCGTGTTTCCCACCATCCGCAAGAAAGATGATCGGCGGCAAATTGCGCGCCCTGATTTGCGGCTCGGCGCCGTTAAGTGTGGAGACGCAACTGTTCTTTATGATGCTCGGTATCCCGGTGTTGCAGGTCTACGGACTGACCGAGACGACGGCGATCTGCACCATGGATGATCCGGATGTGCCGGTCGTTCCGGGGCGTGCTGGTCCGGCGATTAGCAGGCGTGGAGATGAAGATCGCGGAGAATGCCGAGATTGTGGTTCGCGGCCCGAATATTTTTCCGGGATATTGGAATCGCCCCGAGGAGACAGCGAAAGTACTGCGCGATGGCTGGTTCCACACTGGCGATCAGGGCGAAGTCGATGCGAACGGAAACTGGAAGATTGTCGGGCGCATCAAGAACCTGATTATTCTCGGATCCGGACATAACATTGCTCCGGAGCCGATTGAGGATAAGGTTCTGCAAGAACTGCCGGGCGCGATTCAGGTGGTGCTCGTGGGTAACGGGCGTGGATATCTGGCGGCGCTGGTCACGGGCAAAGTGAGCCGCGAAAATACGCAGGCGGCGCTGGATCTTGTGAACTCGGACCTGCCGCACTACAAGCAAGTGCGGTCGTTTCATCTGCTGGAGGAAGCATTCACCATCGAGAGCGGACTGTTGACGGCGAACGGAAAGTTGAAGCGCGACTTGATTGCGGAGCGGTTTCGCAATGATATTGACGCAATGTACGAGGCTTCGATGAATCGGACCTCGAAGAACCAGGCCTCGGAAAACCAGGCGGCGAAGACGGCATGAATGAATTCAATGGGCAGACGCTTTCGTGGCAGATCGTGAATGGTGCGATTGAACTCGCGCTGCATCGCGAGCCTTGCAACGAAATCGGGTCGCTCACTCTAGAGGAGTTAGAGAAGTTTGCGGCCGCTCTGCCTGGGCTGGCGAATGATGCGCACGCGCTGATAGTTCATTCCTCGTTGAAAGCTGGCTTTTCGGCGGGAGCGGACTTGCGCGAGTTATTTCAGCGCGGGCAGGAGATGGATAAGACTGCAGCGCTGCGTGGAGTGCGGGAATTCTCTGGAGCGGATTCACTCCGTGATGAACGCGCTCGATGCGGCGCCGCTGACCACGGTCGCAGCGGTGCACGGGGTGATTTTTGGCGGCGGGTTCGAACTGGCGCTGGTTTGCGACATTATGATCGCCGACCGCATGGCGCGATTTTGCTTCCCGGAATTGCGACTGGGCCTGATTCCGGGATTTGGCGGGATTCCGCGCCTGAAGCGGGATCTGGGCAACGCGGTGGTGCGCGATTTGCTGCTGACCGGGCGCAGCTTCAATGTGATGAAAGCGCAGCAGATTGGCCTGGTCAGCCAGATTGCTGCCGAAGGCGAAGCGTTGCGAGTAGCGCGTGCGACGGCCAGTCAGGCCGGGAAATTTGACAAGCGAACGGCAGCGGCAGCGAAGGCGTTTGTGAAGACGATTCCGTATGCGGAGTTGAAGCGAGAGATCGATCTTTTCTGCGATCTTTATTCGCGTCCAGCCGTCGAAGAAGGGCTGCGCAAGTTTGTGGAGAATGAAGGGGCGCAGCCGTATTTGCCCTAATTTGTAATTGGTGACTGGTATTTTGTAGTTTGAGGACGTCACGCTATGTCTGCACCCACTGCCGATCACACGCTCGATGAAATACTGAATCTTGCGGCATTACATTTTAAGGTGCCGCGGGAAAAGCTCACGCCCGACGATGACTTTTTCAAAACCCTGGGTATCGACAGCCTGCAGGCGCTCGATTTGCTGACGCGACTGGAGCATCACTTCTCGATCGAGTTGCCGGATTATGAACTGCAGGGCGTGTCGGATTTTCGGACACTGGCGAATCGGATACAGGCGCGGCTTTAGAAGCAGGTGGATAGTGATTAGTGGATAGTGGCGCTGTATCGTAGACAATAACTATCCACTATTCACTTCGTTTGATTACATTCTGGTAAACTCGTGCTTTTGTCCCTGTCTCCGTGGTGAGACAAGAACCCTGAATGCTTGATCTCCGCCAATATGCCAGCCTGGGTGCAGCGCTCAAAGATGCGCTGGAGCGCTGGCCGAACGAGACCTGCCTGATTGAAGCCGATCGCGACCGCGAGAAAATGAGGCTTACTTACTCTGACTTTAAGGAAATGGCGCGGCCTTTGTGCCGGGCGCTTGCCGACGCCGACTTCAAGGCGGGGGACCGTGCCGCCATCATCATGACGAATCAGTCGAAGTGGCTGATTTCGGCGTATTCGATTTTCTTCTGTGGCGGCGTGCTCATTCCGCTGGATTACAAATTGACTGCGGCTGAGCAACTACAACTGCTGGCGCATTCGAAAGCACGTTTTCTGGTTGTTGAATACTACTTGTGGCGGGCGATCACGCAATCGCCGGAGTTCGCAAAACTCAAGGCCGAGATTGTGCTGGTAACGGAAGCGCCGGCTGGAGCGGACTTACGCGGCGCTTACCGCTGGGAAGAGTTCCGGCGCAAAGGGGAGCCGCAGTTCGTGGCGCGGCAGCGCGAGGACACAGCTTGCATCGTTTATTCGTCGGGAACGGGCGGGCGTCCGAAGGGCTGCGTGCTCACGCACGACGCCTATCTGGAGCAGTGCACTTCGCTGACGGCGTGGTATCCCTTTTGGCCGGGCGTGCGTTATTTGAGCATTTTGCCGACCAATCATGCGATTGATTTCATGGTGGGGTTTATCGGGCCGTTCGTCGTGCGGAGCTTGCGTCGTGCATCTGCGGACGTTGCGTCCGGAGTTTGTGCGCGATGCGTTCGTCCGCTATCGCATCACCTATGTAAGCCTGGTGCCGATGGTGCTGAAGAACCTGGAACGCGGACTGCGCGCCAAGTTTGATGAACTCAAGCCCGGCAAGCGGTGGCTGCTCGACCGGCTGATCGGGCTGAACAAGATGCTGACGCGAGGACGCCCACGCGTGCAACTCAGCCGCCGTCTGCTGCCGCAAGTCCACAAGGCGTTTGGCGGAGAACTGCGGGCGCTGATTGTGGGCGGAGCCTTTACGGACCCTTCGACGTTGCAGTTCTTCTACGACTTGGGAATTCCAGTGACTTGCGGCTACGGGCTGACGGAAGCGTGCACGGCAGTGACGCTCAACGACCTGAAACCATTTCGCGCCGATACGGTGGGCAAGCCGCTGCCCGGAAGCGAGGTGCGAGTGCTGAATCCGGATGGTGACGGGATCGGCGAAGTTGCGGTGCGGAGCCGCTCGGTCATGTCGCACTATCTGGATGACCCGGAACAAACGGCGCAGACGATCGTCGAAGGCTGGCTGCTGACGGGCGATCTGGGGCGCTTTGATGCCGGCGGGCACGGCCACCTGCAACTGGTCGGGCGCAAGAAAAATATGATTGTCACCGCGGGCGGAAAGAATATTTATCCCGAGGATATCGAGGTAGTGTTTGATGGCCTGCCCGTGAAGGAATTCTGCGTGTTTGCGTCGAATTATTTGTGGCCGCGGAAGACACTCGGTGACGAAATGCTGGTGCTGGTGGTACGGCTGGAGCAGAACCAGGTGTTCAACGAAGCGTTACGGGAGGAAATCGTAGCGCGGAACCGGCGACTGGCCGACTTCAAGCGGGTGGGTGGGTACTTCGTGTGGGAGAAAGATTTTCCGCGGACGGCGTCGCTGAAGATCAAGCGCGGAGAATTGGCGGCGGAGATTGGCGCGGGCACGGCGCGGGCTGGAGTGGTCGGGATTTAGTCTCTGCTGATTTGTGAACGAAACTTTTCTTGCCATCATCAATCCGGCGGCAGGCGGCGGGCGGTGCGGCGAGCGCGTGGGTTCGGCTCTTGATCGCCTGCGGGCCGCGGGGATCACGCTGGAAACGGCGGAGACTCGCGCGGCTGGCGAGGCTACGCAGATTGCTCGCGAGGCGTATGGGCGGGGCTATCGGAAGTTTCTGTCCGTGGGTGGGGATGGAACTTCTTATGAAATCGTCAACGGACTATTTCCGGAATCGCTCGCAGCAGGAACGGATAAGGCGGAAGCTGCAGTCCCGACGTTAGGCTTCCTTCCCCTGGGCACCGGCAATTCGTTTCTACGCGACTTCGAGGATTTGGCTTCCGGCGAGACTGGCTTGGAGCACGCGATGCAGGCGCTGGAGGCGCGCCGTTCGCGGCCTTGTGATGTTTTGCGCCTGACTCACAAAGACGGGTCCATCTACTACACCAATCTGCTGAGCATGGGGTTTGCGGCAGATGTGGCGGCGTTGCGGCATCGGCGGTTCCTGAGTCTGGGGCAGGCTGGATATCTGCTGTCGATTTTTCTTTGTCTGGCGCGGCTTGACCGGCGCCCATTTCCGGTGCGGTTCGACGGTCAACCAGAGTTTGACGCGCGACGCTGCTTGTTTCTGACCTTTAACAACAGCAAGTTCACGGGCGGCACGATGATGATCGCGCCCGACGCGGTTACCGATGACGGATTGATCGAGTATGTGCGCTGGGGGCCGATTGGGCGGGTGGGGCTAATCTGGAATTTGGCGACACTCTACGATGGCACGCACACCCGGCACCCGCTGGCCGAGCGCCATGCGGTTCGGAGAGTCGAGTTTCAACTTGACGCTCCAGTGGATGTGATGGTGGACGGCGAGGTGCTGACGCTCGAGTGCCAGGCGATTGACGTGCTACCCTCGGCGTTGCGGGTGGTGGTCTGAAACAATTATTTCTCATTTCTGTAGAGACGCGGCTTGCCGCGTCTCCCGCCGCGACCAAAGCAGGCGGGGCAGCCCCGTCTCACAGCCAATCGTGATATAAAAACTCCATGTCGCAAGAGCGAAGAGAACGGCGGAAGGAAAAACTGGGGATCGAAACGGCTGCGAGCCGGAAATGGCGGCGCGTGGCGATCTACACAGTAGTGATCGTGGTGGCGATCGGGCTGGCTTACTATATCGTCAATCGCACACAGCACAAGCATGATGCGTTCGCGCGTTGCTTGACCGAACGCGGCGTGAAGATGTATGGGGCGTGGTGGTGTCCGCATTGCATTGAGCAGAAGGAAGCGTTCGGCGCGTCGTTCGAATACGCTCCTTACGTCGAGTGTGGCATCAAAGGCCAGACACATGGACAGGCGCAGGTCTGCAAAGACGAAAACATCAAGCATTTTCCCACCTGGCAGTTTCCGCCCACCGGCGAGCGAGTGGAACGCGTTTTCACTCTGGAAGAGTTGAGCGACCGTACCGGGTGCGCACTCCAATGACCGATTTGACCGAGCGTCTGATGAGCCTGATCGCCATTCTGGCGGTATGCGGGGTCATGGTATCGTCGGTTTCGTTGCAGCATCATTACGCTACGTCAAAGACGGCGTACTGCGATATTGCGGAAACGTTCAATTGCGACATCGTGAACCGGAGCGAATATTCGTCGATCTTCGGAATCCCGGTCGCGCTGATTGGAATGCTCGGGTACGCTGCGCTGGCCGGGCTGGCCACCGTGTATCGCGAGCGGCGCGAAACTCCGGCAGTGCTTTTCAGCGCGGCCGGAATGGGCCTGGCATTTGCTTTGTACCTGACCTACATTGAAGCGCGCGTGCTGGGTGTCTGGTGCCTTTTGTGTTTGAGTTCGCTGGCTTTGATCGCGACGACGACGGTTCTGGCGGCGGTGATCTGGTGGAGAGGCAATAGCCAGTAGCCAGTTCTCCACCCCTAAAGAGGGGCGGAGTTTGAGAAATTGCGGTGCCGCTAAAGCGCTACCCTGATTCGAAGCCGATTCAGTCCATGTCCAGGCCCACAACGCGAAAACTAAGACGGAAGACAAAGCCTGCCACCGCGGTGTTGCCGGTTTCGACCGGCAACCTGTGGCTGCATGAGCTACGCAGCCGAATCTTCGGGAACACGCGACTGTTGCGGGTTTGGCTGCCTCCCGATTACGACGGCTGGGGCGCGACACGTTATCCGGTCCTCTACTTGAATGACGGGCAAAATCTGTTTGATCCGGTAACGGCTTTCGCGGGAGTCGACTGGCAGGTGGGCGAGACTGCGGTGCGGTTGATCGCGGAACAGAAAATTCGCCCGCTCATTATCGTCGGCATCGACAACACCAAGAACCGGGCTTCCGAGTACATTCCGTATAGGTCCAAAGATCCCAGAGTTCTGAAGCCGGCGGGGCAGTGCTATCCGGATTTTCTGCAACGTGAGGTGATGCCGCTGATCG
Source organism: uncultured Acidobacteriaceae bacterium (assembly GCA_963838935.1). GTDB lineage: Bacteria > Acidobacteriota > Terriglobia > Terriglobales > Acidobacteriaceae > Acidiflorens. Next base: position 229,123 of record CAWITH010000030.1, read on the forward strand.
AGGAGCGTTATTCGCTATTGCTGGGTCCGGAGAACACGGGATTAGGCGGTTCCTCTCTCGGAGGCCTGATCGCGTTGTACACGCAAGTGGCGGCGCCGGGAGTGTTTGGGCGATTGCTGATCGAGAGCCCGTCTTTGTTTGTGGCGAACCGGAAGATTCTGGAGGAGAGCCGTCGATTCCGCGATTGGCCGATGCGCATGTTCCTGGGAATGGGGACCCGGGAAGCGGGGAATGCGGAAAAAGATGCCAAGATTGTCGACGACGTGCGCCAACTGGGAGGCATTCTGCGCGAGTCTGGGCTGGATGAACAACGGTTGAAGGTTCGCATTCAAGAAGGCGGTGCGCACAACGAAGCGACCTGGGCGGCGCGGTTTCCCGAGGCGCTGGAGTTTCTTTATTCGGAGCGATAAGCGCCGGCGCCGGGTGCGATCGTTTCCCAGGATCCCAGTGGTACAGGCAGAGACGGAGCATGCTCGGTCTCTACCCCGGAATCATCAAAGAGGTTGGCATCAGCGAATGAGTTATCATTATCGGTCTCCTTCTCTAAGCTCATTGAGTCGAGGGTCACCTATGAACTTTCGCGGTTTGGTGGTGGCGTGTGTTCTGGTCGCAGCGCTCGGAATTTCGGCAGCGGCCCAACCGTATAACGAAGCGCAGTACAAGGGGATGAAGTGGCGCGAAATCGGGCCGTTTCGCGGTGGCCGCGTGCTGGCGGTAGCCGGAGTTCCTGGTAGCCCCTTCACTTACTACTTCGGGGGAGTTGCCGGCGGGGTTTGGCGGACCACTGATGGCGGCATGAGTTGGGAGCCGATTTCGGACAAGAGTGTGATCTCGTCGATCGGTGCGATTGCTGTCTCGGAATCGAATCCGAACGTGATTTATGTGGGCACTGGCGAGTCTTGCTTGCGGGGCGATATTTCCTATGGCGACGGAGTTTATAAGACGACTGACGGCGGCAAAACATGGCAACACATCGGATTGAAGGACACGCAACACATCGCGCGGGTTTGGATTGATCCGCGGGACTCCGATCATGTGCTGGTTGCCGCGCTGGGCCATGCCTACGGCCCGAACACAGAACGCGGTATTTTTCGCACCACTGACGGCGGCAAGACTTGGGAGAAAATTCTTTATAAGGACGACAAGTCAGGCGGAATCGATCTTGCGGTTGATCCACATAACCCCAACGTGATGTTTGCCGCGCTATATCAGATCCTGCGCACGCCATGGAGCCTCGAAAGCGGCGGTCCCGGCAGCGGATTGTACCGCTCGACCGACGGCGGAAATTCCTGGAAGCACCTCGAAGGCAAAGGCCTGCCGGAGGGCATTCTGGGCCGCATTGGGATCAGTGTTTCGGGCGCCGACTCGAATCGCGTTTACGCGCTCATCGAGTCGAAAGAGAGCGGACTTTATCGTTCCGACGATGGCGGCGAAACCTGGTCGCGCGTCAACGAGGAACAGCGGCTCACCCAGCGCGCTTGGTACTTCACGCATATTTTTGCCGATCCAAAGAGCGCCGACACGGTTTACATGCTGAATACAGGCTTGTATCGCTCGACCGACGGCGGCAAGACGCTGAACCTGGTTCCGGCGGCAGGCGGCGATCACCACGGCTTGTGGATCGATCCGGAGAATCCGGACCGGATGATCAACGGCAACGATGGTGGGGCGACGATTTCAGTGGACGGTGGAAAGAATTGGTCAACCCAGTACAACCAGCCCACCGCCCAGTTTTACCATGTGGATGCCGACAATCAGTTTCTCTACGACATCTATGGTGCGCAACAGGACCATGGTACGGTCGGCATCGCCAGCCGCAGCGACGACGGTTACATCGGGCGGCAGCACTGGTTCGATGCTGGCGGAGGTGAGAGCGGCTATATCCAGCCCGACCCGGCGGACGCGAACATTATTTATGCGGGCTCGGGTGGCGGGTCGGTTACGCGTCTAGACCGGCGCAGCAATCAGGAGCAGGACATTACGGTGTGGCCGATGGATGTCTCGGGCCATGGTGCGGGCGATCTCAAATACCGGTTGGGCTGGACCCAGCCGATTCTGATTTCACCTCATGATCGGCATGTGATCTACACCACCGCGGAGCGTATCTTTAAAACGACAGACGAGGGAAAAACGTGGACGACGATCAGTCCTGACCTGACGCGCAACGACAAGAGCAAGCAGGTTTCCTCTGGCGGCCCGCTGACCAAGGACAACACAACGGTCGAATATTACGATACCGTCTTTGCCATCTCCGAATCGCCCTTGCAAAAAGACCTGCTCTGGGCAGGTACCGATGACGGTCTGATTCATATTTCGCGCGACGGCGGGAAAAATTGGGCGAACGTGACGCCCAAGGGAATGCCGGAATGGAGTTTGGTCAGCATCATTGAGGCCTCGCCGCATGATCCGGGTACGGCTTACGCCGCAGTGGACACGCACAAGCTCGACGATCTGCGGCCCTACATTCTTAGGACGATGGATTTCGGCAAAAGCTGGACCAAGATTACCAACGGGATTCCCGATGGCGCGTACACGCATGCTGTGCGCGAGGACCCGGTGCGCAAGAACCTGCTGTATGCGGGAACGGAGACTGGGATTTACGTTTCGTTCGACGGTGGAGGGAGCTGGCAATCGTTGCAGCTGAATTTGCCGAACACGCCCATCCACGACCTTATCGTGAAGAACGACGACCTGGTGGTGGCGACGCACGGGCGCGCTTTTTGGATTCTTGACGACATTACGCCTCTCCGCGCCGTTACCGCGCAAACGCCGGGCGCGGGAGTGCTCTATACGCCTCGGGTGACGTATCGCATGCGCTGGCCTGATTTTTTCGAGAGGAAACAGCCGGTGGGAGAAAATCCGCCGAACGGCGCCATCGTTTATTACTACTTTCCGACAACTCCGAAGGGCGTGGTAACGCTCGAATTCTTGGACGCATCGGGTAAAGTTGTTCGACGCTACTCGAACGAGGAGAAAAAGGAAACGGAATCGCTGCCGGAGTTTCCTGACGTGATACCTCCCGAAGAGAAAATTCCAGCCGACGCCGGTCTAAACCGGTTCGCGTGGGATCTGCGCGCGCAAGGCGCCAATCCGCTCGCTGGTGAACCTGGAGCCGAGTTCCTCAACCGGGGTCCAATGATGCCGCCGGGCCCCTATCAGGTGCGACTCACCGCGGAGGGGAAATCGTACACGGCGCCGCTGGAGTTGAAGTTGGATCCCCGCGTGAAGGCATCGATTGAAGACGTGGCGAAGCAGTTTGATCTGGGACGGAAGATTATGGCGCAGGTCTCGGAGATTCACGATGCCGCCGGGACTATCCGCGAAGTGCGCACGCAGACTCGCGGGCTGGAACGGCGTTTGGGCGATGAGCGTTATGGCAACGACCCACGCTACACATCGCTCGTCTCGGCCATGAAAGACTTTGACAAGAAGAGCCTCGATCTGGAGTCGCAGTTGCTCCAAGTGAACGCAAAAAGTTTGGAGTCGACCTTGAACTACCCGGCGCTGATCGATGAGCGGCTACACTCGCTGCTGTTCAGTGTGGATCTTGCCGATGCTGCGCCGACGAAACAGCAGTACGATGTCTTCGAGGATCTTGAGAAAGAGGCGCAACCACTGCTGGCACAGTACCACGAACTGATGGCAAAGGACCTGCCGGCATTGAATGAAATGGTGAACAAGCAGAACATCCCGGCGCTGTACGTGCCGGCTGGGAAGTAGGACCCTGGAACATATGGAGCGCCGGGCGTCCCCGCCCGGCGTTTTTATTACTCGTAATGACTTCGGTCGAGACGCGGCTGGCCGCGTCTCCTGCCTCCGCTGAGACGAGGCAAGCCCCGTCTATGCAGAGGAAGTTATTTCGTAATCACGCCGCAGGCGATGCGGTCTCCGGCGTTGCCCGCGGGATCGGTCTTCTGGTCGTCGGCCTTGGCGTGGATAACGAGCGATGTACCGCCATTACTGAATATCGAGTGGCTGTCGTCGCCCCAGTTGATATCCTTATTAAGAACATGGAAATGCGCTTTGCCGTCCGCACCCGCGGTGAAGTTGGGGTTGTCGCCGGCGTGGTGGCCCTCCGGATTCTCCAATCCATGTTTCTTTCCGTCAGGATTGAAATGCGGCCCGGCCGACTTGAAGTCGGGGGCGTCGCATTTCGCATTCTGATGAAAATGGATGGCATGCTCGCCGGGAGGCAAATTCTCAAGATCGAGATCCATTTCCATTCCTTCAGTACTGGCCCACATAATCGCCGTGCCAACGGGTTTGCCTTGGGCGTCCTTGAGTTGAACCACAACTTTGGCCGAACTGGCGGCGGCGAGCGCGACCACGAGCAGAGCGAGCGGGAACAGGTGAGCGATTTTCATGGGGGGATTATAGCGAAAACGGGCGGCGGGCTGCGAGCTTTCCGGTGTGGCGCAGAATGCGGCGCAATGTGACAATAGGTATATGCAAAGATCTCTCACTACAGCGCTACTATTGGCCGCGGCAATGATGCTGGCCGGAGATGGCTATGCCCAGCAGACTCCAGCAGCAAGCACTCCGGCGGCAACGACTCCAGCGGCTCCTGCAGCCACAACTCCGAAGCCTGCCACAACCGCAAAAGCTCCGGTGAAAAAGACGGCAACCGCGGCACCGGCTCCGCTCACAACCCAAACACAAAAGTTTAGCTACGCTCTGGGAATGAACATCGCGAAAAACCTTGGGAATCAGTTGAAGCAAGGGTCGGTGGAAGTGGACTGGAACCTCGTGGCCCAGGGATTAAAGGAATCCACATCAGGCGGTAAGACGCGTCTGACGGAAGACGAAGCGAAGGCCGTGCTCACCGAGGTGCAGACCGAAGCACAGAAAAGGATGCAGCAGAAAGCGCAGGAGGCCGCGGTCAAGAACAAGACCGAGGGCGACGCATTTCTAGCCGCCAATAAGAGTAAAGAGGGTGTTGTCACATTGCCCAGCGGTCTGCAATACAAGATTCTGACCGCCGGCACCGGACCGAAGCCCACGGCGAGCGACTCGGTGGTTTGCAACTACCGGGGCACCCTCATCAATGGCACGGAATTTGACAGCTCCTACAAGCGCGGGCAACCGGCAACGTTTGAAGTCGATAGAGTGATCAAAGGATGGACAGAAGCGCTGCAGCTGATGCCCGTGGGATCGAAATGGCAACTTTTCATTCCTTCGAGCCTTGCCTATGGCGAGCGAGGGGAGCCACGCGGCGGAATTGAGCCTAATGCGACCTTAATATTTGAGGTTGAATTGCTCTCGATCCAAGACAAGACGAAAGACGATAAGAGCAAGGTCGAAAAGAAGGACGACAAGAGCGAAGAAAAGAAGTAGCGGAGCGCCCGTTCTTGTAGCAAGACCCAAATTGTCATCCCGAGCCGTTCTTGGAGGGATCTGCCGTTTTCGCTCGGCATGCGAAAATGCAGATCCCTCGCTTCGCTCGGGATGGCAATTCTTAATGAGATAACGCCTTAAAATGCCTCGCGGCTCTACCTTCCCAGATACATCACGTGGACGTAGGTTCCGAGCCTGACGTTATAGGCGAGGTACCAGCCGATGTGATCGGGATCGTCGTAGATGACGATGTCGTCCGAATCCCAGAGCCAGCCGTCACAGTAGCCAACATCGTAGGGAGCCACGTTGAAGTAGAAACCGCCGAACCAGAAGCGGCCGGGACCACCGCCTCCGAGGTGCCAGATGTGACCGCGACCGAATCCGCCGGTGAAGCGGCCATGCTCCCACGGATGATCCAGATGGTAATGCGGGTCGTCGCGGCCGGTGTCATGGCCCACCCATTCTTTTCCGTTGTGAACGTGGGGAGCGTTGGGATGTCCTTCCTTGTCGTTGAACTTGCGGTTTTCTTCGGCCGGATGCGGAGTGGTTACTTTCGCAGGGCCATGCTTGGGAATGTTCTGACGGCCGCCACCGACTTCCGGTCTCGCACCGCCGCCTTGATGGCCATGTTGTGCCACGGCTGAGAGAGAAAACGCGAAACATATCACGAGCAATCCAATCAGCTTTTTCATTTTGTTGTCTCCATCCTTCGATAGCGATAACACTTTTTGGGTTTAGATGTTTCTGTGGGTTTTCCAGGTTCCGGGCAGCGCAAAACACTATACACCTATTCGTAGCGCAGGGCCTCGATCGGGTCGAGGCGGGAGGCCCGAATAGCCGGGACCATGCCGCTGACCAGGCCAACGGCAGCGAGGATGACGACGGCGACGATCAGGGTGACAGGGTTGATCATGAGACGGATGTCGCCACCTTCGGCATGTTTGGCCATCGCGCTGTAGAGAGTGAGTCTGCCGACGGAGAACGCAACGCCATAGGCGAGAATGATGCCGAACAGTCCGCCGATGAAGGTGATGGTGAGCGCTTCCGCCAGAAACTGGAAGAAGATGTGGCGGCGGCGCGCGCCCAGCGCCTTCTCGACGCCGATTTCGCGCGTGCGCTGGGTGACGGAAACCAGCATGATGTTCATCAGCCCGACGCCGCCGATGCCCAGAGTAAGGGTGCCGATAAAACCGAGCAGAATCTTGAGGCCGAGCGTGACGATCTCGAGCTGATGAACCTGCTCCATGAGATTAAATACGTAGAGGGCGCGGCGGTCCGCGGGATTGAATTTGTGCTGCGCCGCCATGAGGTAGCGCACCGATTGCTCTATCTGTTCATAGTCGTTGGTTTCGTAATTGAACCAGATCGAGCCTAAGTAATGGGTGTCCATGAGGTCACTCATGGTGGTGAAGGGCACATAGACCAGCCGATTGATATTGTCGTCGCCGGCCTGCATCTTGGGGCTGAGAACACCGACGACCTCAAAGCCGATGCCATCAATCCGAATGCGCTCACCGAGGGCATTGCGTCCGGAGAAAAGTTTATCCTTGGTCTCAGAACCAATGACGGCGACGCGCGCGCGCTGCATTTGATCCTCGGCGTTATAGTAGCGTCCCTGATCGAGGCTCAGCGCGCGGATGCCGAAAGTATTGGGATATTCGCCGTTGATTGGCATGGTGTAAGAACGAGTGTCGTACTGCACGGTTGCGTCCTTGCCGCAACTGGGAGTGATGTGCGCGATCTGCGGCAGGTTGGAGGTCAGAAGATCCATGTCGTCGAGCGTGATGCGCAGGGGCACACCGGCCTTCTGGCCGCCAGCCTGCATCGTGGAGCGGCCGGGAACCACAATCATGAGTTTGGTTCCGAAGTTGGCAAAAATATTGGCGCAAGCGCGGCCGAAGCCATCGCCATAGGCAAGCAACATGACCACGGTGGCGATGCCCCAGGCCATGCCCAGCATGGTGAGGGCTGTACGGCGCCGGTTGTGGCGCATCGCGTTGTAGGACTCCTGGAGCAGGTCGCGGATCATTCCTCACTCCTGTCTTAAGGCTTCGACCGGTTGCAGGCGAGCCGCCTTGCTCGCGGGGTAGAGTCCGGCGACGACGCCCGCCAGAGTAAGGCTGGCGATCGCGAGGATCGCGGTTTTGGGAACGAGTCGCGGTGGATCGAAGCCATTAGGACCGTTGTATTGGCTGAGCAGCGCCATAAAGCCGCCAGCCAGGGCCATGCCGATGAGCCCGCTGACCAGCGTGAGTAGAATGCCTTCGGCGAAAAATTGCAGCAGGATGCTGCGATTGGTAGCGCCCAGGGCTTTGCGCAATCCGATTTCGCGCGTGCGCTCAGAGACAGCGACAAGCATGATGTTGATGACGCCGATGGCCCCGAGGGCGAGCGTGACCAGGCCGACGGTGCCGAGGAATTCGTTCATGGCATCGAAGATGGTGCCCATCATTTGCGCCTGCTGGACGAAGTCCAGGCCCTCGAAGGCGTCTTCATCGTGATAATCGAAGTGGTGATTGCGGCCGATTACACGGCGGGCCTCATTTTGCGCGATCAGGTGTTCGTCGGCGACGCGAGGCTGATAGTAGATCATTGAAATCGCATCGTAGGCTTCGTCGCCCTTGAGCGGAAAATCGCTGCGCATAACCTGGAAGGGAATATAGGCGCGGGTGTTGGTCAGGTTGTCGTCGCCGCGGCCGACGCGTTTCAGAGTGCCAATCACTTCGAAGCGATAGCCGTCGAGCAGAATGAACGAGCCGACGGCGGGACGACCCGGGAAGAGGTGGTGAGTCATCTCATCGCCGAGAACGACGACGTTGCGTTTTTGAGTTTCGTCGAGGTCGTTGAGCCAGCGTCCCTCTTTCAGCGGGAGGAAGCGGATTCCGTTGTACTGTGGTTCAGCGCCGTTGAGTTGACCGCTGGCGCTGGCAAACTCGCTGACGGCATGAACGTCGTTGGAGGCCAGAACAGGAGTGATGGCCCGAATGTGCGGAGATTCTTTACGGATGTCGAGGTAATCCTGGTACGTGAGCCGGTACTGGCGGGCCGAGTTCATACTGCCTGGTACCGCTGGAGCGCGGCCGGGGAAAATCATGATGATATTTTCACCGTACTCCGCGAGGTTCCGTTGGTTGCCGGTTCTGAAGCCCTCACCGAGTCCGACCAGCAGTAGCAGAGACCCGACGCCCCACGCGATGCCGAACATAGTGAGGAAGGAACGCAGTTTGTGCGCCCAAAGGGTGCTGAATATCTGCGCGAAGACGTTGATCACCATTTGCATGGGTGATAACTCGCAAATCGGATACCAGCTCGTAGCCTTCAGCGCTCGGTACCCAGCAAAAACTTTCTGCGCCGCCTGGGAGTATCGTTCCACCTGCCGCGCTGGTTATTAGGATAGCAAGCGCAAAGAGGCCCCACCAGCCTTTAACAGGCTAGCTGGTCGCGGGTTAGTTTCAGGCCGGTTAGATTGCCGAGGATGGTGACGGCGATCTGCTCGGTGCGGAAGAATTCCTGGGCGGTTTGCTGAAGATCCTCTACGGTGACGGCTTCGATGCGTTCGATGAGTTCGTCCAGGCCGTAGAACCGGTCGTAATACATTTCCTGGCGGGCCAGGTTCGACATGCGCGCGGTCGAGGATTCGAGCGAGAGCATGAGGCTGCCTTTGAGCTGGTCCTGGGAGCGGCGCAGTTCTTCTTCGGGTACGGGCGTGGTTTTCAGATTACGGAATTCCTCGACGACACACTCCACAACCTTGATGGCCGACTCGCGCGAAGTGCCCGCGTAGACGCACATAGAGCCTGTGTCGCGGTAAGGGTTCAGGTCGCTGTAGATGGAGTAGGCGAGCCCCTGGCGTTCGCGAATGTTCTGGAACAGGCGAGAGCTCATGCCCCCGCCGAGCAGCGTGTTCAGGATATAGGAGGCATAGCGGCGCTCGTGCGCCATGGGATGCGAGGGGACGCCGATGCAGATCTGGACCTGCTCCAGCGATTTCTTGTTGCGCAGGTTGATGCGCGAAAAAGTCTTGGGTTGGGGAGAGTGCAAGCCGTTTTTCGCCGGCTTCACGTGCTCAAAGTGCTTCGTAACGAGTTCGACAAAGTGTTTGTGGTCGAGGTTACCGGCAGCGCTGACGATGAGATTGCCGGGAGCGAAGTGGTGTCCGTAGAAACGGGAGACCACAGGGCGCTCGAATCTCTTGACCGTGTCGCGCGTGCCCAGGATCGGCAGACCGAGGGCGTGATCCTTCCAGAAACTTTGGGTGAAAATCTCGTGGACGAGGTAATCGGGATTATCCTGATCCATTTTTATTTCTTCGAGGATGACGCCGCGCTCACGCGCGATATCACCGGCATCGAAGACAGGATGAAGAACAAGATCGGTGAGGACATCCATAGCGAGCGGAATGTGCTCGTCGAGAACTTTAATGTTGAAGCAGATACATTCCTTCGCGGTGAAGGCGTCCATATTGCCGCCGATGGAATCGACCTGGCGGGCGATGGCTTCGGCGGAGCGCGTCTCCGTTCCCTTGAACACCATGTGCTCGATGAAGTGGGAGATGCCATTGAATTCCGAATCTTCGTCGCGCGAGCCCGACTTGAGCCAGATGCCGATCGCGACCGAGCGGATGTGGGGCATCTGTTCGGTGATGACGGTCAGCCCGTTCGGCAGAACCTGACGACGAATGCTGCGGGATTCTTTTACCATTCCAGTTTCTTCTTGGTTCCCCAACCCCTAAGAGGGGCATTGGTGCCGCTTAAGTTATTCTCCCACATTCCGAGGCAAGGCGACGGCGGCTGAAGTTCAGCCTTGTTTTTGTTTGACTTACGCCGATTCTTCCGCCTTCGATGGCAATGGAGGAACGGCGATTCTTGGCCCGTAATCGGCAGCATATCCGTGTTTCCACTTCTCGATGAGCAACTTATCGGTATACTCTGCCTGCGAAGAGGCGCGATCAGCGATTCAACGAGGGACCGCAAATGGCTGAACAAAAGCTGCGCGTCCACTTTGGCGACTATCTGGGTAAAGCCGAAGTGGTGATCTATTCCATCCTTGCCTTGTTGCTTTTTGTGACGGCGCTCGCGACCATTGCCAACGCCGCCAAAATGCTCTGGGAGGGCCTCGCCCACTGGACGATTGCCACTGAGACCCTGCTGGTGCTGGACCAACTGCTGGTGGTGCTGATGCTAGTAGAGATTCTGCATACGGTGCGCATCTCCATCCATTCGCATTTCCTGGTCACCGAACCCTTCCTGGTCGTAGGCCTGATCGCTTCGATTCGGCGTGTCCTGGTGATTACCTTGGAAGCGGCCACCCTCACCAAGGGAGGAACGTGGTCGGCGGAGAGTGCGAGCATATTTCGAGCTAGCATGACCGAGCTTGGCTTGTTGGGACTGCTCATCCTCATTTTGGTATTTTCAATTACGCTCTTGCGCCGGTACGCTCCCGCCCCGAAGGACTTGGAAAGTTAAGGGCGCACCCGTCGCTCCACTCGAAGTTGAGTGCACGGTCAAATGCAAAGCCAGTCATCCAATTCGCTCTTAGGACTTACCTTGCAGGAACTCGCGGATCTTGCGATTGCGTCGGGGCAGCCTGCCTACCGGGGCCAGCAACTATTCGACGCGGTATACCGGCAGAAGATCGACCGTTTGGATCAGATTTCGACGCTCCCGCTTGAATACCGCACGCATCTTGTGGAACAGGGCTGGAGGGTGGGGTTTCCGTTGATTGACCGCAAGTTTGTTTCACGCGACGGCACGATACGGTATCTGGTGGCACTTTCCGACGGCGAGACGGTGGAAACGGTCTGGATGCCAGAAGGAGATGGCGGCGAGATCGGCGACGGCAGCGAAGCCGGGGATGAAATTGAGTCTGGGAGCGCTTCGGAAAGTGTGGCGGCGGGGCTTCGCCCCGCAGGACGGGGCAGAGCCCCGTCACCACAGTGGGTTGGGGGCGGGCCACGATCTGCGTTTCGAGCCAGGTGGGATGCGCAGTGAATTGCAAGTTCTGTTTCACGGCGTTGCTTGGGGTCAAGCGCAATCTGGAGGCGGGAGAAATCGTCGGGCAGATTGCGGCGGTGCTGCGGGACCGGGGAGTCGAGCCTCCGCTGCAGCGCGTCAACATCGTGTTCATGGGCATGGGCGAGCCCTTCTTGAACTACGACAACTTCATGAAGGCGGCGCGGTTGCTGGTGGAGGGCGTGGGGATCCCGGAGTCGCGGATGACCGTGTCCACCGCGGGGATCGTGCCGCGGATTCGCGATTTCGGGCAAGAGCCGGTGCGGCCGAAGCTGGCAATTTCGCTGAATGGATCGAACGACGCGTTGCGCAGCGAAGTGATGCCGCTGAACCGGAAGTGGAACCTGGCGGAGCTGATGAAGGCGGCGCGGGACTTTCCGCTGCGGACGCGGGAGAAGATGACGTTTGAGTACGTGTTGATCGCGGGCGTAAACGACGCTCCAGAGCAGGCGCGCGAGGTGGTGGAATTGGTGCGAGGGATGCGGGCAAGAATCAATCTGATCGCGCTGAATCCCGGGACGGAGCTACCCTATCGGACGCCGGAGCAGGGGCGGATGTTGGCGTTCCGGCAGATATTGGTGGATGCGGGAATTCCGGCGTTTGTACGGCGTCCGCGAGGCCGCGACATTTTTGCCGCGTGTGGACAGTTGAAGAGGACGGTGGAAGTGGCCTCTGATTCCCCGTAGAGACGCTGCTTGCCGCGTCTCCGCAGGCGGGTTACGAGCTGCCGCGGGCTGCTGCCCGATTAGTCGCAGCCGGTGAGGAGCCGGTGACAGAATTTGCCAAGACCTGCAGTTCCATTCGAAAAGCGGGGTGACCGGGAGCGGAAGGCTGCAAAAGACGACCGCCATGTTCTTCAACAATGCGGCGACAGGCGCTCAACGAAAGAGTAGCCGGCTTGTCCCCGCCTTCGGAGTTCAGCGGCTGGAACGAGAGCGACTGCAAAGCACGATCGCCAGAAGGATCGTAAGACAAGAAATCAACCAGCACCAAGTTGCCTTCGCTGTGCGTGCGCACGCACAGGGTGGGTTGCGCTTCCCGATTGAGTTGGGCGCCGATCTGTCCCGCCAGGTGCAGGCAGACGTGGAGAATCTGGTTCGAATCGGCGAGCACGAGGGGAAGGGCAGGAGCGAGATCGAGATGCATCGAACCGGTTCCCGCCTCCAGTTGCGGAGCGAGCAGGCGCATGGCCGTCTGCAGCACAGAGTTGACGTCAACCGGGGAAAGGTTGGCGGGAGATGGACGGGCAAAAGTAAGCAGGCTCGCCACCAGCGAGGTGGTGCGGCGGACCTGTTCCCCGATCAGTTCGGCCTGGTGTTGTTCCTGGGGAGCCAGGGTGGATGCGCTCAGCAGGTCGGAGTATCCCAGCATGGCCGTGAGCGGATTGTTGAGTTCATGCGCGGCTCCGCCCACTAACTGGCCGAGCGAGGCCAGCTTCTCGGATTGGATGAGTTTTTCCTGCAAGGCCTTGAGGTCATTCAAAGAGCGGCGCGATCTCTCGAGAAACAGCGAAAGCTCGGCTCGGAGTAGACGCTGCCGCCAGAAAATCACGATGCCCATTGCTACCATGGTCAAAAGGCTCACGTTAATGCGGAAGGCCTTGACCGGCTGCGGAAGCGCTGGGTTCAGTTCGGCGTGCAAGGCGGCCCAGATCAGGCTGAAAAGAGCCAGCATGCTGAGGCGTGTGATCCAGAGTCCGAGCACCGGCCGCGACGGTTTGGTGTCGGACAGGTCGAGGCGCAGCGCGAGCAGGGGAACAGCGGCCATCCAGGCCATGGAAATGGCCAGCGCAGGGTCGTAGAAGCTGCCGCTGAAGTAAACCTTCTGAAGGATGGCATGGTTGGCGAGATAGGAACTGGATGCGTAGAGCGTATTGGCGCCAAGCAAATGCCCGTAAACGTGCCGCCAGCCACCGTGAGCGGTGTAGGCGAGGATAGCGAGTGCGAATATTAACGCGACCTTTTCGGTCATAAACGCGTGGTTTAGATTGGTGTCGTAAACCGCTTCGTCGATCTGCACGGTTTGCCATGGGATGACGGTGTACACATAAACGAAGACCCACCAGATGAGCAGCAGGGTGAAGTCGAGCATACGGATGCGTTCGTCTCGCTCCTCTTCCCGGAGATGAGGAAGCACGGCGAGAGCGGCGATCATCGGTACCAGATGCAGGAAGAGAACAATATCGCCCAGATAGGGGTCGGGCACATCCTGATGTTTGAGGACTTCGAAGTAGATCCACATTCCCTGGTAAGCGAGCCGGAGGACTATGCCCACGCTCATCAGGATCCAGAAGAGCCGGATGTGGAGAGTGGGGCAGCGTGAGTGCGCGGTGTTGAGCAGGAAGGCGGCGGTCGAAACCAGCAGGAGAGTGCCTTGGATGAGGTCGTTGGCCGTGGTGAGGGCGTAGCCTCGCGGCATGAACACCGATGCCGCCGTCTGGGCGAGAACGAGCGCGATCAGTGCAGAAACCCAGAGTTTGGTGCGTGCGGCCAAAGGCAGACTACTCCGAACTCCATTCTAGAGATGGATATGGAACTGAGGTCGTTACTTCTGTAACCCCTGCTACGAAAGATACAGGAGAAGTGAGGAATTGCAGAAGGAATAAGAAGCTGATGGAGTTTAGCTGAGATTGCCTTTAGAATTAAGCGTTTAGAAGTAGGCTTGCCGACGAGAGTCCCTTTGTCCTGGATGATCCTTCGATACCGTGATCTCTGGCGCTTCCGGGCGCCGCTCAGTGCGGGCGAAGTCCGGCGTACCGAGCGCTGGCTGGCGACAGCGCGTGTGGCGCTTACGATCGCGGCGATATTTACTCTCTTGTTGGAGCCGGCGCGCGGGTTTGCCTATTCGCGCTGGCTGTACTGGCTGCTGACCGTGTACCTGGTGCATGCAGTGGTAGTGATGTTGCTGGTGCGCTTCCGGCCGCAATCGACAACCGCTTTTCGTCTGGTCGTGCACGCGGTCGATATCCTCTGGCCGGTATTAATCTCCCTGTTCGCGCCGGCGCAACGCGGCCCATTCTTTCTTTTCTTCGTGTTTGTGATGGCGGCAGCGGCCTATCGCTGGGGGTTGTGGGAGACGGTGGGTACGGCGGCCATTGCGGTGGCACTGCTCGAGGTGCAAGCATTCGCCGTGCGTGCCGGACTGGAACCAGCGGCCGATCGGTGGCTGCGTTCGGCACATCTTCCGCGGCTGGGTGTGAGCGTACGGGAATTGGATCCACAGCAACTGTTTATGAGTTCGGTGTATCTGATTGTGCTCGGATTCTTGTTGGGCTACATGTCGGAGAACCAGAAGAAGGTGCGGGCGGAGCGCGCCGTCATCATGCGTGCCCTCAGTTCGACACGGGTAGAGGCGGGACTGACCGGGAGCATGCAGCAGATTCTTGGGGAGGTGACGAGCATCTACGGCGCCTGTCGGGTGCTGACCGCCTCACAGGAGACGAACAGTTACCGGGTATTCCTGGCTGAGGTAAGTCGTGGGACCGAGGGTAGCGGAGCGCTGCGCTGGCGCGAGGCTTTGCCCGAAAGCGAAAAGGTGTATCTGTTCGACTCGCCGGCAGACGCGATTTACGCGAGGCGCAATGCCGACGGTTTTTCCACGGTGCTGCTGGATGGGGATGGTGTGCGGCTGCGGGATGCAAGCACGGAATTTCTGGATGCGCTGGCGCGAGTGGAAAAGTTCGACACGATGATCTCGGTGGCCTTGCGGTTCGGGAAAGAATGGTCGGGACGCGTATTCCTGTTCGATCCCGAGATAATGGGGAACCCGGAAGAAGAACTGCGCTTTCTGCAGGAGTTCGCCCAGCAGGTGGGACCGGCGATCTACAACGTGTACCTGGTGCGGCGGTTGCGGGAACGGGCGGGGGCACTGGAGCGTGGGCGGTTCGCGCGCGAACTTCATGATGGAGCGATTCAATCGCTGATCGCGGTGGAAATGCAGTTGGACGTGCTGCGCCGCCAGTCGGGAACCCAAGCGCCGGTGGTGAATGCGGAACTGGGCCGGATACAGAAACTGCTGCGCGAGGAAGTCCTGAAGTTGCGCGAACTGATGCAGACCATGAAATCGTTCGAGGTGAATGCCGACCGGCTTCTGGGTTTTGTTTCCGACACGGTGGAGCGCTTCCGGCGGGAGACGGGAATTGCAGCTGAATTTGTCAGCGAACTGGAGAGGGTGGATCTGGCGCAGAAGGCATGCCGCGAACTGGCGCGCATCGTGCAGGAGAGCCTGGTGAACGTCCGCAAGCACAGTGGCGCACACCATGTGCTGGTCCGATTGGCGCAACGGGCGGGGCATCTGCAATTGACCGTGGAGGACGACGGTAAAGGGTTTTCATTTTCCGGAAGGCTGTCGGATGCCGAACTGGACGCGACCGGGAAGGGACCGGCGGTGATCCGCGAAAGAGTCCGCCTGCTGGCGGGCGAACTCGCGATAGAATCGACTCCGGGACACGGGGCGCGGCTGGAAGTACGGATTCCGCCAGCCAGAAAGGCCATTCATGGACCGGCCAACGATAGATAGGCCAGCAATCGATAAGCGTATTCATCCCATACGCATTGTGATTGCCGACGATCACCCCATCTTCCGCGACGGACTGCGGCGTCTGCTGGAATCGGAAGGCGATATGAAGGTGGTGGGCGAAGCCTGCGACGGCAATGAGGCTGTCAAACTTGCGCGGGAGGTCAAGCCCGACATTCTTTTACTCGATCTGGCCATGCCGCACCACACTGGCCTCGATGCCCTGCGCGACCTGAACACCAGTGCAGGCGGAGCGTCGGCCGTACGCATCATCCTGCTCACCGCGGCGGTGGAAAAAAAGCAGGTGGTGGAAGCGTTGCAGTTGGGAGCGCGCGGCGTGGTGCTGAAGGATTCCGCCACCCAACTGTTGCTCAAGAGCATCCATGCCGTGATGGCCGGTGAGTACTGGGTGGGACGGGACAGCGTTTCAAATCTGGTGCAGTACCTGCGCAACCTCATGCAGAGCACGCACGAGGAATCGAAAGAAAAGACCTTCGGGCTGACGCCGCGGGAACTGGAGATTGTGGCGGCGGTGGTCGCGGGCTATGCCAACCGGGAAATCGCCGAATACTTCAAGATCAGCGAGGATACGGTGAAGCACCATCTCAGTAATATCTTCGACAAACTAGGGGTTTCCACCCGTCTGGAACTGGCGTTGTTCGCGGTAAACCAGGGACTCCCGCTGAAAACGATTGTGTAGTCCGGAAGACTGCGGGGAAATCGGTACCAAACCCCTGGAAAAGCGTCTGATTTCGAGGGATTGACGGCATTGCGAGAACGACACCGACGGGAAACACAAGTTTTTTCAGCGGCTTGCCGGCGATTGCACCTTAGTGCCATTCCCGGCACTGGGGTGCTATTGGGTGGAAGGGGTGGGCCGGAGTATTTTACAATTATTACAACAAGGTTACGGCGGCAAACTATCGCTCGAGCAAGTGCGAGGCGTGGGTAAGTCGTCGACTGGGGGCAAAACAGTGATCCAAGCAATCCGACAACTTTGGACTGAGGAAAGCGGTCAAGACGTTGCCGAGTACGCGGTAATGCTTGCGGTAATTCTGGTGATCGTGATCGGCACAGTGCGCCTGATCGGCGGTAACGCCAACAACGTGTTTTCGCAAGTCGGAAGCGCGATGGGGCAATAGTTGCACGACCCAGCCCCGCTGCGTCTGGCAGGGGGCTGCCCGCGGTTTCCCGCTTGTTTTCTCCCCGCTTGACTCCCGGACGCGTGGGCCCGACGCGAAGTCATCAAGGCTAAGGAACTCCTGGCTTAGGGTCTCGACCCTCAGCTAGGTCCGCTTGCGGCGATGCCATCCAAGAAAAGCCCAAACCCTTCTTACTGCCCCGATGGAGCTGGAGCTGCCGCCGTTTTCTCCGGGACCGGGGCCGTCTTTTCAGGAGCGGCAGGGCTGCCGAGCCGGGTGAGGAACGGGAAGAAGGGCGTGACTTCGAAAGGCATCTTCTCGGCCGCGGTAGTTATGGCCACCGGCTTGGTCTTGATCAATTCCAGTTGATTGTTCCACGGGTCAACCTTGACCCGCCCGCCGAGAGGCAGTGCCGCGACCTGATCGGCCTTCTTCGGGTCGAATTGCGGCGAGGCAGTCATCAACGCCGACATCTTGGTGGCGTCACCATTGAACAGGCTGTCGCCCAGGTGTCCCCGGATCAGGTTCTTGAGCGCTGGCGCGCGGGCTTGCACCGCTTTAAGGAACAAGCCGGCGTTGCCGAGTTTGTCCTTGTACGGAGAGTTGTTGAGCAGTTCGATGGCTTTCTTGTCGGCGGCTTCTTCTTCGCTTTTATCGCGAGCGAAATCCATGCGCTCGAAGGTGCGCTCGTCGGGAAAAAACATGCGGTCGTTGAAGGCCAGCTTGGTATCGAGATGATGGCCAAGCACGATGTGCGCCAGTTCGTGGGTCAGAATCATGGCCAGCGCTGCTTCGTCGGGCAGCACGTCAATCATGCCGCGGCTCACCACGATGGTATGCCCAATGGTGAAGGACTCAAGCGGGGTGGTCATCAGCACGCGGCACTTGACCTCGGGTTGAATGTCGAGGTTGTTGGTGACCATCATGTTGTTGACAACGGTCTGCAACACCTTGTCGATTTCGCCTTCCGGCGCCAGCAAGCCGATTTGCTGCAAGCGGTCAATCACGTTGATTTCCGCCTGACGCTCCCATTGGCGCTGGGCTTCGATCGGGGTAGCGTCCTGCGCTTTCTGACTCTGGTCCTGGACCGACTGCAGTGGGTCGACGGTGATCTCGGTGAACTCCGAGTTGCGGCGGAGATCCTTGAGGTTATAACCCCAGAGCCTGGTCTGCGCCTTGTAATTGAGCGTCTGACCAATGCGGGCCTTGAGGTCGGACTCCTCGGAGTAAATCAAGGAAGGCAGCCACACGCCGCCGGGGCGGAGGTTTTGCCGCCAACTGTCAAAGTGCAGGTAATAACTGTTGCGATGCGATTGCGTATAGGTGCCGTTGAAGCGAACGATATTGTAGTCCTGGTCTTCAATCCAGATGCGGCCGCGGAAGCGGCCACCGGGGGCGTCTTTCTTGGGCGCAACATCGATGACGATGCAGCGTAGTTCGCCCAGGAACTCGCGGCGGACGAATGTGAAGTCGTAATTCTGGCGCTGGAAATCCTCATCGAGGACCACCATCTGAGCAAACCCCAGGGGCAGGAACCTCATGGAATAAACGTTCTTCAGCTTGCCCAGCATGCGCTTGCCGAGGCCGGCAGTGGTGGGCGAGGTGAACGTGCGGTCGTCCGTACCTTCGCTCATATCCAATCGGCCCAGGAAGTACACGTCGCTGACAGGAACGGGAGCGTCGAGTTCTTTATCCTCCTTCATATTCTGGATATAGGTTTCCACCAGGGGATGCAGTTGCTTCATCTGAGCCATGAAGAAGTGTTCGCGCTCAATCGCTCGATCGATAACCTGATCGAAGCTGGCGGCGGAGGCGCCAGCCTGTTGAGCGGGGGCGTCGCGAGTCTGGAGCTGGGGTCCTGGCGGAGCCTGGCAAAACACGGATGCGGCGCAGCAGACCAGGGAGAGCGTGAGAAGTGCGAATTGGGAGCGCAACATTTTTGTTCGTTTCATCGTCTTCTACGACGCAAGTTCAAACTCGATGTGCAATACCGCCTCGGAATCGGTAGGGCGACCATCTCGTAGAGCGGGCTTGAACTGGATCTTTTCCGCGGCGCGGACCGCGGATTCATCCAGCCCATGGCCAAGACCGTGCATCACTTTCACGATGCGTATCTGCCCGGTCGCAGAAAACACCACGTCCAGCAGAACCTCGCCCTCAATCTTAAGTTTCCGCCCCTCATCAGTGTAAACCGGGCGGGGCTTGTATGTGATCTCAGCCGGCAAGGTTGTTACGACAGGATCGGCCGCCTTCGCCTTGGGCTGAGGAGTGGCTGCGACATCGGCGTCTCCGAAGCCGCTCGGACGAATTGTACCCCGCGAGGAGGAAATTGTGCTGGAACCGTTGCCGGTAGCCACGCCGTTGCCAAAACCGGCGCTCGCGACCACCCCGCGGATGCCGTGCGATCCGCCAGTGCCGTTGCCATAG
This sequence comes from uncultured Acidobacteriaceae bacterium, assembly GCA_963838935.1. GTDB lineage: Bacteria > Acidobacteriota > Terriglobia > Terriglobales > Acidobacteriaceae > Acidiflorens. Next base: position 248,552 of record CAWITH010000030.1, read on the forward strand.
CCTGCGCCGGAGGGCATATCGTACGCGCCAGCCTGCGCGATCGTAACTGGCCGGCTGTGATTGTCCGAAGCGGGTATACCGTTGGGATCTCCGAAGCCCCCTGTTTGCACCTTCTGCGGCGCCGCCGCCATGGTTGGCGTGGCCGAGCTTCCCGTGGAAAACACATTCGTCTTGACCGGCGGCCGGGGAATCAACGGCGTCTTATCCGGCAGGAGTTCTGTTTTCCCCGCCAAGACTACCTTGGGCGCCTGCTCCTCGGGCACGGGCATTTTTTCCCGGACCAATTCCTGCGGAACGCGCAGGGCTTCGGGTCGCGGCGTTACTGGCTCGACGATCTTGGGAGCAGGAACCGGAAAATGCCTGATCGGCTGCGGCGTGTGCGGAATCGGCGGTGGGGTGTTGACCAGGCTGATGAAGTGGTAGTCGTGCACCGGTAATACCAGAACTTCGGGGTGCGCGATAGCCGCAATCACGAAGAGCGTGATCACCAGCGACTGCATGCCGTAGCTAAGGACGAACCTGCCCCAACGGGTGCGAGGCTCGGGAAGAAGGCCTAGGGTCAATTGTGAAGCCTGGGAATCCATGTCCGGCACCTCATGCAGCAACCTGCTTAGCGTTTGTCAAAAGAAGTGGCCAATTCCACGGGCTGGCACTCCAAAACCTCTCAGGATGCCTCGGAAAAACGACACTTCGGTATCTAGAAAAGCACGCCGAAGGCCATTTTCGAAAGCAGCTCTACAAGGTTAAGATGCTGCTAAACGGCTACTTACATAGGGAGCAACGTATTTTAGCAGACCGGAAGACGGCACCTGCAAACTTTTTCCTATTTAGGGAAGGGAAAAAAATTGTGGGGAACCGGAAGATTTTGCACAGGAGCCGCTGAGGACCAGAACCCCTTTCTACTCTTCGTCTTCGGCTTCGTCGATCTTGATGCGCAAGGACTTAAGGAACTTCAGATCCTGATCACTGATCTTGAGTTCCGCATTGGTGCTGAGGGTGGAGACCAGCGAAGTCTTGTCGGGGGCGTTTTCGCCTTGCTTGCTGACGCCGATGGTGGCTTCGAGAACAAGGAAAATATCGTAGCCGCCCTCCTTGATGCGGGAAATTACCTCGGCGATCTGCTCGGAATCAGACAGCGACCCGTTAATCGCTTCTCCGAGTTCTTTCATGAGCTGCTTCAGTTGCTGATCCACGAGTCCCCCCTGGAATCGGACGCCGCTGACGGGAACATCACCAGCGGCTGTGATGTCGCCCATCGTCATTGTACCCTCGCCCGCTGCTAAAATCGACCGATGGTGACCGACGGCCAGTGGATGGGAAAAATCCAGCAGATTCTCCGTGCGGTTATCCAGTTGCTGGAGAGCAGCCGCACCGGCCGGGCGGTGCTGGCGGGCATTCGGGCGGCCGCTCAGTCCTTCGGGCGGGTACTGCACCAACTATGGCTGGAAGTGACGGGATTCATGTTTCTGGCGATGGCCGGGATCGGAGCCATCGCCGGTATGCGCGAGTACGGCAGATACCAGTCTGGCCACGCGGCCGGACCGGGCAGATTGCTGCTCGCGATATGCTTCACGCTTTCGTTCGCGTGGTTTGGACTGAGTTCATTCTGGCGGGTGAAGAGAAGAGCTAAGAGCTAGAGCTAAGAGCTAGAGCTAAGAGCCAAAAGCTACCGAAGGGCAGGAACGCATGACGGATCTTAAGACGGCCGATTCCGCAAACCAGCGCGGTGCCCGCTCCGCAAGCGCAGAGACGTCTTCTCGCGTCCCCGTCCGCGCCCTCTACACCCCCGCCGATCTTGCCGATTGGGATTACGACCGCGATGTCGGCTATCCCGGTGAATTTCCCTACACGCGCGGCGTACAGGCCACCATGTACCGCGGCCGGCTCTGGACCATGCGCCAGTACGCGGGCATGGGCGATGCCGAGGAGTCGAACAAGCGCTACAAGTATTTGCTCGCCAACGGCACAACGGGCCTGTCGGTGGCTTTCGATTTGCCCACGCAAATCGGCCTCGATTCCGACCATCCGCTGGCCGTGGGAGAAGTTGGCAAAGTCGGCGTGGCGATCGATTCGATCGAAGACATGCAGCGGCTGTTCGATGGCATTGACCTGACCGCGATTTCCACCTCGATGACCATCAATGCGACGGCCTCAATTCTGCTGGCGTTGTACGTGGCCGTGGCGCGGCGGCAGGGTATGGATATTCGTAAACTCTCCGGCACCGTGCAGAACGATGTGCTCAAGGAGTACATCGCGCGCGGGACCTATATTTATCCGCCGCAGCAGGCGATGCGCATCATCACCGACGTTTTTGCCTGGACGAATGAAAATGTGCCGGAGTGGAATACGATTTCGATCTCCGGCTATCACATGCGCGAGGCGGGATCGACCGCGGTGCAGGAGGTCGCCTTCACGCTCGGCAACGGCATTGCCTATGTGGAGGCGGCGATTCGCGCGGGCCTCGATATCGATAAATTCGCCCCGCGGCTCTCCTTCTTTTTCAACGCCCACAGCAATTTCCTGGAAGAGGTCGCGAAGTTTCGCGCCGCGCGCCGCATGTGGGCCAAGATCATGCGCGACCGTTTTAAGGCGAAAAGTTCGAAATCGTGGATGCTGCGCTTCCACACCCAGACGGCCGGTTCCACGCTGACCGCGCAGCAGCCGGAGAACAACATCGTGCGCACGGCGATACAGGCCATGGCGGCGGTGCTGGGTGGAACGCAATCGCTGCACACCAATTCCTACGATGAAGCGCTGGCCTTGCCGACCGAGGCATCTGCACGGATCGCGTTGCGCACGCAACAGGTCATCGCGTTCGAGTCGGGCGCGCCGCAGACAGTCGATCCGCTGGCGGGATCGTATTACGTCGAAGCGCTGACTAATGAAGTCGAGAAGCGCGCTGACGACTATCTGGAAAAAATCGAAGCCATGGGCGGCATGCTCAAAGCGATCGAACGCGGATATGTGCAGCAGGAGATCCAGAACGCGGCCTACGAATATCAGCAGGCGGTCGATCGGCAAGAAGCGGTCGTGGTCGGCGTAAACCGCTTCCAAATCGAACAAGAGCATGCGGTGCCGATCCAGCGGATCGATCCGGCTCTGGAACCGAGACAAATCGAGCGCCTGCGAGCGCTGCGCGCGAAGCGCAATCCCGCGACCTGGCAAGCCGCGATCTGCGCCGTCGAAGACACGGCGCGTTCGGCAGAAAATCTAATGCCGCGAATCCTGGCAGCCGTCGAGGCGAACGCCACGGTAGGCGAAATCTCAGACGCGATGCGCAAGGTGTACGGGGAGTACAAGGAAGCGGTGGTGATCTGAGGCGCCGTTAGCAGGTGGTGAACGAGCGTCGTCCATATCACAGTCAGATAGATCAGATGTCACATCTTTTCCTCTGCATATCGGCTAGAATTCCTCCGATGAGGAGGTATCCTAATGATCCGCAGCGCAGTAGCTGTTTGGAGGGGAAGCCCCTTGATTGGTGAGGGCCAAGTTTCCACCTCCAGCGGCGTTGTTTCCAAAGCACTTTATGCGGCAGGTTCCAGCACGGGAAACGAACCGTGCACCAGCCCGTCCGAAATGCTCGCAGCGGCAGTGGCTTCCTGCATGTCTCTCATGGTCGTCCAGGAGATGCGCCGGGAAGGCATGAAGCCCGAACTCGTGAAGACTGAATCGGTCCTGACCCTGGAAGAAAAAAAGGGACAGTGGGATGTTACCGGGATCGAATCGAACATTACGGTCAGTTTGCCGGGGGCAAGCGAGAAAAAAATTCAACACGCCGCCATGATCGCCAAGGGTAAATGTCCAATCTCGCGCGCGCTGAAGGTTCCGATCAAAGTAAAGGCTGGAGTCCAAGCGGTCGAAGCAGAACCGGTTGCGGTCTGAGAAAGGAATCCGTGGCGGAACACCGGGTAAGGGCCCTTAAGGATTCCCGGTCTTGGGTCGGGCCCTCTCCAGGGGAAGAGTTCACAATCGCGAGTAGCGGGCCTCAGAAAAATCAGAAGGAGGATAGCAGTCGCCAGCCGCGGTATGCGTACAAGAACGCAGGCACACAGTTAGACCGTACTCTTCGTCCCTGGTCGTCCACGCCGTTTCAGTTTGCCGGCTTGTAGTCGCAGGCGGCGCGGCACGCTTCGCAGTAATACAGTCCGTCGGTGCAGAGGCGTACGTCGAGTTGGCCCTGGCAGTACACGCAGTATTTTTCGCAAAAGCAAGTCGCTTCAGGACGCTCGCAATTGGCGCAGAGGACGCGGCTTAGGCCCGGTCTGGAGGACATGCTTAGAGTCTAATCCGGCACCGCCAGATCGCGGACGTAACGGAAGTCACTCAAACGCAGGTCTTAGGTGTCAGGTTTCAGGTCTCAGGGAAACCAAGTTCAAAAGACGACCTCGACCGGGGCTGCTTTTCCTGAGACCTGACACCTGACACCTGGGACCTGACCAATTTGCGCCCTTCCAACCCGAGTGTTAACTTAATCAGTTCCAGATTCCGGCAGTCCATCCACCGAGGTTCTTCTTGTCCGTCGTCGAAGCAACTCCAGTTGTCCGCAGGACCGCGTTGAACGCCGTCCACCGCCAGATGGGCGCGAAGATGGTGGAGTTCAACGGCTGGGACATGCCGGTCGAATACCCGGCGTCGATCGGCGGCGGCATTATTGCCGAACACATGGCGGTGCGCAGCGGCGTTGGCATTTTTGACGTAAGCCACATGGGGGATATCCGTTTGGCCGGACGCGAAGCGCTGGCCGCGGTTCAGCATATCTCGATGAATGACGCGTCGCGCCTGGCGCTCGGGCAGGCGCAGTATTCGGCGCTGCTCTATCCGCAAGGGACATTCGTAGATGACGTCATCGTTCACCGCCTGGGCGAGGACGAGTACCTGCTCGTGATCAATGCGGGTACCCGCGAGAAGGATTTCAATTGGGTGCGTGACAACACCCGCCAGTTTGATTGCAAGGTCGAGCATCTCTCCGACGACTTCACCCAGATTGCGATTCAGGGTCCGAAGGGCGCGGACCTGCTGCAGAAACTGACCGACGCCGACCTGAGCGCAGTGAAATTCTACTGGCTGACGCGCGGAACGGTCTGCGGACTGAAAAACATCCTGATGGGCCGCACGGGGTATACCGCCGAAGACGGATTCGAGATTTACATCCCATCGGATGAGGCGACCAGTGCGCGGGTTTGGCACGAGATTCTGGCGGCGGGAAAGGAATTTGGCATCGTCCCCTGCGGTCTGGGCGCGCGCAACACGCTGCGGCTCGAAGGCAAGCTGCCGCTCTACGGACACGAAATCTCGGACATTATCAATGTTTGGGAAGCCGGAGTGGACCGTTTCTGCAAAATGGAGAAATCAGATTTTATTGGCCGCGCAGCACTCGAGAAAGCGAAAGCTGAGGGCGTGAAGAAAACGCTGGTCGGGCTCGAGATGGTGGACCGAGGCATAGCGCGCGACGGATATAAGGTTCAAGACGAGGGCGGACGCGAAATTGGTTACGTAACCAGCGGTTCGCCGGCGCCGTTTCTAAAGAAAAATATTGCGTTAGCCTACGTTCCGCCCGAGCAGGCTACGATCGGAACAACGGTGAGAGTGGAAATCCGTGGTCAAGCCGTGAAAGCGCAAGTGATACCAACGCCGTTTTATAAGCGTCCGAAAAAAGCAGCGAAAAGCGAATAGCGAAAAGCGAGCAGCCAGGAGCCAGAATGTCCTACCCAACCGACCGCAAGTACACCAAAGAACACGAGTGGATCACTGCCGACGGCACCATTGGCATCACCGACCACGCCCAAGAATCGCTCGGCGATATCGTGTTCGTCGAACTGCCCAAGGTGGGGACGGAAATCACCGTGGGCAAGGCCTTCGGCACGGTGGAGTCGGTGAAAGCCGTGTCCGATTTGTTCGCTCCCGTTTCGGGGACGGTTACGGCCCTGAATGAGGCTCTGGCCACAGCTCCTGAGCAGGTGAACAAAGACGCGCACGGAGCCTGGATGGTCAAGATCAAGGTGAAGGACCCGGCAGAAATGAACGCGCTGCTCTCGGCCGCGGACTACGAAAAGTTTGTCAGCGAAGAGGCGAGCCATTAAAAGCATTGCAGAGGTCAGAGGTCAGATTGCAGAAGTGAAACCCTCGGTTTCCAGTAATATCGCTGGAAGCGGAGCCTTTTACCTCTGCAATCTGACCTCTGACCTCTGCAATCGTTTCGGCCGCTGGCCACATCGAACATAGGTTTCTATGAGATATCTGCCTAAATCTCCCGCGGATCGTGCCGCCATGCTGAAGGCGATCGGGATCCGCTCCGTCGATGACCTTTTCTCGCCAATTCCGCCCGAGGTTCGACTGACGCGCGACCTAACTGTTCCCCGCCAAATGGCGGAGTCGGAAATCGTGGACTGGTTCAAGCAACGCGCGAAAGAAAACGGTGAAGGCTACACCAGTTTTCTCGGAGCCGGAGCTTACTCCCATTACCGGCCGGTCGTAATCGACGCGCTGGTGCAGCGCGGAGAGTTCCTGACTTCATATACCCCGTACCAGGCGGAGTTTGCGCAGGGTACGCTGCAAGCCATCTTCGAATTCCAGACCATGATTTCGGAACTCACCGGCATGGATCTTGCGAATGCCTCGATGTACGACGGTTCAACGGGAGCGGCCGAGGCCGTGATGATGGCGGTCCGCATCACCGGAAGGCCTTCGGCGGTGATCGCGCGCAACCTGCATCCCGAGTATCGCGAAGTGCTCAATACCTACGCGACGCACCAGGCGATCCCGCTGAAAACGGCCTCTTATACGGACACGGGACAGATCGATCTGAAGGAACTCGAGAAGACCGTGGACGACGATACGGCGTGCGTCCTGATTCAGTCGCCGAATTTCTTTGGGACGATTGAAGACGTTGAGGCAATTGCCGAAATCGCGCACAAGCGCGGAGCGCTGCTGATTGTGTCGATCGCCGAGGCGGTGTCGCTCGGCATTGTCGAACCTCCGCGCACTGCCGACATTGTAGCTATGGAAGCGCAGTCGTTTGGAGTGCCGCTCGGATTCGGTGGTCCCTACTGCGGTGTGCTCGCCACAAAAGAGAAATTTGTAAGGCAGATGCCGGGCCGCCTCGCCGGTCAGACCGTTGACAAGAACGGCAAACGCGGCTTCGTGCTGACGCTGGCGACTCGCGAGCAGCACATCCGGCGCGAGAAAGCGACCTCGAACATTTGCACCAACCAGGCGCTGGTCGCGCTCATGGTGAATATCTTCATGACCGTTTACGGCAAGATCGGATTGCGGGAACTGGCGAAGCAGAACCTGGCGAAGACGGTCTACGCTGCAGATCAGTTCGCCAAGCATGCGAAAGTGCTTTTTGCGGGCGCACCTCGATTTAACGAGTTTGTAGTCGAGACCAGCGAAGATCCTTATGCCGTCAACTCGCGGCTGCTGGGACACAAAATCTTCGGCGGCCTGCCGCTGAAGAAGTTCTATCCCGAGTTGGGTCACGCGGCGCTCTGGTGCTGCACGGAACTTACGACGCGCTCGATGATCGACACCGCAGTCGGCCTTGTCTCCGAGAGCGAACGTTCGGTTCGAACCATGAACGAAGTCGAGGAGGTGACGCGATGAAGCACATGACTAGCAAAGCGACGCGTCACATCAGCCAGAACGAAGGATTGATTTTCGAGAAGTCGTCGCCCGGCAAAGCGGCCTGGAAGCTGCCGCCGCTCGATGTTCCGGAAGTGGACACGGCGAAACTCCTGGGCAAGCAGGAGCGCAAGGATCTTGGCAACATGCCGGAGGTGAGCGAGATCGAAATCATCCGCCACTTCACCCGGCTTTCGACGTGGAATTACGCCATTGATCTGGGCATGTATCCGCTCGGCTCCTGCACGATGAAGTACAACCCGCGCGTGAATGAGTTTGTGGCGCGCGTCGAGGGTCTCGCCAATGGGCATCCGTATCAAGCAGAGAAGATTTCTCAGGGCGCCCTCCGCATCATCAAGACGCTGAGCGATTGCCTGATCGAAATCACGGGTATGGACGCAATCACGCTGCAACCGGCCGCGGGCGCGCACGGCGAGCTCACCGGATTGTTGTTGGTTCGTGCCTATCACCAGTCCAAAGGCAACGCGCGCAAGAAGATTCTGATTCCGGACTCGGCGCATGGCACGAATCCCGCGACGGCGGCGACGGTGGGCTATGCGGTCGAGAACTTGAAATCGAACGACCGCGGCATGGTGGACGTGGCAGCGCTTGCGGCGCAGATGAATGAAGACGTCGCGGCGCTGATGGTCACCAATCCCAATACGCTCGGCGTTTTCGAGCAGGAGATTCACAAGATCGCCGGCCTCATGCACGCCAAAGGCGGCTTGCTCTACATGGACGGCGCCAATATGAACGCGCTGGTCGGCAAGGCGCGGCCGGGAGACTTTGGCGTTGATGTCATGCACTTGAATCTGCACAAGACGTTTTCCACGCCGCATGGCGGAGGCGGTCCGGGATCGGGGCCGGTGGCGGTGAAGAAGATTCTCGAGCCGTTTCTGCCCAAGCCGGTCGTCATCACCAAGCCGGATGGCACGCTCGGATTCGAATACAACCGTCCGCAGTCGGTGGGGCGCGTGCGCGCCTTCTACGGAAATTTCGGCATGTTCATCCGCGCGCTCGCATACATCTTCGCCAACGGGCCGGACGGCCTCCGGCAGACGACGGAAGACGCGGTGCTCAACGCGAATTACATCCGCAAGGGACTCGAAGGCGTTTACGATCTGCCCTACTCGACACCGTCGATGCATGAAGTCGTCTTCAGCGACAAGGTGCAGTCGAAGAAGGGCGTGAAGACGATGGACCTGGCGAAACGCCTGATCGATTACGGATTCCATCCCTATACAACGGCGTTCCCGCTGATCGTCGCGGGCGCGCTGATGATCGAGCCGACCGAGAGCGAGCCGAAAGAAGAACTGGATCTCTTCATCGAAGCCATGAAATCGATCGCGGAAGAAGTGGAAGAAGATCCGCAGTTCGTGCTTGACGCGCCGCACAACACGCGCATTTCGCGTCTGGATGAGACCGCGGCCGCGCGCAAGCCGGTGCTGCGGTGGAAGCCGGAGAACGCATAGGGGCGACTGCCCTCGCCCATCCAACTCGGTGACCAAAGTCCAATCCGACCCCGACCTACCGTTCCTCGGTTCGTAGGCCCAAAGGACGTAGACTTTTAGCAAACTCGAGTGCTCGAGTCTCCGCGCGAGGACAACGTGAACAAAAATCTGGCCTTACTGCTCTGCATTGCCGCTTCTCTGTCAACTGCGCAAACGCAAGTTCCCGTCTCATCGAAAACGGATCCGGTCGTCCGCACCACCAAAGCCCTCCACTATCGTCCGGGGTCAAACGTCCGGATTGAGTTTCGTGGCACAGAGCTAATGCAGAGCGCCTCGGGCGAAGCCAGGGTCGAAGGCAAGAAAACCAACATCGAAGTGGACGCCAAGTTTGAAGGCATGGATGCTGCCACCAAGTTTGGTCTGGAGTATCTGACCTACGTGGCGTGGGCAATTTCTCCGCAGGGGCGCGCCGTCAACCTCGGCGAACTCGTCCTCGATCACGGCAAAGGCCACCTCAAGGCCTTCACCGACCTGCAGACCTTCGGCATGATCGTGACCGCCGAACCCTATTCCGCCGTCACCCAGCCTGACAACATGGTGGTGATGGAGAACGTGTTCTCAGCCGGCGCCGGCGGCGAGGAGATCAGCGCAAAATACGAACTGGTTCGCAGCGGAACCTACTCTTCCTCCAATACTCATATTCAGGATGCGATCTTCGGCATCGACCCGAAGACCCCGCTCGAGCTGTTTGAGGCGCGCAACGCCGTCCGCATTGCACATGTGGCGCAGGCGGACCGGTACGCGCCATCTATCCTTTCGAAGGCCGAACTGCAACTGCGTCAGGCGGAGGAAGCTTACGGTCGCAAACAGAACAAGAGCACCATCGAAGCAGCAGCGCGGGAAGCGGCTCAGACCGCCGAGGAAGCGCGCGTGATGGCAGTGCAGCAGAAGGCGCAAGAAGAAGCGCAAGCTCAGGCCGCGGCGGAAAAGAAAGCCGCCGATGAGCGAGCCGTCAAAGCGCTGGCCGAAGCCGTAGCCCAAGCCCGGGCGCGAGTAGAAGCGGAAGCCGCGCGAGCCCAAGCCGAAACCGCCAAGGCGGAAGCGCAAAAGGCCGCTGAAGAAGCTGCGCACCAGCGGCAGGAGGCGGAGAAAGCTAAGGCCGAAGCTCTGGCCCAGCAGCAGGTGCTGGCCGCCGAAACCGAGAAAGCTCGCCAGGCCGCAGCCGAATCTGACAAGCTTCGTCAGCAAGCCGAAAACGAAAAGCAGGAACTGCGCGCCCGGTTGTTGCAGCAACTCAACTCGGTTCTCTCAACCCGCGACACGGCACGCGGTCTGATCGCCAACATGTCAGACGTGCTCTTCAAGAGCGGCAGCTTCGAATTATTGCCCGGCGCGCGGGAACGGCTCGCCAAAGTATCGGGCATCGTGCTGGCTTATCAGGGCCTGCGCCTGGCAGTCGAGGGCCATACTGACAGCATCGGCACCGACGAATACAACCGCCGGCTCTCGGAGCAGCGCGCCGACGCCGTCCGCGACTATCTGGTGCAGCAGGGCATAACCTCCGACGCCATTACCTCGAGCGGCTTCGGAAAAAGTGAGCCCGTGGCCTCGAACGATACTCCGGAAGGCCGCCAGCAAAACCGCCGCGTCGAGCTGGTAGTCTCCGGCAATGCCATTGGCACGGTAGCGGACGCCAATCCTGCGGCCAGCACGTCCTCACCACTTCAAAAGTAACTCCTATTTACCAGTACGGTAATACTGGGGTACCCCCCCACCCCCCCCTACCCTCGGTCTATTAGAATCATGATGTTACGGAGGGATTTTTGCCAGGTCTTTGAGTTTAAAGGAGTTAACTTACAAAGTCCAGATAACAAAGGGGTTATCTCCCATCTTTTTCTGGCTTTGCCTTTAGAATCAATGAGTTCGACTTACTAAGTTGCGCAAAATCTAGATTTCAATGAACTTAATGTACATCAGCCACACCGGGCTATCGTTTGTGATTATGCTGGTTATTATTCTAGCACGATTATTCACTTGACGTAACTTATCAATCATGCTATTCTTCTCTCGTGATTAGGTTAACTACTTCTTCCGCTTTGATTTACGTGATTCCATCGCAGCTTCAGCAGGGGCGATCTCTGCCAGTTTCGACTCTATGTCCTGACGGATGCTCTTTACCAGCTTGCGAAGCGGAACATCTTCCAGTGGTCTACCCATTTTCTTTTTGCGAGGTCTGCTCATGACGCTCCTTGACGTTCAAAACTTGTTCAACACCGACGACAAATGCCGGGAGGTATTGACCAAACTTCGGTGGCCCGTTGGCGTCGAATGTCCCCGTTGCCTCAGCAAAAGAATTTCGTGGATCAAGGCCAACAAACAGTTCGACTGTGCCGAGTGTGAATACCACTTCTCCGTGACCGCTGGTACGGTGTTCAACGATTCCCACTTGCCGCTGACCACATGGTTCACCGCAGTGCTGTTGTTGGTCGAAGCCAAAAAGGGCATGAGTGCCCTGCAACTCAAGCGCACGATCTGGGGTCAGCACAACGGCTCTTACAAGACAGCTTGGTATCTCTGCCATCGCATTCGTGCGGCCATGAAAGAAGTAGAGCAGCCCATGCTGGACGGTACTGTCGAAATGGACGAAACCTACGTGGGCGGAAAGAATCGCGGCGGTGGCCAAGGTGCAAGGCTCGCCAACAAAGAAGTAGTCATCGGCCTTCGCCAACGAAACGGCGATCTGCGTTTCTTCCATGCTGAGGATGCCAAGAGCGGCACACTGGCGAAGTACATTCGCGAGAATATCAGCACGGATGTGGAGGTGCTCATTACCGATAGTTTCCCCGCTTATAAACACGCTGTAGGGGCTGCCGCGCATAAGACGGTCAACCATGTGGCCGGGGAATATGTGCGCTACGAAAATGGCGCGTGCGTCACAACCAACACCGTCGAATCTGCGTTCTCGCTTTTGAAGCGCGGCGTCATGGGAAGCTGGCACAAGATTAGCGCCAAGCATCTCCCGGCCTACTTGGACGAGATGACTTTCCGCTTCAATCGGCGAAAGAGTTCGACTCTGTTCTTGGAAACCCTGCGGCATATGGTTACGGCGCCCGTGCTTACCTTCGAGAAGCTAACTGCCGACCCTTCGACACAAGCGCAGGTCGCTGTTCCCTTCTAGCGGTCAAGGGCACGACTTGCAGTCTTATCGTTCAGGATCAGGTTGGCCAAGACTGATCAACTGTTGACGCAAGGCAGCAAGTTTCTGTTTGGTGGACTTATAGTCTTTTACGTGCTGTCGCACATAGTCTTGAGTAAATTGCTCCGCGACGGCTGGACCGAAGAGAAATGGATTTCGCACGCCAGCCAGCACTACGCCCTCGTTTCCTTCCGGCACCACCACCCGCACAGGGTCCATAATTGCTTCTGCGAGATTGTGGGCCGACTCTGCGATCTTCCCGCCACGCGCTTGGATTGCTGCAAACTCCCGTTTGGCCGCATGGTAGTCCTCGTGAGCTTTACCGATGATTGCGTATTGATCCTCTTGAGTCATCCGATTCACCCTCTTCCGATCAGATATATTTTACGCTCGGTTTTTAGTGTAGCCGTGGATCTTGGATAAGTAGCGCTCTGATCTGTGTTTCTGGAATCTCTGCGTCCAGACTGCTAGTGTCCTTCCTGTCGCGGTACGACTTCGTCCATTGTTTCAAAAGCGGGGTTTCAGGGTTAAGTCTACATACCCCTTCTTTACGGAGGATCACTGTGTACCACGCTGGCTTACCGATATACTTTGGATCGGCGCGCCGTGCGGCTTCGGCGGCTTCGTGGACGTGCAGGATAGATCGCGCTAACCCGAAGTGAACATTCTGGCCGCGCTTATTGAGTTGGTCCATAGCAGCAACTTTCCCTTTGCCGCCGATGACGTAAACCGCTGGGCTCGCCTCACCCTGTAGAGCTTCTTTCCCGCTTCCTTTAAACAGCATCGGCTCTCCATCGACAAAACCGCCAATGATTAGTTCAACCGGAAACTCGTAGGCTTCGCAATAGGCCCTCGCTTCTTTGAGTGCTACCGGGTCCAAGGGACCATGCGGGAGTTTTCCTCGGAGCAATTGGGAACATGTGAGACCACAGAAATTTACTTGCAGCACCCAATCCAATCGCCGACGCAATTCGTGAGCACGAGCTTTGTCAATGGCATTTTGGATATGCTCTCGATAGATTTTCTTCTTACGGGAAAGTTTCTTAAACTCAACAAAAATCTCGCCGTCTACATCATGGGTAACGCCTAATCTTCCCGCGACGGCACAGATCACGTTTTCAAATCGCGGTATATCGTCATAGCGGGACTGTTTCCCGACAAAGTCGTTTGGATCCACTGCGGTTTTAGGATAAGACGCTCGCGTATCGCTAGCCAGAATCACACAACCAGCACCGCTAGCAAGGACACCTATCCCAATCGTCATCGGAGCACAATCCCTTTCCAACCACACGAGAATTGGCGGATGCGTACTAGAATAGGGATCAGAGGCGGTTACGTCAAGTGAATAATCGTGTATTCTAGTTACTATTATATTCCTCGCTGTCAACTGGTAACTGACGACCACCGCGGCTTGCTAGAATCGAAGTGAAGTCCGACCCTATGCCTGACGATCCAGCCAGCTTCGCGGGTTCCCGAGAAACGGCGCGCCAACTGGCTGAGCATCACTACTACGCCGCGCTCGATCTGGTTCTCGAAGGCCATCACGAGCAGGCGGTCGCCGAGTACCGGCAGGCGCTGGCGGCTGATCCCAGGTTCACCGACGCGCTGCATGGATTGAGCCGGGCGCTGCAGGACCTCAACCGGCTCGACGAAGCAATCGTTGTTGCCCAACAAATCTCGGAGATCGATCCCGACGACATTCTTGCGCACACCAGCCTCTCGATCCTGTATCAGAAAAAGGGAATGGTCCCCGAGGCTGAGGCGGAAGGGAACAAGGCGCGGGTGCTGGGGTGGAAAGAGCAGTTGAAGAAAGGCAGCGGATAGTTGCGCCGGATTGAGTTGTCGCGGCCCTCCGCCCTGAGTGCAGCGGAGATTCGCGGAAGGGCGCGGCTTAGCTGAATTAGTTTGAACTCGACCTTGCGGACAGGGCTGGCTGGTTCCAGGTATCGGACACCGATCAAGTAGTCGATTGGGGGATTTTGAGTGTAATTGCGATGTTACGCCAACTGACCCCATAGCTTCCTGTTGGTCGAGATACAACAACAGGATTCGTTAGGGCTTGAGGACTTCGGTCCGTAGTCTGCCGACACGGCCTTTGGGGCCGACAACGAATGGAAGGGAGAGAGCGTTCCAGTTTTTGTCCGCGTCAGGAGCGTCAGTAGGGGAGGGTTTAAGGGCACGCCAGTTTAGGCCATCGTCGGTGGAAATGTCGGTGCCGTTGAGGCCGACGGTTATCCAGGTTTTGGTGGCGGAGTCATAGGCGACGGCGGAGCGGAAGCCGTGGGGCGGGGCTGCAGGCTGGATTACATCGAAGTATGAAGTAAACGGAAAGTGCGCTCCATCTCTGGAGGATAGAAAAACTGCATTGCGGGAAGCGTTATCCGGATGTTCGTAATCTCCACCAACCACCATGAGTTTAAGAGGCCAAAATGTGTTGACTCTTGAGGCGACTGCGAATGCTCCTGCTGATTTGCTGCCAGCTATTAAAGGCAGCGATACAGATGAAAACTTTATGCGACAACCGACGCCCAATTCCGTGCACCAACGGCCTTCATCCGCGTAAATAAGTCGCGCTCTGGATGCTCCTCCTGTCACGTAAAGAAATGCACTGTCTCCAAATCCCCATACGGCCTCGTTGCTTGCAGCAAAGAGGGTCTCATCTTTCATGGATTTTGCGGGGCTCTCTTTGTCCCAATCGTCTTTTGTGGTAATGCCCCACCTTGTCCAAGTGAGTCCTTCATTTTTTGTACGGAAAACTGAGAATTTACCGTCGATGGGATCGCCAACCAATATGCCTTCGGCACCTCCAAAGCGAATCGCATCCCAGAAGCCATCCTTGTCGGGGTTGGTGAAGACGAGCTTCCACGTCTTGCATGCGTCGGTAGTCTTGTAGAGGCGGGAGAGGTCGCCTTTGCCGCTGGACATAACGATGGCCGTGTCTGCATCGAATGCTTGGATGCCGCGAAAGTCGAGGGCTTCAGCGCCGGGCGGGGTGACGCAAGGCTGCCAATAGGCACCATCGTCGGTGGTGCGAAGGACGGTGCCGCCAGTGCCGCTGGCCCAAGCGACGCCTTTACCTATGGAGTGGATGCCGCGCAGGTCGGCGTTGGTGTGCGAGTCCTGCATTTGCCACTGCGCGCTACCGCTACATGAGAGAACGAATATGAGCGCGACAATAAGCAGTAGCCGCATACGAGAAAGTATAGTGAAAGACGGGAAAGTCGGCTGCTGGAATGGGTCTGTCCTCCATAGTGGTTCGGTGATTTACGAAAACAGGCGTTTACACTCAGAGCCCCCGCAGCGGCTGGGTTGTGAGTGAAATTGCGATGTTTCGACAATTACGAGCTGCCTCAGTCGTACCAGAGCTCTCGCCAAGTGCTGGGCAACTCATAGAACACGAGAACGCCGGGTATTGGGGCTATCGGGGCTGCACCGCAGAAGTTTTGACTGACTACCCCGGTGCGCAGTATTTCAGCGATGGAATAGGGAACGGTCGTCTTTGTGCTAGGGCCGTCTTTCCAGCGGCACTCATGTCCGAAGTCCGGCGTTATCCAGAGTTGAGTAGCGCGGCTAGAAACTTTGATTTTGGCCTTCCCGTGGAGATTCGTGTACGGATTGATGGACGGTTCTTTGTCAATCCAAATGTTAGGAGACTCGCGCCAAACTGGCTTTCCCGTTTTCCCGTTGAGGACCTTGATGGTGATCGACACTGTAGTTGCTTCCTGAGCGCCGAGAGCAAGTGGGAAGCAACAGCACAGCACGGCGATAGCTAAGAAACGCTTCACAGGTCCATTATCGATGAGCATTCGAATGGGGCGGAAATGACTGACGTAACCAGGCGATTACACTCACTGAGAATCGGGCCGGTCCGAGTCAATGAGTGTAATCGCGATGTTACGTCAAATGACAGGACCCTAGTCCCCGCTTCCCGAGACCGACACGGCAAGATACACGAGTTTAAAGTCTGCGAATCGGGCCAGAACGTATTGCTCAACTGAGTAGGAATCGAACTTCCTGTGGGCTTCTTCGTCACTCAGGGTCGCAGGGTATTCTCTCCTCATTGTTTCGAACTCGGTCGGAGTCGTTTTCCTGTCGAACTGGCGAGAGTACACAAACTCATTCGCCGTAGTCGCGTCAGGGTGCCCTAGAACGGCTTCAACCTCAGAGCGTGTGAGTCCAAGCCTCAGGCCTGACGCAGTGCTGAGGCTTTTCGAGACGCGTTTCGACTGAACGCAGTACTTGCTACCCCTCCATGGTGTGCCGCCTGAGAAGAGATAGAAGACCGACTCATCCTCACCAAACTCGAAGACCACATGCACCGCGCTGTTTGCGGCTGAGGTATAGCAGAGCTGAGAGCGTCCGGTACTCGCATCGCCACGTTCAATTTCAGGCGCTTGGCCCAGCCTCGCCGTTATTGCTTCAACTCCACCTTTACCCAGAGTGACGCCAGCTAAAGAGAAGCTGCTCGACTGCAACTCGTGATTGCTCGGCTTGACATTCCCAGGGCGAGGGTCTTCTCTGTTGATCGACCACCAATCTGAGGAGTCATTCAATCGCTGAGCGAATGCGAGCACCGACAAAAGAGCCAGAGTGCAGGAGACGACAACTAGGCGTTTCATCACTGATAATCTTAGGCGCGAAAACAGAAGCGATCGAATTACTGTTGTAACCAGGCGTTTACACTCAGAACCCCCGGGCGGGTGGCGCATATCTGGCCGGCGACCCAGCGCAGCGGCAGTTAATCTCGTCCCATAACAGCTGGGGGTGCCCCACGTCTCGCGGCCCTCGAAGATACCGCAGTTCCATTTGTTAGTTGGACGAAGAGGATTGAGCGCCTGATAATTCAGTGGGCAAGTCCGGGAAAATCCCAAGCTTCATGCGGTCGTGGAATCCCACCCTTGCGCAAAGAACGCGCAAGGATGGGGCACCCGCGCTCCTGCCTAATTCTTCGCGTGCGGGTCGTCATCTAGAGTGCCGTCAGTTCCCTGCTCATCCCGATAACCGGAAGGCTCTGCCGGCAACTCGACCAGCCGGGCGCGTTCCAGCGCGCGGAAATACTCCGGGCGGGAATGGCGGTAATGATCGGCTGGAATTTTTCCGTTCAGCCAGGCGGTATCCATCGGATAGACCATGGGATCGAAGATCACCAGATAGAAGTGCCAGATGAGGATGGAGAAGGTCGCGAGCAGCGCCTCATACCAATGCACGGCGGTAGCCGCATCGGTCACCCATTTTGGAAAGTGGCTCAAGGTAAAATTGTTGAACCACAGCAGGAAACCGGAAAGCGCCATGACGAAGGTTCCCCACATAAAGGCCCAGTATTCCATCTTTTCGGCATAGTTGAATTTCGCGAACTTCGGTTCTTCTTTGGTGAGGCCGAGGTTGTAGCGGAAGACGTCGATCATATCCCAGGCGTCTTTCATGGTCGGGATCATGGCCCACAGGAACGAGCGATCGCGCTTCTTCAGCGCCAGATGCACAAAGTGGTAGGCAGTGGCCATAAGCATGACTACAGCCGCGACGCGGTGCAGACCGCCGCGCACTCCGAACTGCGACTCCCAATTCAGCAGCGGCTTGGACCACCAGATCTCCGGAAACTTCAAGGCAAATCCGGTGAACACCAGGGTCGGGAAACTTACCATGATGCCCCAGTGCGCGATGCGGAACCATAAGTTCATCCGCAACACCATTTCGCCCGATTCCCGTCGTGGTTTGCGCCGCATCAATTTGTGCAACCAGTCCAACAAGTTGTGCAGCAGCATAAAGCCCAGCGTCGCCGGAATGAGTACCCAGTACGTCCAGCGAATCCACTGCACTACCGGGTTATTCGGTCCCGCGTTGGTCTGCACATGAACGGGACCGATGGTGAACCTGGCTTCGTTCACGCCTTTGTGACATGCTCCGCAGGTTTTCGGCAAGTTGGCGGCATTGACGGTCGAGCGGGGATCGCTGGACCGGAGAATGGAGTGCACGCCATGGCACGACGCGCAATTCGCCGCCGTCACTTTCCCTTCCTGCAGCGCCAGCCCGTGATAGCTGCCGGCGTAGGATGGCAAGCGATCGGCCGGCAAATCATAGCGGAGCGCCAGGCGCGGGTCGCCGTGGCAACGTCCGCAGGTCTGGGCGGAGACATTCTGGGCATTCAAAGGCGAGCCCGCGCTCTTCGGGTCCATGATTAGATGTTCGCCGTGGCAGTCGATGCAAACCGGCGCGTCCCGCGCTCCTGACTTGACCGCTTCCCCGTGGACGCTCTCGTTGAACTCGCGCGCTATTTCCTTGTGACATTGCGCGCAGGTTTCCGGCACTTTCCAATGATTGACCTTGGATCGCTCATCGGTGGCGGGATAAATGTCATGACTGCCATGACAACTGGAGCACGTCGCCGCATCCTTGCCGAGCATGACCGCGCGCCCGTGCACGCTCTGCTTGTAGGAATCCACCGGGTGCGCGACTGGGATGTTGTGCCGCGACAAGAACCCCGGATCGCTGTGACATTTCGCGCAGGTGTCAGGCAGGTTCTTGCGAGCCACGGTCGAATCCGGCTCGCTGGAGGCTTTCACGGCATGGATGGGACCGTGACAGGACACGCATTTGGGCGCGTCTTTGTCTCCATTTTTCGCGGCTTGGCCGTGAATGCTCGACGCCAGGTCCTTCACTTCGTCCGCGTGACACTCCTCGCACTTCCCGGGAATCAGCTTTTCCGCCGTGCTCAGCTCGTGCACGCTGCCATGGCATGAAGCGCACGCGGATTCGCCGAGCATGGCGTGGGCACTGGCGGGGAAGGCCTTAGCCTCGTCCGCATGGCAGGTGGCGCATTGCACTTTGGCGATCTTCGCGGGATGCGGAAATTCTTTGATCGAGGTGTGGCAGTCTTTGCAGCCGAGAACCGCGTGCGCGCTGGCTTCGTGTTTGGAGGGATTGATCGAAATGTCTTTCCCGGCGGCGGACTTCATTCCTGCTTCGCCGTGGCACGCCAGACATTCCTGGTCCGCTGCGGACGAGGCAGCAGCCAGAGCCAACACCAAAGCCACGTAAATCAAAGCAACCCGAGTCGTGCGCATTTCCACCCTTCTCCGCGATGCAAGCGATCGCAGCGCCTGAAGGCGCGATCCTAACGCGAACTTGCGGCATCGCTAAAGCGATGCCCTGATACGAATCTTTCGCCAAGGGCCGTTATACCCGGATGCGAATCTTCCACCGCAGCCTGCTAGCGGTACGCGAACAACATCGCGTAGATGATCCACAACACAATGAAGAATCCCACCGTCAGCGCCGCCCAGGCGAAGGCGCGAATCGTCTGGATGACGATGGGTTGATAAGCCTCCTCCATTTTTTCTTCCAGCTTCCCGCTGGCGACCAGCGCTTCATACTCTCTGGGCTTGTCCCGCTCCAACTCTTCCAGCGGCATGCGCCCGGTGAATACCGTGATGTCCATGGGAAATTTCTCGGGCCGTAAGTGGGTATTGAAGAAATGCACGGTAAAGATGAAACCCGTGGCCAGAAGCGCCTCGTCGCTGTGAATAATGGTGGCGACGTTGAGGAACGATCCCGGGATAAAGCGCGTGAAGAACACTGGGAACCACAGCGTGAGGCCGGTGGAACCGATCACTGCGATTCCCCAAAACACGGCGAAATAGTCGAATTTTTCCCAGTAGGTCCAGCGGCCATAGGCAGGCCGCTCGCCGCGGCCCACAAACCACTTCAGCGTGCCCACCAGTTCCGTCAGGTCCCTTCGATTGGGCATCATGCTGCCCGGTCCCAGGATCAGCGAGAACCACGTATCATGCTCCCGCTTCTTCAACTTGTAGAGGTCCACCAGGTGGGTAATGAAAACTCCGAACATGATAACGGCGGCGCTGCGATGAATGTAGCCCGCGTTCTCGAATCCCCCGAGCAGATGCGAAAGCACCGCCGCCCATTTCGTGTAGGAGAATTTCAGGGTCAGCCCCGTCAGCGCCAGGGTAATGAAACTCACGATCATGCAGATGTGCAGGATCCGCTGCAACCGGCTGAAGCGGACGAACTGGCGTCGCTCGTTAGGCATCTGTGCCCTCCTTACGCACGGGCGCGTCGAGCGTTGCGGCATATTTCTCTTCCGCGGCGCGCAACTCCTGCCGCATCTGGAATGCTCGAGGCAGCCAGAGCAGCGTATGAGCGCCACCTACCACGAATGTCACCAGAAGCAGCGCGGTCATGCCCCAGAAGGTATAGAACAGGAACGGATACTTTCGCGGATCGTGATGGGTGGCGTGCGTCAGGTATCCGGCGAAGCGTCGGGTCGCGCCGGCGTGGCACTTTCCGCACGTGGCCGCGACATTTGCCCGGCTAAGGTGCGAACGGGGGTCGGTCACCGCCAGCACGTCGTGCGCTCCGTGGCAGTCGTAGCATTTTGCCGCTTTCGTGTAGCCCAACTTCGAGACCTTCCCGTGATAGGTGTCAAAATAAGTCTCGGCAATCTTCTCGTGGCAGCGTCCACATGTAGTCATCACGGTTAGCCGGAAGCTGTTCTCATCTGTGCGGTGGATGGCATGAGCAGTATGGCAATCGTTGCAGACTGGAAGTGGCTTGCTGTACCCGCTCACGCGCTTGGCATGGATGCTGCTCTCGAACTGCTCCTCGATGCCGTGGTGGCAGCGGCCGCACGTGGTCGGCACGTTATTGGCATTGACACTCGACGCCGGATCGGTACGGGGAAGGATCTGGTGAGCGGTGTGGCAACTGGTGCAGGTCGCGGTCACAGTCAGCCCATTCTTTAATAATGCCCCGTGAATGCTCTCCGTGTAGTTCGAGATGATTTCGTGCTGAAATCCGGTATAGCGTACCGCAGCCTTCTGGCCCTCGCGGTGACACCGCGCGCAAAGTCCGGGAACATTGGTCGCAAAGGTCGATGACTGCGAGTCCTGTTTGCCCAGGATGCCATGAGTGCCATGGCATTCCTTGCAAGTCGGGGCATTCGGATCCTTCTTGCCATTCAGTTGTCCGTGGATGCTGGCCGTGTACATCCTGCCAATTTCGTCGTGGCAAGCCGTGCAGTCCACTGGGTTCACGATCGTCTCGCAAGGCCGCACCCGGGAGGCGTTGACCTCCGAGTGGCACTGGCTGCAGGCAGTGTTGCGAAGCCTGCCCGGTTCCTCGCTGTGGCGGGAATGGCTGACCTCGGCCAGGTTGACGTACATGGATTTCCCGTCGCGCGCGCGACGCAGTTTCTCGTCCGCATGGCAGCGCATGCAATCCGCATCCGCCATGCCCTGCGCATAGAAGATGTTCCTGATCTTGTGCGGTTGATGGCAGTCCGGGCAGGCGGGCAGAACGTTGGCCTGTTTTTCCCAAAGCTCTCCACGAATGGTTTTGCGGTGGACGGTTTCGATTTGCGTGTGGCATTTCGTGCAGGTGGCAGCAATGTTCTTGCGATTGATCGAAGAAGCGGGATCGGTATGGGGCAAGATCAAGTGCGGGGTGTGGCAGGTGGCGCAGTTCGGAGCCACCGACAGTCCCTTCTTCAGCAACGCCTCCCCGTGAATGCTCTCGGAATAGTTCTCCAGAATATTGTCCTGGCCAATCTGGCGATTGCGCGAAACCGCGGTTCCTTCGCGATGGCACTGGCCGCAAACGAATGGGACTTTCAGCGGCGCCACCGCCGACCGCGCGTCCTTCACCGGAACGATGTCGTGGTTGCCGTGACAAGTCACACAGTGGGGCGCCAGCGCATCGCCGTGCGCAATCGCCTTGCCGTGGAGCGACCGGGCATGCTGCTCCTGCTCAGTGGTATGGCACGTCCCGCACTTTACCGGCGCAGGCTTCTCGTGCGGAAAATCCTTTCCTTCCAGATCGGCGTGGCAGCCCGTGCACCCGAAGCTGGCATGTACGGAAGCGGCAAATTTCTTGCCGTCCACGTACAGCGAAACCGTCTTGCCGGCTCGCGTCGTGGTCATCGTCTTATCGCCGTGGCAGGCGAGACATTCCGCACCAGGCTGGTCGGCGGCGCGGGCGGGGCGTTGCAACAACGGAAGCAGGAAAACCGTGGCGAGGAGCGTGGCGACGATCATCCCCGCGATCGTTGCAACGATCGATAGCCCAGCGCACCAATTTCTTCGCACCACTCCTGTTTCA
>CAWITH010000031.1:0-69075 GCA_963838935.1 uncultured Acidobacteriaceae bacterium
TGCATTTCGTCCGGCTAGCGCCTGCTTGCGAATGGCCCAGAAGGCGAAGACAAATGATTTTCCGGTGCGCGCTACCCACTCCTCGGCCAGGTCGAGCGTGAAGTAGCGCTTGCGGTCAACCTGGAGCGCGGGGTCTCCGATGAGCAGGGCCGCGTCGCACTCGCTGAGCATGGCGTCGAGGTCGGGAGCCATCGGCTTATAGTCGCGCGCTCCGCCCAGCCATTTGGCGAACAGAATCTTGGCTAGCGCAACCGACGTCATCGAAGAAGTATCGAGCGCCACGGTGCGCACGTGCTCTGTCCACTTTTCGACGGGGATTCTGCTGACCAGCAGGATCGACCGCACCGCTCGGCGCGCCGCGATCGCCACGTCAGGAATGATGACGAGATCGGGGACCGTGGCATAAGCCGCGGCTGGAATAATGCCAATATCCGCCGTTCCCGCAGCGAGGGTCTCCGCGCAGGCCGAAGGGATGGTGTAGGAAATATCAAAATCACTGTCCTTAACTCGGCCTGCCTCGGCATGCTCAAAATCCCACATGAGAGGCGCCGTGTTCAGGTAGGAAATGGCCGAAATCTTTAACCGGCTCATCAAGTTACGAATTCTACCAAAAGTGATGTGAGAGCCATCCTTGACAGGGTTTTCGGTTTTGGTGCAATTTCAGAATCTCGCCCGTTCTTTGCTTTGCTGTAGGAAAGATCTTAAACGCAAAGTACGCCAAGGACTCGCGAAGGGCGCAAAGAAAAGCACCGGCCGGATTCAAACTGCACCACTACCGGGTTTTCCGTCGCCAAGTAGGGTCACGCCATATGTCCAATGTCGCCGTTGCCGCAGCCAACCCAGCTTCTTTCCAAGGCACTTACTGGCTCGCGCTTGCCTTGACCGCCGGACTCGGCCCCACTCGCATCCGAAAACTGATCGAGCACTATGGCACGGCTGAACGCGTCTTTCAGGCGAGCCTGACCGAACTCGAAGCCACAGGAATGCGGGCCGTTTCCGCGCAATCGATTGCGACGGGAAAGTCGCTCGAACTGGCGCAGCAGGAATGTGAGAAGGCAGTCGAGGCTGGCGCCAAGATTATTTCCCTCAGTGACCCTGAGTACCCCTCGCGGCTGAAGGAGATTTACGATCCGCCGGTCGTCTTATTCGTCAAAGGAAGCGTCGAGGTGTTGGCGCAGCCCGGCATTGCTATGGTGGGAACGCGTCATCCTACTCCCTACGGCAGCGGCATGGCTGAACGGCTTTCGACCGACCTTGCCGCTCGGGGACTGGTGATCATCAGTGGATTAGCGCGCGGCGTTGATACGGCGTCGCATCGCGGCGCGGTTGCAGCCAAGGGAAAAACCGTCGCCGTCCTCGGCACCGGGATTGACGTCATGTATCCCAGGGAAAACACGCGGCTCGCCGAACAAATCTTGGCGCTGGGGGGCGCGCTGATCACCGAGTTTCCGGTCGGAACTTCTCCCACGCCGCAAAATTTTCCCATTCGCAACCGGATCATCAGCGGCATGTCGGCGGGCGTGCTGGTGGTAGAAGCTGCGGAATATAGCGGCACGCGCATCACTTCGCGCTGCGCCCTGGAACAAAACCGCGACGTTTACGCCGTCCCGGGGAACGTCACCAACAAGAATTCCTGGGGACCGAACACGCTGATCAAGCAGGGCGCTAAGCTTGTCGCCACCTGGGAAGACGTGTGGGAAGAGCTTCCGGCGGAAGTGCAGGCCGCCCTCAGCGCCTTGTCGTCGTCCCTGCAGAATGAATCTCCGGGGCGGAAACCGCATCTCTATTCCCGGACGAGGTGAGCTCGCCCCACGAAAAAAAGATCCTCCGTTTGCTGAAGGCCGACGAATCGACCCATATCGATCAATTGGTCGAACTGCTGGAAGCCGAAATGTCCTCCTCCGAAATCTTCAGCGCGCTCTTCGAACTGGAGCTGAATGGGAAAGTGAGGCAGTTGCCGGGGAAGAATTTTGTGAAAAGCTTCTAAGTGCAGCTGTCAGCTCTCAGCTATCAGCTTTCAGCAAAACCTGAGGTGCTCATGCAGAGTTTTCGCAATCTTCAAGTCTGGGAAAAGGCGCACCGGCTAACTTTAGATGTATATGCCTCTAGCAAAGCTTTTCCTCGGGATGAAATCTTCGGTTTGACAAGTCAGATGCGGCGAGCGTCCGCATCGATCGGGATGAATATCGCAGAGGGTTGCTGTCGAAAAGGTGATGCGGAGATGGGTCGGTTCTTGCAGATTGCGATGGGGTCGGCCAGCGAACTTGAATACCAGTTTGTGCTCGCTCACGATCTGGAATTCTTGCACAATCCAGCATACCAACGCCTTACGGCACAGGTGGTAGAGGCCAAGAAGATGTTGTCGTCTCTGATACAAAAAGTGAAGGTCTGTGACTGACAGCTGATAGCTGACAGCTGACAGCTGAGAGCAATTCGTGCTAGTTTCAATTCCAATACCGCGAAGTTGGGGAGAACATTGTCCAAAGGTCTAGTCATTGTCGAATCGCCGGCTAAGGCGAAAACTATCCAGAAATATCTGGGCAAGGGATTCACGGTCGATGCTTCTTACGGCCACGTGAAAGACTTGCCCAAGAGCAGCCTGGGGGTCGACGTCGAAAGCGATTTCGAAACCGAATACGTCGTCATTCCGGGAAAGGAGAAGGTCCTGGCCAAGCTGAAGAAACTGGCGCTTTCGGCCGACCACATCTACCTTGCGCCTGATCCGGATCGCGAAGGCGAAGCTATCGCCGCCCATCTTGCCGACGAACTTGGCAAAGACTCGAGCAAGAAAAAGAAAGGGAAGAAGACTGCCAAGAAGAAGACGGACGACGTCGGCGATGGCGCTCGCATTCGTCGCGTGACTTTCAATGAAATCACGCAGCGCGCCGTCAAGGCCGCTTTTGAGCATCCGCGTGACATTGATCGCAACCTGGTGGACGCGCAGCAGACCCGACGCGTGCTGGATCGCCTGGTGGGCTATCAGGTTTCTCCTCTTTTGTGGGACAAAGTTCGCCGCGGCTTGTCCGCCGGACGGGTGCAGACCGTCGCTTTGCGCTTGATCGTCGATCGCGAACGCGAAATCAAAGCCTTCGAGAAGAAAGAATATTGGACGATCGACGCCCATCTCGCCGCCGCTAAGCCTCCGGCATTCGACGCTCGCTTCCTGGGCAAGGGCGAAGAGAAAGATCGAAATCCCGAATGCCGAGGAAGCGGAAAAAATCCGGCTAGCGCTGGAAAGGGCCGATTGGGTCGTTCGTTCAGCGGAAAAGAAGGAGCGACGGCGCAATGCTACTCCGCCGTTCACTACCAGCAAGCTGCAACAGGATTCCTCGCGCAAGCTGCGCTTCAGCGTGAAGCGCACCATGATGATCGCGCAGCGCCTCTACGAGGGTGTCGAACTCGGCGACGAGGGACTGGTTGGCCTGATCACCTATATGCGCACGGATTCGACCCGCGTTTCAGCCGAGGCGCTTACCGAAGTCCGCGAATACATTGCCAGCGAGTACGGCGTCAACTATTTGCCCGAGGCGCCCAATACATATAAGGAGAAGAAAGAAGCGCAGGCGGCCCATGAAGCCATTCGTCCGACTTCGGCGGCGCGGCATCCTGACCAGATCAAGAAGTACCTGCATGAAGATGAATTCAAGGTTTACAAACTGATCTGGCAGCGCTTTGTCGCTTCGCAGATGAACCCCGCCGTGTTCGACCAGACGTCGGTCGACATCGACGCAAAATCCGGCAGCGACGTTTTCTGGTTCCGTGTTACGGGATCGGTGATGAAGTTCGATGGCTTCCTCAAAGTTTACGAAGAGTCCAAGGACAGCAAGGACGAGGAAGACGAGGAACTGAAGCACAGACTCCCGCCGCTCGAAGCGGGACAGAAGCTGACGCTGAAGTCTCTGCTTCCGGAGCAGCATTTCACCGAGCCGCCTCCTCGCTTTAACGAAGCTTCGCTGGTGAAGGAACTGGAAGAGCGCGGCATTGGCCGGCCTTCCACCTACGCGACGATTCTCAGCACCATTCAGGAGCGGATGTACGCGCAGAAGGTCGGCGGCAAGTTTGTGCCCACCGAAATTGGCCTGGTCGTTACCGATCTCTTGGTCGAGAACTTCAAGGATATATTCGACTTCCAATACACGGCGCGCCTGGAAGAAGAGCTTGACGAAATCGAGGAAGGCAAGCAGACGGGGAACGACGCGCTCGACCGAGTTTTACCATAAATTTTCCAAGGATCTCCGATACGCCGAGAAGCACATGGAAAACATCAAGCGTATGGAGAAACCCACCGACGAAAAGTGCGAACTCTGCGGCGCGCCGCTGGTGATCAAGTGGGGCAAGCACGGTTCGTTCTATGCGTGCAGCACTTACGACAAGGAAAATCCGGACACCTGCAAATTCACGAAAGAGAATCCCATCAACCTGCCCGACCTCGACTCGGCTGATCTGCAGGAAACGGCGCAGGAAGAATACTGCGAGAACTGCGGCCGCGTCATGGTGCTGAAGCGCGGGCGCTTCGGGCAGTTCATGGCGTGCACTGGTTATCCCGATTGCAAGACTACGCGGCGGCTCGACCAGGGGAAGAGAGTGCCCGACATTCCGCTCGATGAAACTTGCCCGCTGTGCAAACGTAATTTGATCCTGCGGCACGGCCGCTACGGCGAGTTCACTTCGTGCAGCGGATATCCTGAATGCAAATACGTGAAGCAGAACTTCATCGGGGTGAAGTGCCCCTTATGCAAGGAGGGGGAACTTGTCGAGAAACGCGCGCGCAAGGGCAACACGTTTTACGGATGCGGGAACTACCCGAAGTGCAAGTTCACGTCGGCGGCCAAGCCGGTTGCCGAGAAGTGTCCGGATTGCGGGCATGAGTACCTGGTGGAGCGGATCCGCAAAGACGGAGTGGTGATCGCGTGCCCGAATAAAGAATGCGATTACGAGCGTGCGCTCGAAGGTGCGGCCGCAGGCGTTTCGAAAACCTGATTACAAGCGAGTTCTTTCGGACGAGATTCAGCACCATAAATTCAGAGATGACTTACGAGGAGAATATGGCAAAGAAAGCGACTGCGAACGATGCACAAGTGATTTTGAAACTCTACGACCTCCGCCGCGAAGCGGAGATGCGCAAGGCAAGAAACTGGTTTGGGGCGGAATTCTGGCCACAGAGCGCCGACGATATCCTAAAGGTTGGGAATTCGTTTGGCAGCCAGGAAAATGCCTGGCTTCGCCAGGTAGGCAGCTATTGGGATATGGCCGCGTCTCTAGTACTGCACGGAGCGCTCAACGAAGAGCTCTTTCTGCAGCCGGGCTGCAGCGGCGAAATGTTTTTCATATTCGCCAAGGTTCACCCTTTTCTGAAAGAACTCCGGGAGAAGATGAACAATCCCGAGGCGTACGCGAATATTGAGAAGGTCGCCACGGGGTCGAAGCTGGCCCGCATGCGGTTGGAACGCTTCTTGAAGAATGTTGAGAATCGGCGCAAAGCAATGGCCAAGCCGGAGAAGAAGGGCTGACCACGGCCGAGTGCGGCGCTTTATCTTTTGTATCTTCGCGCTGTGCGCATTTTTGCGGTTGCCCATCTGCTATCCTAAATGGACCGTGCGGATGCTCTGGTGGTTTCTCATACTGGGAGTCAGTGCCGCGGTGGTCGTGTCAGTTGCGTTCACGCTCTACATGCGGGTCCGGCGGCAAATGAAGCGCTCGGCGGCCCACGCTGCGGAAATCGACGGTCCCAACCACTCGTCGCCGCCGGAAGCCTGATCGCCAACGCGGCGAGCGGCGTCTCTACGAGAAGTCAGAACAGGATTTGCAGACCTTTATGAGTACAGTAACTTCTCCAGTTCGCGAAATCACCGTGGCGCACAGCCCGGACTCGGACGACGCCTTCATGTTTTACGGCCTGGCCACGAGCAAAATTCGCGTCCCTGGACTGAAGTTCACCCACACCCTTTGCGACATTGAGACGCTGAACCGGCAGGCGCAGGAAGGCGATGGCGTTTACGACGTAACCGCGATTTCATTCCATGCTTTTCCCGTACATTCAGGAAAAATACGCGCTTGATGTCATGCGGCGGCAGCGTGGGAGACGGTTACGGTCCCATGCTGGTTTCCCCCCGGCCGTTTACGCCGGACGAAATCAAGCAGAAGAAGATCGCGGTGCCCGGCAAGCTCACGACCGCCTATCTGGCGCTTGAACTGTTCGCGCCCGGCATTGAAGTGGAAGTTGTCCCCTTCGATCAGATCATCCCGCAGATTCTGGAAGGGAAATACGAAGCCGGGCTCATCATCCACGAAGGCCAGCTTACTTACGACAAGTTGGGGCTGCACCGCGTGGTCGATCTCGGCAGATGGTGGCAGAAAGTCACCGGTCTGCCACTGCCGCTCGGCGGCAACGCCATCCGGCGCTCGCTCGGCAAGGAAACTATGGCCAGCGTCACGCAGGCGCTGCGCGAGAGCATCCAGTACGCCATCGATCATCGCGAAGAAGCGCTCGCCTACGCCATGCAGTTTGCCCGCGATCTCGATACTCAACTCGCCGATAAATTTGTTGGCATGTACGTCAACGAGCGCACCCTCGATTATGGCGACGACGGCAGGGAAGCCGTCAAGCGGTTGCTCGACATGGGACACAAGGCGGGGATTATTCCGAAGAAGCCGAAAGTGGAGTGGGTGTAAGAGCGCTCTTGGCTGTTAGCTCTTAGCCCTTAGCTTTTTGCACTAGGGTGATGTGTTTAGGCAAACCAGCTAAGAGCCAAGAGCTAAAGGCGGCTTTTCCCTACCGCACCTTTTCCTCAAACGAAAACACCGGATCAATATCCACCGGTACAGCCGAGACGGCCTTCAGGGACGCCTTCAATTCCTCTGGCATCGTGCCGTACTTCTTGAACCAGTTTTCCGCGCGTGCGCGGTCGCCGGTGGCCTCAATTTCGAGCAGTTCTTTGGCGAGATCGGCCACTGCCGCCGGCATCTTCGCGAAATCAATTGCATACTTGCCGTGGGCGTTGCGGCTCAACGCGCCGCGCTCGGAGAAATAGTTGAACTCCATCATCTCCGCTTGGCCGTGCGCTTCAGCCGTTCCGAAGCGTGCCGCGCGAAACAGGTCGCCTATGTACGACGCGTAATACTCTTCCATCTTGTTCTTCGGAAGCACGTCATGATCTACCAGCCATTTCAACGCGAACATTCCGGTCACATCGGCCTTGGCTTCTTCCAGGCCGCTGTAGCCCGGACCGATCGCTTCCCGAATACTGACTTTGCCCGCCGCCGTATCTGACGAAGTACGCGCAAACGACGGACCAAGTCCGTGACAGATCTCGTGCATGATCGTGCCCAGCAGATAACCTTCGCCGGAAACTTTCGCCGCCTGTTTCGGTTCCATCAGCTTGCGTGCCACCGGCAAGATGATGTAGGTCACGCGCGCGTCCATGAAATTCTTGAAGAAAAGTTTCTTGCTGCCCTTTTGTTCGTGGACTCGCGGATCATTCGGCAGATTGTCGGCCACGGCCTGGTACCCATGAACCATGTCTCCGGCGCGAAATGGATTGTCCATCACTTCCATCGGCGTTTCCAGTCCGTGCTTTGACGGCCGATCCTCTTCTGCCAGGGGCAGCGCGTCCTGAATTTCCGCCACGTATTTCTGGAACAGTTCCAGCTTCTCGCTCTGCCGCTGGTTGCGCACCAGCACGGCCGCTCCGAACGAACCTTTTACTCCCAGCAGTCCGTCCAAATAGGTTTCATAGGGGGCAAAAATGATGTCGAATTTCGGGTTCTTCAATTCCAGCCATGCCAGGTCGCTGGGAAAGTAATCGTCGCTGAGCAGGGCATCGGCCCGCAGTTGAAGAAACTTCGCGAAAGCCGGATCATCGCTGAGCTCGGCCGCCGCCCGCAGGGCGTTTGCCGCCGGCTCCAGAAAAGCGCGGAACGCGATGTGGTAGGGAACAGCCTCAAGTTTTCCCTGATTCCAGCGCACGATCGTGAACTGGTCGTAGATCGCCGCTTTCTGCTCGGGATGCTGCTTGACATATTGCTCCAACTGCTCGCGCGTCAGATTCGCGGGATAGAAGCCTGCACCCGGTGGCATGGGGTCGGTTCCGACAAACGGCTGATTCTGGTCAAGGAGATCGAAGCGCGACGCGTTAATCCGGAGGTAAGTTCGCAGCTCGATATCGCGGCGATCGCGGCGCGAGGCCAGCGACTGGTACAGCGTCAAGGCTTCGGGATCGCTCTGCCGCCAGTAGATGCTTTCCAGGTAGCCACAGGCCTCCACCAGCTTGCGAACGAGTTGCTGCTCGCGAACGGTCAAACCCACCGTCTGGAACGGCATTCGGACGTGCTGGAATCTCGCCAGGCGTTGTCCCAGGTCAGCCGCGACTTTCAAGTTCGCGGGCGCGCCAGCCTTTGCCGCCGAACCCGTCATCCCCTTTTTCTTTGTTTGCGCCGCGCTGAAAACTGCTAGCAGGAGAATGAGAAGTAGAACAGGCCCATGGTTCTTCCAATAAGCTTTCTTCATACGGGGACAAGTCTATCAAAGCCACGAACACGCCGGAGCCATTATCATGAATACATGCGTGGGGAGAATGGCGCCCAGAATCTGCTCATCGATGCCGATGACACGCTCTGGGAAAACAATATTTATTTCGAACGGGCGATCGCGAAGTTCATTTCGTTCCTCGACCATCGCGAGCATTCGCCGGAGGCGGTGCGACTGGTGCTGAACGGGGTGGAGCGGGATTCCATCGTCAAGCACGGCTACGGCCTGCACAGTTTCGCGCATTCGCTGGTGGAAACCTTTGAGAAGCTTTCCGTCGATCCGGTCACCCCCGAGTTGCACGAACGCATTCGCAGCTTTGCCCAGCAGATTGCCGATCATCCCATTGAAGTAATCTCCGGCGTGCCCGAAACTTTGCAGTATCTTGGCGAGCGCCACCACCTCATCCTGATGACCAAGGGAAACCCGGCCGAGCAATCCGGCAAAGTCGAGCGTTCAGGATTGAAAGAATATTTTTCCGCCGTCGAAATCGTCGCCGAGAAGGACGAATCGACCTACCGCTCCGCCATCGCCAAGTACGCCCTGCCGGCGAACACCACCTGGATGGTCGGCAATAGTCCCAAATCCGATATCAATCCTGCTCTCGCGGCCGGCCTGCACGCCGTCTTCGTACCGCATGACAACACCTGGATTCTGGAGCACGAGGAAGTCGCGCCGGCTCCAGCATCGCAGCGACTGCTGGTGGTAGATCGCTTCTCCGACTTGAGGAAGCACTTCTAGCCAGCGCGGTTGCCCAAAATTGTAATAGCTTGAACTCGACCTTGCGGGCAGCGTTGGCAAGGCTGCACGTATCGGGCGCAGCCTGGTATCCAATTGGGGGGATTTTGAGTGTAAAGGGGATTTTTCGCCAACCGATGAGTAGACCAGCGCTACAATGGCGGCGAATGACAAAGTTCTCGCCTATCAGATGTGACCGCAGCTTCTTGCTGTGCCTAACTTTATTCGCATCGTTGTTTGCTCTCGCCAACCCCGATCAGGCCAACGAACTGTTGGAGAAGGTGAAGCACCTCGGTAAAGGCGACGTGGCCGCTTTGCGACAGAAGGCTGAGACCGGCGGCGATCCGGCAGCCGAATTTATGTTGGGTGTCATCTACACTCAGGGGCTGCTGGTTACGGAAGACGACGCAGAGGGCGTCCGTTGGGTCCGCAAAGCAGCCGAACAGGGGTTTGTTCCCGGTGAGATGGCGCTCGGCACGGCCTATCAGCTAGGACGTGGCGTGGAGAAAGACGGGAAAGAGGCTTTGCAGTGGTACAGGAAGGCTGCAGACCAGGGATCGGCCGACGCAGAAGCAAATATCGGCATGATGTATGCGACCGGAGCGGGAGTACCACAGAGTTATCAGGAAGCCAAGGGTTGGTATACGAAAGCCGCCTCCCAGGGTAGCGCTATGGCTGAACACAACCTCGCAACAATGTACTTTCTGGGACAGGGAGTGGACCGGGACCAGAAAAAAGCCATCGAGTGGCTCCGCAAGTCGGCCGACCACGGACTTGCGTTCTCGGCGTTCCAGCTTGGAATGTGCTATCAGCAGGGCTTTGGACTAAAGGCCGACCCGCGCAGATCAATTGAGTGGTTCCGGAAGTCGGCAGATTTAGGCGAAACTCGCGGATCCACCGAACTCGGCTGGGTCTATGCTAATGGCGCGGGCGTCGCCCGCGATTACAAGGAAGCAGTGAAATGGTACCAGCTTGGCGCCGATCAAGGCGATCCGGCCGCCGCGTACGGCTTGGGAGTGAGGTATATGCTTGGGCAGGGCGTGACCCAGGATTACGGGCAGTCGGCTAAGTGGTTGAGAGTCGCCGCAGACAAAGGGCATGGCGACGCGCAATTTAATCTCGCGTTGCTTGAACTCGGATCACTCTCAAGTGCATCGGAGGCCGCCAAATATGCCACTATGGCAGCAGAACAATACACGAAGGACGCAGCCATGTTCATGGTCGTACTCTATGCGGGCGACAAACTCGGACCACCGAGTCCCAGTTCGGCCTATGAATGGGGGCTGATTGCACAGGCACAGGGCGATCCGCGAGCCGCCGCCGCCCTCTCGCAGCTTCAGCCGCGTCTGGTCGGTGATGAACAAGCAAATGCAGAGAACCTAGCCCGTTCTTGGGTAGCGAAGCATCCCCGGCCCAGCGAACAAGAACGTCGCCGCAATGCCAACCTGCCGGAGTCATTGGCACACTAAATCACTGCCGACTTACGTCCTTCTCACAACAGACGATAAGTGTTGAGAACAGGCGATAGCACGAGTTTGCGCCGTTTGTTCGCCCGTCAGCCATTACGCTTAAAGACCCTGCTACGGTCTGACGGTAGCGACCCCATCCGACAGCGTGGCGTGCGAGGTCAAGTCTTGGCTATCAGACCCGAATAGACACAGGCCGGGAGCCCGGAATTTCTTCCGGTCCCGGCCCGCGCTTCTATCAACTTGGAACCCGGCTCAGTTGGTCGGAGCGGGGGTGGCCTCGGCAGTGGCGGTAGTTGCTGTGGTTGTGGGCGCTGCCGCGGTTGTGGGTGCAGGGGCGTTCGCTGTGCCGTACCGCGAAAGCCGCGGGTAGAATGGCGTCACTTCGAACGGCATTTTGTCGCGCGCTGAAGTGATCGCGACCGGCTGCGCTTTCACGATCTCCACTTTGTCATCCCACGGGTTCAACTTGACTCGGCCGCCGAGAGGCAAGGCGGCGATCTGGTCCAGCTTGTTCCAATCGAGCGCTGGAGCCGACTGGCCCAACTGCGCCATACGGGTTACGGTGCCGTTCTCGGCGATGTTGTTGCCGAGGTGAGCTTGCAGCAGAGCGCCCAATTGCGGAGCGCGGGCCTGCAGAGCCTTGATGAAGAGTCCGGCAGTTTCCAGTTTCTGCGCGTAGGGCGATCCCTTCAGCATTTCGATGGCTTTCTTGTCGGCTGCCGCTTCCTCTTCGGGAATGTGTTTGAATCCCAGATTCTGGTATGTCCCTTCGTCTGAAAACAGCATGCGGTCGTTGAACGCATACTGGCTGCCCAGGTTGTGTCCCAGAACAATGTGCGCCAGTTCGTGCGAGAGCACCATGGCCAGGCTGCCCTCATCAGGAAGCACGTCGATCAACCCGCGGCTTACCACAATCGTGTTTCCGACGCTGAAGGTTTCCAGCGGAGAAGTGGTCAGCACCCGCGTCCGGACCGGCCGCGGCAATTCGATGTTGTTGGTGATCTCCAGGTTGTTGACCACGGTTTGCAGGATCTTATCCACGTCGCCTTCCGGCGCCAATAGCCCGGCGCGTTCCAGCCGTTCGAGGACGTTGTCTTCCGCCTGCTGTTGCCATTCGCGCTCGGCCGCCAGCGGCGAAGCATCCTGGGCGGTAGGCGTGTCATCCTTTACGCTGTCCACCCGGATGTTGGTAAGTTCGTCGTTCGCGGTTGACGTCTTCAGGTTGTATCCCCACATGCGAGTCTGCGCTTTGAACGCGATCTTGTTCTTGGCTCCCGCTGTGAAGTCGCCTTCCTCGCTGTAGATGTAAGCCGGCACCCAATAGCCCGGAACCAGATTCAACCGCCAGCTGTCCATGTGGAAGTAGTAATTGTTGCGCGAAGGATGCGCGTAAGTGCCGTTCAGCCGCACGATGTTGAAGTCCTGATCCTCAACCCAGATGCGGCCGAGGAAGCGTCCGCGTCCAGCATCTTTTTTCGGCGTCAGGTCGAACACCAGGCAGCGGACGTCGCCCAGGAACTCGCGCCGCGCGTAGTGAAAATCGTAGTGCTGCCGGTCAAAGTCGTTGCGGTCGGCGAAGATCATCCAGGAAAAGCCCAGGGGCTGGTACTGGAACTTGAACTTCTTCGCGATCCCGCCCAGAAGATGCTTCTCCATGCCTTCATCTTTATCTTTACCTTTGTCGGAAAGGTAGTCGCTGCGATCGATCGAGTCGCTCAAGTCCATGCGTCCCAGGAAGTAATGATCGTCCTGCGGAATCGGACCCAGCTGCGGATCCTGCGTCAGGTTCTGGAGATAAGTCTCCACGATGGGAGTGCGCGGCGACAGAAACTTGATCAGGTCTTTCTCCCGCATGACCACGCGGTCGACTACCTGATCCATGGTGGTCGGCGGCGCCAAGTTCGTTGGAGCCGGAGCGGACTGCGCCTGTCCCGGTTGCGTCGTCGAGACCGCGGGTTGGTTCTGCGGCGCGGACGCCGGCTGCTGGGCCACTGCCATGGTCGTAACCGCCAGCAGTGCCAATACCATCCACTTCATAGTTCGCATGACTCTCATCTCCAAAGTACTCAGTACGCCAGTTGAAATACCACGTGCACAATTGCTGTCGAATCCATGGCCTGCCCGTTTTGCATGGCCGGCTTGAAGCGTATTTTGTTGGCGGCGGCAATGGCCGCTTCATCCAGTCCATGGCCGAGACCACGGATCACGCGATTCACGTGCAACTGCCCGTTCGCCAAGAACGCCACTTCGAGCAGAACTTCGCCTTCCAGTTTCAGATTTCTAGCATCATCGGTATAAACCGGATTGGGCTTGTACGTGATCTCGACCGATGTCGCCGGAGGACCGCTCTCCACGCGCTGAATGTGGGGCGTGTTCTGCGCGATTTCCTGCGCGCCAAAGCCCGAGGTCTGCACACTGCCGCGGCCGCTTCTGCGTCCGTCGCCTTGTCCTCCAGTGGCAACCCCATTACCAAAATCGGCACTTGCCACGGTTCCTTTAATACCTTTGGCGCCGCCCGAGCCGTTCCCTTGTCCCTGTCCAACCGGCATGTCGAAGCCGCCCGCCACGGCTGCGATCAGCTTGCCGTTCGGTTTGCTGTTGGCGCTCGGTTTCAGCCCATTCGGGTCGCCGAACCCGCCGGTCTGTACTTTCTCGATCGGAGCATTCACCGTGGGCACAACCGAACTTCCTGCCGCGAAGTCCCCGGTATGAATCAGCACCGGACGGGCTCCGCTGGTCTGCTTTAGCACCGCCGGAGCGAAGTTATTCAGCGCCACCTTGGGCGGCTCAATTTCCTGCGGCTGCGGCTTGGGCGCGCGCATTTCGCGTGGGACAATCAGTTTTGGCGTCTGAAACACCGGCTCCGGCGGCAGCAACTTGGCATGCACCGGCAGCGGCTTCGGCGGCGGCGGTGGCTCCGGGCGCATCGCGGGCATCGGGACCAGTTCGGTGACGTGATAACTCACGATCGGGATTAGCGTATCGGAGGTCATGATCCCGATGACAATCATGAGCAGGATCAGGCACACCAGAATCCCATAGCTCGCTGCAAACGTTCGCCAGTTCCACTTTCTTTCAGGCAGCAAGCCGAGTTGAAAACCGCGATCGTACCTAGGCATCCAATGACTCCAAAAGTGAACCCGAAGCCGGGAAGAAAGCGCTCGGGTGCTGGAGTATTAACCTTAGGGGAGATTGGACAGGGGGTAAACGTGTCCCTTGCGCGTGTCCTTTGGTAACACTATGGTATTCGGCCCAGTTTTCTGAGCGATTACTTTGGGTCCCTTACTTCGGTACCGCCCGGCGCCGGGCAAAGAAATAGAACACCGGAACGCCCGCTGAGGATGGCCAGGCATCCGGCGGCCGAACTCTTCAGATTGTCGCTAAACGTGTAGTAGAGAAGTGCTGCCGACGCCAGCACAAACAACGCCGGAACCACCGGATATCCCCAGACGCGATAGGGGCGGTCGGCGTTCGGTTCGCGGTGGCGGAAAACGAACACGGTGCTGCCCGCGATCATGTAGAACATCCACTCGGCGAAAATCGCGAGTGAAAAGAATTGCCGGAAACTGCCTCCCAGCAGCAGCAGAACGATGGCCAGGCCGCACTGCACCACAATCGACACATACGGCGTGCGGAAGCGGGGATGAACCTCCGCAATCGCCTTGAAAAAATATCCGTCGCGCGCGGTGGCAAAAGGCACGCGTGCTCCACTCATGATGGTGCCATTCAAAGTCACAAGCATCGAAACCGCCATGCCCGCCGACACCAGGGTAGCTCCCGCATGCCCCAGCACCAGAGCGACCGCGTCCGACGCCGGACGCTCCGATGCGGCCACGGCCGCCGCGGGCAGCACGTACTGGACTGCGGCGTTCATCAAAACGTAGAGCGCTCCGACCGTCGCCACACCCCAAATCAGCGATAACGGAATGTTGCGCTGGGGATTCTGTATCTCGCCTGCCACCATGGTCAGATCGTTCCAGCCGTCGTACGCCCACAGCGCGGCCACCAGCGCCGCGAAAAATCCAGCTACGCCGCCTTTCGCTCCCGTGAACTCGGTGGCGAAGTTGGCCCAAGTCCCTCCGCTGTAGGAAAAGCCCACCACCACAATCCCGAGGATGATGGCAACCTTCAGCAGCGTAAACAGAAACTGAAATTCTCCCGCCCGCCGCACCCCGATGTAGTTGAGCCAGGAGACTAGAACGGCAGCGGCGATCGCCACCAGTTGCCCGTAGTTGATGGTGAAGGGATGCGAAATGCAGGCATGAGAGAAAAAAGAGAAAACCGGGAAAGTTTCCAGAATCCGCACCAGGCCAGTGGTTACGGTCGCGATGGAAGCCGGCTTGGCGATCAGAAACCAAGTCCACGAATACAGGAATGCCGCCAGCGGCCCGTAGGCGTCGCGCACATATACATACTCGCCGCCCGCCTGCGGCTTCATGGCGCCCAGTTCGGCATAGGTAAGCGCGCCGAAGAAAGAGAGAAGGCCGCCGACCATCCAGGCGAGATAGACAAGCCGAGCAGACCCCACGGCCTGCATCATCTCGGATGGGACCAGAAAAATTCCGCTGCCGATGATGGTGCCAACCACTATCGCGCCGGCGTGTGACAAGCCGAGATCGCGCGCGAGTTCGGGACGCTGTTCACGTTCACTCGTCATGTGGTTCTGCAAACGAAAGATTCTAACCGCAAAGGTCGCGGAGTACGCAAAGGACCCAAGCAAAACGGAACTATTTGCGGGCTTTCCGAGTCCTTGCGATCTTTGCGGTGAAGAGAGGCGCTTCATTCCTCCCGATAGTTATTCTCCTTCAAAATGCTCGCAGCGTATCCCACGGCGAACGTCACGCAGGTACCGATTGCTACCCACCAGGTGAAAGCTATCTGCGACCATCCCCACAAATAGAGTTCCACCGCGAATCCACATAGCATGCCTACGATCGCCCCACGCTGATTGGCGCGCCTGGTCAGCACTCCCAGCAAAAACACTCCGAGCAACGCTCCATAGGCAACCGAGGCGATTTGTAACCCGACTTCCACCACGCGTCCCACGCGATGCAGGGCCAATACCGCCAGCCCGAACAGCACCAGCGCCCACCCGACGGTCGCCAATCGCGCCAGCCGCAGTCGTCCTGCTTCGCTGACCGCCGGCCGAAAGCGAACATAGAAATCCATAATCGAACTCGAGGACAGCGAGTTCAGTGCCGCACTCAAGTTCGACATCGCGGCAGCCAGGATGGCCGCGATCAGCAACCCTGAAATTCCGTGCGGCATCCGGCTCACGATAAACGTCGGATAGATTCTGTCCGCCCGGCCAAACACCGACGACGGAACCCGGTAGTAGGCAAACAGCATTACGCCAACAAGAAGAAACAGCCCAAACTGAAAAAAGACCGCCACACCGCTCGACAGCAACGCCAGCACCGATTGGCGCTGATTCCGCGCCGCCAACAGCCTCTGTACGATGAGCTGGTCCGTTCCGTGGCTGGCAGTGGTGAAAAACGCGCCGCCAATGATCCCCGCCCACAATGTGTAAGGTGTTGCCAGATTCAGATGCCGCCAGTGCGAGGTCGCGGAATCGAAGAAACGAAGGTCGAACACCTGAAATTTGTGCAGCCCCGCCGCCATCGCGTGCGCCGATGCCCATCCGCCCGGCACGAGGTGCAGAATCGTAAACAGGCCTACCAGCGTCCCGGACACATAGATGAACGTCTGCACGACATCGGTCCAGACGACCGCCGCCAGTCCGCCCTCAAAGGTGTAGATCAATGTCAGCAGAGTGATAATCGCAATCGAGGCGACCTCGCCCGTGCCCAAAGCAATCGCGACCACAATCGACACGGTATAAACGCGCACTCCCTCGGCCGCGGCCCTGGTCAGCAGAAACAGGCCCGCCGTCACCGTGCGCAGCTCCGGGCCAAAACGCTGTTCGATCAGTTGATAGGCTGTGTAGAGCTCGCCGCGAAAATACTGCGGCAGCAGCACAAAACTAATGATGACGCGCCCAATCAAATACCCCATCACCCATTGCAGGAAAGTGAAATTCGAATCGTAGGCAAGGCCGGGAATACTGATGATGGTCAGCGTGCTGGTCTCCGCCGCCACGATCGACAGCGAAATTGCCCACCATGGAATGTTGCGGTCGGCGAGAAAATAGTCTCGCATGGTCCGCTGCCGCTTGCGAAACCGCAGCCCGAACAGGGTGATTCCGGCCAGGTACGCTGCGACAATCAGCAGATCGGTGCGATTCAATCCCAAACGATCCCTTCGGCAAAGTTTCAGGTAGAGACGCGGCTAGCCGCGTCTCCGGCCGCCAGCAATGCGTTCGCCGCATTGTACAGGCATGTTCGCGTTCCGAAAGGCCGCAGAACAATTTGAACAAACCTGTGTTAGAACTAACGCGATGGCCTACTATCTCGGAATCGACGGCGGCGGCACCAAGACGCGCGCGGTTCTCGGCGACGAGACGACGGTGCTGGCCTCGGCAATGACTGGCGGCAGCAACATCGTTCGCCTGGGCGAGATGCAGGCAAGAGACGCTCTGCACGCCGCCATCCACCAGGTCTGTGCGACTGCCAGGATATCCTGTCGATCAGATCCACGCCATTTGTATCGGCGTTGCCGGCGCTTCCATACCCGAGATCGCCGCAAGATTCGCAGCATTCTCTGCCGAGCAAACGCCGCATATCAGTCCCGCCGACATCGAGGTCGTCGGCGACAACGTAATTGCCCTGGAAGCGGCTTTCGGCGCAGGTCCCGGGGTGGTCGCGATTGCCGGCACCGGTTCGCTGGCTTACGGCCGCGACGCCGCCGGCCGCATCGCGCGCGCCGGAGGCTGGGGGTTTGCGATCTCCGATGAAGGCTCAGGCCACTGGATTGGCCGCCGCGCCATCTCCGCTATTCTTCACGCCCGCGATCAAGGCCTTGAAACCGCGCTTGCCGCCATGGTCCTCCACGCCTGGAAACTGGCCACGATCGACGAACTGGTGCAGCAAGCCAACTCCACGCCGCCGCCCGACTTCCCGCACCTGTTTCCGATGGTCCTTCACGCCGCCGAGGAGGGCGACTGCATTGCCCGCGACCTTCTAGCTGACGCCGGAGCCAAGCTGGCTGACCTCGCGATCGCCGTCATCCGCCGCCTTGCGCCTCATCCTTCGATGGAAATGGCGGCAACGGACCTGCTCCCGGTAGCCATGACGGGCAGTGTCTTTCGTCAGTCTTCCGACGTGCGCCAGGTTTTCTGCAATACTCTGCAGACAACCTTTCCCGGCATCGACGTCCGCCAAGAGCTAGTCGATCCGGTCGAAGGGGCGCTAGCCAGAGCAAGACGAATGTAGAGGGGAGGCCTGTCCCGCCTCACACAAGCGGACGCGAGATGTCCGGAAACGAAATGGCCAAAGACAAAATCCCCGAAGGCGAAGATGCTCCGCCCGCGACGGCAACGGCGAGCCCAACCGCACCTGTGTCCGACGATCTACTCCGCACCGCCGCGGATCCGGCCCTCACCGAGGACTTGGCTCTGGCCCTCCTTAAACGCGCCGACTTGTCCCCTGAAATCATCGAGCAACTCGCCAGGCACACGATCGCCCGCAAGAGCCGCAAGGTAAGAATCGGGCTGGCCAGCCATCCGAAGACGCCGCGCCATGTGTCCGTTCCCTTGTCGCGCCAGTTCTATACTTTCGATCTGATGAGGGTTGCGCTCTCGCCTAGTGTTCCCGCTGACGTAAAAGTTGCTGTTGACGACATCCTCATCTCGCGTCTGGAATCTGTCACCCTCGGGGAGCGGCTAACGCTGGCCCGGCGTTCCTCCGGCAGAGTAGCGGCCGCGCTGCTGCTGGAAGGGGAAGTCATCGGCACCAGGATGATCGATGCCAAGACCCTGGCTCGCGAGACCCGAGTCATGAGGGCGGCGCTCGAAAACCCGCGCCTCACCGAAGGCCTGGTCATCAAGTCCGTGCTCAGTCCTGGCGCCAGCGCGGCTCTGGTGCAGGCGGTCGCGCAACACGCTAAGTGGTCCTGCCGCAGAGAAATCCGTGCTGCCCTGCTGCGAACCGAGCATCTCTCGCTGGCGCGCGCCCTGGAATTCAGCCAGGAAATTCCTGTCCCGCTGCTGCAAGAATTACTCGCCAGTTCGCGTCTGCCGGTCAAAATCAAAGAGCAACTTCTCCGCGAAAGTGAGACAAGTTCTCCCCCATCAGGAGGCTGAAGAGCAACTCCGGCGATTCCGGCCCGCGTCCCTCTGCCCCGAACCCTGCGCATGATAACTTTATCGCTGACGAACTTCAGAAACCCGCCGCTACTGCGGCACGAGAACATCTGATGAACAAAGTCGCCCTAGCACTTCTGCTGCTCTTCGCGGCCGTTTCTTTTGCCACGAAACAGAAATCCCCCACTGGTCCCGAACTCCTCATCCAACTCGAAGCCGAATTCGTTGCGGATGTCGCCCAGCACGGCCACGCTGCCTTTGTCACCCACTTCGCCGAAGATGGCGTGGAAGTCGTGGACGGCGGCGGCTTTGACACGAAAGACGCCATTCGCAAGCAACCTCCCTGGCCCGAAGGCACGTCTCTTACCTGGACACCCATCAAGGCCGAAATGGCCGCTTCCGGCGATCTCGGCTACACCTACGGCAATTACGTCTACACCGCCAAGAATAAGGAAGGCAAGCTGGTGGCGAATTACGGCAAGTACACTTCGATCTGGAAAAAGCAGAAAGATGGACAGTGGAAAGTAGTTGTCGACATGGGAAACTCCAGTCCCGATCCGAAAGCGAAGTAGAGACGGGGTTTGTCCCGTCTTCTGCCCGTCACACCCCAAAGCTGCGTTCGGTCTGAGACGCGGCAAGCCGCGTCTCTACGGGAAATTAGACGCTCTTTGAGCGAATCGCCGCCATCAGGCCTAGCGTGGTTGCCACATCAATGCCGTAGCGCTCCCCACCGCGCACGATGGGACCGCCAATGTCGTCCAACTCAAGCTGCCGTCCAGCGGCTAGGTCTTTTTGCATGGAGCTGCGCATGGCCGGCGGGGCGCTGTCAAAACCTGCCCGGGTCCGCGCCGCGTCTAGTTCCGCGCCGCTGGCGTTGGCCACGGCGCAGGTTTCGGCGATCGCAGAATGCAATTTCTGCTTCCAATCAGGGTTCGCCAGAATGTCGCCAAGATTCATTCCCGAGGCCGACGTGGTCAGTGCAAACGGCGCCAGGAAGCTTAGCTTCCACCACAACAGAGTCTGCTCGTTAGGAATGAACTGGCAGGCGAACCCAAACTTGCCCAATTGCCCAACGATGGCTCCCAAGAGTGGCTCTCCGCTGGAGGCGAGGTTGAGGAGAACGAAGGGAGATCGCTGGATGAATCGTCCCGGAGCAATCCGCTCCGCCTCCACCGCAATTGTCGCGGGAACCACGCGCTCGCGTCCAAATCGCTCTCGGAGCGCGGCGACGTGGTCCACACCGTTCAGCAGGGGAACAACGTGATCTGGCGACGCCTGCACCGCTTCCAGCGCAGGTTGCAGTTGATAAGTCTTGGTTGCGA
Organism: uncultured Acidobacteriaceae bacterium; assembly: GCA_963838935.1. Lineage (GTDB taxonomy): Bacteria > Acidobacteriota > Terriglobia > Terriglobales > Acidobacteriaceae > Acidiflorens. The sequence goes on from CAWITH010000031.1 coordinate 20,254, forward strand.
TCCACAGGACGTCAACCGCTTTCGTGAGTGAAGCAACGGCTTTCGCAGGCGCCGTAAGTGAGCCCGACGGACGTTCCAGCGTCAAGTTTGCTGGATAGCTCGCCAGTTTCTCCGCCCGAACCACCACCGTGACGTCTTCGCCAAGCGACGACAGCGCGGTGCCGACTAACCCTCCGATTGCCCCCGCTCCCAAGATTGCGTGTTTCATGCCAGGACTCCCCGGAAAACTATACGACAGGTTAGTCTGGCGCGCCGTCCAGGTTGAGTTCACCTTGTCTTTACGCTGCGCCGTCGAATCTGTCACACTGACCACTGGCCATTGAATCCCATGGGCAAGATTCACGTTCTCGCCGAAAGAGTTGCCAACCAGATCGCCGCCGGCGAGGTGGTGGAGCGTCCCGCGTCGGTGGTGAAGGAGTTGCTGGAGAACGCGCTGGACGCCGGTTCTACGCGCATCCGCATTCAGGTTGAGGCGGGCGGGAAGAAGCTGATCCAGATCACCGACAACGGGTGCGGCATGGTGCGCGACGATGCCATGTTGGCCTTCGAGCGCCACGCTACTTCTAAAATCAAGGACACTGACGACCTATTAAGCATTTCGACCCTCGGATTTCGCGGCGAGGCGCTGCCCTCGATTGCTTCGGTTGCCCGGCTGCATCTGGAAACCCGCGCCGAAGAAGAAGCGGCGGGAACGGTTCTCGAAATCAACGGCGGCAAGATCATCCGCGTGGAAGAGGCCGGGTTGCCGCTGGGGACTTCGATTACGATTCGCGATCTTTTTTTTAATACTCCGGCGCGCAAGAAATTTCTAAAATCGGAATCGACCGAGCTCTCGCACATCGCTTCGCTCGTAACCCACTACGCGCTGGCGCATCCGGAGAAGCATTTCGAGTTGCACTCGGCAACCAATGCCTTGCTGGTGGCGCCACCCGTGGCCGGTCATCGCGAGCGCGTCTACCAGGTGTTTGGGCGCGAGACCCTCGACCAGTTGATTCCGCTGGCGGCGGTGCAACCACTGGAGCGTATCGGGTTGCCGCAGCCTCCACCTTGGCGGCGGGTCGCGGAAACTGGTGGACGCGAGGCTGCTGCAGGCGGACCGGGTGATGCCGCAACGGGTGCGGATGATGCCGACACGCGGACAGGAATGTCCGCGCCACGCGACTTTGGGGAGGTGCGGCTGCACGGGTTTGTCTCGAAGCCAGAAATTCAGAAGCTGAATCGCAATTCGATTTTTATTTTCGTCAACGGACGGCTGATTCGCGACCGCCTCATCCAACACGCCATCACCGAGGCCTATCGCAACATTTTGCCGCCGACCGTGTATCCGGTCGTTCTGCTCTTCATCGAAATGCCTACCGCAGAAGTGGATGTGAATGTGCATCCCTCGAAAACCGAAGTGCGTTTCCGGCAGCAGACGGTAATTCACGATTTCGTGCGCGAGTCGGTGCGGGCGGCACTGATGAAGGCACGGCCGGTGCCGCAATTCTTGACGGAGATTCGCGCGCAGCCAACCGCAGGTCCCGGCCTGACCAGCCCTCTGCCTGCCCACGGCACGGGCAGCGACGGTTTGCAACGTGCACCGTGGCGCGACTTGTACGAACCGGCAGCGACGGGCGGCTTCGCGCTGCAGGCTCCGTCCGTTCCGGCAGTGACCGCGCGCCTGGAGTTTGAAGGAGGCATTGCGATCGAGGGCAATGCGGCGGTATCGCTGACACGCGAGGCAACTATTCCCCAGCCCGCGATCGATCCTCAGCCAATTCCTGATCACGGCTGCGCGCCGCCAATCGCGCAAGAGCCGCAAGCTGCGCCAACTCTTGACTCGCTGAGAACTTTGCGGCCTCTTGGCCAGATTCGAAACTCGTTCATTCTTGCCGTCAACGAAGACGGGCTCTGGATCATTGATCAACATGTGGCCCACGAACGCGTGCTGTTCGAGCGCGTTCTGCGGCAGCGTTCAGCCCAGCAAGTGGAGAGCCAGCGCTTGCTCATGCCGCTGGTCATCGAACTGACTCCAGCACAGCAGGCGATCTTCAGCGATATTGCCGAAGAACTTGCGCACAACGGTTTTGAAGCGGAACCCTTCGGTACACGCAGCGTGGCCGTAAAGATGGCGCCAGCGGGTGTGGACGCGGCGCGGATCGAGGACATGCTGAACGAAATCTTCGAGCAGCTGACGCGCGAAGAACAGGCCATCAATCTGGAAGCGGTGCGCACACGCATTGCGGCGTCGATCGCCTGCCACGCTGCCATCAAAGTCAATATGCCACTGGAGCAAAACAAAATGGAATGGCTGCTCGCGGAGCTGGCGAAAACCGAGCATCCTATGACATGCCCTCATGGCCGGCCGGTGGTGCTGCGCTATTCCATGCAGGATATTCAGAAGGCGTTCAAGAGGATCTAGTTCTCAGTTGTCAGTTCTCAGTAAGATCTCACCAACGGAGTGAGTTCAGAACTGATAGCTGACAACAGACAGCTGAGAGCTCGCCTGTGTTCTAATCGAAATCATGACTGACGCGGAACTGCTGCAGGCTCGGGCGCACAAGTGGCGGCTCGACGGGCAGCCGATGCGCACTCTGGATGAGGCGCGCGGTTTCCTGGAGTCGGTCGGATTTTGTCTGATGTATCCGATGCGACCGGCGCTGTTGCTGCCGACTTTCGTGGGAGCCTGGGTGGGAGCCGATGACAAGCTGCCGATGCGCCAGCACGCCTATAACGATCCGCGGGCGCAAGAAGCGACCGAACTGATGGTGCGGGCGCTGCGCGATCGGGCAGCCTACGAGGCTTTACTGATTGACGAGAACAACTCCTTTCTGCTGGCGGCTTCGGTGTTTCCTTATTTCTATTCGCTGGTGGGCGAGCGGAATCCGAAGCAGCCGCCTGCCAGCGGACCGCGGTCTCCTTATTCACCGCTGGCCTGTGATGCTTTTGAGATCATCCGGCGCCGCGGACCGATTTCGAAACTGAAACTGGGGGAGATGCTGGGCGGAGCGGTTTCGAACGCCGGCCTCGATCGCGCGCTGGGCGAACTGTGGGCCAAGCTGCGCATCACGCGCGTCGATTACACGGCGGAGGAAGGTTCGGTGTGGGATGAATTGTCGCGCTGGGCTCCGGATGTGGTGCGGGAAGGGGTCGGAATTTCAGTGCCCGAAGCGCTCTCCGCGCTGGTTTCGAAATATCTGGACTGCGTTGTCGCCGTGGAGGAGGGAGAAGTCGAGAATTTTCTCGCCAACTTCGTGCCGCGGACGCGGGTGAAAGAAGCTATCCATGCTTTGCTCTCGGCGCGTGAATTGAGCTTTGTGCATATTGGGAGCAAGTCGCTGCTGCAGGTCACTCCGCCGAAACAGGCTTATGTGCCCAAGCCGCGGGCCGAACGCCCAGCCCCTAAAGGGGCAGATGGTCCCTAAGCATTGCGGCATCGCTAAAGCGATGCCCTGATACGAAGCCCTCTATGCCCAGTCCCGATAGGAACTCCTCTGCGGCTCCTGTGGTGAAGCGCTGGCGCGCTCCGTGTACAATGCTTTTTCGCTGGATGATCTCTCTACGATGACTGATCCTTCCCCACGCAAACTGATCATTGCCATAGACGGCCCGGCCGGAGCGGGCAAGAGCACCATCGCTTCACGGCTGGCGCGCAAACTTGGCTACGTGAACTTGGAGAGCGGGGCGATGTACCGCGCGCTGGCGCTGCAGGCGATTGAATGGGACGCGTCGTTTGATGACGAGGATGCGCTGCTGAAGATGGCGCAGAATTCACGCATCACTCTTGACCGCAGCATCGGCGGGAATCGTGTCCTGCTCAACGGCAAAGACATTTCCGAGCGCATCCGCGAGCGCGATGTGTCGGAAGGGGCGTCCCGGGTCTCGGTGCATCCCAAAGTGCGCGAGTGGATGGTCGAGCGGCAACGTGAAATGGGCATCGGCGGCGGCGTGGTGATGGAGGGACGCGACATTGGGACGAAAGTTTTTCCCGATGCCGATTTAAAGATTTTTCTGGACGCCGATCCGGTGGTTCGCGAGCAGCGGCGGCTCGACCAGTTGAAAGTGAAAGGCGCTTCGGCGCAGGCCATCGCGGCGGAACTCCGGCAGCGGGACCGGCGGGACCGCACGCGCGCCGCTTCTCCGCTGGTCGCGGCGGATGATGCAGTCGTGCTCGACTCGACCCATATGAGCGAAGACGAAGTCGTCAGTCGAATCGGGGAGCTGGTGGAAGAGCGGCTGGTGGCTAGGCGCTAGGGGTACCCATCCCGCATCCAGCCTGGGGTAGGTAGGGGTCCTTCGACTCCGTAGCAGCTTCGCGTTCCGCGTAGCCGCTACTCCCGCTCAGGATGACAGGGTAGGGGTGGTCGCCTACTTTTTTACTACTACCCCAATCCCCAACTCCCGCAACTGCCCTTCTGCCACCGGCGTGGGCGCTTCCATCATCAAGTCTTTTGCGGCGGCGGTTTTGGGGAAGGGGATTACCTCGCGCAGGCTATCCGCTCCGGCGAGAATCATGACTATGCGATCCAGGCCTAGCGCGATGCCGCCGTGGGGAGGCGTGCCGTATTCCAGCGCTTCGAGGAAGAAGCCGAAGCGAGAGCGCGCTTCTTCTTCGGTCATGCCCAGGGCGTGGAAGATTCTGCTCTGCACATCCTGGCGGTGAATACGGATGGAGCCTGAGCCTAACTCGGTTCCGTTCAGGACCACGTCGTAGGCTAGCGCGCGGACCATGGCCGGATCGGTTTCGAGTTTGTCCATGTCTTCATCATGCGGCGAGGTGAAGGGGTGATGCGCGGCCATCCAGCGTCTTTCGGCCTCGTCGTACTCGAACATGGGGAAGTTCGTCACCCACAAGAAACGGTAATCGCCTTTTTGGAAAAGCTTGTGGCGGTCGGAATATTTCTGGGCCAGGGCCACGCGCAGCAGTCCTGCCGAGGCGTAGATGGCCATTTCTGCGGGTGTTACTCTGATATTGCGCTTGCTGGCGGGATGCTCGTCTCCCTTTGCTCCCGACTGCTGCGAGCCCACTACCAGCACCAGCAAGTCGTCGTCGGCCGCGCCCGCTTTGGCGCGAACTTTCGCCGCCGCCTCGGGAAATTTGTTCTCGATGCGTTTGAAGTCTTCGAAGACGCGGGCTCCGCCTTTCGAGACAAAGAGCGGCTTGACGTCGTCGCGCTCTTTTCTCGACAACTCGCCAACCTTGGGCGTGCGGATGGCAATCACGGGCAGATCTTTATTTATGGCTAACCCTTGAAGCTCATCGGGCGCGAAAGCAATCGGCTACGTCGGTGAAGGCGGGCAGTCGCAGGTCGGGCTTGTCGATGCCGTACTGACGGATGGCATCGTCGAAGTCCGTGCGCGGGAAAGGGGTCTTGATTTCGTGTCCTGCGGCTTTGAAGGCAGCGGTCAGAAAGCTCTCGACCACTTCCCAGACACGCTCGGGCTGCGGGTAGGACATTTCGAGATCGATCTGGGTGAATTCGGGCTGGCGATCGGCGCGCAGATCTTCGTCGCGGAAGCAGCGCACGATCTGGAAATACTCTATCGAAGCCGGAGATCATCAGGATCTGTTTGAACAGTTGCGGCGATTGCGGCAGGGCGTAGAACATTCCCGGCTGCACGCGGCTGGGGACGAGATAATCGCGCGCGCCCTCGGGCGTGGAACGCGTCATGAAAGGGGTTTCGATTTCGAAGAAGCCCTGCGAGGCGAGGTTGTCGCGGATAGCCAGAGCGACTTTGTGCCGCAGTTCGATGTTGAACTGCATGGCATCGCGGCGCAGGTCGATGTAGCGATATTTCAAGCGCATTTCTTCGTTGGCGAGCACCGTATCCGAGGGCAGAAAGGGCAGCGGCTTCGAGACATTCAAAATGCGCAGTTCTTCGACTACGAGCTCGACTTCGCCGGTTGGAATATTGGGATTGATGGTGTCGGAATCGCGGCGCTTGACCTTTCCTATGGCCGCGATCACGAACTCGTTGCGCAGCGCTTCCGCCTTTTCGTGCACGGCGGCATTCAGTTCGTAGTTGAAGACGACCTGGGTTACGCCGGTGCGGTCGCGCAGGTCAACGAAAATGATCTGGCCGAGGTCGCGGCGGCGGTTGACCCATCCCATGAGGACAACTTTCTTGCCCGCGTCGGAGAGCCGGAGGGCTCCGCACATATGAGTTCGTCTGAGGTCACCTAAAAAATCGAGCACGTTTTCGCCTTGTGTGGATTTACGGTGGTTAGCCGAATTCAAGATTATAAACGGGACGAGGTCTGGGGTTCGGAAGTCTTGCCCTCAGCGGCTAAAGCCCAATTGCTTTTGCTGCGCTTACGGCGCGGCTAAGCCGCGCCCTTTCAAAAGGAAGTCAAAACGAGAGTTCTCCCGCAGCCTGCTAGAAGACTCTGCCCAGTTGGAAAAACCATTTCTGGTGGCCGGAATCGCCGACGCTGCCGCCTATGAAAAGGGGGCCGAAGGCGGTTTCGGCCACTACGCCGGCTTCGACATCGTTGGGGAAGCCGGTTTCCGGCGAGAACCGGTACATCTTGGCGACTTCATAGGAGCTGACGACATAGACCTTCTTGCCGAAGAAGGGAGGCAAAGTCAGAAGCTGGCGCAGGTAGCCGGCGCGGAAAAGATAATACTGCTGTCCGTAGAGCTCGTTGGTGCCATAGGCGCTTAAGCGGAGCGGGGCGCCGAGGAAGAAGAGTGGGAAACTGATGTTGTGAACGCCGAAGGTGGTTCCACCCTCTCCAGAAACAAAGATCGAAGCTTTGGAACTGACCCGCTGAAAATCTTCGAGGCGAGCATCCAAGGCGGGAAGGCCTTCGGGCGCGCCGGGGTAGGCGTCATACCAGCGAAAGGTGGCGTCCCCTTTGTAACCTCGGCGGGGAACGATGGGGTCGTCGGTGTGGTCGGTGAAAAAGTGGAGGTGGGTATCGCCGACCCGGCCGCTGACGGACGCAAAACCTGCGCGTCCGAGATTGAGGAGGATATTGGAGTAGCCGATCTGGTATCCGACGCGCAGTTCGGAGAAGCGGTCGAATCCGTAGCCGACGTCCAAGCCACCGGTGTCCTGGTGGAAGCGATACAGGGCGATGGGATCAGTCTGGTTGAAGAACTTGAACCCGGTGTTGCTGACGCTGATGTGAGGGGCAAAGAACCATTTGCCGAGCGAAGTGAAAGGCCGGTAGAGTTCGCTGGATAGGCCGTAATTATTGCCGAAGGCAAAGTCGGTACGCCATTCGGAGCGGTAGCCGGCTAGGTTCAGGAACGTAAGACGGCCGGCCAGGGTGATGGTGACGTCCTTGGGCTCGGAACCGTCGGTCTCAGAGCCGAGTTGGAGAGTGGGGGGCGCGTAGTTTTTTTCGTGGACAGAAACCACCAACCCCGCCTGGCCATTTTTTTCTGTGAGCCAATAATCTACGGAATCAAATCTTCCCATGCCATCCAGTTGATGGAACATGTGCTCCATTTCAGGCACGTTAATGGGCTTGCCTTTTAGCGGTTGCAGGAAGCGCGCCACTTCCTGAGAGGATTTTGGGCTGGTGCCTCGCACCTCTATGAATTGGGGAACGGGAACGCTGGTTTTGAGGCGTTGCTTGCGCTGATCGAGGTATGCGCTCCAAGCGGCATCGTCGAGAGCGTAGGGAGCGAGGATGTTGGCTTTGGCGTCGGCCGCTTGCGAGCCGCGGTCCATGATGTTTCCGGCCTGTTCGTAATCAATGGAATTGAAGGCCTTGAGATCGACGCTGACCACGAGGTCCGCATCGGCTAGGCCCTGCAGTTCATTTTGATGAATGACTACCTCGACGGAGCGTCCCAGCACGCTCGAAAAGAGATTGGATCTGGGAGGCATCGGTGGGGGCAGTTTCGAGATGAACAGCGATGACTACGTCCGCGCCCATCTGCCGGACCACGTCGGTGGGTAAGTTGCCGAGAAGGCCGCCGTCCACGTAAACATCATTACCATCGCGGACGGGGGCGAAGACGCCGGGAAGGGACATGGTTGCGCGCAATGCCTGGGCGAGGGAGCCGTGATCGAAGACGAAGGACTTGCCGGTCACGAGATTGGTCGCCACGCAGCGGAAGGGGATAGGAAGGTCGTCAAACGATCCGGTGTGGGTGTAGGGGAGCGTTTCGCGATCGATCAGCAGGCTGACTCCCTGGCCGGAATTCAGGCCCGAGGGGAGAGAGAAGCCGTGTTTCAATCCGACTTCAAGGCGGTTAGGGAAAGCTTGTTGGTCTTCCTTGCGGCGGAAGGATAAGTCACGGTAATTCCCCTGTCCGACGATAATGGCGTTCCAATCCTGGTTGTGGACAATGGCCTTTAATTCTGCGGGAGACTTTCCGGTGGCGTAGAGACCGCCGACGAGGCCGCCCATGCTGGTTCCGGCGATGTAATCGATGGGAATGTGGTGATCTTCAAACCATCGCAGCACTCCGACATGCGCGAGGCCGAGAGCGCCGCCGCCTTCGAGGGCGACGCCGATCTTCAGCCTTTTCTTCGGCACGGCTGGCGCGGCGGTAGACGGCTTGACTGAAGAATCGGGGGCTTGAGGAAACGCGGGGAGCGACAGAAGAAAGCACAACACAATTGCGACGAGGGAAAAGCGCGAGCATGTACGCATTGGATGTCCTGGGGAGATCAGCAATGGCTGGATTTTACTTCAGGGGCAGCGGTGGTGGAATGGGCGGACATGGCAGGCCGAGCTGCGCTCGGCTTGGACGGACGAGGCGCCCGTCCCCTCACGGGGCAAAGCCCCGTCACCACACTCATTCCCTTAGTTGGGTTTGCGGAATTTGCTGTCGGCCAGGTAGCGGAGCATGATGGCGTCGGTGGCGCTCTGGAATTGCTGCTCCATTTCAGGGGCGGCTTGCACGCGGGTGTCCTGGCGCACGGTCTGGCGGAATTTTTCACCCATTTCGGAATCGCTGGTGACAACCTGCATGTAGAACCAGAGGAAGTGGCGCATCTGGTCGAGGGCGGATTTGAGGACCTGGATGGCTTCCATCTCGGGCGGATCGGCGAGGGCTTCCATGAGCTCGGGATCGGTGGGGGCCTGCATGGCGGCGCAGTTGAGTTCGCGCTGGATCACGCGCATGTCCTCGGTGACCCGCAAAATGCGGAGGTGAATCTCTTCCATGCTTTCTTTGTTCTCGCGATCCATAGGGGCCCTTTCCGTCCTACCAAGTCCTTCTCAGAAATCTGTTCAAACCAAGATCGCACCCCGGAGCACAGAGAGGGAAGGTTCCCCGTGTGCATGAGCTTCGGTAATTGAAGTTACTTTAGGTCGAAAAGCCGCACGGGGCAGGCGATTTCAAATGGTCCTGCGGGTTACCTCAGGGGAGAGCCTGAGTCCGGCGGAGCGAATTTCGGGGACTTCGACGATGCGGGTGCCTCGTGCGGGCGACTCCACGGCCTCGACCAGCGCGAGGATCATCTGGTCCAGCGCGACCAGGCCGAGTCGCAGGGCGGTGGCGCGGGTGAATGGGAGCCACTCGCAGAGCTTGTAAAGGGGAAGAAGCGCGTAGGGCCAGCGGTGGCCTGGTCCGAGGACGTACCAGGGGCGGAGGATGGTGGAATTGAGATGTTGCTGGTTGATCATCTGCTCGCACTGGGCGCGCACGGCGATGTAGTCCTTTCTGATGGAAAGTGGAGCGGGCTGGGCGACGCTTAGGTAGATGAAATGATGCACGCCGAGTTCGACACAGGCGGCAATAGCTTCGCGGGCGGAGAGCAGGTCAACGGCGCGAAACTCGGCGGCTTTCGCTGAGGATGGGTGAGGCACACCGACCAGGTGGATGAAGGTGTCAGCCGGGCGAATGAGTTGACGGTAAGTATTGGCGTCGAGCGCATTGCCGGAGACGACCTCACATGCGGCGGGCAGCTTGGCTTTTGAGCCCGAGCGCAGCAGGACGCGCACCCGATGGTCGCGCTCGAGGAGAATGGGAATGAGACTGCTGCCGACGTAGCCGGTTCCTCCGGTGATGAAGACGCGCCGGGACTCGGACGACTTGGGTAAGGACTTGACTTTCAGCAAGAGCCGGATGTCGGAGATGGATGCGGCCACGGCGTTGGTCCTCTCCCAAGGGTCCTTGCAGGCTCTCAGGGCACGGGAAGAAGTTTAATCCAAGGCAGGGGTGGGGTGTGGTACAAACGGTTCGCGATGACATCGGCGCAAACGGGCCTGGTGCAAACTGGCTTGGTGCGGGCGATTGGGCGTTGGAGCCTGGCCGCACTGGCGGTGAATTCGGTTATCGGGAGTGGCATTTTCGGGTTGCCAGCCACGGTGGCTGGGCTTCTCGGCAAACGCAGCGTGCTGGCCGTGTTGATTGCGGGGGCTGCGATGGGCGTGATTATGGCCTGCTTTGCCGAGGTGGCCTCGCAGTTTTCCGAAGCGGGCGGACCTTACTTGTATGCGCGCGCGGCGTTTGGGCGGCTGACGGGAATCCTGGTGGGCTGGATGCTGTACCTGGCGCAGGCGGCGGCTCCAGCGGCGAACGCGAATTTGTTTGTCATTTATCTGGCGGAATTCTGGCCGGGGGCGAAAGGAACGTGGCCGCGCTTTGCGATCCTGACGTTGCTCGTGGGCGTGCTGGCGCTGATCAACGTGCGGGGAGCGCGGCAGGGGACGGTGGTAAGTAACGTGTTTACGGTGGCGAAGATTCTGCCCTTGCTGATGGTGATATCGGCGGGAGCTGCGGTCATGATCATCCATCCGGCGATCTTCTATCCGGCGGCGGGTGCGGCAGCGCCGGTGCCGGGAAGCGCGTGGATGAAGGCTATGGTGCTGCTGATCTTCGCATACGGGGGATTTGAATCGGCGATGGCGCCCATGGGAGAAGCGAAGAACCCGGGGCGGGACGCAGGGTTCGCGCTGTTTGTGGCGCTGATAGTGTGCACCGTGATTTACGCGCTGGTGCAATGGGTGGTGGTGGGAGTGCTGGGGCCGGGAGCGACCACGGATCGTCCACTGGCGGAGGTGGCGCGCATCACGATGGGGAATCGCGGAGCGGCGTTGGTTGCGATCGGGGCGCTGGTCTCTGTGTACGGTTATTTGGGCGGCAAGCTGCTGGGAATGCCACGAGTCACGTTCGCACTGGCCAGAGGTGGCGATCTGCCACAGTTGTTTGCCGCGGTCGGCCCGAGATTTCACACGCCCTGGTTTTCAATTCTGTTCTATGCGGCGGCAGTGTGGGGATTGGCGATGGTTGGGAATTTTGTCTGGAATGTGACTTTGTCGGTAGTCGCGCGGCTGTTTTACTACGCGGTGGTTTGCGCGGCGCTGATCGCTCTGCGGCGGAAACAGCCGCTGGCCGCCGGTTTGCGTCTGCCGGGAGGGCCGGTGCTGGCGGTTCTGGGGATTGGGATCACGGTAGCCCTGGCAACGCAAGTGGATTTGAGTAAGTCGCTGATTCTGGCGGCGACGGTGGGGGCGGCGGTTTTGAACTGGGCATGGGCGCGGCGAACGGATCGCGCGAAAGTCTGACGGTTGAGGCGATGCGCGCTGTGATACCCTCTCGGCGAATGCAATCCTGGACATTGGCTCTCCTCCTAGGTAGCAGTTCTTTGCTGGTTGCTCAAGATTCGCAGACTGCGTCCCAGCACTTCGCGGTTGAAAAGAACGTGGCCGTCACGATGCGTGACGGGGTCGTGCTGCGGGCGGACGTTGTGCGCCCGGCGGTGGCGGGAAAGTTCCCGGTGCTGGTCTATCGGACTCCTTATGGGAAGGACGATGCGCAACGGGATTACACGGCCTTCCGGCACGCGGTAGAACGCGGCTATGCGGTAGTAATCGTGGATGTGCGCGGGCGCTACCATTCGGACGGAGAGTTCCGGCCCTATAAAAACGAAGGCCGCGACGGCTATGACGCCATCGAATGGGCCGCGAGTCAGCCGTGGTCGAACGGCGCGGTGGGGACGTTTGGACTCTCCTATCCGGCAGCGGTGCAGTGGCTGGCAGCGGTGGAAAGTCCTCCGCACTTGAAGGCGATGGTGCCGGCCATGACGTTCTCGACGCCGCAGAACTTTTTCTACGCGGGCGGCACGTGGGACATGTCGTGGATGGAGTGGATCTGGGACAACATTGCCTGGGACACTCGGGTGAAGAAGAATCTTCCCGGCCCGCACACGAATGAAGAGGCGCTGGCGGCATGGAAGGTTGAGGGGCCGAAGATGGAGAGCGCGCTGCCGTTGACGGATGTGCCACAGCTTCGGCAGGTGGCGCCGTATTACTTCGATTGGCTGCGGCATCCGGCGGAAGATCCTGGTGGGATTGGAGTGAACTGCGGAACAAGTACGACCGCGCGCATGCGGCCGTTTTGAATCTTTCGGCGTGGTACGACGATAACTATGGACCAGAAGGCGCAACCACGAACTACGCTGGCTTGCTTAAGTCGCGCGCGGGAGAGAAAGATCCGCGAACTCACTTGTTACTGGGTCCGTGGGTGCATGGGGTGGAGGACACGGGCGAGACTAAGGCGGGCGAGCGCGAGTTTGGGCCGTTGGCGGCGATCGATTATGACAGCGTGATCTTGCGCTGGATGGATCACTATCTCAAAGGAATCGAGAATGGGGTTGAGCGCGAAAAGCCGGTGCGCTATTTCGTGATGGGGGCGAATCAATGGCGCGATTCGGAGGTATGGCCGCCTGCGGCTCGGGAAACTCCGTTCTTCCTCGCATCGGCCGCTAGCGGAGAGCGGGTCGGCAATTTGGCTAAGACACCTGCTGGACGCGGGGCAAGCTTCAGCGAGTTCGTTTCCGATCCGGCCAACCCGGTGGTGAATGAGTATGATTCTTCCGGGGCGCACGACTATCGCAAACTGGCCGAGCGTGCGGACGTTTTGACCTTCGATTCGCCGGTGTTGGAGAGCGATACGGAGGTCACGGGGCCGATTCAGGCGCACATGTTTGTGTCGTGCGATTGCCGCGACCTGGATTTGTGGGTGCGGCTTGAGGATGTTGCTCCGGATGGAACGGCTTTCAACTTGATGAGTCCGGGGCTGGACGTCTTACGGGCCAGCTATCGCGATCTGGCACGTGGACGGCAGTGGCTGGAGCCGGGGAAGGCCTACGAACTGGACCTCAAGAATCTGATCACCAGCAATATGTTCCTGAAAGGACATCGGGTGCGGGTGCAGATTTCGGGCAGCTTTTATCCCAATTTCTCGCGCAATCTACAGAGCGGAAAGTCGGAGGTGGAGAGCGCGGAGATGAAGAAAGCCCGGATCCGCGTGTATCACGATGCCGAACATCCATCGCAGATTCTGCTGCCGGTGGTTTCAGGCGCGAACTAGCGCATGATATTAGGGCGCGGCGGGCGCGGACGCCGGGACAGCCGCGGGACGGCGGCGCTGTTTTAAAGCATGGAGGACTCTTGTTGAAGCTTCATTTTGTCTTACTTTTTCGTGGTCGGCTCTGTTCTCGGCTGTTTTGCCCAGCGGGAGGCGGTGCTTAAGCAGATTGACTTACCCCATGCCTATTACTTTCGCGAGATGTATCTGCCGCAGTTGACTACGGGTCCCAGTGCGGCGGCGTGGTCCCCGGACTCGCGCAGCCTGGTGTACTCGATGGCGGGCTCGTTGTGGCGGCAGGAACTGGGCAGCCCGAAGGCTGAGCAGCTTACAGCGGGGCCGGGTTACGACTACCAGCCGGATTGGTCGGCTAGATGGACAGTGGGTGGTGTTTGCGCGCTACGAGCATGATGCTGTCGAGTTGTGGTCGCTGGATATGCGGGATGGGCAGATGCGAAAGATGACGTCCGGTGGCGCAGTGAATGTGGAACCGCGATTTTCACCGGACGGGAAGCGGGTGGCTTTTGTTTCCACGTCGTATAAGGGACACTTCCATATCTTTACAGGCCAATTCGAAGACGGATTACTCAGCGACGTGCGCCAACTTACTCCGGAGACTATCAGCTCGTTGCCTCGTTATTACTACAGCCGGGCGGATCACGAGATCAGCCCGGTGTGGACGCGGGATGGGTCGGAAATTCTGTTTGTTTCGAATCGCGGACACATTCACGGTACAGGTGGGTTCTGGAGAATGAAGGCGGAGCCGGGGGCCGAGGCGCGCGAAATCCACTACGAAGAAACCAACTGGAAGGCTCGTCCGGATTTTTCGCCGGACGGTAAGCGCATGGTATATGCGTCCTACATGGGGCAGAGTTGGCATCAGCTGTGGCTGATGCCAGCGGCGGGCGGGGATGCGTTCCCGATTTCTTATGGCGCTTTTGATAACGTGAGTCCGCGGTGGTCGCCGGATGGATCGAAGATCGCGTTTATCTCCAATCGAGGCGGGAACACTTCGCTTTGGGTGCAGACGATTCCGGGGGGAGAGCAGACGGAGGTGGTCTGGCGCGCGAACGGAAATATTTGAAGCCGATGGGGCGAATTTCATTGCGCGTGGTGGATGATTTGACTTTGCAACACCTAGTGGCGGCGCGAGTTTTTATAACGGGGGCTGATGGATTGGCCTATGCTCCCGATAATGCGTGGATGCACGCCGACGACAGTTTTGATCGCTCGGAGCGGCTGTTCGAGGCACATTACTTCGACACCTCAGGTCGATCTGAGATAACGGTGCCAGCGGGCGACGTCGAAGTGGATGTGATGCGAGGATTCGAGAATCATTTTGAGCAGCGCAAAGTGGAGGTGAAGGCGGATAGCACAGCACAACTCACGGTACGGATCGTGCCGCTTTTTATCGGTGTGGATGAAGTGCCAAATTGGGTAAGCGGCGATGTTCATGTGCACATGAACTATGGGGGAACGTATCGGAATACTCCGGCGCACCTGGTGGAGCAGGCGGACGCGGAGAATCTCGCAATCGTCGAGAATCTTATAGTCAACAAGGAGCAGCGCGTCCCTGACATTTCGTATTTCTCACCAAAACCGGATCCGGCTTCGACTGCGAATCATCTGCTGCTGCACGGGCAGGAGTATCACACGAGTTATTGGGGGCATCTGGGGCTGCTGAACCTGACCCATAACATTCTTCTTCCGGGATATGCGGGTTATCCCAATACGGCAGCGGCCAGCCTTTATCCGACGAATGGGGATGTCGCCGACATGGCGCATGAACAGGGCGCGCTGGTGGGATATGTGCATCCTTTTGACAGCTTTCCTGATCCGACGAAAGATGCTTCTCTTACTAGCGAGTTACCTGCCGATGTGGCGCTGGGCAAGGTGGATTACATCGAGGTGGTTGGTTTTTCCGATCATAAGTCGACGGCTGAGGTGTGGTACAAGCTGCTGAATTGCGGGTTTCGATTGCCTACGGCTTCGGGCACGGATTTCATGGGAAATTACGCGTCGTTGCGCGGGCCGGTGGGATTGAATCGCGTCTATGCCGAAGTGCAGCCTGGTCCGCTGAAGATTGAGCCGTGGCTGGCGGCGATCAAGGCGGGTCGCACGTTTGCTACGAATGGGCCGCTGCTGCGGTTTTCGCTGGGAGGGCAGGGGATTGGCGGGGAAGTGCAACTGGAGAAAAAACAAGAAATCAAGTTTTCGGCCGAGCTAACTTCGATCGTACCGGTGGATCATCTGCAAATCGTCTGCAACGGGAAAGTCGCGCGCGAGCTTGCGCTTGATAGCAGTCGTACTTCGGCGCATGTCGATGGCTCGATCCCGCTGGAGGCTAGCGGGTGGTGCGTGCTGCGGGCTTTCAGCGACAAGGCGGAGTATCCGATTCTGGATTTGTATCCTTATGCTACGACCAGTCCGGTGTATGTGAGCGTGGCGGGCGCTGCGGTGCGCAACGCGGCGGATGCGGCTTACTTTGTGGCGTGGGTTGACCGGTTGATTGCGGCGGCGCGGAGTAATACTTCGTGGAATACGGAGGCGGAGAAGGAGTCGGTGCTTGGGATGCTGGGAGAAGCGCGAAAAAAGTATGCAAAGATGGCGGAGTAAGGTGACCGTGAGACCTTGTGGTGGAGGCGGGATCCCCGCCTGAAGGCGCGTTTATTCTGATGCGCTGGTGGCATGCCTGAAGGCATGCCCTGATACGGACCTTTGGCGAAAGTAAACTTCATGCGCATTATTATCGCGGGCGGGGGGACGGGCGGGCATGTTATTCCGGCGCTGGCTATTGCTCAACAGCTTAAGAAGCAGTTCGGCGCCGAGGTTCTTTTTATCGGAACGGCTCGCGGGATTGAGACTCGGCTGGTGCCGCAGGCTGGATTTCGCCTGGAACTGATTCAGGTCGGCGCGCTGAAAAATGTGAGCCTGCTGACGCGGGCGAAGACGATGTTTGATCTGCCGCGGGCGATTGCGGCTTCTTCGCGGATGCTGTCGGAGTTCGATCCTGAAGTGGTGATTGGGGTGGGGGGATACGCCTCGGGGCCGGCTATGGTGGCTGCAATTCGGCGGCGGCTTCCTACGCTGGCTTTTGAGCCTAACGTGGTGCCGGGATTTGCTAATCGCATGATCGCGCGCTGGGTTTCGGCGGCGGCGGTGCACTTTGAAGAGACTTGCCGGTATTTTCCCAATTGCAAAGTGACGGGCGTTCCGGTGCGCTCGGCTTTCTTTTCTATTCCTCCGAAGACTGGGGGCGCGCCGACTCTGCTGGTCTTTGGAGGCAGCCAGGGGGCACGCGCCATCAATCAGGCGATGATCGAGTCGCTGGCCGGGCTACTCGCGCGGATTCCGGGGATTCACATCATTCACCAGACTGGGCAGCGCGATTACGACCACGTGCTGGCCGCTTATCAGAAGTCTGGAATTTCGGGAGAAGTCCACAGGTTTATTGACGATATGCCGGATACGTTCGGGCGCGCCGATTTGCTGGTCTGCCGTTCGGGGGCTAGCACGGTTGGAGAGATTACGGCGGCGGGGAAGCCGGCGATTTTTGTGCCGTTTCCGGCTGCGGCTGACGATCATCAGAACGTGAATGCCCGAGCGCTGGAACGCGTGGGCGCGGCGGTGGTGGTCGAAGAAAGTAATCTGGGCGCGGCTTACCTGGTGGACACCATTGCGGCGCTGATTGGGGATTCGGTCCGGCTGCAGAGCATGTCGGCGGCGGCGAAGTCGCTGGCGCATCCGAGGGCGGTGGAGGAGATTGCGGAGATGGTGCGAGAGCTGGCCGAGGGTGTATAGAAGCTAGTCGCTTTAGCGAAAGGAACGCCCCGCCTTTTTGTGCGCAGAGAAAGCAGGTCCTTCGCTTCGCGGTCAGGGGGCACAGGGGAATCCCAAGTTTCTCTGCGTACTCGGCGTCTCTGCGGTTAATGGTCTATCATCAGCGTTCACCGGGATTAAATTTTCATGTTTGCCAAGATTCAGCGCATACATTTCGTGGGGATCGGCGGCATCGGCATGAGTGGGATTGCCGAGGTGTTGCTGAATCTTGGCTACCGGATTTCCGGTTCCGACCTGAGAAGATCGGTGGTCACCGAGCGGCTGGCTGCTTTGGGCGCGACCATTTTTGAGGGGCACGCTGCCGCCAATATCGCAGGAGCGGACGTGGTCGTGACCAGTTCCGCGATCTCGGTGGACAACCCTGAAGTCGCCGAAGCGCGGCGGTTGCATGTTCCGGTGATTCAGCGGGCTGAGATGCTGGCGGAACTGATGCGGCTGAAGTACGGAATCGCGATTGCCGGGATGCATGGGAAGACGACCACGACTTCGATGGTCGCGGCGGTGCTGGCGGCGGGCGGGCTCGATCCCACGGTGGTGGTCGGCGGGCGCGTGGATGCTATGGGCTCGAACGCTCGCCTCGGCAAGTCGCAATACCTGGTGGCGGAGGCGGACGAGAGCGACCGGTCGTTTCTGAAACTTTCGCCGATTCTATCGGTGGTCACGAACATTGACCGCGAGCACATGGACTGCTACCGGGACATGAGGGACGTCCGGCGGACGTTTCTGGAATTTATGGAGCGCGTGCCGTTTTACGGCATGATCGTTGGATGTAATGACGACGCGGTGCTGCGGCGCTTGTTGCCGCGCGTCCATCGGCGGGTGACGACTTACGGAACCAGCCGTGGGTCGGACTTTCTGATTCGCATGGGGGCGTCGGCGGCCGGTGGAGAGCACGGCTCGCTCATCCACCATTTCCAGGTAACTTACAAAGAGAAGGATCTTGGCGGGTTCACCCTGCACGTTCCGGGTGCGCACAACGTGCTGAACGCTACGGCGGCGATTGCGGTGGGAACGGCGCTTGACATTCCGGCGGAACAGATTCGTTCCGCACTGGATGGTTTTCGCGGCGTGGACCGGCGGTTTCAGCTCAAGGGCAAGGCGGCGGGCGTCAGCGTGATCGACGATTACGGGCATCATCCGACGGAAATCCGGGCCACGCTGGCTGCGGCCCGGCAGTGCGGATTTCGGCGCGTGCATGTCATCTTCCAGCCGCACCGGTTTACTCGCACTCGCGATCTGATGGATGAGTTCGCGACCGCCTTCGCCGACGCTGACACGCTTTGCCTGCTCGATATTTATCCGGCCAGCGAGAAGCCGATCGAAGGGATTACGGCGGAGGCGCTCGTCGGACGCATTGCCGGGGCAGGGAAGGCTGGCGTCGCGTATGCTCCGTCGTTTTCCGATGCGGTTGCCTCGGTTGCCGCGCTTGCCCGACCGGGGGATATGGTGCTGACGCTGGGAGCGGGGAGCGTCTCGCAATTGGGGGCGATGATTCTGGAGAGGCTGGAGAGTATGGCGACCTCAAAGTTGCCGTGAGTGCGGGCAGTTGCCGAGCTTCGCTCGGCTTGGACGGGCGAGTCGCCCGTCCCCACACGAACTACTCGGCATCCGAACCAACTTGGCAATGTCTCAAATCGCGAAAACCAGTTATAGTAATTCTGCTCAGCGGTTTTCTGTCGACAACTGACTCGAAAGAGTGGCGCGGACATCCAGTTCCACCGCGGTCCAGGAAGAATTGTATCCGCTTCCCGGCGCTTCTCAGCGCGAGGCTCCCGAGCGGGAGCCTTTCGACGACGCACGGCTCGTCGATCTGGAAGAGGAGCAGGAATCCCCATTTCTGCGCGGGCAGAAAGCGCGTCTCGGTCCGGCGTGGATCGCTTCCCCCAAAGACTGCCCACCGGTTGATGTGGGTTGTTCTTGTTTCTCGTTGTTTTGGCGATTCTGGGAGCTGGCGGCGCGGGAGTCTACGGCTACGGGAAGCACTCATGGCGATTTCGCATTGCTTCGAGCGATCAGATCGAAGTCGCCGGCGCCGAGCATATCGCGCACGCGCAAATCATGGAAGTGATGGGCGGAGATATTGGCCGCAACATTTTCTTCGTTCCGCTGGCGCAACGCAAACAACAACTGGAGCAGATTCCGTGGGTGGAATCGGCGAGCGTGATGCGCTTCGTTCCCAATCGCCTGCGCATCGAGATTCATGAACGCACCCCGGTGGCCTTTGCCCGCATCGGTTCGCACGTTTCGCTGATCGACGCTGGGGGCACGCTGATGGAACTGGCTCCGGGCAGCAAGCGCAAGTATTCGTTCCCTGTGATTGCGGGCATGAACGCGGGCGAGCCACTCTCGACGCGCGCGGCGCGGATGAAGAATTACAACGAACTGGTGCGCGAGATCGATTCGAGCGGCGCACATTATTCCCAGGAACTGAGCGAAGTGGATCTCACCGATACCGAGGATGTGAAGGTGCTGGCTGCGGATGCGAACGGCGACGTGCTGGTACATCTGGGCTCGGGGAATTATTTGCAGCGCTACAAAACTTACGTGACGCACGTGCAGCAGTGGCGGCAGCAGTTCGACAAACTGGAATCGGTGGACTTGCGGTACGACGGCCAGATCATCGTGAATCCTGATCTTAACGGGATGGCGCGGCAGCCAGCGTTGACGCCAGCGGCGGCCAAGACGGCGATGGAAGCGGGAGTGAAAACCGCGGCCATCGTGAACTACGAGAAATATGTAACGAAACCCGCGACTCCGGCTGCGGTGAAGAAGGACGTGAAGACTAAGCCCAAAGGTGGGGCGAAAGCAGCAGGTCATCATGCAGCCGCGGGCCATGCTCCCGCCAGTCATGCTGCTGTCAAAGCAGCGCCGGCGAAACCAACGCCGGTTCAGCATGCGCCAGTTACTCAAGCAGCGCTGAAGACCACGATAAAAACTTCGCCGGCCGCAGTCGCGAAAGATACTGTGGCACCGCATCCGGTTGCGCCCGCGGCGCCGACCGCAGTTCCCACGGGACAAAAGAAGCCGAGCGCTTTAATTCCGAAGGAGACGCCGCAGAACTAGCGATTTATTATGCCGAGCTTTATTTATGCCGAATCGTGAGCCCAATTTCATTACCGCGATTGACGTAGGCAGCGCCAAGACATCCGTGTTGGTGGCGGAGTTGAGCGAGAACGGATTGCGTTATCGCGGCCACGGCATCAGCGAATCGAAGGGACTGCGCAAGGGCGTGATTACCGAACTGGACAAGGCCGTCAGCAGCATTCAGAAAGCGGTGGAGCATGCGGAAGACGTGGCCGGCATTCCGGTGGAGCATGCGGTGATTGGAATTGCGGGCGCGCACATCCGCGGGATGAATAGTCACGGCGGCATCACGTTTGGCGCGCGGTCGCGCGAGATTGGCCGCGAGGAAATCCGGCAGGCCGTGGACAAGGCGCGCACCGTGCCTTTGCCGGGCGATCGGGAAATTCTGCACTTGCTGCCGCAGGAATTCATTCTGGACGATCAGCCGGGCGTGCAGGATCCCACGGGGATGATGGCCACGCGGCTCGAAGTGCGGGTCCACATCGTGACGGCATCTTCTGGCGCTACGCAGAACCTGGTGACAGCGGTGAACCGGGCAGGCGTCCACGTGGACGACACCATCTTTGAGCCGCTGGCTTGCGCGGACTCGGTGTTGCGGGCGGACGAGCGTGAACTCGGCGTCTGCCTTGCCGATCTGGGCGCCGGGTCGTGCGATCTGATTGTCTTTCAGCAGGGTGCAGTGGCGCACACGGCGGTCATCCCGATCGGCGGCGACCACTTTACCAGCGATCTTTCGGTGGGCATGTGCACGGGACTGGCGGACGCGGAGGCGCTCAAGAAGAATTTTGGCAACGCGGTGCCGACGCTCGTCCCCGTGGGCAACCAAGTCGAGGTGCCGTCTGTCGGAGACCGGCCCTCGCGCATGATGTCGCAACGCTTGGCCGGCGAGATTCTGGAGCCGCGAGCCCGCGAGCTTTTCGAGTTGCTGCGCGACAACCTGCGCCACGCTGGAGTTCTGGAGCACTGTATCGCGGGATTCGTGCTGAGCGGCGGAGGCTCGCGGCTTCCCGGAATTCTCGACGTGGCGGAATCGGTGTTGCGGAAGACGGCACGCCTGGCCTGGCCGACACCGATGGCGAAGATGCCATCGTTCTTATCCGAGCCGGAATTTGCGACCGTGTTAGGCATGGCGTATTACGGGCATCGTGCTCGGCTAGCTCGCGGGTTGCAGGAGCCGAGTTTTGGGTCGCGCATGAAGGCTTTGTTCGCGGGGAAGGGCGCGTAGAGATTGTGGTGGCCGGGCGAGGGCGCCCGGCGCTCCACTGGCAACTGACTTTTGAGGTGACTTATGAGTGATGACAACGGACTGCGCATCTGCTTTAACGAAGAAGCTCGCAACGACGCTCGGATCAAGGTCATTGGTGTGGGCGGCGGCGGCAACAACGCGGTCAATCGCATGATTGATTCGGGCATGGAGCACATCGAATTCGTTGTGGCCAACACCGACTTGCAGGCGCTGCGAATGTCGCGCGCGGGCACCAAGATTCAACTGGGAGTGAAGCTGACGAACGGACTGGGCGCGGGGGCGAATCCAGAGATCGGCCGTAAAGCCGCGCTCGAGGATTCGGACAAGATCATCGAAATCCTTGAAGGCGCGGACATGGTCTTCGTCACGGCCGGACTTGGTGGCGGCACCGGCACGGGCGCGGCTCCGATCATTGCCTCGCTGGCCAGCGAAATGGGCGCGCTCACGGTGGCCGTGGTGACCAAACCTTTTGCCTTTGAAGGCAAACGCCGGATGCAGCAGGCGGAACGCGGGATTGCCGAGCTCATGGAGTCGGTCGATACCACGATCGTGATCCCCAACGAAAAGTTGCTGGCCGTCGCCGAGAACGCCGGCTTCTTCGAGTCCTTCCGCATCGCCGACGATATTCTTCGGCAAGGGGTGCAGGGGATCTCCGACATCATCACCATTCCGGGCATCATCAATCGCGACTTTGCGGACGTGAAGGCGATCATGGCGGGCATGGGATATGCGGTGATGGGCACGGCTACCGCGGCCGGCGAGCATCGCATGGTGGAAGCCGCGCAACGTGCCATCGCCTCGCCACTGCTGGAGGCGGGCGCGATTGACGGAGCCCGCGGCATTCTCATCAACATCACGGGCTCGAATTCTCTGAAGCTGGCCGAAGTGCAGCAGGCTTGCACCATTATCCAGGGCGCGTCGCACGAAGACGCCAACATCATTTTTGGCGCGGTTCTGGACGAAAAGATGAAAGACGTGGTCAAGATTACGGTGATCGCGACCGGCTTCAAAGAGGCCGGGATGCGCCGGACACACCACGAGGCTTACGATCCGGTGATTGTTTCGAGAGAAGTCTTACGCCAGCGGGATCGCTTCGACGAACCCGAACCGGTGGCTGCGCCCGAACCAGTGTTTGTGCCGGAACCGGCATTCGTGCCGGATGCCGTGGCGGCAGCGTTTCAGGAAATGTCGGCGGGTGGTTCGCCGTCGCATGGCGAAGTGATTTCGCTTGATGCGATGCGGTCGGCCCCTCCTAGCTACCAGGTGGACGATCTCGACGTGCCGGCGTTTCTGCGGAAACGCGGCGAAGTGATGTAAGGAAATCCAGGTTTCAAGGTTTCAGGGTTTCAAGGTTTCAAAGTTGGCCGCAATGACAGGCGATGGCATGGACTGGGTCGTCCCTCTGGGACTTCGCGGATTTTTCGCGTCCTACCCCGCGCTGAAGCGCGGGGCTAAGCTGGCTCGCCCCTCAGGGGCTGGATTCGGAAAGCACGGAGACGATCCTTACATCATCACTTCTGCGCGGTGATCCATTCGTTGATCTTCGCTTCCAGCAGATCGAGCGGCAGCGGGCCCTGATCGAGCACGGCATCGTGAAAGCCGCGAATGTCGAACTTGGCTCCCAGTTCTTTCTGCGCTCGCGCTCGCAGTTCCAGAATTTTCATCTGACCCATCTTGTAGGAAAGTGCCTGCGCCGGCCACGCAATGTAGCGATCGACTTCAGTGTTGATGTTCTCGTCGTCCATGGCAGTGTGTTCGTGGAAGTAGTCGATCATCTGCTGGCGCGTCCAGTGCTGGGAGTGCACGCCCGTATCCACTACCCAGCGCACGGCTCGCCACATTTCATTTTGCAGGCGGCCGTACTCGCTGTAGGGATCCTGATAAAAGCCGACTTCCTTTCCCAGACGCTCGGAGTAAAACGCCCAGCCTTCGGTGTAGGCATTCAGATCGAGGTTGTATCTGCGGAACGGCGGCAGGCCGGTGAGTTCCTGCGCAATGGAAAATTGCAGGTGGTGTCCGGGAACGCCTTCGTGGTAGGCGATGGCTTCCACATTCAGCAGCAGGCGTTTCTCGGGCGCGTATTCGTTGACGTTAATGCGTCCGGGGCGCGAGCCATCGCCGGCGCCGATCCCATAATCGGCAGGCGGGGCGGAGGCGCTGCGGAACGATTCCATCGGCACCACGTCGAGCTTGTTCTTCGGCAGGCGTCCGAATAATTCCGGCAGCTTCCCGTACATCTGGTCGCGATAGTGGGTGTACAGATCGAGCAATTGCTGGCCCGACTTGGCGCGCAGTTTCGGATCCTGCCGGATGTGGTCGTTGAACGATTTCAGATCGTTGAAGCCCTGTGCCTTGGCGATCGAGAGCATCTGGGTTTCAATTTCCGCCACGGACTTCAGACCCAGTTGATGAATCTGGTCGGCGGTGAAATCGGTGGTGGTCTGGTGACGGACGGCGAAGCGATAGCGGGCATCTCCGTCGGGCAAGGCCCAGACGCCGGGATCGAGGCGGCCGTGTGGCGCGTAATCGTCGCGCACGAATTTGGCGAATTTCGCAGTAGGCGGGGGCGACCTCGTTCTTTACTGCGCCCTCGATGGCTTGGCGGAGACGTTTGCGGTCGTTCTCGGAAATGCGCTCGGAAATGGAGTCGGGAAATTTCCGCAGCGGATCGGTGAAGGGACTTTTGTCGACCGAGTCGTCGGCAATCTGCTGCGCCTGGCTGGACACTTTCTCGAGCAGATACTTCGGCGGCATGCGGTGGTCGCGCAGGCCGTCGCGCATGTGTCCCATGGCTTGGTCGAGTACGCGCGGAATTTGATGTAGACGGGACAGGTAGTCTTCGTAATCTTTTTGGTTGCGGAAGGGCGAATCGAAGGGGAGCGAAGCGTATCCGAGGTGAATGCCGCCGAACTGCGTGGCGGGCATTTCCCAATCTTTGAATTGCGCGGCGTCGAGCGCTTCGCGCAAGCTGCGCAGCATTAAGGCATGGTTGAGTCTCTCCTGCTCCGGAAATCCGGTGACGTCGAGGGCCTCGAAACGCGCCAGCGCCTGACGAGTGTGTTCCAGATCGTCGGCAATTGCCTTGTCGGAAAAATCGCTCAGCCGATCGTTGTAACGATTGTCGCCGACCTGGGTGGCGAGTTCAGGCTGAGTGCGCAGCGTGTACTCCCACTCATCGGCGAGCAGACGATTGAGTTCGGCGCGCCGGGCTTCGAGCGTTTGTTCCGCAGCATGGGCGAAGAGAGGGACGACGAGAGCTACGGCAAAAGAAAAAATCACGAGCGCTGTTCGCAAGATGTAGACCTCGGCAAGCGTCTATCAGGATACGCCGTCTGAAAATATCAGAAAAACGGGCAGGCGGGGCAGGTTGCTCGCGGCCACAATGTGTCGCTTAGCGGTTAGAGTTCTTTAACTCTTCGCTCAGTCTGATATCCGGATGTGCAAACCGGTGCGTAGTCGGAGTACCTTTCGAGGTAACAAGATGATCTGGTTACCAAGGTGTTGGCACCTCCACGGAAATCACGTTAAATGCAATTGTTTCATCGAGTTATCGCGCGGATTACTCTGGTACAAGCTGGTTACTTTGCCATTGCGCCATAGCACTTAAATCGCCTACTATCGGACAGTTGCGGGAAATGCGCCTTCGGGGTGGTGATTTGGCGAGACTCTTGCATCTATTGAACTAGGCCGACAGATAAGGTAAGCACTAGATTGGCCGAGTACGACAGGGAATGGTGAAGTGAAAGTTAAGGCCTGGTTTCTTCGTCTCGCATTTGTCACTGGAATAGCGCTGTTGCTGGAAGCGAGTGGGGTCGCGGCCAGCGTTAACCCCAGCACGCTTACGCCGCACAAGAAGGCGCACAGCGTAACCGAGAACCAGCATGCCAAGAAGCGCATGCGGACCCTGGCACACGCCCGCACGCCGGGCTCGCAGTATGCCGCGGGCACGCGTTATTCCGGTACTCACCGCCGCCATCATTATTACGAGCGTTTCCACACCAGTTCGTTCGCATCCGACATCGCCGAAGGTGACGTGACCGCGGGGGAAGACCCGGTGGTTCGGCAGGCCGCGATCGATGCTTTGGGCAACATGAATGGCACGGTGGTCGCGATTGAGCCCACCAGCGGGCGCGTGCTCGCCATGGTCAACCAGAAGCTCGCGCTTTCAAGCGGCGCGCAACCGTGCTCGACGATCAAACTTTCGGTGGCTCTGGCGGCATTGAGCGAGGGCGTGATCGACGAGGAAACGGAAGTTAGGCTGGGACGCCGCAGCCGCATGAATCTTACGGAAGCGCTGGCGCTCTCGAATAACGCGTACTTCGAAGCGGTCGGACGCAAGCTGGGTTTCGAGAAGGTGCAATACTACGCGCACCAGTTCGGGCTCGGCGAGCTTGCCGGTTATCACATTCCGGGCGAGCAGTTGGGCACTTATCCGGAAGAAGAAATCCCTGCCAAACTTGGGGGCGTCAGCAAAATGTGCTCGTTTGGCGAGGGCATCTCGATGACTCCGCTGCAGCTGGGTGCGCTGGTGACGGCGATCTCCAACGGCGGCACGCTCTATTACTTGCAACATCCGACTGGTCCCGATGAGGTTGCGAACTTCCAGCCCCGGGTCAAGCGGCATCTCGATATCGAACCGGTGATTCCTGAACTTTCCGACGGCATGGCCGGAGCGGTTGCTTACGGCACCGCGCGCAGCGTGCGTTTGAACTTTAACGAGGAATCGATCTTAGGCAAGACGGGAACCTGCTCACATGCCGGCACGCGCTTCGGATGGTTCGCCTCTTACGCCAACACCGACATCGGACGAATTGTGACCGTCGTTTTCCTGCAGGGCGGGCGTCCTACCTTCGGGCCCAAAGCAGCGGAAATTGCGGGACGGATGTACCGTAATCTTTACGATCACAACTTCTTTGTGGCGGGAGAGACGGGAATCCTTCCGGCGGCAACGGTCGAGAAGGCGAGCAGCGGCGGTACCGACCCGCAGTAATTCTTCCAATTCCTAGCCCCTGAAGGGGCGTCTTCTTTCGATAATTTGCGGCATCGCTAAAGCGATGCCCTGATACGAACCTGGACCGGCGGGGCTTTGCCCCGCTGGACGGACGAATGCGTCCGCCCCTACGTGAGTTGCTTACCGCTTGACTTCGTCCTTTGCAACCACTCCATCCCTGATAGAGACGATGCGGTGCGCGTATTCGGCGATATCGTGCTCGTGCGTCACCAGGACGATAGTGTTGCCTTCGGCGTGCAGGCGATCGAACAGCGCCATGATCTCGTTTCCGGTTTGCGAGTCGAGGTTGCCGGTGGGTTCGTCGGCGAGGATGATGGCCGGCTTATTGACCAGAGCACGGGCGATGGCTACGCGCTGGCGCTGTCCGCCAGAGAGTTCGTTGGGCTTGTGGGTCATGCGGGATTCCATGCCGACCGAGGTCAGTGCGGCTTTGGCGCGCTCGGCGCGCTCTTCGGAGGGAACTCCGGCATAGATCAGCGGCAGCTCCACGTTGTGTAACGATGTGGCGCGGGCCAACAGATTGAAAGTCTGAAAAACGAAGCCGATTTCCTTATTGCGGATGCGGGCCAGTTCGTCGTCGTCGAGTTCGCTGACCAGTTGTCCGTTGAGCCAATACTGGCCTTTGGAAGGCGAGTCGAGACAACCGATCAGATTCATCAGCGTCGATTTGCCGGAGCCGGACGGGCCCATGATGGCGACGTATTCGTTGCGCTGAATGCGGAGGTTGACGCCACGCAACGCATGCACCTGCTCCGATCCCATATCGTAGGTCTTCCACAAATCCTCGGTCGCGATCATGTAGGAGTCGGGTGCAGCCCAATTCGCGGGCTTATCGATTGGCAAAATCTCGGCAGTCGCCATCTTGTTCTCCTTCTCCGGATCGGGCTCGGGCACGCAGGCTCCTACAGGGCCGTTCTTTGTTGGACGTTCTAACTGGTTAGAGGTTAGGTGTCAGGTCTCAGGTGTCAGGTCTTAGGTCTTAGGAAAACCCCAAGTTCAAAGACCTGAAACCTGACACCTTTCCTAGCTGCTTTCTTCTTCCTTCTTCGGGGCCGAGTTGTCTATTTTGACGCTCGTTCCCGGCTTTAGTGTACGCAAAACCTTATAGCTGCCGGTGATTACTTCGTCACCTTCTTGCAGGCCCTTGGTGACTTCAATATCGGTGGTGCCGCTGATGCCGGTATCCACCGGAACAAATTCCGCTTTCTTTTTGCGGATCACGAATACGCCCTGTATTTCTTCTTTCTGTTTCGCGGCGTCGGCCGGAGCGCTGGCAGCCTGTACGGCGTTCTTCCCTGCATCCTTGGGCAGGAGATCGGCTTGGGTGCGGACGGTGAGCGCCTGGATGGGGATGCTGAGCACGCTGTTGCGGGTCGCGGTCGTGATCTTGGCGGTTGAGGAGAGGCCGGGACGCAGGTCGGCTGGCGGATCGGTTAGCGTCACTACGACCTTGAAGTCTTTGGCTTCCTCGCTGGTCGAGGTGGCCTGCGAGGTCGCGACACCAGTTGAACGCACGATGGCGTTGTCGCCGATTTCACTGACGACGCCGTGGAAGACCTTGTGGGGGATGGCGTCAATGGTAACTTCCGCGGGCTGGCCGAGGTGCACGTTGACGATGTCGGTCTCGTCCACCTTAACCTCGGAGGTGATTACGGACATATCGGCAATCGTCATCAGAGTGCTGCCGGGGGAATTCTGGATTCCGATGACCACGGTCTCGCCTTCGCGCACGGGAAGATTGGTGATGACGCCGTCGAAGGGCGCTTCGTAGGTGGTTTTTTGCAGCACGTCGGAGACCCGAGTCAGGTTGGCCTGATTCTGGGTGATGTGCTTGTCCATCGAATCTTTTTGCGCCCTGGCTTGGACGACGCGAGCTTCGGCTTGGGCTAAGCCGGCATCGGCGGACTCCCATGCAGCTTTCTTGAGGTCGTAATCCTGCTTGGCGATGAGGGCGGCGCTGTACAGACCTTGGGCACGGTCCCAGTCGAGCTTGGCGTGGACGGCGTCGGACTTGGCGCGATTGAGGTCGGCAAGCGATGTGTTGAGGGCGGCGTCGGCGGCGGCCGCGTCAGTTACGGCTGCCTGTACGGACGCGCGCGTGGCATTGACGTCGGCCGAGGACTGGACGTTCTCCAACTGCGCCAAGAGTTGGCCTTTCTGCACGCGATCGCCTTCCTTGACATGCAGCTTGATGATCTTGCCGAAGGCATTGGCTCCGATGTTCACGTAGGTCTTGGGCTTGATTTCACCGGAAGCGCTGACCACCGAGGCCAGGTTCTGCTTCTGCACTTTTCCGGTCTGCACCGTCACTACGTTTTTCTGGCTCTGATAAACGGTGACAGCGACGATGATGCCGAGCAGCAGCGTCGCGCCCACTCCGATCAAAACTTTTTTCCAAGTCTTCATGACTAAATGGGTACGGTCAACCTAACCCCGGGATCTAGTTACAGAACGGTCAAAACGCATCACGGTTGCACATGAACAGTTACGTTCAGAGGAGGGGGAAAGTTCCGAACCTCCCTTGGAACAGGCCCTTCCCAGCGTTGCTCCGGTTGGCTAGCTTAGGAGGCCGTGTCGCAATTCATTATATCGTGCCCCGTGTCCGGACAACTGTCCCGCATACTCGACCGCAAAACACGGATTCTTAAGGGGCTTAGAAGACGCGCTTCGGGCAGGAAATCTTTTTTTGCCAGGCCACTTCTTCTTGCCTTGTTGTATCCAATGAACATAGAATTAGGCTACTGACGTTTTTAGTGAGGTAGGCCCTTCTATGTTTTCCGCAGGTTTCCGATATCGCTGCTCGGTAAGTGTGCTGGCTGGCTTGATGGCATTGGGTTTTGCCGCCGTTTCCCAAGCGCAGGACAAGGACGCGAAAGGCTCTGAAAGCCAGACCGATCCTTTAAAGCGTCCGATTCCAGAAAAACAGAGGAAGGCCAACGCCAAGGCGCTCAAGATTGAGTTGAGCAAGACGTATAAGAAGTGGCTGGACGAGGATGTGCGCTGGATTATCACGGACGAAGAGAGATCCGCCTTCATGCAGCTCTCGAACGACGAAGAGCGCGATCAGTTCATCGAAGCTTTCTGGCAGCGCCGCGATCCCACTCCCGACACGGAAGAGAACGAATTCAAGGAAGAGCACTACCGGCGAATCGCGTATGCCAACGAGCACTTTGCGGCGGGCATACCCGGCTGGAAGACCGACCGGGGCCGAACCTACATCGTGTTTGGGCCGGCGGATGAGATCGAGTCCCACCCCTCGGGTGGCAGCTACGAGCGCCCCATGGAGGAAGGCGGCGGCGAGACTTCGACCTTCCCGTTTGAAACCTGGCGCTATCGCTACCTGGAAGGGATTGGGCAGGAAGTGATCATCGAGTTCGTGGATAGTTGCATGTGCGGTGACTATCACATGACTATGGACCGCTCGGAAAAGGACGCCTTGAAGTACACCCCGAATGCCGGCCTGACGCTATATGAGCAAATGGGGATGGCGAACAAAGCTGACCGATTCACCGGCGGAAACGGTATCGAGCAGCTCGGCAGCTCTCCGTTCAATCAGGATTTGCAATCCAAAGAATTCGACCGCCTGGAGCAGTTTGCCAAACTGCAGGCGGCGCCGGCGGTGAAGTTCAAGGATCTGGAAGAAGTGGTCAGCCACAAGATCAGCGTCAACCTGATGCCGTTTGACGTGCGCGCCGACTTCGTGAAGGTGACCAGCGACACGGTGCTGGTGCCGGTCACGATTCAGATCAAGAACCGTGACGTCACTTTCCAGAACAAGGATGGGGTGGAGCGCGGCACGGTCAATATCTTCGGGCGCGTGACCACGCTCACGGGCAAGATCGTACAAACCTTTGAAGACACGGTGCAGGTCGATGTACCGGCGGAACTGCTGCCGAAGACCGCCGAGAATTCTTCGGTGTACTGGAAGGCGCTGCCACTGCGCATCAGCCAGAATCGATACCGCCTGGACATCGTGGTGAAGGACGTGAACGGAGATCGTACCGGGAGTTGGGAGCATGCGATCCAGATTCCGGACTTCAGCGAGGACAAGTTGAGCAGCTCTACGCTGATCATTGCCGACCAGATGGAACCGGTCGCTACGAAGAATGTGGGCACGGGCAATTTCGTGATCGGGACGACAAAAGTGCGGCCGCGCGTGGCGCCTTCCGACGGCAAACCTATTTCATTCAAGCGCAATCAGAAACTGAATTTTTGGATGCAGGTTTACAACCTGAGCGTGGACGAAAAAACCCACAAACCTTCGGCTACATTCGAATACAATGTGACCGACGCCAATAACAAGGCGGTTATCCATACCGTCGAGTCGACAGACACCATGGGCAATGTGGGTGACCAGGTGACGCTGCAGAAGACGCTTTCCGCGGCCAACCTGCAACCGGGTTTGTACAAGATCGAGATCAAAGTGAACGACAACCTTTCCAAGCAGATGGTGGATCCAACGGCAACCTTCGCCGTCGAGTAAGCTGCTGCTTGGTTTCCCAGAGGTGGTGGGCGAGATGTTCCGAAAGCTCGGGTTCCTCGCAGTCGTCGCTATTATGGCCGCGGCCATGCCTGTTCCGGCATGGTGCGGGACCGCCTCCGGCACGATCTCTGGATATGTTCGCGATGGCAGCGGCGCGCCGCAAATGGGCGCAGTGGTGGAAGTGCTC
Source organism: uncultured Acidobacteriaceae bacterium (assembly GCA_963838935.1). GTDB lineage: Bacteria > Acidobacteriota > Terriglobia > Terriglobales > Acidobacteriaceae > Acidiflorens. The sequence goes on from CAWITH010000031.1 coordinate 51,364, forward strand.
GGTTCGGCTGCTCAGGCGCTGAAGGTTTTCTCCGACGATCGTGGTTTCTACTCGGTTGCGAGTCTGCTGCCCGGAACCTACAGCGTGAAGGTGAGTGCGCCTGCATTCCTCCCGTCGCTGCGTGAGAAAATCGATGTGCATGCCGGTGCGAAACTGATCGTAAATGTCACGCTCACCACGCTGTTCGAGGCCATCCAGTTGGTTCCGCTGCGCAATGCGGTGGACGATGACGACTGGAAATGGACGCTTCGGTCGGTCGCAAACCGGCCCATCCTGCGCGTGCTCCCCGACGGTACCACCGTGGTCGCGCAGAGCGGGGAGTCCGCCGCGGACCACGATCTGAAAGGTGCTTTGTCTTTCGTGGCGGGGTCGCCGGGGCAGGGTTTCGGCTGCCCTGCGGATATGAATGCCGGTTTTGCCGTGGAGCGTTCGCTGTTATCGAGCGGTACCGTGCGCCTTAACGGCAATGTCGGTTATGGAGCGGACGGGCAGAGCATCCCGGCAGCAGTTCTTCGAACGACCTACACGAACCGTTACAACGGTGTGTTCGAACCTTCGCTGGCCATTACCGCCCTCCGGCTGAATTCACCTGACCAGTACTCGATGCCGGGCGCCGCACTGCAAGCGCTGTCGGTAACCAGTTCCGATCGGATCGTCGTGGGCAATAAACTGGAAATGAAGTTCGGCAGCGAACTGCAAGCCATCCAGTTTATGGGGCGGGTGAACGCTTTCAAGCCCTTCGGGTCGGCCGATTTGCACATCACTCCGAATACCGTGCTGGAATATCAATACGCGAGCTCGGTCCCGAACATGCGACTGGAAGATCGTTTGGGTGATGGCCGGTTCGGGGACGATGGTTTGGATTCAACTTCGGCGGACCTGAGCGAAACCGCGCCGCGTATGAGCATGACCGGGTTTTTGCCGGCGGTGGAGCGGGACCGTCACCAGGAAGTGTCGATCTCGCAGCGCGTCGGCAAGAACAATATGCAGGTCGCGTTTTACGCGGACAGCACGGTCGATCCGGTGCTTACCGGAGTTGGCGAAATGCTGCCGGGCGGAATAATGGCCGAGTCAGGTGAAGTGCTGCCCGATGTGTACTCGGGCACTTTCAGCTATCAGGGGAACGATTACGCGACGCGGGGGATGCGGGTGGTGCTGCAGCGGAAGTTGCTGTCCGATCTGACCGCAACGCTCGATTATGCTTACGGAGGCGTGCTCGACCTGTCGCGCCCCGACGTCCAGCTGCAGGATGCGCGGGAGTGGATTCGCGCGGAGCAACGCCATGCCGTGGCAGCCAAGTTCAGCGGCACCGTGCCTAAGGCGAAGACGCTCTGGGTCGCCTCTTACCGTTACACGGGCGGCCATCATGCGTTGACTCCTGTCGATCTGTTCGACAGTTCGCCCGGCCAGTCCGATCCTTATTTGAACCTCTTCATCCGGCAACCGATTCCAGCGAGCTTCCTCGCAGGACACATGGAAGTTCTTATGGACCTGCGAAATCTTCTCGCCCAGGGGTATGTGCCGGTGATGGGACGGGATGGACGCACTGTTTATCTGGTGCAATCGGCGCGTTCGGTGCGTGGCGGCGTGGCCTTCAGCTTCTAGAATCCCGTAATTTCATCCGTTATTCCGTATTTCTGATAAGACTTTCGGCGATTGCGAGCGCGGGCGTCCGCACTTTAGCGGGCTGTCGTTGTACCCGCGCAATCTGCGGCCGAGGTTTCCGCCCAGATCACCTTCCCCAAACCTGGCTCTGTGAGGTTGCGCACAGATGTTTCGCGCACGCAGGTATATAATTCCGCGCATCTCAAGTGGACATGTGTTTGCTACTTGCGGAGCGTGGGTCTGTTCAGCGCCCGCGATTATTCAGGAGGACCGGAATGAAACTGCGTTTATTGGTAGTGTTTATTCTTCTTTCGACGACCCTGCTCGTGGGGCAAACGTTTCGTGGCACCATCCTCGGATCGGTCACCGATCCCTCGGGAGCAGTCGTAGCCGGAGCGACGATCAAGATTCGCAACCTGGGCACTGGTCAGGAACGCACCACCACGACCAGCGCCGACGGCAGCTACAACGTGTCTGAGTTGCCCATCGGAAGCTACTCCGTAACCGTGTCGCAGACCGGCTTCAAGACTTTTGTAGCGACGGGAGTGGCAGTTGACGTCGCCACCGAACGCCGTGTGGATGCCGCCCTCAAGACCGGACAGGTGGACACCCGGGTTGAGGTCAATGCGGAAGATTTGCCCATGGTCGAAACGACTTCGAACGAACTCGGTGGCGTGCTCACATCCCAGTCCGTCGAGGACATGCCCGTCAACGGCCGCGACTACACCAAGCTGATCTATCTCAATCCTGGCATCGCCGGCTCGCCCGACCAGATTTCCGATTCCCCCGGGTCTTTGGGTGAGTTCTCGATGAATGGTTCGCGCGGCCGCGCCAACAACTTCCTTCTCGACGGCACTGACATGAACGACGGCTTCCGCAACGACCCGGCTATTAACCAAGCAGGTGTATTCGGAGATCCGGCGACGATTCTGCCCCTAGACGCCGTTGAGGAGCTGCGCGTCCTTTCCAACTACCCGCCCGAGTACGGCCGCAATTCCGGCGCCGTGATCAATACCGTCACTAAGAGCGGCACCAACAACCTGCATGGTTCTTTGCTTGAGTACAACCGCACCAGTGCGGTCGGCGGCGCGCGCAACTTTTTCAATAGCACAGGCCCGTCGAACCCATTCCACAACAACCAGTTCGGCGGCTCGCTCGGCGGACCGATCATTAAAGACAAGGCCTTCTTCTTCGTTGACTACGAAGGCCAACGTGAATCCGGCGCGCAAGGGGGAACGAGCTGCGTACCAACAGGTAGCGCGCCCGACGGCTCGCTCAGTCCCAGTGATTCCAGCAACCCGGTTATTCAGGCTCTCCTTGCCCGACACCCATGGCCTGCGCCGAATCTCGGTTCCAGCACCTGCCCCAACCTCGCGCTCTCCACGCTGTTCAATAACCGGGTGGACAGCATGATCGACAAGGTGGATTACAACTTCAACCCCAACAACATGCTGACCGGCCGCTACTATTTTGGCGACAGCGATCAGAGCTTCCCGTTTGCGCAGTTAGCGGGTGGGTTGCTGCCTGGCTTCAACACCACCACTCCCACGCGTGTGCAATTGGTCTCCATTTCATACGTCAAGGTAATGGGCAACGCTCTGAACGAAGCGCGCCTGGGCTGGAATCGCTTTGCCGAGGGGTTCTTTCCCGAGGATGACAACTTCAATCCGTCTTCTATCGGCCTCAACACGGGCGTGACCTCGCCATTTGATTTCGGTTTGCCGAAGATATCCGTTACCGGTTTCGCTCCGCTCGGCGCCACCAACTCGGTGCCGCGCAACCGAGTGGATTCCAACTGGCACTTTGTTGATGACTATGGCTGGAAACGGGGCCGTCACGATTTTAAGCTGGGCTATGAATTCCGCCGCACTACGATTGCGTTAATCCAGGACAATACGTTTCGTGGAAAGCTCTCCTTCAGCGATCTCGCATCGTTCCTGGCAGGCATTCCGAGTAGTGGCAAGATCGCAGAAGGCGACACCAAGCGCCATTCCTACGAAAACAGCCACGGCCTCTTTATCCAGGACAGCTTCCGCTGGACGCCCCGGCTTACCTTGAACTACGGCGTCCGCTGGGATTACTTCGGAGTCGTAGGCGAGAAGAACAACCTCTTCTATCAGCTTGATCCAACCACTTCCTCCAACGAGGCTCCCGCCCCTCAGCTCTATGACAAGGACCTCAATAACTTTGCTCCACGCCTCGGTTTCGCCTATGACCTTGCGGGCAAAAGCAAAACCGTGATTCGTGGCGGCTGGGGCCTGTTCTATGATGCATTCTCGCAGGACATCTTCCTGGGCCACGCTCCCTATAACTGTGCCTTTTGTCCAGGGCCGACATACTCCGGGATCGGGCCGGCCGCGATTGGATCGGCCGAACTTGTCCCCGGCCGGCGGCGCTCTCAGTGCGACATCCCCGGTATTTGCTGCAACCTCTCCCCTGGGCGACTTCTTTGGCACGAACGCAAACATTCGGACTCCGTACACCCAGAATTTCAATCTGAATGTGCAACAGCAGTTTGGAAAGACTGTCGTGGAAGTGGGCTATGTGGGAGCGCGCGGTACTAAATTATTCCGCTTCCGCGACCTCAACCAGCCCAGTCAGGCGCAGATCACCGCCTTCGATTTGGGCCAATGCGCCACTTGGGGACAGACCGCGCCAAACTGCTATATCGCAGGCTTCGACGCGCCGGATCCGGCGGGAGACGCCAACGTCCCCCGGACCGCGTATCCCGCTTTGTATTACGTAAACCGGGAGGAATCCTCGGCGAGTTCCACCTACCATGCGTTGCAAACCAGCATGCGGATCAACAGCTGGCGCGGGCTTAACTCCACCCTCAACTTCGTCTGGTCGCACTCCATCGATAATGCCAGCGACCTGGAGGATTTCATTCCCAACGCTGCCCAGCCGAATAACAGCTTTTTCCCCAGCTTGGAGCGGGGAAATTCGAACTTTGATATCCGCCGCCGCCTCACCTGGAACTTTGGTTACGCCCTTCCCAAGTTCAGCGGGCGTGCGTCGAAGCTGAAAAATGGCTGGGGAGTGGACGGTGTCTTGAACCTTCAGGACGGTCAGCCCTTCCAGTTGAATTACAACTTCGAGGGCGACTACTCCGGCTCTGGAGAGGGTTTTGACCGGCCCGACGTGGTGGGTCCAATCCGCTATGGAAGCGGCCCGTACAGCGTTGACCTGTCGTCCTTCCAGGTGCCTTGCACGTTCGGCAACACTACCGCGCTTACTAACCCTAACCCTAACCCTCCCCCCGCCACACTGCCAACGACCGGCGATAGCAACTGCCTAGCCGGAACCCGCCATTTCGGCAACATGGGCCGCAACAGCCTGCGCGCTCCAGCTTTCAAAGAGCTGAATTTCTCGCTCTACAAGAGCACGAACCTCACCGAGCACGTTGTCTTACAGTTCCGGGCCGAGTTCTTCAATATTCTCAATCACCCCAATTTCAGCAACCCCACCTTGCCGAATTACATCTCCGATCCGGCGACCAACGGCATCGATCCGGCTACCGGCCGGGGCCTCGCCACCAGCCCGACAGGTACTTCGTTCCTGCCACTCGAGGCCACCGGCGATGTGGGCATCGGCAACCCGTTCCTGGGTGGCGGCGGTCCACGCGGAACCCAGTTTGTTGTGAAGATCAACTTCTAACTGGTAACGGTTCTTCCACGGCTCCTCCCGCGAAATGCGGGAGGAGCGTTCTTTGCGGATAGTTTGCGCTCCCACCTTCGCGCAAACTGGAGTACACTTCCACCGCGGCTCATGGCCAAGACCGACCAACTATGACGGACAAAACCAGGACTTCGGAGAACGACCGGCGATCAGACCAGCGGGTGCCGATTCGCGTCCCGGTCAAGGTTCGTCACCAGGGCAGCGAGCACGAGGCCGTCACTCGCGATCTGAGTTCATCGGGCATCTTTCTCTATTCCGAGTCAGGGATGAAAGCGGGTTCGAAGCTGGACCTGGTCATTATGCTGCCTCCCGGCCTGGGACTGGGCCCCGGCGGTTGGACGCTCTGCCAGGCTTCGGTGGTGCGGATGGAGGAGTCGGACGGCAAGGGGATGGGCATAGCCGCTACCCTTGACCGCATCGAATTCCTGCCGGAGCTCAGCTCGTAGGGGCAGGTCTCAGGTGTCAGAGGTCTCAGGAAACCCCACGTTCTTCGGGCACCATCTCTGGGGCCGCTTTCTCAAGTTGATCCGGCAATTCCCAATAGTTTGTTCGTGAAAATAAAAAGATTGCTTCCCAATGCCCCGTCTGTGGTGCAATAATGCCCGCTTCAAAGGAAAGGCGAAGTTAGCCATCTTTCCCCCAGGTGGACTAGGTCATGTGGATTGAAAAACTGACCCGCGGCATCCTTGAACTGGACACGCCGATCGGGCCTCGATACGTAGAACCGAATCTTGTACAACGCGCATATCTGATTTGGACGTTCCGCAATTTTTTCTCACTGCCGCAGCAAGTGCTACGCCCGTGGGAACTGCGATTGATTGATCGTCTGTTGGGCGAGAACAGGTTCGTATCCCTGTCCGCCGCGGGTGCTGTCGACAGGCCGGTCATTGGAAGAATCGAGCGGCGAGCCCCGGCTTACGCAGAGGTTCTGCCGATGCGCAAGCCGCCGACTCGCGAACCGCTGTCGGGTTCGAGCTCAGCGGTCGCGGAACGAAGCGAGGAAGCGGCGTCGGCGTAATCGCGAGAGCGCGATTTGAACATGGTCGGTTTGAACACGGTCAAGTTCAGCCTGGTTCAGTTGAACGCGGTCTAGTTTGGAGGCGCTTCGTTCTCCTGTGGCGGATTGGGCTTCTGGCCGGCCGGCATCTCGCCGCAAGGTCCGCCCGGGTGCCCGCCTCCGGCATGTCCGCCGGCGTGAGGCGGATTGCGCTGCTCCTGACAGGAGCGCATGGCTTCGCGCTGTTCCGGCGTGATGATGGCATCGATCTGCTCGCGTTCCCGCTGATGAATCTGCTGAATCTGTTGCCGCTTCTGCAGCATCGAGAGCGATGAGTTCGCGCAGACCGCGTCTACTTCCTGGCGCGCCTGCTGCGTAATGGCCTGCCGTTGCTCTATCGCTGATTTGGAAACGCCCGCGACTTCCCAGCAAGGTTCTTGCCGCGGTGGTTTTGGAGCAGCGCCGGTGGGGTTAGGGGGCCCGGTGCGGGTCGGAACCTGGGCGACGGCGCGTTCTAGAAGCGCCGCCGAAAGAATGATTCCGACAAGCAGCAGTGGAAGTACGGTTTTTTGGCACGACATACAATCTCTCCTTTGGAAAATCCAAACCATCCGTAGCCCAAGAAGGTGCAATGCGATTGTAAACAACGTCGTGTTTTTGATGCCAGGAGCGAATGTTATAATCAAAATTTGTCGCAAGGTTGGCGTTAGCAGTGGGCGCGTAGCTCAATTGGCAGAGCAACTGACTCTTAATATGTTGTTGCATCACAACAAATAGAGTTGGTTCCATTCGAACGTCAAAACCCCTAATCAATCCTTTCCAGAAATCAAAATTTGCGCATTCGGCTGTTTTTAACGATGATACAATAGTTATAGTTGACATACAGTAACTATAGTTGTATCATGGCTTTGCCCTTTAAAGAGCCTGAGTTAGTTGGACTGGGGGGGCTACAAATGCTGATGGAAGAGGCTCGCAGACTGTTTATCCGCAGCCGACAGATGGGAGTCAGGAATGCAGGGGCACGCAAACAGGCCAGGCCGCGAACCATAGAGGCTTATGAGTGGGACCTGAAACACTTCTTCGGCTTCATGGCCGAGCGTGGATTGAGCAAATGGGAACACATGAAGCGTAGCGACATTGTGGATTTTCTGGCGTGGCTGGACAGTAAAGGATGGGCGGAAAATAGCAAAATGAAAGTGCTGCGGTCGCTCCGTGCCCTGTTCCGTTGGGTAGAGAGAGACGAAGACTGTCAGGACGAGCAACTCAAGACCTTCTATCGTCTGCTTCCGGCAATTCAACAAGCCAAGCCCCCCACTGTCTTGCCGACGCCAAAGGACATCAAGAAGTTCCTTGGCGGTCTGAACACCCGTACGTGAGTATTGCGGTTCGCGGGCGCTTTGCGGGATCGGTTGTACAGCGGGCGAGCAATAAGCTAAGAGTTCGATTCGACGTACAACTGGCTTGATACCGTGGCTCGGATCGTTAGACCGGCCATCTCTCTTCTCAGAGATGGCTATGCAAGCGAGCCAGAACCCCACCAACATAGTTGATTGCACTCTCGCCGTTACGTAAAGGAAGAGTACAGGAGATTATGGCCGCGCAAGCGGGTGTGTGGCTCCAGACTGAGAAGGTCGGCAGCTACAAACACTGGGACATGGTGAAGGTCCCAAGTGTGCCCACCACCTGAGAAGATGGGGGTGAGATGAACCAATGTTGGCGCTTTAAGCGCCTCGCTCAACTCTGTTGCGAGCAAAGCGAGCTTGCGAAGAGAAAAGATTGAAGTTGGTAGAAATGAGGTTGAGGTCGCATGAGCGACATTGAAAGAAAGTGGTTGAGGAAGGTGATCTCAGATGAAACCAAATTGGGCATTGAAAAGAGACCCTGAGCAACATCCGGTGCGATTTCTTGCTGCCGTGTGGCAGCGGCAACTGACAGCCAACTTCCGAGGTATAGGAAGGCCGTTAACTCCCAAAGAATTGGGACAGTTGAAGTCGTTGAGGAAAGCTCTCGGCGATTTAACGAGGGACGTGATCGAGTGGATGTTGAACCCGGTGAATTGGTGGCATTCTTGCCAGCAGGTCCGGGCTGAGTCAGGATCACATCGCGCTCCTGATTATCCAAACGTCGGGTACTTGCTCGCCCATCACGGAATCGGCTTGAAAATCATGCGGTCCAGATTGCGCGACTCAAGCCCTGCGGGAGATTTCGTACGGAGGCTAGACCAAAGGCGTTATGGACAGATGAGGAACTTGGCGCTGGTATTTGCCGAGGGCAAAACAGAACGATTGGCCAGGATCGAGGTAGCTACGACGCTGACTGAGATTCAAAAGGTGTTTATCGAACTGGTAGACGAAAGCATACCTGCGTCACAATAGCAGTGTTCTCTTGACGGCACGATGGCGTAGGCCGGAACTTGCAATCAATTGCAAATTGCGCGTTTCTGATCATCTGACTGTTTGAATGCTAAGTCCAGGAGGAGCACGTGGTGTAGAAAAGGCTGAACTCAACGGGAACGTTGATTCAGAAAACAACCACGGAGGCTCCTCAAGGACATATGTATTACATCGGGCTGGATGTTCACAAGAAGACGATCAGCTATTGCGTCAAGGATGCGAGTGGTCGAGTTCACCAGGAAGGCAAGCTTGGAGCAACGCGCTGCGAGCTGGACATCTGGATGAGAACTCTTCCGCAGCCCTGGACGGTTGCGATGGAAGCGACGATTTTTACCGGTTGGATCTACGATCATCTCCATCCACATGCGACAGAGATTAAGGTGGCGCATCCCCTGATGCTGCGCGCGATCGCAGCTGCCAAGAAAAAGAACGATCGGGTCGACGCCAGCAAAATCGCCGATTGCTTGCGCTGTGACTTCCTGCCCGAGTGCTACATGGCTTCGACTGAGATTCGGGACAGACGGCGAACGCTGCGCTACCGCTGTTTGCTGGTACGGCAGATGGTGCAGACGAAAAATCGGATCTCAGGTCTGCTCATGGAAACTGGGGTGACGTACAACAAGCGGCGGCTTCACAAAGTGGGATACTTTCGCGAACTGCTCGCGAGCAACGAAGAAGTGAATGAGAGTATTCGGCCCCTGCTCCGACTGAGCCGGGATACGATCGCACGACTACAGAAAACGGAACGGGCTCTTGTGAGCTCGCTGCAGCGAGATCCGCTCCTGGCCGAGAGAATCAGGCGGCTTAGAACTGTTCCCGGAGTTGGGCCCATTACTGCACTGACCTGGGCGCTAGAGATGGGCGAGATTTCGCGCTTCGGATCGATCCGGCAAGCGATCAGTTATTGCGGGCTCTGCGGTGACGAAAGAAGCTCAGCCGAGAAGTCGATTCGCACGCCGATTTCCAAACAGCGCAACAAGAATATCCAATTTGTGCTGATCGAGGCTGCGAAGTTGGCGCCCCGACAGGATCACGATCTTGCGTTGCTCTATGAAAGAGAGAAACAGAAAGGGAACGCCAATCGAGCGACGCTTGCGGTAGCACGCAAGATGGTCGCATATCTTCTCGCCGTGGATCGAGGACAACGGGATTTCGTGCCTGCAGAAGATTGCAGATGCGACGCGGCCTGAAAACCAGGCCAACGAATAGAAAAGCACTACACACAGCGCGCAGACTGCCAGGTCCCGCCACTGACCGACTGAGCAACGGAGATGAAACTCCCGAGGCTCCCTTCTGACTGTTTCGGGACTGGCAGAGAACACACACTCAATCTTCTGTAACGGCCTTTGGCCCGAGACAGTGAATGGATGTCTGGTTCTGCGAAAGCAGGGACCACCGCCGAGAGGCAAAATGCGAGCTGAGCGGTTCTGCATCCGAAAAATGCGCGCTCTCCCGAGCGCGCCTGAGCACCCGTGTTTTTCCTTGACAGAAGACTTACATGGATGTCGGCCTACCGTGGCAGTACAATCCCGTTGTGGGAGCAGGTTGCAAGTTCAGCAAGTCAGCAGACTTCCGGGTCCTCTCCTGTGAGTTCTACGTTCTATGCGCACTAGTGTTGTCGGTAGGCGCGTCTGTAGAGAGCGGCGAGAGGCATAAAACTCTCCCTCCTGACACTCCAAACTTGCTGGCAGGTGTGAATGCCAAGTCACCAAGAGGATGATTCTGGTTGTAGATTACAAGGGGTGTAGAAGGGGGCATGTAGAACTGTAGAACGTTCTCAACGCTGTTCAACACGAACAGGGACTCCATACCCTCACCAAACGGCATCAATGCGCTAGCAAGCTGTCCCTAAGCGATACAGGCGATTCTACAGCTCCCCAACATTCCACAACGCCGTCATTTGTCAATTCGTGCAATCAATTTCCAAACGTTGGGACGTAACGACCCTCGATTGACAAGTGGCGATCTGGGGTCACTGAGTGTAATGATTCCATAACAATGTCGGCTCCCAGGCCCGAGTAAACTTTGGAGGCGCAAACCAACCAAAGGGCTCGGAGGAAAGGAGCCGAACATGCTGATTATAGGATGTGACTATCATCCGGGCTTCCAGCAAATTGCGTGGGTGGACACAGAAACCGGGGAGTGCGGCGAAGGGCGGCTGACTCACCGCGAGGAAGCCGAGCAGTTCTACCGTGGGCTCCAGCAGCGGAGCGTGCGTGTGGGGATGGAAGCCAGCGGGCACGCACGCTGGTTTGAGCGTTTGCTGAGGGAGTTGCAGTTTGAGTTGGGCAGGACCTGCTCGACATACTCGACCAACTCACTCCGAAGATCCAGGAACTGACCCAAGCCCTGGAAGAAGAAGTGGAGAAGCGACCCGTGACGCGGCGGCTGATGACGCATCCCGGCGTGGGTCCGCTGACGGCACTGGCTTTCGAGTTGGTGATTGGAACGCCGGAACGTTTTCACTGCGGGAAACAGATTGCCAGCTATGTGGGTTTGGTTCCATCGGAAGAATCCAGCGGCGATCGACGGCGGCTGGGACACATCAGCAAGCAAGGCAACGTGCTGCTGCGCTTCTTGCTGGTAGAAGCCGCTCAGGTCACGGTGCGCAGTCAACCCGAGTGGCGCAGTAAGTTCTTCCACCTTGCCATGCGGCGCCGCAAGCTGACTGCAGCTGCGTCCAGAGCCTTGAGCACCGATTCCTTGCCTGCCGCCTGCTCCTGCGATTCCGCCAGCACCTCCCCCGTGTTGCAGTTCACGGCTTTCAGGCCAATCACGTACTGGCTGCCCAGCCCCGCAATCGAGCCGTTCAGCATGGCCTTGCTCCCCGTGCGCTGGCAGACCTCGCGGGTGACGTTCGCCGTTAGGCGGTCATCGGGTGAACGACCCATCAGCTTCAAGGTCTCATTCACCCTGCGCTCGGAAACCAGAGCGAGAAAGGGCGATTGCTCAAGCTGTACTGAAAGTCCCTGCTTCAGCGTGTCGTCGAATACCGCATCGCCCGTCTTGTTGTCGAAATCAGCGAGAACAATGGTGTCTTTGTCGGTCAGGCGATTGCTTTGCTGATGCGAACGATAGTAAAGCCCACCTGCGATCAACGAGGCGACAAGCACAACGGGAACCGCAATCTTCCAAACGTTAGCAATCCAAGCCGCAGGAACTTCTGACACGGCCGCCGTTCCGCTCTCGCTGTCGCGCTTCAGCCGTTGCAGGTCCGCTCGCATCTCCGCCGCGCTCTGGTAGCGCAGATTGCGGTCTTTTTCCAGTGCCTTGTCGATGATCCGTTCCAGTTCTGCGGGCACGTCGGGATTCAGCCGCACGGCTGGAACAGGTGCCCGGTTCAGGATCGCCTCGAAGATCGTCGCTGTACTGTCCCCGCGGAAAGGCAACTGGCCGGTGCCCATCTCATAAAGAACAGCTCCAAACGAGAACAAATCCGTTCGTGCATCGAGTTCCTTCGCCCGCGCTTGCTCCGGCGACATATAAGCGACGGTGCCGAGCGCAGAACCGGGGCTCGTCAGGTGTTGCTCGTCAACCGATTCGGTCTGTGTGCCCGCCGCTGCAACTTGGCTGGCAGAACTCGTGGGAGTCACGACTTTCGCCAGACCGAAGTCGAGAATCTTGGCGTTTCCGCGTTTTGTCACGAAGATATTGGCGGGCTTGATGTCGCGGTGAACGATACCAGCGGCATGAGCCGCATCGAGTGCGTCCGCGATCTCGATTCCGAGCGACAACAGACTTTCAATTTCCAGCGGGCGACCTGCTATCCGGTGCTTCAGCGTCAGCCCGTCCAGAAACTCCATGACGATGAAGGACTGCCCGTCCTGTTCGACAATGTCGTGAATCGTACAGATATTGGGGTGATTCAGTGCGGATGCGGCTTGGGCTTCGCGTTGAAAGCGGGCTAATGCCTGCGGGTCGCGGGAAACTTCATCGGGCAAGAACTTGAGGGCGACAGAGCGATGCAGCCGCGTGTCCTCAGCCTTGTAGACGATCCCCATGCCGCCACCGCCTAGCTTCTCAACGATGCGGTAGTGCGAGATAGTCTGGCCGATCATTTGGCTGAAATCTTAGGACTGGGGATGGGGCAAGTCAATGAAGGACAGCAAGTTGGCGGCGTCTCAGCGCTATGGTTGACGATAAATCCCGATAGCGCTCATAACCCCAGAATCTGTCGGTCACCCGCAGGGCATCTGGAGCCCAAAACCCCGGTCGTGGCTCTTAACGAACACTCGGGTGTGCTAGAGGTCACTGACAATGCTGGACGCACCGGTGTAAACAACAGAGCACGAGATGCAGTATCCTTAGTTCTCCTTGTGGAGGAGCCGAACTCTTGCGGGGTTCGGCCCTTTTTATGCGCGCTTTCATAAGGTCTTTCACGGGCCTCATTCGAGAAAACCAGCAGCGTAATTGTCGCAAAATCGCGATTACACTCAGAACCCCTCACCGAAACAACACTAAACCCTCACCACCACGCCCTAAACGAGCTAAGAAGGCGCCTCTATCGCAACAACGGTGAGTCTGTGGGCTATTCCAACTCTAGACGTCTTACCCATGGGCAGCTCCGTAACTTTCTATCCCATAAGGCCAGTGTAAGTGCAACTAAAGAAAGCACATAGCATCTAATAATACGTACATACAAATGCCCTACGATTGAGATGATCTCCTGTTCACAGCTCGACCATTTGTACAGATATCCGGAAGGCATGTGGGCGACACCCGCGTCAGGTAGGTGGGTTCTACTTTGTGACGCTCTTCGGCGATATGATGCCCCGTTGGGACGTTTGGTGTTGGCAAGGAAGCGGAAATGGGAGCTGGTTTCTGCTCTTCAGAAATCGATCCGGCGCGGTGAAAAAGAGACGGCATTATATCTCCTCTCGGCAATCGACAGCATGCCGGAGGAGTATGCCTATTTTTGGCGAAGGCTTTGTGTCATCGCCTGTGAAGACGTGGGACCCGCCGATGATGTTCTTGCTGCTTTTGTAGTCACCTGCTCTACTGTTTTTCCCCCGAAGAAGACTGGCAATAGGAATTATGACCTGCTCTGTTTTCTTGCAGAGCAGATGTGTGATCTGACGACTCGCAGCCGTATTTATTGCAGTTACGGCCTGATTGAGCCTGCGGCCATGAAGTGTGAATTGCCCGAGCTTAAGGCGGAGGACAAGCCGATTGTTGCGACGATCATGCAGCGGAAGGCGTCAGTGCAAACGCCGACGAATACCTGGCAGGAATGGCAGAGGAAGAATGATTGGCGGGCGGAAGGGCTGTTGAGGTTTGTCGGTCTGCGGCTCCCGCTGGAGATGACCAGAGTACAGACCCCGGTACCGCCGTACAAAATGCTTTTCGATCTTCCAAGCCATTGCTTTGACATGCATACCCGTGTGGGGCTGGCGATGCTGAAGCGGCTCGTACAAGGGGTAGAGGGAGCAGAAGTCATCAGGGAGTTTTTTCAGCGGCACAAGATCAAGGGTGCCCATAGAGCTGTGGGCATGGCGCTGTTTTTTGTGGAGGGCGGGCGTATTGAGGGCGAGCTGATCTACGAGCCATTGTGCTGTCTAGAGCAACGTCTCTTTGCCCATCAATACGGGTTGCCCCTGAAAAGCTGGTTAGAACTGCGGGTTCTGGTCGCGAAAGCTTTGGCAGACGGCATCGTAGATCGGATCAGAGAGGAAGTTTTGCATCAGTTCTATGGTCGCGGATTTTGCAATCAATTGCACCAGCAAGGTACGCTTGATCTGTGACGCGAGGAGGCCAAATGGGAATACATCAATCTAACCATTCTGGTGCATTTTTGAGTGGTTGTGTATAAAAACAAACGACTTAACGAACTTTCCAGACCTCAGTATTTGAACATAATGTTGCATTTTCGAGGAAATCCAATGCCAGAAGCTCCAAGAATCCGCCGACAAACGATGATTCACCTCGAACCCGCTGAGGTGCTTTCGGTGCTCAGGGCAGCAAAGGCCAATGGTGCTCGGGAATGGGCCATGATACTTCTGGCCTATAAGCACGCGATGAGAGCCTCCGAGGTCTGCAATCTTCGCTTAGATGATATCGACCTGAAAAACGGCAGCATCGTTGTTGACCGGCTGAAAGGCTCCGCATCCTGGGCCACCATGCAAACATACTTGCTTCGCACCTCCTGTGAGTTTTGCGGCCAAGTCTTTCGCCGCCGCTCTTAGCACGGGCGTCCGAGGCGAGACGGTTTCATTCGGACACGGAAATAAGCTGTCGGGACTGGAACTTCCCGCAATCATGATAAGGACGTTCTCACGAATCATGAAACGCTTTGCATTCTCCGGCAGCATCTGCTTGTGAATGAAACTCAGCAACACGTCCAGCGTTGCTCGTGCGTCATCGTCAGTCCATCGTGAGATCTCAAGCAAGAGCTCCTCTTCCAGTTGAAACCGAGATCCCGTGCTGGAGATCAGATCGAGCGACTTCGCGAACGCCTTCAGCTCACTTGCATCAAGGGATGTTGCCTTGAGAACCTTGGTCCTAAATTTGAAGCCCGATGCGTCGCCTTCCCTGAGGCCTTGGAAGCCTTTCAGCACATCATTTGAGACCGCCTGATTGGAGATAAGCCGCACCCGTGGGGCCGCTTTTGCGATCTTGCGAACGCCCTCATATGCCGTTGCGAGTCGACGAAGAACTGAATTGTCGCCAGTCTTCTTGCTACTGTTTGTGAGCCTCGAGAGAGTCCACTTTTCACTCGGACGCGAGCCGGAATACTTTAGTTGGATGACGTCAACTCGGTCCGCAGTCGCAAGATCTGCGCTGCCGTACAGCACGGTACAGTCAACTCCATCAAACTCGGTCACATCGCCCGAAGCCTTGACCTTCTGTCCCAGTCCCTCGACAGCGACAGCGGAAATCCCGCTAGATAGATCAAGCAGCTTCATCGCTTGAGAGAGGGCCCATAATTCATGGAAGCTGGTTCCGGCTATCCACTTGGCCCCTGGCGAAATAGCTTCCAGCTCAAACCCAGTGGCCTCCAGACTGTTAAGCGTGTCGGGGTATTGGGCTCGGAATAGGGCCAACGTGTTCACGCACTTCTGACGTACTCTTTCGTCTTTGTGAGCGGTCGCCCAATCGCTGAGCTGCTTTAGGTGAAGCACCTCGGGAACGAGGCTATAAATCAGATCTGTTTGTTCGAGGGAAAACCGATCGATAGGAAACATGACGCCGTGTTCGACTTCGATGGTATCTAGAGTTTGTGTAATAAAGACAAAATCGTAGCGGTCATTGAAGGGGGCGATTTGAAAAATATCGCAATCATGAATAAGCGAATGTTCCATAAACAGGCCGATGGCTTGTATTTGTTTCTCTGACCGATACGCATCAATTAGGGCAGTGCCGAAGAAACAAGGCACGGAGTTGAGCTCGTAATGCATGAAGTCGCCGCGAACCAGCACGGCACGGAAGACTATTCCCCGACGCGTAAGGCGATCTTGCAAGTCCTGAGCAAACTCGCAGAGGTACATCACCAAGTAACGTCGGTCATAGGCCGTGGTGGGCCTGTAAGCGTTGTACACAAGAATCGTGTCTGAAAACACGATTGCTCGAAACGATGAGTGCTTATGAACGTTCAGGCTGGCAATGACTTCGTAGAGGTCGTGAACCTTGGGGGAGTCCGCCGTGACGAGATCAGAGAATCCGAGGATATCGATGTACAGGAGATAGCGATCATTCTTCGCTGGCAGGTCTTGATTCGGCACACCTTAAGAACCTCCGAGCCCATAGTCTACTTCATGGCGATGCCCACAGCCTCAGCGCGTTCTTTGTGGGCGGTTGCTGGAACGGGCATCCACCACTCCGGAGCCAAGAATTTCCACAGTCGGCCTTTGAATGCGGAAATCTGGAGTTTTCTCGGCTCGGTTGCCCTCACGCCGGCAATCAATTTCCAAAAAGTTCGAATGTCGGATAAAGTACAATTGCTAAAGTATGGATTGCAACGAAAACTATTGGAAACGGACAAGATTCTTTAGATGGCGCTCAAATTTTCTCCCGAGGTACTGCTAAATCGAACTGGGGAGATGCTTGCTGGACGGATGCGTGAGCTGAAGCTCTCGCTAAGGGACGTTTCTACGAAAGTGGGGACTTCCTACGAGCATGTCCGCAGCATCGTGAGGGGTATTGTTGTCCCATCAGACGCGATGGCAGAAGCATTGGCCGGAGCTCTAAAGATTAAAAAGGAGGAGCTGCAGCGTGTCATCACAGCTGACCGCATACGCGTGAAGTTTGGTACAATTCCTTTGGAATTGGCCGGGAAAAATCCGGAGCTGGAACCGCTGGAAAGGGTCTGGAATCACCTGTCGCAAGACCACAAGGCCGATCTCATTGCGCAAGCGCAAGCATGGGCAAAACGAGATCGCGAAGTGGTGAAAAAGCACTAAGTTAGTTGAGGCAGGAATTTCCAGAGTAGTTAGTTGAGGTTGGAACGTTCGAGAATGCCAAGTTTTACCCTAAACCAAACCCACGCAAGGGTTTACAAGGGATGATCGTGATGCCGGATGCGGTCATGGATAAGACCGTGTCCAACGTGATCGGCAGCGCCTTCGGAGCGTCGGGTCAGCGCTGCATGGCTGGATCGGTGCTGGTAACGGTCGGGTCGGCGCGGGCGGCGATCCTCGGCAAATTGAAGAGGGGGCCAGAAGCTGATTGCCGGAGATGGCATGGATCCGAAGGTGAGCCTGGGGCCTGTGATTTCTCACGCCGCCTGCGAGCGCATTCATGAAGCGATCGAAAGCGGATTGAAAGAAGGCGCGGAGTTGCTGGTAGATGGAAGGCGTCCAGCGGGCGTTCCAGTTGGAGGAAACTTTGTGGGCCCGACCATTCTGAACCACGTGAAACCCGAGATGCGCGTGGCGCGCGAAGAAATTTTTGGCCCGGTGCTGTCGGTGATGCACGTGGATACGCTCGAGCAGGCGATTGCGCTGGTGAATAGCGATCCGCGCGGCAATGGCACTTCGATCTTCACGGAAAACGGCGCGGCCGTGCGGAAGTACAGCCGCCGCATCGAAGTCGGCATGGTGGGCG
>CAWITH010000032.1:0-132471 GCA_963838935.1 uncultured Acidobacteriaceae bacterium
AATAGTCAAGACCTGTGGATCGATCTTCCTGATTGATCACGTGGTCACCTCCTGAACCTCGGTCTCATCTGCTTCATCATCACCCCCTTTTCGAACTTCACGCCGGCGCGCACCAGGGCCACGAGATGCGGTGCGTTGACCGCCCGCCAGCGGTCCTGGGCCGCCTCGATCAACTTGAACGCCATGGCCAACCCGGCGGCCTTCGATCCCGGCCCCTTGGTGACCTTCGTCCTCAGGCGCACGGTGGCGAAAGTCGACTCGATGGGTTGGTCGTCTTCAGGTGGATCCAGTGCTCGAGGGGGAAGTCGAAGAAGCACAGCAGCTCGTCGCGGTCCTCGGTGATCTTGGCCACGGCCTTGGCCACTTCGCCCCGAACCCGTCGGCGAAAGCCGTGATCGCCGCCTGGGCGTGGAGCGGTCCTCGCGCGAGTCGCGGATCTCCGCCAGGGCCCGGCGGGCTGAACGGATGGGCCGACTTCGGCAGCGCCGAGAGGACGTTGGCGACCTTGTGGACCCGAACAGCGCTGGTCACGGGTCTCGGGAAACACCTCCCCGAGGGCAGACCACAGCCCGAGGGCCCCGTCGCCCACCATCACCACCGGGGCCCGCATCCCCCGCCGCTTGGCGTCACGCAACAGGTCCGCCCACGCCCCGCTGGACTCGCGGCCAGGCCGTCGCAGATGGCCACCAGCTCCTTGGTCCCGTCGGCCCGCACCCCCACGATCACCAGGGCGCACAGCCGCTCCTCGTCCAGCCGGACGTTGAAGTGGATCCCATCGGCGAAGCAGTAGACGTAGTCGGCGTCGGCCAGCGACCGGCTGGCGAAGCGCTGGTGCTCGTCCTGCCACTGGGTGGTGAGGCGGGTGATCACCGATGCGGCGGACAGGCCGGCGCCGGAGCCGAAGAACTCGGTGATGCCGGGGCCAAGTCCCCCGAGCGATCCCGTGCAGGTACATGAGCGGGAGCACCTCGGACACCTTGGTACTTCGGGATTATGGCGGACGATCGAAGCTCGATACGCTGGCGCCTCCCGGTTGTCGTCGACCCGCTCGCCGTTGATCTTCGGGGCCCGGATCTCGTCGGTCCCGCCCCCGTGGCGATGGTGCGACGCTCGGCGTGGCCGTTGCGCACCACCAGGCGCCGATCGTGGTCGTCGACCTCGGCGGCACAGGCCGCCACGTAGGCCTCCACCTCGAGTTCAAGGGCCACCGCCAGCATGCGCTGGGCCCCCTCCCGGCAGATCTCGTCCAGCATGGACGCGGCTGCCGCGCCCGGGCCATCTCCTGCGACTACTGTCAACATCGGCGTCACCTTCCTCGCCGGCGTCTCACCGCCAGCGCTCTTCTTTGGTCAAGAAGGAAGGTACGCCGCGCTCTCGATCAGGTGGTCGATCCACAGGTTCTGGTTATAACTCCTGAAGGTGCCACCCTCGGGCGTGTTGAGAACTACCGGCGCGGCCAGGGTTGGCTCAACAAGGTTGAGGAAGCCGATTACGAGTGCACCTTTGGCGGTTTCATCAATGGCCGCCTTCGGCGATCCGTCGAGGTCGAGATTATGACCTCGCTGGCGGGTGGCTTCGCCGAGATGGAAGCCCTCGGTCTACCCCAACACGAAGTGGGGATGGGCATCGAAAAGGTGACGGAGAGCGAGGCGACTTCACTGGCCGAACGTTTCGGCGGAAGGTGGGAGACCCTGGTCCTCGGTGGCGACTACGGGTACGCCCTCGAGCTTGCCTGCAAAGTGTCGGGGAGCGACGACGAAGGCGCCTCTTACCTGGAATGGCTGGAGCGCCGTACTCTGAACCTCATGAGGCACCCCGGCTTCTGGCCAGCGGTCACGGCTGTCGCTCACGCGCTCTGTGACAGGGGGGCACTGTCGGGCCAGGCAGTCCGAGAGGTCATAACCGAAACGGGGGGAGAGACTTCCATGACCGGCGAACTGCGGAGCGCGAACTAGCCTGAGCCAGCGAGGGGTCCGCGTTTGCAAAGCGTTTGCAAAATCGGCCCTTCGGCGGGTTCGACACCGAGGGTAAGAGGCTAGAAACGCAGGTCAGAACACACACGGGCTGTGGCGCAGCTTGGTTAGCGCGCTTGACTGGGGGTCAAGAGGTCGCGAGTTCAAATCTCGCCAGCCCGACCAAGAAGGTGCAGGCGCACCGGACTGCGTGTCGCGGCTGTGACGAGATGGCGCGTCTTACTCGTTGAGCCACTCGACGGACGAGGGCCACTTTCAGGTGATCCCATCACGCAGTCATACGCACGCGGCGTAGTCGAGCCTAAGGGCGATATTTAGGCGGTGCGATGCCCTCTGGCAGGACTCCGGAGGCAACGATCGTCGAGCATTCCGCCTGAGCGCCTCGGGAACCGTCGCACAACACGTCTAACCCTGCGATCGGTCCACAACACATCCTCTGCTACTTCGCAGGGCAACGGGCTGAAGGCTGATCGCTGTCATTCGATCACGGCTTTTATGGGCGCGCACATCTCGCGCCGCACATGAGGAATGCCGACGACGGCGGCTGGGCGGCCTGAGCCTCCCCTGGTCTGGCGGACACCGAGCATGACGTGCGTGACACCAAGCCGAGGGGGGTCGGACCCTGTCCTGACCACACACCGCCGCCGGGATACTGCGATGCTCAGCTGCTCTGCACTCGCCGGTACAAGGCCTGGCCTGTCCCTGAGCTGACCAGCCGACCGTCTGGAGTCCACAACCGACCGGTCCAGCCAAACATCCCGTCAGCGGAAACCGGGGCTAGCCCGTCGGCCAGGAGCCAGGGCTCCTCGGGCGCCGGCAGGTGGAAGGCGATGTAGAGATCGAGACTCGGAGCGATGAAGCCATGAGGCTCTCGCCAGGCGTGGCGGAGGGAAGCCGCCGGCCAGCTCTGGACGTCGACGAGGATGACCGAACGACACGCGTCCACCCACGGGTCGTCGAATGTGGCGACTGGTCGGAAGCGGCACCAGGCTTGCCACTTCGGTGGTAGGGACTCTGCGGGCGGCCATTCCGACCGAAACGTCACCGGGCGCATATCGAGGTTCTCCCAGAACCTGAACGGCGCCTCGCGGTCGGGCAACAGCTCCTCCATGGAAGCCACCTGGTCGGGCGTCGGCACGGCCGGCGGTTCGGTGTCGTCGTGTTCGAGGCCCTCGACCTCGCCCACCGACCAGACCGTCGCCTCGAGGACCTGACGCTCACCCTGAGTGAGCACCACCCGTTGCGACAGAGCGGTCCGAGCCGACCGCAGCGTGCTCACCAGCAATTCGATCGGCTCGAACGCCGCCACGTTCAGGTAATGGCAGAACAGACTGGCGGGACGGTTGAAACGGCTCTCTTTCCCAGCCGCACGGAGGGCGAAGGACGCGAGGTACCCGCCCATGGGGCCCCAAATCTCCCAGTCCCGGCTGAGCACCCCCGCGTAACGCCCATCGCCCAGGGCTTCCACCGCCGTGTCAGCCGCCAAGTCGCCCATTCGGGAAAGCTATCCGACATCATCGGATGGCCGGTCGCCCTGGCGAGCCTGTCGAGAATGCCGGGGCATTTTTTGTGCCCGGGCAAACGGTCCATCCATCGTCACCAGCATCGGCCCGGTCGTCCAAACGCAGAAGGACGGCGATGCACAAGGTCCGACGCGCCGTCCGCACCACTGACGGCATCGGTGCAATTCATCTCACCGATTCCTTCACGCGTTTCGTGGCAACGCGACCACGTCTCCGACGTGTAGGCGAGAGGCACGCGTCGCAGTACGAAGAACGAAAGCAGCCGCGTGTCGGTCCGGCCCTCCGCGTTTTGTCAGCGCCCGCAAGGAGAATCGGGCCTTTGCCCTCGCCGGCCCGCGATCGCCAGCATGCCCAACATCGCGGGTCCGACCATTTAGGATGCCGACCCGAGAGAGCGGGTAGCAACGAGGAAAGGGAATTGCGCACAACGTGAGGATCGCGACGGTCTGGGTGGTCGAAGGCGGGTTGAGCGACCCGGGCGACACGTTGGGCACGTTCGACCTCGAAGTCGACCGTTGGGGTTGGACACTCACCGATTCCGAAGATCCCACCGTCGAGCGGCTGTGGCCCTGGGACGCCATCGGCGACATCGACGTCTCAGCGGGCGCCGGCAGGACTCCCGACGGTCGCACCGCAACGTCGCTGGTCGTGATCGTCAACGGGTGGCCGGTGCGATTCCTGGCCCGCTCTGAGGACCTTGCGAACTCGACGATCGTGGCCCTCGGGGCTCTCGCCCCCACTGGCCATACCCTGAAGAAGAGCCTTCATCCACAGCGGGCCTCGGCATCGCCACCGTGGGCCACGGGGAGCCAGCCGTGGGCAGACTGGTGGGGACGCCCGTTCCCGGCGTTCTTGCGGAGTCCGGTCCGGCTGTGGGCGGGGCTTGCCGTCGCCGTGATGATCGCCGTCGGCGTGCTGGTCGTGACCATCTCGGGCGGCACCCCGAGCTCGCCGGCGCTCGCCACCGGGCGTGCCCACCCACCCTCTGAGGTCACCGATCCCGTGGTGACGACGAGTGGGGACCCGCTTTCCTCGACTTCCGTCCAGGGCACGACCTCGACGGCATCGTCGGCCCATCCCGTCTTGGCGGCGTCCGGCGGCAAGGGCGCCAAGGCGACCGATGCCCTCGACAAGAGCCTGGCCGCGCCGACCAGCCCTTCGCTTGTGCAGGCGCCGGGCTCGACATCGACGACCCCGCCCACGACGAAACCAGGCGCGACGACCACCACCAAACCGGGCGCTACGACCACGACCACCAGGCCGATCCCGCCCACGACCACGACCACGAGGCCGCGTCGGCCACCGCCCACCACGACAACGACGACCCCCACCACCACGACCACGCCCACCACCACGACAACGACGACCACCGCGACGACGACCACCACGCACCACCACGACGACGACCACGACCATCCCTCCAGGTGGCCCCTGACATCGACGTGGCCCCGCCCTGTGCGGACGAGTGACCGTAAGGAGCCCGTGAGGGGAGGGCGTGCCGTGGGCGTTCAGTTACGTCTCGGCCAGCCGGTCGACGGTCCCGGCTCGCATCGAAGCGGGCGTTTCGACACCCCGTCGTGCGGTCGTGGCAGCGGGGACATTGCACCAGTTCCTCGCGTCGTCGCTGTCGGGTTGAGGTGCACGCCCCGAGCCGATCGACGGGGCTCCCTGTCGACCCGGGCGATCGCCGACGAGATTCCGGGGCAGCGACGTGACCACGACCCGCCTCGGTCGCCGCATCGTGGGTCAGGCGTTGCCGAGGCAATGCTCCCAGACGACGAGGCGGTCCCGCCCGGCGTGCTTCGCCGAATACAAGGCCTGGTCGGCGTGCCGAATGACGTCGGCCGGGCTCTCGAGTTCGTTGGACCATGTCGCCGTACCGAAGCTCACGGTCACTCCCACCGGTGTCTGCGCCGAACGGGCATGGGTCCGGAACCGCTCGGCGACAAGCGGCGCCTGCTCGGCATCGGTGTCAGGGAGCAACACCGCCAACTCGTCCCCCCCGAGGCGACCGACCACGTCGGTCGTACGGGCAGCGGCGAGCAGTCCCTGCACGACGGCGCGGAGCGTGGCGTCTCCGACGTCGTGACCGTGTTCGTCGTTGATGTCCTTGAACGAATCGAGATCCACCATCACGACGCTGAACGGCCGGCCGTGGCGACGCGGCGCGAGCCGCCTCGGATTCCAGCGCGTCCTGAAACGCCTGGTACGTGAGGCATCCGGTGAGGCCGTCGTGGGTGGCCAGCTTGTGCAGCCGAGCCGTCAGTCGCTGTCTGTTGCGGTCCTGCGCCGTGCGGTTGACGGCGGCCATGACAGCGATGCCTCCAGCCAGGCCCAGTGACACCCCCGACATCGCCACCTTCGACGGACTGACCACCACACCGGTGGCGGCGACGACCGCGTAGAAGACCTCTGCCACGATCCCCAGTGCAACCACGGTGGGCAACGGATAGACGAGCGCGGCGAACAGCACGGGTAGGACGAGCAGGGCTGTGATCGGACTCTCCGCCCCACCGTCCAGGCGGGCAGCCACGGCGATCAGCGTCAGGGTCGTCAGCGACCAGACGAAGAAGAACGGGACGCGCCATTTCGTCGTGAGCAAACGGATCCCCACGGGAGCGAACAGCCGCCAACCAGCACGCCACGCCGGCGGCGTCGATGACCATGAGCAGGCCACGATGCGGTCCATGGGGCGTGAGCACGAGGTACCCGAAGAGGAGAACGGCGCCCAAGGTGAACGAGCCGATGCCCATGAACAGGTGCCGACGCCACAGCGGGTACTCCCACTCCTCGTCGTCCGCCCCATGACCATGAGCGAGATGGACTTCACGATCCATTGCCGGTCTCCGCGTCCACGTCCGATGGCGCATATCTCCTCGCCAGGCCGAGGAGGGTCGGAGCCCCTTCGGGCCGGTCGCTCGCCTCCCCTGTCAGTTCCCCACGTCCCAGCTCGATCGTCGCGGCCACTCCTGGGTGCGGTGTTCCCAGAAATCCTCGGCATCCGAGCCGCAAACGTTGAGGCCTGGGGACCGATGTGGAGCCGGGGCCGACCTCGTCGGTGGTCCTCGCTGTCCGGCCTATCGGCCGACGTGCCACGAACCCGAGATGACGCCCGGGGGGACCGCACCCGCCGTCGGAAGAGGAGACGCGCAGAGCCCGACCGACGATGCTGACCCCGGGGTGGCCTCCGCCATCGCCTGGCGTCCGAGGCGTCAGAGGCGTCCGCGGTGTCCGATGGGGGCGCTGAACGCGGCATGTGTTCGACACTTGGCGAAGAGTGGCAGGCCGCCGCCGGCGGCCACCGCGTCCCGCCCATGCGGGGCTAAGCGCAACGAAGGGGCCGGCGTAGCGCCTTATCGGTATTCCCATGTCTTGGCGAAACGACAACGCATCAACGTTGTGCTGGGCGGCACGACAACGCATCAACGTTTTCCGAAAACGCTTCCGAGAGACGAGACGGCGCTGCCACTGTTGGGAAAGGTTCGTCGCACAACGTTGCCGCGCAACGATCACCACGAGCGATGACGAGGACGCCCAAGCCCATGAAGGATCACAGGCCCGAACCCGTGCAGGCGAGCGACGCTCGCTACGTCGTGCCCTGCAGCTGCGGCAAGCGCTGCAGAGGCAACACCGTGCGGGAGGCCCATATGGCCTGGGGTCAACACGTCCTCGACTGCGTCGGCGGCCGGCTGGCGAAAAGCGCATGAGGTCAGATCGACCCATAGTTCAGATCGACGCATCGTGCGGCACGCGTTGCCATCCTCGCCAGCGCGCTCGGATTGTTCGAGGACCGCTCCGACCGTCGCATTCCGCTCCTAGACACAGGCACCCCGGAGGTCGACGCCCGAGGCCGCGTCCCGTTACGTCCGGCTGGAGCTGCGCATGGCAGGTGGTATCTCGCGAGTGGATTCACGCGGGATGTCGGCGGCCACTGGTCAATAGCGTTGCAGTTGACGTCAACCGGCGGGTCAACTCGGGGGAATCGATGACGCACGAGGGGTGCGCGCCTGAAGGGGAATGCTCCAACCGTGGACGCCTTCCTTCCACTGGCGCCCAGCAGCGCGTAGAGCACGTCGTTGGGGCGCTGACCGGTGGCGTCTGTCGAAGTCCCGTGGCGCCCGCTCGGTGCATGGCGCGAGGCACGCTGGGAATGCTCGGCACGTGACCGATCGACTGATCGCCCGACCGCAGGTCGACCGACGGCGGTGCCGGACTCGGGCAATCGTCCCCCGCCTCATTCGACTGGGGCGCGAGGAGCTGCGGATCGCCGGCACCAAGGTGGTTTCCGCGCTCGGGATCCTCGGCGACATCTTCGCCATGCTCATCGACGCCGTGTGGTCGACCGTGGCGGCCATCGTCCACCGCCGGTTCTCCTGGGCCGAGTTCGTCGAGCAGACCTGGTTCTTGATCTCGGTCACGGTGCTGCCCACCATTCTCATCGCCATCCCCTTCGGCCTCGTGCTGGTCCTCGAGGTGGGTGGGCTCGTCGGTCCAGATCGGCGCGACGGCCATCGTCGGTGCAGTGGACGCCATCGGCATCGTGCGGGAGGCGGCGCCGGTCATCACGGCGATCATCCTCTCGGGAGCCGGCGGCTCGGCCATCTGCTCGGACCTCGGGGCGCGCACGATGCGCGACGAGATCTCGGCGATGTGGGTCATGGCCGTCGACCCCATCGAGCGGCTGGTCGCGCCCCGGGTGCTCGCCACCGTGGTGGTGGCGTTGCTGCTCAACGGCATCGTGGCGTTCGCCGGCATCATGAGCGGCTACCTGGCGGCGGTCTACATCCTCCACACGAGCGCCGGCGGGTTCCTCAACTCCTTCAGCACGTTCGCCCAACCGGCCGACGCCATCGAGTCGATGTTCAAGGCGGGACTGTTCGGGCTGCTCGCCGCCGTCGTCGCCTCCCACCAGGGCCTGAACGCCAAGCGGGGACCGGCCGGCGTCGGTGAGGCCGTCAACCGCTCCGTCGTCATCACCGGCATCGGCCTGTTCCTCCTGAACCTGCTCGTGACCGACGTGTTCCTGGCCATCGTCCCGCCGAGGATCCTGTGACGGTGCCCCGATGAGCGCCAGGCTGCCGGTCGCCGAGCGGCCGATCGCTCGGCGTGCCGCCGCGGCTGGCACGGCCGGTGGCCTTCCACGGCGTCAACCTCGGGTACCGCTTCCGCAACCAGCTCGTCTGGCTCGGCGAGCTGCTCGTGTTCGTCGTCAAGGTGGTCCGCGCCATCCCGATGGTGCTGCGCCACTACCGCCGGGAGCTGTGGCGGCTCATCGCCGAGGTCACGTTCGGCGGCGGGATCCTGGCCATCGCCGCCAGCACGATCCTCGTCTCGGCGCTGCTGGCCTCCGTGGTCGGGGTCCAGCTCGGGATCGAGGGGCTCCAGGGGCTCAACATCATCGGCCTGACCCCGCTCGCCGGCCTGCTCTCCGCCTTCGCCAACACCCGGGAGCTGTCGCCCCTGCTCGCCGGCTACGGGCTCGCCGCGCAGATGGGCTGCAAGTTCACCGCCCAGCTCGGGGCCATGCGCGTGAACGAGGAGATCGACGCCCTGGAGGTCATGTCGATACCGTCGCTCCCCTACCTGGTCACCACCCGGCTCCTGGCCGCCCTGGCCGCCGTCATCCCGCTGTACCTGCTGGCGCTGTCGGGCGCGTACCTGGCCACCCAGTTCGCCGTGCTCGACGATCGCCCACCAGGGCTCGGGGACCTACCTCCACTACTTCTATCTCTTCCTCAACCGGCGCGACGTCTTCTACTCGGTGCTGAAGGTGGTCGTCTTCGCCGTCCTCGTCACGATCATCCACTGCTACTACGGCATGACGGCGTCGGGGGGGCCCGAGGGCGTCGGGCGGGCCACCGGACGTGCCATCCGGATGAGCACCGTCGCCATCGCCATCTCCGACATGTTGATGACCCTGCTGTTCTGGGGGATCTCCGTGCCCGGTGAAGGTGACCGGATGAGCGTCGTCGCCCCCCCGGCGCCCGCGCCGGCGACACCGGCCGCACCGACGCCGCCGACGCACCGCCACCAGCGTGGTCGTGGCGGCTGGTCGGGCTGGGCGTCGCTGCTGGTCGTGCTGCTCGTGGCCGTCGTGGTCGTCGTGCTTCGAGTCCTTCGGGGGTGCCTTCTCCACCTACGCGGTGGCCGAGGCCGCAGCTGCCGGCGTCGTCGACCGCCGTGGCGCTGAGCGCGCCCGTCGAGTACCGCAACGTGACGGTCGGCACCGTCGCCAGCCAGGGTCGATCGGTTCCCGGCGGGCTCGTGGTCGGTCACCCTTCACCTCAACGCGTCGATGCTGCACGACATCCCCGCCCGGGTGCAGGCGACCGAGACACCGGTGTCGTTCTTCGGCGACGCCTACATCGTGCTCGACGGCGCCCGCCCACCCCGGGACGGCGCACACTGCGACCCGGGGCCACGATCCCTGCCCTGCAGGTCGGCCAGACCGCCTCGCTGCAGGCGACGCTCGGGGACCTCGACACCCTGCTCATCAAGCTCCAGCCCGGCGAGCTCGACGCCGCCCTCACGGCCCTGGCGAGCGCGCTGCAGGGAAACGGGACCTCGCTCGGACACAACCTCGTCGGGCGAACACCTACTTCCAGCAGATGCTGCCGCTGTGGCCGACGGTCGTGTCGAACCTCGAACACGCTGGTGCCGGTGGCGAACCAGTTCGCGGCCTCGACACCCGACATCCTGCAGATCCTGGCCAACCAGACGACGACCGGCCACCACCATCGACGACCAGGCCTCGGAGGTCCGCCAGGCGATCGGCGGCGGCGAGACGCTCACCGGCCGAGGCCGTCCCAGCTGCTCGCCGCCATCCAGCAGCCGTTCGCCGTCCTGGCCGCCGACTCCGGCCCGTTCCTGAACGACATCTCGCAGAACCCCGACGAGATCTCCCAGCTGCTCCAGGGCCTCGATGCCTGGGCCACGGCGTGGATCGCGGCCGAAGCGTCGGGGCCGTACCTCGAGCCTGACCCAGACCGAGGTCGTCGCCAATCCGGCCGACCTCGGACTTGCCGTCCTCGGCGGACCGCAGGCGGCCGCCTACCTGTCCGCCGGCCTCGGGCCCGGTGTACGTGAACCCGCCGACCTACTCGTCGGCCGGCGCCGTCCTCACCGACGCGCCTCCGCGCCGCCCGGCGCACGTCGGCGCTCGACGGCGCCGGCGTCGAGCTCCGCCCCGGTCATGCCCGAGCCGGCCCAGACGCGGGCCGTGTCGCAGATCGTCTCGGCGGTGAGCGGCTCGCCTCCCTCCTCGCCTGCCGTGTCCACCCTGCTGCTCTCGCCCCTCCTCGAGAGCCTGGTCGACCCGGTCGTGAGAGACCCATCACCACCGACCGGGACTCCGGGTCACCATCGTGAAGGTCGTCGTCTTCACCGTCGTGTCGGTGATCGTCACCTCGATCGTCATCTCGTCGCTGCTCGACGTGAACACGCAGCCGGCCACCGGGTACGTGGCCGAGTTCTCCAACGCATCCGGGCTGCAGCCGGGCGACACCGTCCGCATCGCCGGCGTCGAGGTGGGCAAGGTCAGCGCCGTGACGCTTGCAGCAGAACCACGCCAACGTGTCGTTCAGCGTCGACAACTCCCAGCACCTCACGACCACGACGCTGGCCGCCATCCACTTCGAGAACCTCCTCGGCCAGCGCTTCCTCGCCATTCTCCCCGGGCAGCCCGGCGGCCAGCCCGCTGCCCCCCGGAGGCGTCATCCCCGCTGGCGCGCACGACGCCGGCGATCGACCTGACGGCCGTGTTCGACGGCTTCGAGCCTCTGTTCTCGGCGCTGTCGCCCGACCAGGTCAACCAGCTGGCGGGGTCGATCATCGACGTCTTCCAGGGCGAGTCGGGGACGATCTCGAACATCGTGGCCGCAGACGGCGGCGCTGACCAACAACCTCGCCGACCGCCAGCAGGTGATCGACACCCTCCTCACCAGCCTGTCCAGCCTGCTCGACACCGTGGGGGTCCACGACACCCAGCTCGGTCAGCTGATCGGGAACTTCGACACCCTGATGACGGGCCTGGCGGGTTCGCGCGCCCAGCTCGGGTCGGCGATCGACAACCTGGCCACGGCCGAGAGCACGACGAGCAGCCTGATCATGAAAGACCCGGACCGTTTCTCTCTGCGGAGTGGGTGCTTTCCATCGGCGGAGTCGGTACACATCAACAATCAGGATCGCGTACTCCAGAAAACTGCCGAATTGCCGAATGAAGCCTTCGTACACTCGGCCATCCAGTTTGGTAATAACTCCCAAGTGAGTGATGCGGGGCTGGCATGCTTCAAGAACTGCAAGAACCTGACGGACCTTTACCTGTACGACACGAAGGTGAGCGATGCGGGGATGGCATACTTCAAGGACTGCAAAAATCTGACGAACCCTCAACCTGGGCAACACGAAGGTGAGCGATGCGGGACGGCATACTTCAAGGATTGCAAGAGCCTGACGCACCTCATGCTGGATGGCACGAAGGTGGGCGACCGACGGGCGCATTGAAGACCTGCGGGCGGCGGCGCGAGTGGCGAAAGGGCAGCACGTGAATCCGAAAGTTCGCGCCATGGTGGTGCCGGGCTCGCAGGCAATCAAGCGCGCGGCAGAACAAGAAGGATTGGACCGCATTTTTCTGGATGCCGGATTTGAATGGCGCGAATCGGGATGCTCCATGTGCCTGGGTATGAATCCCGACATCCTGCAACCGGGCGAGCGTTGCGCATCCACCAGCAACCGCAACTTCGAAGGACGCCAAGGCCGCGGCGGACGCACGCATCTGGTCAGTCCGATGATGGCGGCGGCAGCGGCCATTGCCGGGCATTTCACCGACATCAGGAATTGGCGATTTCATTAGTACCGTGTGGTGACGGGGCTATGCCCCGTCCAAGCGGGGCATAGCCCCACTTGCACACAAGGTGAATAGAAAATTATGCAACCCTTTCGCAAGCACACCGGCGTCGTTGCCCCGCTCGACAAAGTCAACGTGGACACAGACCAGATCATTCCCAAGCAGTTTCTGAAGCGAATCGAGCGCACGGGATTCGGCGAATTCCTGTTCTACGACTGGCGCTTTGCGGGTGACGGCAAGAAGATTGCTGATTTTGTGTTGCATGCGCCGCGCTATGCCAAAGCCTCGATTCTGGTCGCGGGGAAAAACTTCGGCTGCGGATCCTCACGCGAGCACGCCGTCTGGGCGCTGGCGGATTTTGGATTCCGCGTGGTGATCGCGTCGTCATTTGCCGACATCTTCGCCAACAACAGCCTGAAGAATGGACTGCTGACAGTGCGCCTCAACGAAGAGCAAGTGGCGGAGATCACCCGCCGCGCCCAAGAAATTGAGAACTACCAGCTCACGGTAGATCTCGAAACCTTGCGAGTGGAAGACGGACAAGAACAACGATTTGCCGCGACCTTCGGCATGGACGAATTCTCCCGCCATTGCCTGCTGAACGGGTTGGATGATGTCGGACTGACGCTG
Organism: uncultured Acidobacteriaceae bacterium; assembly: GCA_963838935.1. Classification (GTDB taxonomy): domain Bacteria; phylum Acidobacteriota; class Terriglobia; order Terriglobales; family Acidobacteriaceae; genus Acidiflorens. The sequence goes on from CAWITH010000032.1 coordinate 12,972, forward strand.
CAGCATGAAGCAGAAATCAAGGCGTATGAAGCAAAGCATCCGGTGCGTGCCGAAATCAAGGCGATTCTGACGGTGCAGTGACGGGCGCCTCGCCCGTCCACACGCACCCATGCCCCAATCCGTCTGACGCAAAATCCCTTCACGTTGTACACTTTTGACTTTCACTGTTAGCGCGGTGCTGGGTCACACCTCGTTCAGAATCGGAGTGCATTCGTGAGAAATCTTCTCGTCGCCTTCTCCATCAACCTGCTGGTTCTGCTCCCCGCCGGGCAGGCCCAGACCGCCGCCAAGGCCGCCCCTCCCAAGCAACTTACGATTGACCAGATCTTCGCGGAAGGCGGAGTCGAGGGGCGCGCCCCGGAGACGATCCAGTGGAGTCCGGACGGCACCAAGGTTTCTTTCGTCCAGCGCGATGACGCCGGCGAGCACGGCGAACTCTGGTATATGGACGCGGTGACCGCCGAGAAAAAAATACTAGCCAGCGAGACCAAGCTATCACCGCTTGCCCCTCCAGTGGGCAAGATTCATGACGAGCGCGAAAGGGAGCGCGTGACGCGCTATCACGTCGCCGCCTACACCTGGTCGCCCGACTCCAAACACCTGCTCTTCGATTCCCAGGGACAGCTCTGGTATTACAGCCTGGATACGGGAACGGCGGTGCAGCTCACGTCGTCTCCGGACCCGAGCGAAGACCCGAAGTTTTCGCCGGACGGCAAGCGGCTGGCCTATGTCCGCAAGCACAACCTTTATGTGCATCTGGTGTCGGGTGAGGAAGGTGAATTTGCGCTCACGCGCGACGAGAAAGAGAAGGACAAGGATATCGCCAGGGAAAAAGAAGACAACATCCTGAACGGCGGAGTGGATTGGGTTTACGCCGAAGAATTAGAGGTACGCAGCAACTTCTTCTGGTCCCCCGAAGGCCGCGACATTATTTTTCTGCAAATGGATGAGACTCGCGTTCCGGCTTATCCCATCACCAACTGGTTGCCCACGCATCCTCACGTCGAGCAGGAAAAATATCCCAAGGCGGGAGATCCGAATCCCACCGTGCGTGTGGGAGTGGTGGGCAGCAACGGCGGCAAGGTGCGCTGGATCAAACTCACCGATGACGATGACACCTACGTGCCGCGTTTCGGCTGGATTCGCGAAAACTGGGCTTGGGCGGAAGTCTTGAATCGCAAGCAGGATGTGCTGGACCTTTATTTCATTGACGCGAGGTCCGGCAAATCGCGCAAAGTGCTGACCGAATCAGCTCCGGATGCCTGGGTCAACGTCAACGACGACTTCCGCATACTGAAATCCGGCGACCGCTTTCTGTGGACCAGTTGGCGCGACGGCCACACCCACATCTATCTCTACAGTTTCACCGCACAAGACCCGACGGCCTCCGATGCCAAGCTGGAACGCCAGCTCGAAAGTGGAGACTATGAGGTGCTCGCGATCAGCGGCGTGGATGATGCATCGGGCACGGTTTTTTTCACCGCTAACCAAGGCGATCCCAGACAAGAGCAGCTCTTTGCTGTAAAGCTCGATGGCTCGGGAATGCGAAGCCTTTCATCAGAAGAAGGTAATTACATCGCCAGTTTCGCCGATGACGGCAAGCATTTTGTGGAAACGCATTCTGCAACCTTGACGCCGCCGCGGATTTCCGTGTGCGCGCCGGGCGGCGCCTGCCAGAAACTCTGGGAAGGGCGCAGTGTCGCCGACTACGACCCGATTGCCCCAAAAATGATGGAATTCAAAGCCGAGGATGGCACGGTGTTGTACGGTTATCTGATTCTGCCCCGCCATGTGGAGGCAAACCAGAAAATCCCCCTCATCATCTACATCTACGGTGGACCGGCGGACCAGATGGTGCGGAACGTATGGGGCGGAACCAACGCGCTGTTCCACCAAATTCTGGCGAACGAAGGCTTCGCGATTTTCTCCGTAGATAATCGCGGAACCCCGAATCGCGGGAGGAAATTTGAGGCTGCGACCCGCTTGCAGAAGGGCGGAGTCGAACTGAAAGACCAGCTCACGGCGCTAGATCAGTTGTATGCGCAGTTTCCGCAGCTCGACCGCGCGCGCACCGGGATTTGGGGATGGTCGGAAGGCGGTTCGATGACGCTCTACGCGCTGACCCACTCCGACCGCTTCAAAGCGGGAATCTCGGTTGCGCCGGTCACCAGTTGGCGCAACTACGATTCGATTTTCACCGAGCGCTACATGGGTCTGCCGAAGGACAACGCCAGCAACTACGACGATTCGGTCGTCAACGCCGCCAGCAGTCTGCACGGCTCGTTGCTGCTCGTGCATGGGACGAGCGACGACAACGTGCACTTCCAGAATACGATCCAGATGACCGACGCGCTGATCAAAGCCCAGAAGCAGTTCCGGCTGATGGTCTATCCCGACAAAACGCACGGCATTTCGGGAACGAGCGCGCGCACGCAGTTGTTCCATATGATGGAAGATTTCTGGAACCAGGAATTGAAGTAGAAGCTGTCAGCTCTCAGCCGTCAGCTATCAGTTTTTCGGCGCTCGGCGGACGCGAGATTTAACTGATGGCTGAGAGCTGATAGCTGAAAGCTGGTTTCATGCATCGCACAACTCTCGGCGATTTCGAACTTACAGTCGTTTCCGATGGCACTTACTTCCTCGATGGCGGAGCCTTTTTCGGTGTCGTCCCTAAGACCATGTGGTCGAAAAAGGTCGCGCCCGATGAGCAGAACCGCCTCGACGCGGGATTGAATTCGCTGCTCGTGCGCACCGGCGATAAGAACATCCTGATCGAGACCGGCATCGGCAATAAACTGCCCGACAAGTTGGTGCAGATCTACAAACAGCCCGCCAAGCTGCTCGATAACCTTCACGCCGCCGGAGTTGCCCCCGAAGACATCGACATCGTCATCAACACGCACCTGCATTTCGACCACTGCGGCTGGAACACGGTGCGCCGTGGCGACCAGGTCGTGGCAACGTTTCCGAAGGCCAAGTATTACGTGCAAGAGAAAGAGTGGGAGCACGGCCGCCTGCAACTGGAGCGTGACGCCATCAGCTACATGAGCCCGAATTACGATCCGCTGCTGCAAACCGGCCAGATGGTGCTGTTGAATGGCGATCAGGAGCTTTCGCCCGGCATCTCGGTCAAAGTCTTTCCCGGACACACGGCGAATATGCAAGCGGTGATCATCGAGAGCGGTGGCTGGGGCAACGAGAAAAAGAAAGCCTGCTACATCTCCGACCTGATTCCCACCTCCAATCATCTCGACCTGACCTGGGTCATGGCATTCGATCTGTTTCCGCTCCAAACCATCGAGAGCCGCAAGAAGTACTACGCGCAGGCGATCCCGGAGAAATGGCTGACGGTGTTCACGCACGATGACGCAACGCCGTGGGGATATGTCGAACGCGGCGAGCGGGGAAGGCTCAGTCTAGCCAAACTCGGGTAGCCGCACCAACTATCCCGAGTGCCCTCTGATGCGATAGCTTCTAATGGAAGGGACGGTTACCCGTGAAGCCGGTTTCCAGGAAAACATCCACCAAATCCAGTATCGAGGGACAACGTCGTCTAGTCGATTTCCGTCTTGGGTATTTCAAGGACCGCCGAGACCAGATCATCTCGACCATCCGTGAGTTGGTCGAAATCGAGTCTCCCAGCGACAACAAAGCCGCCGTGGACCGCGTATCGGAGGCGGTAGCGCATAAATTTTCCCAGCTTGGTGGTGAAGTTCGCATCCATCCAGCGCAGGACTTTGGCAATCATCTGCAAGTGGATCTTCGCGGCAACTCCGCCGCCAAGCCGGTGCTGCTGCTCGGCCATTACGACACCGTGTATCCGCTGGGCACATTAGCCACCATGCCGTGCCGCACCGTGGGCAACAAACTCACGGGCCCCGGCGTCCTCGATATGAAATCTGGCATCGCCCTGATGATTTCTGCGCTTGGCGCTCTGCAAGACTGGCATAAACAGGACTGGCATGAAGAAGCCGGGCATGGCCTATTACCGCGCCCCGTAACCGTGCTCCTGGTGTCCGACGAGGAAGTAGGCAGCGACTCCTCGCGAGCCATCACCGAGTCGCTGGCGAAAAAAGCTGCGGCTGTGCTCGTCCTCGAGCCTTCCTATGGATTTGAGGGCGCCGTGAAAACTGCGCGCAAAGGAGTTGGCGAATACCTCGTCAAAGTCACCGGCAAGGCATCTCATGCCGGACTCGACTTCCAGAAGGGTGTGAACGCGATTCGTGAGCTGGCGCGCCAGATCGAGAAGACTTTCCAGCTTCACCGATCTGAAAGAAAGGCTTGACGGTCAACGTCGGCATCGTGAGCGGCGGATCGCGTACCAACGTGGTTCCGGCCGAAGCATCGGCCCAGGTCGATGTTCGCATTGCGCGCATGAAGGACGCTGCCGGAATCGACAAGAAGATGCGCAGCCTGCGCCCCTTCAATCGCAAGTGCAAAATCGAGATCAGCGGAGGCATCAATCGTCCACCCATGGAACGTACCGCGGGAGTGGCGGCGCTGTACGCGCAGGCCGTAGCCATCGCGCGCGACCTGGGATGGAAGCTAGGCGAAGCCGCCGTTGGCGGCGGTTCCGATGGCAATTTCACCGCCGGGTTGGGCATCCCCACCCTGGACGGCCTCGGCGCCGTAGGCGACGGCGCCCACGCCCCGCACGAGCACATCCTCATCTCGGAATTGCCCCGCCGCGCCGCGCTGATCGCGGGTTTGATTGAAGCGGTGTGACGAAGTTCACAATACGCTGTGACCCGCAATACAGGCAGCTTTGACCTGAAGGTCCACACTAACCTAGAATCCGATATGGGGTCAGGGTGTGCCCTGCCGCATTCGAGGGCATCACTGGAGGCTTTTATGGGTGAGGGACTGTTCCAGCCGCTGCATATTCTGTTGATTATTGGCATTGCGCTGCTGCTTTTCGGACCAAGTAAGTTTGCCGACTTAGGCAAAGGGCTGGGCGAAGGCATTAGGAATTTCAAGGCCGCGGTAAAAGAGCCCGCGAAGGACGACAAAGAAAAAGAGACGCCCAAGCCACCTGCCGCCTAGATAGCCCGTGTGGCGCGGGCGCCCTCGCCCGCGTGCTGGCACAATCACGAATCTGCGCTACATCACCCCAGCCTGCCGCAGCATCCGCCATACCAGCGCCACCGGCAGTCCCACCACATTGCTGTAATCCCCTTCAATGCGAGGAATCCAGCGCGAAGCGACGCCCTGAATCGCATAGGCTCCCGCTTTGTCCATGAGGCTCGCCGCTGGCGATGTAGTCAGCGATTTCCTTCTCGGAAATTTCGGACATGGTCACCGAAGTGGTTTCACTGACCACCGAGCACTGGCCACTGACCACCAAACAGACGCCAGTAATCACCTGATGCTCGCGTCCCGAAAGCCGGCGCAACATGCGCGCGGCATCCGCTGCATCGGAAGGCTTGCCAAGAATCTCGCCATCCACGACAACCACGGTATCGGCCCCGAGCACGCAATCGTTGGGACGCAGATCCGAACGCTGCCGCGCCACCGCCAGCGTCTTCTCGCGCGCCAGGCGTTCGGCACATTCTTTCGCGCTTTCTCCGGGCAGCGGATCCTCCGGAATGTCGGCGGGCTGCACTTCGAAACGAATCCCGGCGCTGCGGAGCAATTCCTGACGACGTGGAGAGGCAGAGGCAAGCACGAGCATGGAAGCATTGTACGGGTCTCTGCCGGGCGGCGGTCAGTGAGTGTAATGGGGATGTCACGTCAACTACGTCGCGGTCGGCCTACGCAGGAGTTGATTTCTGTTCTTAAGACTTCTGGATTCATATGATTAGCGGTTGAGATACGATTTACCTGCCATGCATTGCCAGTCGCAGGAAAGTTAGCTAAAAATTGGCATGACGATGCGGGGATACGTTCTGGCAGCGATGCTTCTCGTGGGAGCCGTGGCGGTCTGTGCGGCGCGAGCACAGGTCGCCGGGGCGAGGTCCGCCGGATCCGAAAATGCTGTGGCCAAAGCTTTCGGGTCAATTGCCAAGCGAGACTGGCGGCCAATGAAGAGGTTGATCCGCCCAAATCTTCAATATCTCTGTGCGAAACGACAAGTTCTCGGACCCGAACAAAGCGGAATGGGGCATGGGTCTGGAAGATTTCGAGCGCATCAGCTATGCGGATGATAGGCAGCTTACCGCGAAGCTCCACGATCTGATTGTGGACTGGAAGGCTGGCCGAACGCGGAAGCGACCCTTGTTTTACAACCTCAACGTTCATCGGTTCGCAATCAGAGGATGTGGAACTGCGGACGGGACTACAACGATTGTCGTAGCAGTCTATTTGTCAGGATGGGATGCGCGGAAGCAGAGTGTAGCCTTGATGCTTGGAAAATAGCACGCTTTCTGTCGCAAACGGGTGGCGATCTTATGCCAATAATCCGCCCCGAGGACTCGATACAATGCAGCATGTGAAGAGCGGCAGATACATCTCGTGTTTGGCCTTGTTGTTTTTGTGCTGCGTGAACGCTGCCAGTTTTGGCCAGAGGGTGACGATTCGTGTCATCAATCTCAACGGGAGGCCGTTCAAGAATAAACAGGTCTATATTTCTGGGTTAAGTACGCAGGCAACCTCGAAAAACGACGAGCGGCTCAAACTCACCGGGAAACCGATTCGAGCAGACCTAAGCCTTCTGACCGATAGCAAAGGCGAAACCGCGTTTGATCTCCCAAACCCTGCGCCTGCTTACGTCTATGTTCGGCCTGTGTTCAGTTTGCGGGTCTGGGATTGCAGTTGCTTCGTAAGTGTCAATACAGACAAACTCTTGCAGAAAGGCTTCATTCTCATCTCGTCCCCTTCACGCAAAAAACCGAAGCCATCGATTCAGCCAAAGGCAGGAGAAATCTTGTTTGTGATGGGGCGAACACCATTGTGGTGGTGGCTTCTCTATGATGTTGAGAAAGGCTAGCTTGGCGGTTGGGTCTTAACCGCGATTCCATGTTCCCGCGAGATAACTGTCGATAGCAGGCGATCTCACTCACGACGCAGGTTCTTGTGTGATCGATGCAGGCCGAAGAGGAAAAACGCTACTCCAGCGCTTCCGGCTCGATCGAAATGTTCGTCTCGCCCTTGGCGCGCTTTCCCCAGTATTTCTTCACCCAGGCTTCGTAGCTCTTGCCGGCGGCGGTATCGCGTCCAGTGAAGGCGATGGCGGCGATATCGGAGTAGGGAATATGGCCGGACGCTCGTTACCGGTTGCGAGGATCAGACGAACGACGGAATCTGCCAGCGTCGGCCCAATGCGGCGGTCGAACAGATATCCCGTGACGTCCGCGCCATTCTTGCGGGTAATGGTTACGTCGCCGCGATAATCAAATGCTTTTTCGATGACCGCCCGCACGTCGGCGTCGGTGGCGAGTTGCGGAATCCATCCCTGAAGATTTTCGCGCTCGAATCCAGGGACAACTTCAAGTTCGTCGCTCGGAAGTTCGAGGCTCGGAAGTTCATGGCTCGGGTGCGGCGGCGCAGCAACCGCTTGCGCGCCGTGCGGCAACAAAGGATCGTGCCCATGTTCGCGACCGCTCATACCCGGCTTTCCTCCGTCTGCGGCGCGGCAGCACCCGCGTCAATCTGCACCAGCGGATTGTAGGAGTGCACCGGCCGCACCTCGCGATCGAGATCGGCGAGCGCGTCTTTATCCGGATAGAGCGAGAAAGGTAGCCTTGACCGTGTCCGCGAATCCGCGCGAGCGACCCGAACGTGTCGTTAACCGACGAAGGTTCGTAGCCGCAATGCACCATGCAATTGGCACACTGCGGATTACCCGACTCAGTGCCGTAGCTGGCCCACTCCGTCGTTTCCATCAGCTCTTTGTAAGACTCGGCATACCCGTCCTGCAGCAGGTAGCAGGGCTTCTGCCATCCGAAAATGTTGTACGTCGGCATGCCCCAGGGCGTGCACTGGTAGTGGCGCTTACCCATCAGGTATTCGAGGAAGAGCGGCGACTGGTTGAAGCGCCACGTCTTCTTGCGATTCGAAAGCATGGCGCGGAACATGCGCCGAATGCGGGCGCGTCCCATGAAGTGCTTCTGGTCAGGAGCCTTGTCGTAGGAATATCCGGGCGAGACCATCATGCTCTCGACGCCAACTTCCATCATCTCGTCGAAAAATTTGCGAACGCTATTAGGATCGGCGCCATCGAACAGAGTGGTGTTAGTGGTCACGCGGAAGCCGGCGGCGACGGCCGCGCGAATTCCGTCCAACGCAAGTTCGTATCCACCTTCGCGGCACACGGAAAAATCGTGATGCTCCTTCTGTCCATCCACGTGCACCGAGAAGCTCAAATATTTGCTGGGCTTGAACAGATGCAATTTTTCTTTCAACAGCAGCGCGTTGGTACAGAGATAGATATATTTCTTGCGCGCGACGAGGCCTTCGACAATCTTCTCGATCTGCGGATGCATCAGCGGCTCGCCGCCCGGGATCGACACCATCGGCGCTCCGCACTCATCGACCGCCTTGAAGCATTCTTCCGGGGAGAGATCGGTTTTCAGGATGTGGGCCGGATACTGGATCTTGCCGCATCCGGCGCAAGCCAGGTTGCAGCGGAACAGCGGCTCCAGCATGAGCACCAGCGGATAGCGCGTGCGTCCGGCCAGTTTCTGGCGCAGGACGTACGAGGCCACTGTCCACATCTGAGATACAGGAACTGCCATCACCCCTCCGGGAAGGTTGTCTGTCTATGATACCGGATTCTGGTCATCTCAAGAACCGGTTCTTCGCGGGCGCTCCCGCCGCGCCCTGCTAGAATCGACCTATTCATGGAAGCCGCTCGCATCCGCAATTTTGCGATCATTGCGCACATTGACCACGGAAAATCCACGCTCGCCGACCGCCTGCTGGAGCTGACCGGGTCGCTCGCCATGCGCGAAATGCAGGAGCAGGTCCTCGATTCGATGGATCTGGAGCGCGAGCGCGGCATCACCATCAAGGCTCATGCCGTTCGCATGTTATACCCCGCGCAGGATGGACAGATTTACCAGCTCAACCTGATCGATACGCCCGGACACGTCGATTTTTCCTACGAAGTCTCGCGCTCGCTGGCCGCCTGCGAAGGAGCGTTGCTGGTGGTGGACGCCTCCCAGGGCGTGGAAGCTCAGACGCTGGCGAATTCGTATCTCGCGATCAATCACGGCCTGGAAATCATTCCCGTGATCAACAAAATCGACTTGCAAAGCGCCGACGTTCCGCGCACCAAAGAGATGATCGAAAGTGCCGTCGGCCTCGACGCCTCCGGTGCACTGCTGATCAGCGCCAAGACCGGCCAGGGTGTGCCCGACGTTCTCGAGGCGATCGTAAAGCGCGTTCCCCCGCCAAAAGGGGCGCCGGAGCGCCATCTTCAAGCGCTGCTCTTCGATTCCTGGTTCGATCCCTATCGCGGAGTGGTAGTGCTGGCGCGTGTCTTTGAAGGCCGCTTGCGCAAGGGGCAGAAGATCCGGCTCTGGTCGAACGGCCACGTTTTTCAGGTGGAGACTCTGGGCACGCTCACGCCGAAGCCGGTGGAGGTCGACGAACTAGTGGCGGGCGAAGTTGGTTTCATCATCGCGGGTATCAAGAACGTTGCGGATACGAAGATCGGCGACACCATCACCGACGATGACCGGCCGTCGCTACAGGCCTTGCCGGGCTTTGAAGAAATCAAGCCCATGGTTTTCGCCGGACTGTACACGGTGGACGCGCACGAGCACACCGCACTGCGCGAGGCGCTGGAAAAATTGAAGTTGAACGATTCGTCGTTTTTCTTCGAGCCGGAAAGTTCGGTGGCGCTCGGATTCGGCTTTCGCTGTGGCTTTCTCGGCCTGCTCCACATGGAGATCATTCAGGAACGCCTGGAGCGCGAATACAATCTCGAACTGATCACGACCGCGCCGGGCGTGCGCTACCAGATCACCAAGACCGACGGCCAGGTGATCGAGGTGGATAATCCTTCGCGCTGGCCCGACGTGAGCGAGATCGCGAAAGTGGAAGAGCCGGTGATTCTCGCGGTGATTTTGACCAACGAAGAATACGTAGGCGGCATTCTGAAGCTGGTCGAGGAAAAACGCGGCAAGCAGAAGAGTTTTGAATATGTCAGCTCGTCGCGGGTGATGCTGCAGTACGAGTTGCCGCTCAATGAAATCGTGCTCGATTTTTACGACCGCCTGAAGTCGGTTTCGCGGGGCTACGCTTCGCTCGACTATCATCTGTCCGGCAACTGGGTGTCGCCCATGGCAAAACTCGACATCATGGTGGCGGGCGAGCCGGTGGATGCGTTGTCGACCATCATCCATCGTGACTTTGCCTACGACCGCGGCCGGGCGCTAGCAGCCAAGATGAAGGAACTGATCCCGCGCCAGATGTTCGAGGTGGCAATCCAGGCGGCAATCGGGGCCAAGATCATTGCCCGCGAAACCGTGCCGGCGATCCGCAAGAACGTGCTGGCCAAGTGCTACGGCGGAGACATCACTCGAAAACGCAAGCTGCTCGAAAAACAAAAAGAAGGCAAGAAGCGGATGAAGCGCATCGGCCGCGTGGATATTCCGCAGGAAGCGTTCCTGGCCGTCTTGAAAGTGGGTGAAGGCAGCGGATGACTTAACGGGCGGCTGAAAAACTGCTAGACAGCCCAGTCCCGGAGGGACGACCGAGTTTCGCGAACACTCCTCAGCCCTGCGGTAACTCACACGCTGATGGATTCAAGGGCGGAAGTTTTTTGGAATCGCATACGGGTTGTTCTGAGTCGGATATAGGAAGGAGAAAACCAGCATGACCGAGAATGCTTCAACCACCGCTCTACTAGACGAAACCCAATCCAAGACGTATTCGGCAAAGGCCTATTCCGCACGAAGCGCGACCTCGGCGTTAGCGCCCGGTTCCATCCAGCGTCGCCACCCGCGGCCCCAGGATATCCAGATCGAGATTCTCTACTGCGGAGTCTGTCATTCGGATTTGCACACGGTCCGCAATGAGTGGGAAAGCGTCATGCCCACGGTCTATCCCTGCGTGCCGGGCCACGAAATCGTAGGCCGGGTCGTGAAGGCGGGCAGCGCCGTCAAGAAGTTCAAAGAAGGCGACCTTGCGGCCGTGGGCTGTCTGGTGGATTCCTGTGGTGTGTGCCCTAATTGTCGCGCGGGAGAAGAGCAGTTTTGCGACAACATGGCAACCTTCACCTACAACTCGGAAGATAAGCAGATCGGAGGCGTCACCTACGGCGGCTACTCCCAGAGCATTGTGGTGACCGAGGGATTTGCGCTGAGGGTACCCAAGCAGCTCAGTCTGGCTGCGACCGCTCCTCTTCTTTGTGCGGGCATCACCACCTATTCGCCGCTGCGCCACTGGAATGTGAAGAAAGGACAGAAAGTGGGCATCGTGGGACTTGGCGGCCTGGGTCACATGGGGCTGAAATTCGCCCATGCCTTCGGCGCCAACGTCGTATTGTTTACAACTTCGGCCCACAAGACGGCGGACGCACTGCGGCTCGGCGCTCACGAAGTGGTGATTTCGAAGAATGAAGCCGAGATGCAGAAACATCTCGGGAGCTTCGATTTCATCCTGGACACAGTATCGGCGGTACACGACTTGAACTCGTACATCGCCCTGCTGAAGCGGGACGGAACACTCACGCTCGTGGGAGCGCCGCCAACGCCGTCGCCGATTCTCGGCTTTGGCCTGCTTTTCAGACGGCGACAACTAGCCGGCTCTATCATCGGCGGCATACGGGAAACGCAGGAGATGCTCGATTTCTGCGCCGAGCATGGCATCACCTCCGATATCGAATTGATCCGGATGGAGCAGGTCAACGAAGCTTTCGAACGGTTGCTGAAGAGCGACGTGAAGTACCGTTTCGTGATCGATATGGCATCGCTGAAGTAGAAGCAGCCGCGAAGCGGCGGAACAGCAAAGCCCGGCACGTGAGTGCCGGGCGCTCAGAATAAATAGATCAAGTTCACTGCCCGGGTGAACTGGTGATTCGTCGTGGGAGTACTGCCCACGAAGAACACATTCTTGTTCGATAAATCCCAGCGCACCTCGCCCCGCACTGCGAATTTCCCGTCTGCCTTCCTGAAATGAGAGTTCAACCGGGAGAACTTGGCATTCATATCGTACTCGGGTGTGAAAGTGAATCCCTGCAAAGTCTGATCGGTGCCAGTGCGGGTGCCTCCTGCGTCGTTGAAAACTTCTCCGCGAAATGCCAGCGAGAACTGGGACGTAAGACTGTACTTCGCGTATCCGGCCAGCCCCCTCCAAAGCGCATCGTGGCCGATAGTGACGCCATTTTCTTCGTGACCATAGACTCCATCGCCACCCAGGGTCAGCTTCGAAAACGGTTTCCATGCCGTGACCAATTCATAAACCGTGCGCTGGTCGTGAGTATCCTGCCGGCGCTCCGGACCATGAATGAAGTTGAAAGTCAGACTGTAGGTCTTGGCCGGAGTGAGCGCAATTTGTCCCGCAGCCGTATAGGCATGGTTGAGCCGCTGGACATCATCCCATCCATTGCAGATGGAAGCCATGGCCGCGATTTTGCTATTAAAGGCATAGGTCGCCTTGAGGCCGGTATGAGTAAACGGGATCGCGTACCCGAAGATGAACCCGCGGCTGAAGTTGTCGTTATAACCGTCATACCCGCCAATCACTTCATATCCCATGTGGGTCGCGTACTTCCCTCCATCCAGACGCAGACCCTTCCCAACGGGAACGATGTAGCTGACGAAGAATTGCGGAATGTCCACATGATGCGCGATTCCGGAGTGCATGTTGCGGAAGAGGCCATAAGCAGCGGTAACTTCCGGGACCCCGGAGCCCGCGATCAAGTCGAAGCGGAAGCCGATTTGTTTCGGTTCGCTGATTGCGCGTTGAATCACCAGTTGAGCGACATCCAGTTGGGGATCGTCGTCATTGAAGTCGAACACCCGGAACTGGTTGATGCGATCGGCGGGCACATTGTCGTTGTAGGTGTAGGAAAGAGACGCGAAGCCGTCGGTGGTGATGCCTCGCCACCAGGGTCGTTCATCGGTGGCGCCCGCAACCTGAGCCGGTGCTGGAGTTGGCTCCGGATTGCCCGTTTGCGAATGGGCCGGCAGGGATGACCCAAATCCAATGATCATCCCCGCCAGGATCCATTTAGCGAACGACTGCCGGGCTATTCGGCCGGCAATCCGCCCTGTCTTCCGCCAACCGGTTTCAACCTGGCTAGCGTAATCCTGCATGAATAAGATCGTGCTCGGGAGTCTCCTCGTAGGCATGTTCGCCGTGGATGGATTCGTCGAGACCGATTTCCTCACTCATCTCATCGACTTTCACCGTCGTGAACGCATCGATGATTCGCAACATCGCGTAAGTAAACACGAAGGCCCACACCGATGAGAACGTCACTGCTACGACCTGCTTCAGCAGGAACGTCGGATCGCCGTACAGCAGTCCGTTTGCCCCGTCAGGATTAAATTGCTTGTTGGCGAAGATTCCCAGCATGACGATGCCGAGGAATCCTCCTACCCCGTGAACTCCCCAAACATCCAGCGCGTCATCCCACTGCATCTTGTTCTTCATTTCCACGGCGTAGTAGCAAACCACTCCTGACACGCAACCGATGATGACCGCCGTGGTGGGAGAAACGTACCCGGCCGCGGGCGTAACCGTCGCCAGTCCCGCAACCGCTCCCGTCAGCAAGCCCAGGAACTTAGGCTTTTTTTCGTTGAACCACGCCACCAGCATCCAAGCGACAGCCGCAAACGAGGCGGCCAGATCGGTATTGAGAAATGCAGTCGCGGTAACCGAATCGACGCGCATTTCACTGCCGGCATTAAAGCCGTACCATCCGAACCACAGCAGGCCCGTTCCCAAGGCAACCAGCGGGATGCTGTGCGGGCCGCGATCTGCTGTGTGCCGCTTCCCAACGTACAGCACCGACGCCAAAGCCGCGATGCCCGCGATGTTGTGCACCACAATGCCGCCCGCGAAATCCTTCACGCCCCATTGCTGCAGGAAACCTCCACCCCAAACCATGTGGACGAAGGGGAAGTAGACGAACGTCAGCCAGCCCGTCAGGAACAGCATGTAAGCCTTGAACGTGACCCGGTTGGTGAACGCTCCCGAGATCAGAGCCGGAGTGATAATGGCGAACATCATCTGGTAAGCGATGAACACAAACGCCGGGATGGTGTTATTCGGCGAAGGTGTCGTGAGATCGACCCCGCGCAGGAATGCCAGGTGGAAATTGCCGATGACCCCGTGCCAGTCGCCGCTGAAACACAGCGAATAGCCGTATAAATACCAGATCACCGTCGTCCAGCCCATCGAGACAAAGCTCTGAATCATGATGGCGAGCACGTTCTTGCGCCCGACCAGTCCGCCATAAAAAAATGCGAGGCCGGGTGTCATCAGCATGACCAGGCTGGTACAGAGAATCATGAAACCTGTGTTACCAGTATCGAGATGCAGCATAGGAGCTTCTCCAGGCGAAAAGGATAGAAGACATAGAATTCGAATTCTTTGACGGCTGCTGGAAAACGCGGAAGCGCGGAACTCGCGTCTACTGCCGAGTTGGAAATGAAGAAAACGCCAGCGCTCTCCGGCGGCGCTATCAACACTGCTGGCACGCACTACTAAAGGGGAGACCTCTAGTCCCTCCTACCTATCAGAGGGTGAACTTTAGCGAGAACAAACGCCGTGAGGCCCGTCACCCCTGGCTGTGACGTAAACTCCACCTTCGCCCCTAAGTGCTTCAGGCAGCTACGAAACGGTTTACGTGAGCGTCAGCCATTGGCGATGCTGACTACCAACTTCCGGATTATGTGCAAATCTCAGATTTTGTGACGAAAGTACTGATTCGCAAGCGGTTCTGCCGATTGCTGCCTACGATAAAGGTAACCAACTTAGAAACATAGCTTTAGGAAGGTTAAGGTGGCTCCGAAATATCCCGACCAGCCGGTCGGTTTCGCTGAAACCCGCGCCCCGCCCTTCTCATCCACAATCTTTTCCACAGGGTAAAAGTGTCTCAGGGTCGGCTTTTTGGGTACGTGTGGTGACGGGGCTGTGCCCCGTCTGCGGGGCGAAGCCCCGCCACTACACAGTTCTCCTACTCCCCGGGTTCGTTGTTGCCCTCAAGCAGGTTGGCGAAGCGCGTCGAATTGTGCAAGAACGCCAGATTGAACTTGCCGGTAGGTCCGTTACGCTGCTTGGCAATGATGATTTCGGCGCGCCCCTTCAGGTCGGGGTCGTCCTGCTTATAGATCTCCTCGCGGAAGATAAACATCACCACGTCGGCGTCCTGCTCAATCGATCCCGATTCGCGCAGATCGGAGAGCTGCGGCCGGTGATCGCCGCCGCGGCTTTCGGGAGCCCGACTAAGCTGCGACAAAGCCAGCACCGGCACTTCGAGTTCTTTGGCAATCGCTTTCAGCCCGCGCGAGATGGAGGAAACTTCCTGCGTCCGGTTCTCGAACCTCTTGCTGCCGCCCGACATCAGTTGCAGGTAGTCAACCACGAGCAAATCAAGCCGTCCCTGCGACTGTTTCAGGCGCCGGGCCTTGGCGCGCATTTCGCTGACCGAAAGCCCCGGCGAGTCGTCAATAAACAGAGGAGAAGCAGTCAGCTCCTCAGCCGCCCGTTGAATCTTGGGCATGTCGGACGAAAAAAATGTTCCAGTGCGAAATTTCTGCGCGTCCACGATGGCACGCGAGCACAGCAACCGCTGCACCAGCGCCTCGCAAGACATTTCCAGCGAAAAGACTCCCACCACCTTGCCGTCGTCGATGGCGGCGTTCTCGGCGATATTCATGGCGAACGAAGTCTTTCCCACCGAGGGCCGCGCCGCCACGATCACCAGATCGGATTTCTGCAATCCCGTAGTCATCTCGTCCAAAAACGTGAAGTGGGTCTCCAGCCCGGTGATCCTCTGGCCACGCTTGAGCAGAGCATCGATCGACCCAAACGAGTCGCGAACAATCTCCTTGATCCCCAGGAAGCCCTTGCCCATGCGCTTCTCGGAGAGCTGGAAGACGGCGGCCTCGGCGTCGTTGAGAATCTCGTCGGCAGGCTCGGCCTGCTCGCTGGCTTTGGCGATGGCGGTGTTGGAAACGCTGATCAGCCCGCGCAAAATGGCCTTGTCGCGGACAATCTTGACGTAGTGCTCGATCGAAGGCCGGTCGGGCACGCCGTCCAGCAGCCCGGAGATGTAGCCCACATCGCCGACGGCCTGCAGGTCTTTCTTCTGCTCCAGCTCTTCGACCAGCGTGATGATGTCAATGGGCCGCGAAGATTCGGCCAGATCCATCATCCGCGAATAAATCCGCCGGTGCGAGTCAATGGAAAAGTCTTCCGGCTTAAGATGCTCGGCCGCATCGTTGAAGGCGTGATTATCAAGCAGCACCGCGCCCAGGATGGAGCGCTCGGCTTCAATATTCGCCGGCAAACGCCCGATGCTGGTTTCCAGAGTGGCCACGATGTTTAAGTGCGTGCGCTGCATCGTAATTTATTTCCGCCTGTGGACGTATGAGGAGCACAGCAGGAAAACCCGTCCGAAAATAAATATTTCCCGCGGCTGAACTCACCCAGGGACGGCCGCCCGTCGTAGGGTCCCCAGACCGCGCGCTCTTCGCGGGCTGGGGTGGTCGGCCGCCCCTTCAAACGCAGTATGCCACATGGCGAACAAAAAGCAAATACTCTAAGGAGTCAGGGTGATTGTTGGTGTAAATGGCGATTTCTTCGCCAACAATGAGCCTGACGATTGGCTCAATGCCCGAAGCCATGCGAGGAGGTCGAGTTGACAAGGAAAAGCAACCACCTCTACACTTCCCTACCCAAGGGAACCCTCAACAGATCCAAGATCGCCAGTTCACGGGGAACAACAACAAAATCTTGTCAAGAAGGGAGAATGATCCATGAAGAACATCGTTCTGGTTCATGGAGGTTTTGTAGACGGCGCAGGCTGGGAGAGCGTGTATAGGTTACTGAAGCAAGACGGCTACGATGTCAGCATCGTACAGAATCCAACGATTTCGTTGGACGGAGACGTGGCGGCTACTAAGCGCGTTCTTGCCGGGCAGGACGGCCCCGCAATTCTCGTCGGCCACTCCTATGGAGGAGCCGTGATTACCCAAGCGGGAAACGATTCCAAGGTTGCGGGGCTCGTCTATATAACTGCCTTTGCCCCGGACAAGGGCGAGTCCGTGGCTTCGCTTATCAAGAATCCGCCGCCTGGTGCGCCGGTGCCACCGATACTGCCACCACAAGACGGCTACTTGTTGCTCGACAAGGCAAAATTTCCTGCCTCCTTCGCTGGAGATGTCGACCCAGAAAAGGCGGCGTTCATGGCCGACTCACAGGTTCCATGGGGCCTGGAAGCTCTTGGCGGTACGATCAGCGAACCTGCATGGAAGTCGAAGCCGAGCTGGTACTTGATTGCGACAGAGGACCAGATGATTCCACCCGACGCCCAGCGCTCCATGTCTAAACGGGCGGGCTCTGCGGTCGTTGAGGCGAAAGGGAGCCATGCCATTTACGTGTCTCAACCCCGAGCTGTGGCCGCTTTGATCGAACAGGCCGCCAACAGCCTAAAGGCAGCTGCCGCTTAGCGATTGGGTGATAGGCCGGGTGCCCCATCCTAGCGTCGTGCTTTTCCGAGGTTAGGGTGGGATTCCACAGCTGTCTGAAGCGTTGGATTTTCGCGGGTGACAGCTGACGACCAAAAAACAAATGCGGCTCGGGCCAGCCACCCAAGCCGCATTGTTATCGCGGACGTTCTGCCTGCCGTCTTTCGCCGAGGCGAGATCGCTGAACGAGCTCGCCGAACAAAAGCACATCGCGCCACCGCACTCCGAAAAGTGCTATTGCCTCGATGCTTCCCAGAGGCTCGCGCTTCAGGGTCAGGACTCAGCGTCCATCCTTCTCGCAAGAAGGACTTCTGGGGAGGCCGCAAAGCCCGGGCGCCGGCGCACTGGACATGCGCCGATTTTCCCCCGGTGATTCACTCTCGAAAAATCACCGGCAACGCTGAACCTTTGTCGGAACAGATTCAGAACATCTCACGCTTTTTGACTGCAAGCACTTTGCGGCAGCGGAAAAAATTGCGCAACGGAAAACTGCACCCGCACTGTGTAAATACTGTGGAGCCGCGGAACTTCTTGTGGAAAGGAAAGGAAAAGGTGTACTTTTTCCGCCGCCTGCCCAGACTGCCGTACAATACTCACCGATACAATACTGAGATGATCGCGCATCTTCGAGGAACGCTGCTGGCGAAGCATCCAAACCAGGCCATCGTGGAAACGCATGGGGTCGGCTACGACGTTTCGATCAGCGTGCCAACGTTCACCGAAATGCCAGCGGCAGGCGCTGACGTCGCGCTCCACATTCACACCCACGTTCGCGAGGATGCGCTCAGCCTCTACGGATTCTTGCGTCTGGCCGAGAAAGCAGCTCTTTGAAAAGTTGCTGACCGTCAGCGGGATTGGTCCGACGCTCGCGATCAAGATCCTGAGCGGCATGCCCGCCGACGAAATGGTCGGAGCGATTCGCGCCGGCGATTTGGCGCGCCTCACGCGCATTCCAGGCATCGGTAAGAAGACAGCGGAGCGCATGGTGCTGGAACTGCGCGACAAGCTGCCCGCGCCGGGAGCGTCCGAAGTGAGCGCACCGCTGGCTAGCCCGGTCGAGGAAGATGTCATTTCCGCCCTGGTCAATCTGGGCTATCCCAGGGCTGCGGCCGACAAAGCGCTGCTGGTGGCTCGGAGCGGCAAAAGTTCCCAGAGTTTTGACGTGCTGTTTCGCGGGGCGCTGGCTTCGCTGTCAAAATGATCTAGCGTGACAACTCCATTTAATCTGTCATATAGCGATCATAATGACAGACTCAGTTGCCCACGAATCGCAGATAGAGATCGCGGTCGTCGCGGCAGGTTTCCGCCATCTGCTTTACTTTCTCCCAAGCCTCCAGTTGGCTTTCATCGCGGACGCGAGCTTTCGCGCGATCCCATTCCTCGAGGAAGGCTTCCATCTGCAGATGGTTGAACACGGTTTTGCCGAACGGATCAATACCGCTGAGCAGCAGGAAATCCGCATGGTTGTTGGTGGGAACCACCCCGTGCAGCAGGACCCACTCGCTGCGTTCGCCGAGATCGTCTTCCAGCTTTACGACCAGGGACATCGTGATCCTCACCGATGCAAACTACTGGCCGCAATGTAACAGCCCCGAAGGTAAGTTGTCCAAGGGTAAGACGGGTATAGGATTTGTGTGGCGGCGGGGCTTTGCCCCGCCCAGACGGAGCGGAGCCCCGTCGCCACACGAGCTACGCTTGCCCGACGTGCGTTCCGTGCTGGAAGTGGTATTGCAGAATCTTCGCGGCCAGCGCGGGGCTCACACCCTGCCCTTGCGCTTCGACCGAGCGCACCACTTCTCCGCGGCAGATGACTTCGGTGGCCGCCAGTCCCGCAATTTCCGCCGGCAGCACTAGGCTGATTTCCAGGAGCACGTTCGGATGGAGCAGTTCCTGCGCCTGGAACAACAAGCCCGAGCGGCTGATGTTCTCGGTGGTGCCCGCGCGCCAGTTTTGTTCTCCGAGTTGGCGATAGCGCAGGGGGAGATGAAGATTGAAACGGCGAGCTCGGAAAGGCGGAATTTTTCTTTCCGCAACAACGCTTGAACTAGTACGGGATGACATCGCGGCCTCCAGGGGATTGCGCTCGGAATCCAGCACTTCGCGGACGCGGTCTTTCAGCGCGGGAAGGCTGAACGGTTTTTGCAGCAAATTAACGCCGGCATCGAGCGTCCCGTCGTGGCCAACCGCATTCTCGCTGTAACCCGACATGTAGAGCACTCGCATTTCAGGGAGTAGCTTGGCAATGTTCGTGGCCAATTCGCGGCCATTCATCCCCGGCATAACGACATCGGTAAGCAGCAGCTCGATGGTGCCCCGGTATCCGTCCACGATTTGCAGGGCGGCGGCGCCGTCTTCAGCTTCGAGGACTTTGTAACCCTGCTTCTCCAGATACTGCCGGGCAAGACGCCGGAGATGAGTTTCATCTTCGACCAAGAGAATGGTTTCTTCCCCATGACCGGGACGCGAAATGCCGAGAGAATCCTGCGCCGCAGCGACCTCTTCGCGTCCATCAATTCGCGGAAAATAGGCACGAAAAGCTGTGCCGCGTTCCGGTTGGCTGTCGACAAAGATAAAGCCACCACTCTGTTTCACGATGCCATACACGGTAGAGAGTCCCAGGCCGGTGCCTTTGGCGCCCTTGGTGGTGAAGAAAGGCTCGAAGATGCGGGACTGGGTTTCGCTATCCATTCCGATGCCGGTGTCGCTGATGGCGAGCATGATGTAGTCGCCCGGGGTGAGCGGCGCGTGCGTACGCGCAAAGTTTTCGTCGAGCGTGACGCTGGCGGTTTCGATGGTCAGCTTGCCGCCTTGCGGCATGGCGTCGCGAGCGTTCACTGCAAGGTTCATGATGACCTGGTCGATCTGGCCGGGATCGGCGCGGACCGCGCCCAAACCCGGACCCGGAACCATGACCAGATCGATATCCTCGCCGATCATGCGGGTAAGCATTTTCAGATTCTCGGCCACCACTTCATTCAGGTCGAGCACCTTGGGGGCAAGCATCTGTTTGCGGCTGAAGGCCAGCAGTTGCCGGGTCAGGGAAGTAGCGCGCTGCGTGGCATTGGCGATTTCCTGTGCCGGACCGCGCAGCTGGGGATCGGGTCCGAGACGCTCCAGCAGGAACTCGGAGTAGCCGGAGATCACCATCAACAGATTGTTGAAGTCGTGCGCGATGCCGCCGGCCAGGCGCCCGATCGCTTCCATCTTTTGCGCCTGACGGAGTTGCAGTTCCAGAGTGCGGGTCTCAGTTACGTCTTCCATAAAAATCTCGAAAGTGCCTCCGGCTTCGCCGTTCGCAATCGAGCGGCCGGAAATGCGCACCACAATAGGCGCGCCATCTTTCCGGACGCACTCCGTGGTCAGGTTGTTGAAGGCTTTGCCAGCGTGAAAATAGTCGGCGGTTTGAAACCATTGCTGGGCGTCGGCATACAGGCTTCCCAAATGCCGGCCCGTGAGTTCGGCGGCGCTGTCGTAACCAAACATTGCGACCAGCGCGGGGTTGGCGTCGCGCAGGGTCCCGAGCGCATCGCAGCGGCAGATGCCGTGCGGCGCATTCATCACCAGCGAGCGAAAATTGCTCTCCGACCGGCGCAGGCTCTCCTGCGCAGCGCGCAGGGCCGCGTTGAACCAGCAGATTAGCAGGGCCACCGCGAAGAACAAGGCGAGGTGCGCGATCGCCTTGCGATATTCGCCGGGAGTCTGTTCTCCGTTGAACGAATAGTAGGCGCTGACGGTGAGCGCGAAAGAGGTGGCGGCGAGTCCCGGCTTCCATCCTCCGTACCAGGCGCTCACCATCACCGCGACCGCGAACACCACCAGCCGGCTCTCCCCGATATCGGAGAAAAACAGGGTCGGGATCAGCGCCAGCACCGCACTCAGAAGAGCGACTCCGTAGCGCAGCAGGGGATCGCGTCCCGGAGCTACGGAAAACCTGCGGATGATGGGGAGTTTCATTCGCATAGGCTCATGTTAAGCGCACCCCGCGCGCCGAGCGAGTTACAGCAGTCCACCGCAGTTTCCCGGCGGCACAGTGGCCAGAGGTACAGCGACCAGGTGCGCAACATAAGCAGCACACAACCTGGGGGCCAACGTCGAGAGAAAACGACCCGTCTTCCCATTAGCCTAATCTCACATCCTTTTTCCTGCAAAACTCACTGGTACAAATCGGCGTTCGGGACCCAGTCTGCCGGCGGGACTTGCAACTGTGACCGGCAACGACGAAACTAACGGGGCATAAGCGGTAACACTTCAGGAAATCTCCTAATGAATGTCGGTATTTTCGGCGGCAGCTTCGACCCCATCCATCGCGGACACCTGGCCTTGGCCCGGGCGGCCGCCAGCCTATACTCTCTGCGCCAGGTGCTGTTCGTGCCGGCGAACGTTCCTCCTCATAAACAGAAGCAGCCCTTAACCGCCTTCATCCATCGGTATGCCATGGTGGCGCTAGCAACGCAGGATGAAAAGCAATTCAAGCCGTCGCTACTGGAAGCTCCAGAATTAGCAACCGCCCACGTAGGGACGGACGCATTCGTCCGTCCCGCGGGGCGAAGCCCCGCCGCCGCAAATTATTCCATCGACACCGTCCGCCGCCTGAAACAAACTCTCAAGAAATCCGACCGCCTTTTTTTTCTGATCGGAATTGACGCCTTCCGCGATATCGCCAAATGGCACGAGGCGCCCGCCCTTCTCGGTGAGTGCGATTTCATCGTGGCCAGCCGCCCCGGATACTCGTTGCGCGACGTAGCCGAGTCGTTACCGGAAGGTTTGCGGCCTCCGAGTGCGGTGACGCGTCCGTTTCATAAGCAGCCCGCAAAAGGTGATCTCGTTCTTCCCGGCGTCACCCTGCATCTGCTGGAAGGCGTCAACCAAAGCGTCTCAGCAACAGCGATTCGAGCGGCAGCGGCCCAGGGCAAGCCGCTGACCCGATGGCTGGACCCGCCCGTGGCAGATTACATCCGCAAGCACGGCCTCTATCGTGGGAAGCACACGTAGAGACGGCCGCCCTCGCCGGGGTCCCAAGACCGCGCGCTTTTCGCGGGCTGGGGTGGTCTGCCGTCCAAGCCGAGCGAAGCTCGGCAGCGCCCGCTCGCAGGTTACAATCAATAATCCCGTATGAAGAAAAAGGACGACCTCAAACACCAGGTATCTGAAGCCCTCCTCGCCTGCCAGGACAAACAAGCCGAAGATGTCGCGATTCTCGAACTGGAAAAAGATTCGGGAGCTTTCACCGACTATTTCGTGATGTGCAGCGGCGCGAATCCCCGCCAAATCCAGGCCATTGCCGACGCCGTGGACGAGCGTTTGGAGTCACTCGGCCTCCGCGTGACTCACTCCGAGGGCTACAAGCAGGCGGAGTGGGTGCTGCTCGACTACGTCGACTTCGTCGTCCATATTTTCTCCGAAAAGGCCCGCCAGTTCTACGATCTGGAACGCCTGTGGAAGTCGGCCAAGCGGCTGGAGCCGGCGGAACTGCTGGCCAAACCAAAGGCGCGGCGGACAACCGCGACCAAGCCCACGGCCGTTTCCCCCGCGCTCCGGAAACTGCGAAAGAAAAAGTGAAATGTCCGCTCCGAATCCAGCCCCGTGGGGTTCCTCGTTCCGCCTGGTGGCTGCGGAAAAGTGGAAAGCAAAATCGGCGGCGATGGGCGGCGCCGTCACCGACGCGTTAGTCGAATACTGTCGTCCGTTGCCCGGCATGCGCGTCGTCGATCTGGCCAGCGGCACGGGCGAACCGGGAATCAGTCTGGCGCAGCGCGTTGGCCCCCAAGGTTCGGTAACAGCGGTGGATCAAAGTTCGGACCTGCTCCAAATTGCTGCCGAACGCGCCCGAAATAAGAAACTTTCCAACTTCACGACTCAGCAAGCCGACGCCCACCAGTTGCCATTTGCCGACCAGAGCTTCGATCTCGCCACCTGCCGCTTCGGGGTGATGTTTTTCAGCGATCCCCACCGCGCGCTGCTGGAATTGCGCCGCGTGTTGAAGCCTGGAACTCGCGCCTGCTTCGCCGCCTGGGGCCCGATGGAACAGCCCTACTGGCAGACCACGATGAAGATTGTGCACCAGCAGGTAGGTGGAAGCATGCTTCCGCGGGGAGCGGCCGATCCTTTTCGATTTGCGGCCGCGGGCTCGCTCTCTGAGGTGATGCATGCCGCGGGATTTCGCGATGTGGAAGAGTCTACTCAGAATCTGCCCTGGACCTGGCCAGGAGGCGCGGAAGAAGTTTTCGAATACTTTTGCCAAGTATCAGCTCCGTTTCGGCCAATGCTGGAAAGGGTTCCTGCCGGCCAGTGGCCGGTGATCCGCGCCGAGGCAAAGGCGGCGATCGAGCGTTATCGCGTCGGCGATGAAATCCGTTTCGGCGCTGACATTGTTTTGGCCTCGGGGATAGCCTGAATTAAGCCGCGAAGCGGCGCAAGATTTTAGCCCACGGCGTAAGCCGTGGGTAGGAAGCGGAGCCAAAGTAAGCCCCAACGGGGCGAAAGATAAGGTACGACACAGACTCCCTGAGCGACGACGCCCTGACAACCCCATGAAGATCAAAGTCGCATGGATCGGCAAGACGAAAGAACCGGCGATCGACATTCTGACCGACGAGTATCTGAAACGCATCTCGCGCTACGCCGACATTGCCGGCCTCGCCTTCCGAGACGAAACCGCGCTCTTGTCGCTGGCCGCGGAAAACAGCGCCACAAGCTCGTTCTCCTCGATTCGCGCGGCAAACAGTTTTCCTCCGAAGAACTGGCCGAGTTTCTGGAGCGCGAGCAGCTAAACGCGATCCCCCTACTGTTCGCGATTGGTGGCAGCGACGGCTTCAGCGAAGAAGCCCGTCGCCACGCCGGTTTTGTGCTGTCCCTGGGAAAGATGACGCTCCCCCACGAACTGGCCCGCGTGGTTCTGGTCGAGCAGTTGTACCGCGCTTTCACCATTCTTAAGCACCATCCCTACCACGTGGGGCATTAACTTTATGGTAACGGGGCAGCGGCCAGTCAGCCCCCTCGTCGCGCATGTTGAATCCGAACCCCGATGAACCTCTGGCAGCTTCACAGCGGCGTTAAACTGGCTTACTGTATCTTTCAACAAGGCGAAACAAGTCTGAATTTGTCAATGAGGCCCTCCCCCAATGAAAAATCCGTACGACGTATTGCGAATGAAGGAACAGGAATTGTTGCGGGTCCGCAAGGAGATCGAGGCTCTGCGAATTGCCGCGCGTTTGCTGGGTGCCGAGGATCCGGCCGCAGCCAAGAGCGAAGGTCAGCCTCAGCTGTCACGAGTCGTCGAAATGCCCTAGAGGATCTTTCCTCGTCTGACCAGGCGGACGGTTTTGGCTTCCGTCCGCCTTTTTGGTTGGGCGGGAAACCCGGGTTGATGAAGACGACTTCCACAGGCAGGACTATATTGTTCTGTCATGTCGAGCCACGCAAACGCTTACCGCGCCTATCGCATCCCAAGCAGCAGATAGCTTAAAACCGTACGACGGACGACTGGTCTGCCTCGATGTTTTTCGCGGGCTCGCCGTCGCCGGTATGATCCTCGTTGACAACCCTGGCAGCGACGACAAGGCGTACTGGGCCATCAAACACGCGGAATGGAATGGCTGGTCGCCAGCGGATTTTATCTTTCCGTCTTTCTTGTTCCTGGTCGGCGTGTCGATGGTGTTCTCATTCTCGGCGAGGCTGCACCGAGGCGAATCGCGAGGACAGATCCTGTTCCACGCTTTCAAAAGAAGCCTGATTCTGATCGCGGTTGGGTTGTTCGTGAATGGCTTCCCATTTATTGGCACCGATTGGCACAGCTTTCGTTTTGAGGGAGTGACGCAGCGCATTGCTCTCTGCTACTTTGCCGCAGCCATTCTTGTTCTGTGGTCAAACCGGCGCGGACAACTCATCGCCATCGCCGCTTGTCTCTTGGGATATTGGGCGATGCTGCGCTTTCTGCCGGTGCCCGGGTTTGGCCTGCCGGGACGCGATATACCGTTCATGGATCAGAACGGAAACATCGTCGCGTGGCTCGATCGCAAGCTGTTCATGGGGCATCTTTACAATGGAAATCGAGATCCGGAAGGAATTATCAGCACCATCCCCGCCGTAGCCACGACCTTGATCGGAGTGCTAACTGGCTGGTGGCTGCGTTCGGGACGAAGCCGCGGCGTAATCGCCCTGCGTATGCTGCTCTTCGGGATTCTCGGCTTGGTTGTCGGGGAAGATCTGGAACGTCTGGTTCCCCATCAACAAGAATCTTTGGACCAGCTCGTTCACGCTCTTCAGCGGTGGCTTCGCACTGGTGTTTCTGGCGCTGCTGTATTGGATACTCGAAATCAAACAGTGGCGCGGTTCCTGGACCATGCCGATTCTGGTTTTCGGGATGAATGCGATCGCCGGATTCGTCGCCGACTCGTTCGTGTATGGGCCCGGCTACACCTTCACGGTAAAAGGAGCGAATGGGACCGCCATCCTTTGGCACGACGCTGCCCAAGCTCGATTGTTATCTCTGGGTACGAGCCCCGCTAACGCATCCCTGATATATTCCGTGGCCGCGATTTTATTCTGCTGGCTCCTGCTATGGCTTCTCTGGCGTAAGAAGATCTTCGTCAAAGTCTAGGAATTGGTAATCGGTGACCATCCGCGTAGAATAAGCAATTCGGCCTTATGTCGGATCTTCGCCGCGGTCTCATCATCGTGAATACCGGCCCGGGCAAGGGGAAGACCACCGCCGCCATGGGGACGGCATTGCGAGCCGTCGGGCAGGGGATGCGCGTCCTGATGCTGCAATTTTTGAAGGGTTCGTGGCATTACGGCGAGCTCGATGCGGTCAAGGCTTTCGGCGACAAGTTCATCCTCAAGCAGATGGGACGCGGCTTCGTGAAGGTCGGCGCCGAGAAGCCCGACCCTGAAGATGTGCGCATGGTGGAGGAGGCCTGGGCCGAAGCCGAGAAAGCGATCCACTCCGGGGAATGGGACTTGGTGGTGCTCGATGAGATCAACTACGCCATCAGTTACGGCATGCTCGACCCGGCGAAAGTGGTTGAGTCGCTGAAGCACAAGCCGGAGGCGGTACACGTCATCTTGACCGGAAGGAGCGCGCATCCGACAATTGTCGAGCTAGCCGATACTGTGACCGAAATGCGCCAGGTCAAGCACGCCTACGAGCAGGGCGTGATGGCGCAGAGAGGAATCGAATACTAGCTCTCAGTTCCGGTTCTCAGTTCTCAGTACGAGCCGGGTTTTCCTGAGACCTAAGACCTGACACCTGAGACCTGCTTCTTATGGCTTGGTTCAAGCGACAATCCGGTGAGTTGGACACTTCGGGCGAGAAGACCGTACGTACCGAAGGCTTGTGGGTGAAGTGTGACAACTGCCGCCAGATTATCTGGAAGAAGGACCTGGAAGAAAATCTCAACGTCTGCCCGAAGTGCGACAAGCACTTTCGCATCGACGCCCGCGCCCGTCTGGCGCAGCTTCTCGACGACAATCAATACGAAGTCTTCGACGGCAATCTCGTTTCCAACGACCCGCTGAAGTTTGTCGACTTGAAACCCTACTCCTCGCGCCTGAAGCAGGCCAAGGCCGCCACCGGCCTCAAGGACGCCGTCATCAACGCCCAGGGGAAGCTCAATGGCCGTACGGTAATTGTCAGTTCAATGGAATACTCGTTTATCGGCGGGAGCATGGGAGCGGTGGTGGGTGAGGCTATTACACGCGCCATCGAGAAAGCCGCGCAAACCCGCACGCCGCTCATCATCGTCTCCGCATCGGGCGGCGCGCGCATG
The DNA here is from genome assembly GCA_963838935.1 of uncultured Acidobacteriaceae bacterium. GTDB lineage: Bacteria > Acidobacteriota > Terriglobia > Terriglobales > Acidobacteriaceae > Acidiflorens. Next base: position 40,324 of record CAWITH010000032.1, read on the forward strand.
ATGGAAGGCGTGATCAGCCTGATGCAACTAGCCAAGATCTCGGCCGCGCTGGCCCGCTTGGATACGGCACGCGTCCCCTACATTTCGGTGTTGACCGATCCCACCACCGGTGGTGTGACCGCATCGTTTGCCATGCTCGGCGATCTCAACATCGCCGAACCCGGCGCCCTGATTGGCTTCGCCGGGCCGCGAGTGATTGAGCAAACCATCCGCCAGAAGCTGCCGCCAGGTTTTCAGCGCTCCGAGTTTCTCCTGGAGCACGGAATGCTCGATGCCGTGGTCACGCGCAAGGAGTTGAAACCGTACATCGCGCGGGCCCTGGATTTTATGGTGCAGGCAGCGTAAGAGCAGTCGGTGGTCGTTCGTCGTTGGTCGTTAGCAAACCCTCCCGCTGGCGACCCGACGTTGGGACCCCTGTTCAGGGTTCTCGGAGCGCACTTTGACCTCCGGCAGCTTCCTTCTAATGAGAGACAGTCGGAACCGTCGGCCGGACTTGCTAACCTAAGTGGACTCGCTGGACGAACAGCGGAAGATGAGTACCTCCCGAGTTCGCGAACGACTAACGACCAACGACCAGCGACGAACGACCGATGTCCTACGAAACCGCAGTCGCGCAGATATACGCGCTGGGCCACGAGTTGGCGCAGGCGCCGCCGCACAAGTTCGATCTAGCGCACATGCGCGTGCTGCTGGCCGCTTTAGGACATCCGGAAAATCGTTTCCCATCGGTGCTGATCGCCGGCACGAACGGCAAAGGTTCGACCGCCGCAACTCTCGCGTCCATACTGCAAGCTTCCGGGTTGAAGACAGGACTCTACACCTCGCCGCATCTGGTCCGCATTAACGAGCGCATTCGCCTCCATGGTGAACCCATCGGCGACGACGATTTTGCTCTGCTCCATGACGTGGTCGACCGCACCGCCGAGCGCCTGGTTTCAGAAGGCGATCTGCCCTGGCACCCCAGCTTCTTTGAGATGCTCACCGCGATGGCCTTTGAATATTTCGCCCGCAGCAACCCCGACATGGTAGTGCTCGAAGTCGGCATGGGTGGGCGCCTAGATGCCACAAACGTGGTGGATCCGCGCCTCAGCATCATCACCGACATTGCCCTGGATCATCAGAAGTATCTGGGTGAAACGATCGCGGAGATTGCTCGCGAAAAAGCCGGGATCATCCGCCCGGACGGCGTCGTGGTGACGCTGCCGCAGTTGCCCGAAGCCAACGAGGTGATCGGAAACGCAATTTTCAATGCGGGCGCTCAAGCCGTGAATGCCGTGCCCTATGTGCCACCGGTGTCGCCCGGAAGCGACCCGTTCGCCAGTGCCCAGGAGCAACGCTACCCGCTGGACGTCGACGGCCAGACGATTATGGTCGAGTCGCCGCTGGTGGGCCGCCATCAACTGCGCAACCTGGCGCTGGCGATCGCCGCCGCCGAGGAACTGCACCACCGGGGAATCACGCAGATCACGCCGGAGACGATCGCGCAAGGCATCCGCCAAACCCAGTGGCCCGCGCGCTTTCAGATGCTACCAGCTACGGGAGACAGCCCTGAATGTGTGCTCGATGTGGCGCATAATCCGGCCGGAGCCTGGGCGTTGCGGTCGACGCTTTCGGCGGCTTACCCGGACGGCCGCGAGATCACGATCGTGTTTGGCGTGATGCGCGACAAGGCGGTGCGGGAAATTACCGAGATTCTGTTCCCCATCGCCCAACACGTGATCGTCACCCACGCCAACAATCCACGCTCGGCCAGCCCGGATGAGATCCGGCAGGCAGCCGCGCGTGTGGCCTACGGGATGGATATTCGAGAGGCGGACAATGTAACATCGGCCCTGAAGCAAGCGAAGCAAATCGCCGGTCCCAGCGGCTTGATCGTGGTGACCGGATCGATTTACGTGGTAGGAGAAGCGATGCGAACGCTAGGCGTCAGCATCTAAGAACGTGTGGTCGCGGGCATTCTTGCCCGCGAGATATTTGCAGAATAGAAAACGTGAACAAGATCGCCACAACTGTGGAGCCCGAAAAAGAGCGGGAAGAACTGCGCCCAAGCGAGTCGTCGAAGGAGGCTACCCCCGCGTGGTCCGAAAACCGTCCGGCCACTGGCCCCAAACTCCACCACGGCTGGCTCAGCCGTCTGCGCTCGTATTTTATTCTGAATCCGCTGATCTGGGCTTACACCACGGTTCTGGCCACGCTTTCCCTGATCTCCTCGCTCTTCGACCGCAGCGGGCGCATCCAGCACGATTTCGCCCGCCTCTGGTCGTGGCTGATCATGAAGACGATCCTGTCGCCGGTGAAAGTCACCGGCAATGTCGAATTCGACAAGGGCAAGCGGGACAAGCCCCGCGTCTATGCAGTCACGCATGCCTCGGCACTCGACATTCCGATCCTCTACGTCTACTTGCCTTTTCAATTCCGCATCGTCTTCAAGAGCGAATTGCTCGCCTACCCATTCATCGGCTGGCATCTGAAGCGCTCCGGGCAGGTCTGCATCAACCAGCAGAACCCGGCGGCTTCGATCGGTGCTGTCAAGTCGGCTCTGCGGAGCTTGCGCAGCGGCATGCCGCTGGTCATCTTTCCCGAGGGCGGACGCACCCAAAATGGCGAGGTTCAACCCTTTCTGCCGGGCGCATTCTTCCTCGCCATCAAAGCGCAGGCCGACATCGTGCCCGTCGCCCTCGTCGGCACCTTCGGCCTGCTGCCCATGAATACCTACCACATCAAGTGCCAGTCGCTGGAAATGCGGGTTGGCGAGCCTATCTCAACCGCTGGGTTAATCGTGCGCGATACTGAAGAGGTATCTGCCAAAGTAAAGGCGGCAATCGAAGCGCTGCACGCCGCGCCCAGATGTACGTAGGAACATACCCGACCAGCAGAGCGCGATCACGTAGTTTCACTTTTGCGCCAGCACGCCCGCCCAGTCGCTGAATACTTCCGGCTTCCCACCGCGGACCACGGTCGGGTACACCCGGCCCAGCCCCTTATGATTGTGCGGGCTGAACTCCAGCCGCATTTCCGGCCCCAAGCCAATATCGACGTCGTTCATCGACTCCAGGGCTTCGATGAATTTCTCCCGCGTGGGATCGCTGCCGGCTCGTTTCAATCCCTCCGCAATGACCATGGCATTCACAAACGCTTCCAAGCTCACAAAGCTGGGCTGGGTCGACGACATGTACTTTCCCAGGCACGCGCGGTAAAGCTTTACCGTGGAGAGATCGGTGCGGTCATAGGGGGGCACGACCTGGGTGATGACGACCCCGTCCGCTTCTTTTCCGGCCGCTGTGATAAAAGCCTCGGTGCCGACAAATGACACGGCTAGAAAAAGTGGTCGCCAGCCCTGCCCATGCGCTTGCTTAACGATTTCCGCGGCGGGTGCATACGGGCTGGCGAGAACCACCGCTTCCGGCTTTGCGGCGCGCACCGATTCGATTCCCTGTGCCACATCGAGGGTGTTGCGGGCGAAAGACCCGGTTGCTGTCGGCGTGGCGTTGTGTTTCGCCAACGCCAGTTTGACACCGTCAAGAATCGCCTTGCCGAAGCCATCGTCTTGGTAGATCACGCCGATCTTGCGCACGCCCGACTTCCACAGATTGTCCACCTGTTCCCACGTCTCGTCGTTGTACGACGCCCGCAGGTTGAGAATCTCGTGCTTCACCGGCTCATAGAGAAATTGCGCTCCGGTGAATAAGCCCACCACTGGCATGTGCTCGGCTTCCGCCATGGGCACATACTTGGCGGCGGTCGGCGTGCCAACAAAGAAGCCCCCGGCAAACACATTCTCGCGCTTCAACGATGCGAAGCAAGCGCTGCTCCTTTCCGGATCATAGCCATCGTCGAACGAAGACAGATTCAGCTTCCGGCCGTTTACGCCTCCGTGATCGTTGATGTAGTTGAAGTAGGCGGTGGCTCCGAGCACCGTCTGCAAGCCCAACTGGCGCGCCGGTCCGTCAAGCGCAGAGCAGGAACCAATCTTGATTTGGCTGTCACTCACGCCCGGCGCCTGCGCCGTGGCACGCGTTACCAGACTGCAAACAATCAGTAGTGAGCAAATCCACGCGCATTTCCGGACTTCACGTATGAATACCAATATCAACATTTCAAGCTCTCCATTTCCGTTGATAACCGGAGCTCAGCGGCTCACGCATCTCCAGAAACAGGTCGTACTCTCGGTTGCGAAAGGCCGTATGCCACACACTACATACCAACTAGGAACAAAATACGACCAATGGTTACACTCGAGCCAAACCAAAGTTTCAGGCAGCATCAATCGATTCTTTGCCGCGATTTCTAGGAGCCCGGCTGTCCGCCGCGTTTGACCCTTCGCGAATTGCTCCTATAAACTCAAGAGATTCAGCAGAATACAAGGCCGAATCCATGTCTGACAGCATTCATATCAAGTTCCCCGACGGTAGCACCAAGGAAGTCGCAAAGGGCACCACCGCGCTCGACGTTGCCAAGTCCATCAGCCCGCGTCTCGCCGACGCCGCTCTCGCCGCCAAAGCGAATGGCGACTTGATCGACCTCACCCGCCCGCTCGACCAGGACACCGACCTCCGCATCCTCACCGACCGCGATCCCGAGTCGCTCGAAGTCTACCGGCATTCGTCCGCTCACCTGCTGGCCGCCGCCGTGCTCGAACTCTTCCCCGAGACCAAGCTCGGCCACGGTCCCGCAACCGAGAACGGATTCTTCTACGACTTTTATCGCGAGACCGCCTTCACTCCCGAAGATCTGGAAAAGATCGAAAAGAAAATGCACGAACTCGTCCAGCAAAACCTGCCCTACGCCCGCGAATTCCTTCCCCGCAAAGAGGGTCTGGAAAAGTTCAAGGGCGAAGGCGACTTCATGAAGTGCCATTTCATCGAGCAATTCACCAAGCCTGATGAAAAAATCTCGGTGTACAAAACCGGCAAGTTCCAGGATTTCTGCCGCGGTCCGCACGTCCCTTCGACCGGAAAAATCAAAGCCTTCAAGCTGCTCAACATCGCCGGCGCCTACTGGCTGGGAGACGAAAAGAATCCGCAACTGCAGCGCATCTACGGCACGTCGTTTTTTTCGAAGAAGGATCTCGACGCCTACCTCAACAGCATCGAAGAAGCGAAAAAGCGCGACCATCGCGTGCTCGGCAAACAGCTTGATCTGTTCTCCATCCAGGAACTAGCCGGCCCCGGCCTGATCTTCTGGCATCCCAAGGGCGGCATCATCCGCAAGGAGATGGAAGACTGGATGCGAGAAGAGTACCTGCGCCGCGGCTACGCGCTAGTCTGCACGCCGCATGTGTCGCGCCGTCAGCTGTTTTTTACCTCGGGCCACGAGGGCTACTATTCGCAGAATTTCTTCGACGCCATGGAACTCGACGACGCCGAATATCGTCTCAAACCCATGAATTGCCCCGGCCACATCCTGATCTATAAAGATTCGCTGAAGTCGTATCGCGATCTGCCCGTGCGCCTGGGCGAACTCGGCACCGTCTATCGCTACGAGCGTTCGGGAGTGATGCACGGCCTGCTGCGAGTCCGCGGCTTTACCCAGGACGACGCTCACATCTTCTGCACGCCCGATCAAATCGAGGCGGAAATCGTAGGCTGCCTGGAGTTTGCGCTCGCCGTACTGAAGGCTTTCGGATTCGACAAATTCCAGACCGAGCTTTCCACCTGGGATCCAAACGACAAGAAAAGTTTTCTGGGCAGCGACGAGCAGTGGAACATGGCCAACCACACGCTGGAAAGCGCGCTGAAGAAGCTGAACATCGAATACAAGACGATCCCCGGAGAAGCTGCGTTTTACGGCCCCAAGATCGACGTGAAGCTGGTAGATGCCATCGGACGCCTCTGGCAGCTCTCCACCGTGCAATTCGACTTCAACCTGCCGCAGCGTTTCCAACTCGAATACGTAGCCGAAGACGGCACCCGCAAGCAGCCGCTGATGGTCCATCGCGCCCTCTACGGCTCGGTAGAGCGCTTCTTCGGCGTCCTCATCGAACACTACGCCGGAGCCCTCCCGGTGTGGCTCGCGCCGGTGCAGGTGGCGATGATCCCAATCGCCGAGCGCCATACCGAGTACGCGGAAAAAGTAGCGGCCCAACTGCGCGCGGCAGGAGTGCGCGTGGAAGTGGACAGCCGTAACGAAAAGATGAACGCCAAAATCCGCGAACACGCCATGCAGAAAGTCCCGTTCCTTCTGGTGGTCGGAGACAAAGAATCCGAAGCCAACAAAGTAAACGTTCGCACCCGCGGCAAAGAGAAGACCGAAGACATGGCGACGGTGGACTTCGTGGAGAAAATCAAGAAGCTGATTGCGGAGAAGAGCGCAACGTTGTAGCAGGGGCGGCGGTCCCTACGTGGAACCTTCCCCACCCCCTGTGTTAGCATCAAAAGTTTCGCAGGTGATGTTGGGCTGGCCTGTACCCTGTCCTGATCCTCTTTCGGGCCGTCGCACTCTTCCCGTAAGCCTGCGGAAGGAGACAACCCGTGAAAGTGTACGCAGCAGCCAATCTCCGCAATATTGCCCTTATCGGACACGGGCATGCCGGCAAAACCACCCTGGTGTCCGCCATGCTCTACACCGCCGGAGCCGCGCCGCGCCTGGGGCGCGTTGACGACGGCTCCGCCACCACCGATTACGACGAAGAGGAAATCGCCCGCCAGATGTCCATTTCCACCGGCCTGGCTTTCGTCGAGTGGGGCAAGCCGGATTCGAAGGTCAAGATCAATCTCCTCGACACTCCCGGCTTCAACATGTTCGTCCACGAAGCCAAGATGGTGCTGCCCGTGGTCGACGCGGCGTTAGTCGTTGTGGACGGTGTCGCCGGAGTCGAGGTCGTCACCCAGCGTGTCTGGAATTACTGCGACGAGGTCAATCTGCCGCGCATGATCGTCGTCAATCGCATGGACCGCGACCGCGCCGACGCCAACCGCACGCTGGAATCGCTTACCAACGCCTTTGGACGCGCCGTCACCCCGCTGCAACTTCCCATCGGCAGCGAGAAAAGTCTCAGCGGCGTCATCGATCTCGTCCGCATGAAGGCCTACACCTACGAGATGGGTGGAAACGGTAAGGGCAAGGAAGGCCCCATCCCCGCCGACATGGCCGGCGTCGCCAAGGAAGCTCACGAAAAATTGGTGGAACTGGTAGCCGAGGGCAAAGACGAGTTGATGGAAGAGTTCTTCGAAACCGGGACCATCCCCGAGGAGCACCTGGTTCCCGCTCTGCACGAAGCGATCCGCGAAGACAAGATTTTCCCCGTCCTCTTCACCTCCGGCCTCGGCAACATCGGCGTCGACGAGCTCATGGATTTCATAGTCGACTACACGCCCGCCGCCAGCGAGCATCACGCGCTCACCGAGTGGACGCCCGACGGCCACTCCGAACCGGCCAAGCGCCAAGGCACGGACAGCGAGCCCCCATCCGTCTATGTCTTCAAAACCATGTCGGACGCTTTCGCCGGCCGCATTTCCTATTTCAAGGTGTTTTCCGGCGTGCTGAAGGACGAAGCAGCGCTGCAGAATTACAATCGCAACACGCAAGAGAAGTTCGCGCGTATTGCCGTCGTCCAGGGAAAGCAGTTGGTCCCAATCCCAGAGTTGCATGCCGGAGATGTTGGTGCGGTCGCCAAGCTCAGAGAAACTCTTACCGGCGACACGCTGGGCGATAAAGCGTCGCCCATCCGCTATCCCGCCGTGCAGCTCCCTGAGCCCGCCATCACCTTCGCCATCGAGCCGAAAAGCCGCGCCGACGAAGACAAGCTAGGCGTAGGCCTCCACAAGCTGATGGAAGAAGACGCTATGCTGCGCTTCTTCCGCGACCCGCAGACGAAGGAATTCCTGATCGCAGGCACCGGACAGCAGCACATCGAAGTCGTGGTTTCGAAGATGAGGAAGCGTTACCACGCCGAGGTAGTTCTAAAAGCGCCCAAGGTGCCGTATCGCGAAACCATTCGCGGCAAAGCCGACGTCCAGGGACGCCACAAGAAGCAGACCGGCGGCCACGGCCAGTACGGCGATTGCAAAATCAAGATGGAACCCCTGCCGCGCGGAGCTGAGTTTGAATTCGTCAACGATATTTTCGGCGGTGCCATCCCACGCAACTTTATTCCTGCCGTCGAAAAGGGAATCAAAGATGCCGCCGCTCGCGGCTACCTCGCCGGCTATCCCGTGGTGAACTTCCGCGCCATCCTCTACGACGGCTCTTACCACGACGTGGATTCGAATGACCTCTCGTTCCAGATGGCCGGCCGAATCGCCTTCCGCAAGGCCATGGAACAGGCCAAGCCCACGCTGCTCGAGCCGATCATGACGGTCGAGATCACCGTGCCCGACGAATTCGCCGGCACCATCATGGGCGACCTCAACAGCCGTCGCGGACGCATCCAGGGCATGGATAACAAAGCCGGCAACACCATCGTAAAAGCCGAAGTGCCCATGGCCGAAATGCTCACCTACGGCGCCGATCTCACTTCCATGACGCAAGGCCGCGGCAGCTTCTCCATGGAAATGCACCACTACGACATCGTCCCCCAACAACTGCAGGAGAAGATTATCGAGAAAGCCAAAGCCGAGCGCGGCGAGGTGAAGGAAGAAGAGGAGTAATTTCGTGTGGTGACGGGGCTCGGCCCCGTCCCGTTCGCCAGGGATGGCCACCCGCGGCCGTCCAAAATACCGATTCACCCGAAGCCTTTTGTGGCGTACCATTCCTTTTTCTTCCTTCTTAAGGAGGCACGTATGCCCAAGCGGACTTCCCCGATCTGCTCCCGCTTGTACTTGCCGACGCTCGTTCTCTTACTGATCTCCCACTCCGCAATGGCTCAGGAAAGCAAGACCGTAGTCCTGGAACTCGACCACGCGTCTGTCTGCGGATCAAATCTGGACACGCTTCGCCAGGTCTTTACCGATGTGGGCTTGACTCCAGACGTCGGCGGCGCCCACGGCAACGGTATGACCCAGATGGCCCTCCTTGGCTTCGACGACGGGACTTACCTTGAGCTGATTGCGCCGGTAAAGCCGGGTGCGGCCGCCGGTTCGGACTGGGCGAAGTATATGTCCGACGATGCCGTCACCTGCGCCTGGGCGGTGGGCTCCAACGTGTTGCTGCAGGAAGCGGACCGCCTGAAGAAGGCCGGAATTCCCGTCACGGTTCCCGAGCGTGGCAGCCGCAAGCGTCCCGACGGTATGTCGATCGAGTGGACGACCGCCGACGTAGGCTCCGGAACGCCGGGCTCCACGCTGCCTTTCATCATCGAAGACGAAACGCCGCGCGCCTGGCGCGTCCAGACTTCGGCCGGCTTGCAAGGAGCGCCGGTCAGCGGTATCGAATACATCGTCCTCGGCGTCAACAATCTCGATGCATCAATTGCCTTGTTCCGCAAGGCGTACGGCTGGGCCGACCCGCTCACCGAAACCCAGAAAGACATCGGCAAACTAGCCTACTTCCCCGGCGAGCCCGTGATCCTAGCCGCTCCCTCGGGCGGAGGCTGGCTCTCGGAGCATCTGGCCAAGTACGGAGAAACCCCGGTAGCCTACCTACTCGCCACGCGCGACCTCCCAGCCGCCAGCAAGAAGTACAGACTCTCCGGCGGCAGGACTTGGTTCGGCCAGAAGACAGCCTGGTTCGACGTGGGCAAGCTGAAAGGCGTGCGGGTGGGAGTAATCGGCCAGTAATTGCCAGTGTGGGACGGGCAAGTGTGGGGACGGGCGCCTCGCCCGTCCAAGCGGAGCGAAGCTCCGCAACCGTTTCCGGGGCGGCAATTGCTTGATTCCGTTTTTCGCTTTACCATCGCCTTCAGTGTCCGCCGCCAAAGATAATCCAGTTCTCAAAGACCGCCTCGTCTCCGCCGCCCCTGTCGAAGACGATTCCTCCTTCGAGCTCAAGCTCCGCCCGCAGCGCCTGCAGGAATTCATCGGCCAGAACAAAGTCAAAGAGAATCTGGACGTAGCCATCCAAGCCGCCAAGTCCCGAGGCGAAGCGCTCGATCATGTCCTTCTCTACGGCCCGCCCGGCTTGGGCAAGACGACGCTAGCCAACATCATCGCCAACGAACTCGGCGCCGCCTTCCAGCAGACCTCCGGCCCCACGCTGCAGATCAAAGGCGACCTGACCGCGATCCTCACCAATCTTCGCGACCGCCAAGTGCTTTTCATTGACGAAGTCCACCGCCTGCAGCCCGCGCTCGAAGAGATCCTCTACTCCGCGCTCGAAGACTACAAACTGGACATAATGATCGGCCAGGGCCCGTCCGCGCGCACCCACACCATGGACGTCAAGCCTTTCACCTTCATCGGAGCCACCACTCGCGCCGGACTCCTCTCCGCGCCCCTGCGCTCGCGTTTCGGACTGCTCCTGCGCCTCGAGTTCTACACTCACGACGACCTGCGCATCATCGTCGAGCGTTCCGCCGAGATCCTCGGCGTTGGCATCGATCGTCCCGGCGCCATCGAAATCGCTAGCCGCTCCCGAGGAACGCCGCGTATCGCCAACCGCCTGTTGCGCCGCGTGCGCGACTACGCCCAGGTCCGAGCCAACGGCTCCATCGATCTCGCTACCGCCCAGTCCGCCCTGAGCATGTTGGAAGTAGACCGCCACGGCTTCGACGAAGTCGACCGCAAACTGCTGCTCACCATCATCGAGAAATACCAGGGAGGCCCGGTGGGCCTGAATACGCTAGGCGCAGCGCTAGCCGAGGAACCAGACGCCATCGAAGAAATCTACGAGCCCTTCCTGATCCAAATAGGCTTCCTGAACCGCACGCCGAGAGGACGCGTTGCGACCCAGCTTGCTTACGAGCATTTTGGGATTACGCCTAATCGGCGGCAGAGCTCGTTGTTCTAGAGACTACTGGGAGTTGAGATCTGGTATGACTGAGCAAGTGAATTCCATCGAAGGGAAAAAGAATCGCACACTCCAGTACGTGCTGTGGATGCTTGCGGCGTTCATCTGCTTCGCCCTGTCTCTTGTTGAGCCTTCTATCCGGGGACCCAAACTCTGGGTGATTTTTGTCTGCACAGGTTTCGCGTCCTCGATCTCGGCCCTGAAATTAAGGAACGTGATTCACGGGACTGGGTGGGTGTTCCCGCGCGCAAACACTGTCTTGATTTGGGTCGTCCCCATCGAGGTACTGTTTTACTTGTGGTTCTCACATTAGGCGCAGAATCGGGAATCTACCATAAATCGGTCTCACGCGTTTGACTTCCAGCGCGCCAATCTGAGTTAATCAGCCTTCGTGATAATGCTTAGGAGGAATCATGCGCGAAGTAATCTCGACCGCCCAAGCCCCGCAAGCCATCGGCCCCTACTCGCAGGCCATTCGAGCCCAGGGCCTGATCTTCACCTCCGGACAGATCGCCATCGATCCCGCCACCCAGCAGGTCATCCCCGGCGACATAAGCGCGCAGACCGACCGCGTACTCAAGAACCTGGCCGCAGTCTTGCAGGCCTCGGGCAGCGGCTTGGAGAAAGTTCTGCGCTGCACCGTCTTCCTGAAGAACATGGGAGACTTCGCTGCCATGAACGAAGTCTACGGCCGCTACTTCAAGCAGTCGCCGCCAGCCCGCTCCACCGTCGAAGTGTCCCGTCTGCCGAAGGACGTGTTGGTCGAAATTGACGTGATCGCGCTTGCTTGAATATTGTGTGGAAGAACCTAACGAAAGACGAAAAGGGGAACTATGAAAACTGTCATTTTAGTCATCACATTGCTCGTACTGGTCGGCCTTGTCGTCGGCCAGACCGCGAAGCCCGCCATCAGCCGGCCCACTAAAGTCACCGGCGATCCCACCAAGACCGCCAGCGGCCTTGAATACTGGGACATCAAAGTCGGCACCGGCGCGGTCGCCGAATCCGGACAGCACGTCAAAGTCGATTACATCGGATGGCTCACTAACGGCAAGAAGTTCGACAGCTCGGTCGGCACCGGCAAACCATTCGAGTTCGAGCTGGGTGCTGGTCAGGTCATCAAGGGCTGGGATGAAGGTGTAACCGGCATGAAGGTGGGGGGCAAGCGTCAGCTCCGTATCCCGCCAGACTTGGCCTACGGAGAAAAGGGTTACCCGGGGGTCATTCCGGCCAATTCAACGCTGATCTTCGACGTGCGTTTAGTAGACGTGAAGTAGCAAGGCTCGTGTGGGGACGGGCGCCTCGCCCGTCCAGCCGAGCGAAGCTCGGCAGCGCTCTCCACTGCCCAAGGACACAAATGCCCGCAGGATTCTTACATCGCTGCGGGCTCTGATCTCTTACGCCTTAACCACTTTGCCGCTGCGCAAACAGGAAGTGCAGACGCGGATGTGCTTGGTAGCGGCTCCCACCTTGGCGTGAACCGGGCGCAGATTGACGTTCCAGCGCCGCTTGCTCACATTGTGGGCGTGGCTGATGGTATTGCCGAACTGCGGCCCCTTGCCGCAGATATCACAGACTCGTGCCATAACTCTAGAATCCTTCCAGGCCTGTTGCCGAAACTTTGATTTTACAGGAATCCGCTGAATTTCGCCAAGGCATGCGTAGTGATGGGTCAGTTTTGCAATCGCCGACCCTTGCACTCGGTTCATCGTCTGTTTTTCGGCCTTGGCATCTGCGTGACCTTGTTTTGCGCGTGCTCGTCTACCGGAACGGCCGGCACCATGGCCCGGATCTGATCTTTGGTCTTGCCCTCCGTCTTCTCCAGAAAATACCAGAGCGCATCGACAAGAATGTCGTTGCTAGTGGTTCTCTTGTCTTTCTTGGCCCGACGGATCTCGCTGACCCAGCGTATGGCTGCCCGGTCCTCGGCTGTGAGGCAAACCGAGGTCCGGTGAGCATCGTCGGGGATGTGCTTCTCTCTCGGGCTCATGGTTCAGATTGCTATTGACTGCATTGTCGCATTGTTACATTATTACGTTATAGTGCAATAACGTATTAACGAAATTTGACCCTGACAATCAAAGGTAATTGCGTAATAAGATTTGGAGGGATTCAGATGGCGCCTACTGGGCCTTTCTCGGCGGAGCTTAAGGTGTTTGAAAAGCACCGTAAAGAGTGGTCGCATTCGCACCCTGGCCAGTATGTTGCAATCCAAGATGACGTCATCGCGGAAGGATTCTTCGGCAGCTACGCAGAGGCCTTCAAGGCTGGTCTGCAGAAGTTTGGAGTTCGTCGGGGTTTTCTTATAAAGCAAGTGTGGATGACCGAGCCAGTATATTTTGTCTCATAGAATGGCCCGCGTTGAACTCAGCTGGGATCCTTTCGACCAGACCGATCCTGGCCCTTGCATTGACGTCACAGTAATGAATTCACGTGACGTCATTGAGGCTGGGCATGCTATTGGCCTGGAGTATCCTGGACCCCGCCCAATGAGGGCGCTTCTAGATACCGGGGCGTCTGTCACCGTGATCAGCAGGGTCTTTGCCAACTACTGCAAGCTCTTTCAGACTAATGAGGGGAGCGAGATAACAGCAATCGGTGCCACACACCGCTGTGCGGAACACGCCGGAGCTATCAGTTTTCCCGGTACCAGCCTGCGAACATTAGACCCCATTCGCATCGTTTCGGCCGTTTTCGCGAAAGAGCGACACTACGCATGTTTGATTGGCAGAGACATTTTGCGAAACTGGGTTATCACATTCGATGGGCGCTCCAAGCGGGTAACGATTACAGATTGACCGTTGGCACCGCCGCTCGAGCTACGCCGCCTTGCCCATCACCGGCTCCGAGCAATGGCTGCAGCGCCGCGCATCAATCGGAATCTCGCTCAGGCATTCCGGACACTTCTTGGTGGTCGGATCCGCCGGCACTCGAGCCTTCCGCGTTCGCGCGATTAACGCATTGATCGGGGTCACAACAAAGAAGTAAACCGCAGCCGCGACCAGCAGAAAACTAACCACCGCGGTGAAGAAATCGCCAATCGGAAATACCGTACCCCTGATTGCGAAAGAGATCCCCGTAAAGTCCGGCTTGCCGACCACCAGCGCAATGAGGGGATTGATCAGGTCCTTGACCAGCGCGGTGACCACCGACCCAAACGCCGCGCCAATCACCACGCCCACCGCCAGATCCACCACGTTACCGCGCAGGATGAATTGCTTGAAGCCGGATAGCATACCGTTTACTCCGCTTCCTGGAATAGCCTTCTCAGATCCGCATCGGCATCACAATATACCTGTACTTGTAGTCTTCGTTTTCCGCTGGGCGCAGTTGACCGGCAGACTGCGCATCCTTCAACTCCAGTTTCACTTCGCACGACCCGGTCGCCTTGATGAAGTCCATCAGGTACTGAGCATTGAATCCGATCGCCATCGGCTCGGCGTCATAGGCGACTTCGATCGAATCCTCTGACTCGCCCGTCTCCGTCGACGATGCGGAAATTTTCAGCTCGCCTTTCTCCAGGCGCAGCCGCACTGCCCGCGAGCGCTCATCGGCAAATTGCGCCACGCGCGCGATCGCGGCTCCCAGTTCTTCGCCGTGCAACGCAATCGACTTCGAGATGTCTTTCGGCAGCACCGCCTCATAGTTGGGGAACTGCCCCGTAAGCTGCCGCGACGTCAGCAATCGCGGCCCCACCCGGAAGAACAGCGTGGACTCGTCCTTCGCAAAATCAATGGTCTCGACATCGGAATCGAGCAGCGATTTCAACTCATCCATCGCCTTTTTCGGAATGAGCGTCTTCATCTCGCCAGACACGCCTTCAAACTTTTCTCCGCCACGCTCCACATGCGCTAGCCGATGGCCATCGGTCGCAACCATCGTGATTGACTCCGGCTTCAGCACCATCAACGCTCCATTCAGCGTGTAGCGTGACTCCTCGCTGGCAATCGCGAATCCTGTCTTCGCAATCATCGACCGTAGCACTCCCGCTGGAATCTTGATCGTGCCCGCTGACGGAAATACCGGCAGACTGGGAAAATTCGACCGCGCCATGCCTACCATCTTCGTGTTGGACCGCCCACAGCGAATACTGACCCAGTGGTTCTCCAGTAGTCTGATGGTAATGTCGGCGTCTGGTAGGAGTTTCACGTAATCGTAAAGTTTGCGCGCCGGAATCGTGCATGCGCCTTCCTTCTTGACTTTGGCTATACACGACGTGCGTAGGCTCAGGTCGAGGTCCGTCGCTGTCAGCGACAATTTATCTCCCCCAGCCTCGAAAAGATAATTGGAGAGAATAGGGATTGTGGTCTTGCGCTCCACCACGCCCTGAGTGGCTGTCAGTTCGCGAAGAAGCTCAGACTTGCTGACCGTAATTTCCATGGTTGCTGTAGCTGCGGCAGGGGCGACTTCCACCGGCATATTGGGTCTCCCAACTCTAGAACTGGTTTGGATCGAGGCAAGCCCTCAAGAACTGTCAAACCAGCTCTACTTCTGTTCTCTTCTTATATCAAATATAAAAGCAAGAAGACCAGTAGTAACCGTAGGCGCTTCGGAGAAGTGGAAAAGCGGTGTCATGTCTCAACGGCACAGTGATTTCCATATCAACTGCTGGTGTGGAGAACCGCTCCCCGCCTCAGCGAATACCAGCGTAATCTACGGACCGCTCCTAAAGCTCTCTGTCTTGTCTCCCACAGTTTCCACAAACACTCCACAGCCAGAAGGCAGGAAAAATGGCTGGATGAGTGGAAAAGTCGCGGAAAACCAAAACTTATGCGCCCAATTGCTCGGTCAGTTTATTGAGTAGCCTGTTCAAATCCTTGTCGTTCTTGCGGACCTCTTCAATTTTATCTACCGAGTGCAACACCGTTGTATGATGCTTTCCACCGAACTGACGCCCAATTTCAGGCAGTGAAGCTTCCGTAAGGTGTTTTGCCAGATACATCGCAATCTGCCGCGGATACACAATTGAGCGCGAATTATTCTTCGCCTTGATTTCCACCAGGCGCAGGCCAAACTGCTCAGCCACCGCCTTCTGAATGGATTCAATCGTTACCTTGCGCGCCTGCGAATCGATGAAATTCTTCAAGACCTGTTGCGTGTAGGGAAGCGTAATCTCCGCCCCAATCAGCGAAGAATGCGCCACCAAGCGAATCAGCGCGCCTTCCAATTCCCGGACATTCGAGCGGATGTTCGACGCGATAAACAACGCCACATCCGTCGGCAGCGTGACCCGTTCCTGCTCCGACTTTTTTTGCAGAATGGCGACTTTTGTCTCCAGGTCGGGCGGTTGAATGTCGGCAATCAGCCCCCACTCAAACCGGCTACGCAAGCGGTCCTCGAATTCCGCCAACTCCTTTCGGCGGACGGTCACTGGCAATCACGATCTGCTTCATCGACTCGTGCAGCGCATTAAACGTGTGGAAGAACTCTTCCTGGGTGCGTTCTTTCTGCGCCAGAAACTGGATATCGTCCATCAGCAGTACGTCTACCGTCCGGAATTTATCCCGGAAGCTGATCATCTTGTCGTAGCGCAGCGAGTTTATCATCTCGTTGGTGAACTTCTCGCTCGACACATAGCAGATCGCCGCCTCTGGTGTTCGCCGCTTGACCTCGTGCCCAATCGCCTGCATCAGGTGCGTCTTGCCCATCCCGACGCCGCCATACAGGAAGAGCGGGTTGTAGGCTTTCGATGGCCGCTCCGCCACCGCCTGGCAGGCCGCATGCGCGAACTGGTTGCCGCTGCCGATCACGAAGGCGTCGAACGTATAGCGCGGATTCAGTTGCGCAGCGCTGTCCCAGTCGAACCGCCCCTGCGCCGGATGCATTCCCGTCACGACCTGCGGTCCCGCACCTCCGCCCGCACTCGGAGCCGATAGCCCGCCGTTGTGCCGGATCGGCGTGTTCGAGGGGTCGTCCTCCGCGGTAACGAATTTCACATCCTCGTATCCCAGCCCAAGATTATCGACCGCTTCCTGAATCAGGTCTGCGTATTTGTCGCCGACGTGGCAGAACTCGGCGGTGGGAACGCGCACGAACAGAACCCCATTGCTGGCGTGGCTGTAGCGCGTTGGCTTCAACCAGGTGTCGTAGGAGTGCCGGTTGACCTTCTTTTCCAGGGCGTCAAGGATGCGCACCCAGGGGTTCGGGATGATGGCGGAGCTGGTGAGAGACATTTTTTGTCAGAATAACGAAAGCACCGGCGTCGAAACGTCCGGGGGAAATCCAGCCGTGAAATTTTGTGTTCTTCTTTTACTGCAGACAGCTTCTGTTTTGCAGCACCGACTATCGGTGAAAGTTATTACGAGACGAACGGGATAGTAGCACAAAAAAATCGCCGCGTCGGTGTTCCTGTAAGAAAATCTTCTGCGCGAGCGCCAAATCAAACCGCGATTTCATTGCCCTGTCAAGTGTCGAGAAACTAACTGCCACGCAAACTGTGCAGTGTGAATGTCCGTGTGGGGACGGGAGCCTCGGCCGTCTAAGCCGAGCGTAGCTCGGCCGCCGCTACGAAATCGGCCGCCGTTCCCGTCTCGGAGCCGTTGCCGCGGTCTTGTAATTCCCGGGATACACCACTACCGACCGTCGTCCGCCCTCGCCGTCACTCTCGGTGCGCAAATCTTTTTCCTCGCGCAGCGCCAGATGCACGATCCGCCTCTCCCGCGACGACATCGGCCCGAACCGGTATGGCTCGCTCGTCCGGCGCACATGCTCCGCCGCTACCCGCGCCGCCATCTGCAACTCGTCGATCCGCATCGCCCGGAAATTCTTGCAGTCGAACCAGATCTTCTCGTGCTCGTTGCCCTGCAAGTGCAGAATCTCCGACGCCAGCAACTCAAACGAACGCAACAACTCGCCACTCCGCTCCAGCAGCAGCCCCGAATCCGGCCCCGCAAACTCCACCAGAATTTCCGGATGCTCCCACTCGCGATTCTGCGCGATCGGAGGATCCACCGTGATCCGGTACTTCAGCTTGAAGCCGCCATGAGAAATGACAGCCTGCAAAAATTCCCCAATCTGTTTCGCAGCAGCAACCTTGTCAGTAATCGGCATAATTAAGCTCTCAGCTGTCAGCTCTCAGCTATCAGTAAACGCTAAGAGCGTCGCAAACGACGAAAGGTTCGTATCAGGGTATCGCTCTAGCGATACCAGAAGTCCTAGAAAAGTTAGTCGCCCCTTTAGGGGCTGGATTTAACTGACAGCCGATAGCTGAGACGGAGCTATTTCTCTTTCTTCCGCGCCCGCTTCGCCATCATCTCCCGCATCTCCCGCCCCAATGAGGTGCGGTTGAGTGCCGCCTGTTGCACGATGCCGATGAGTTGGCCCATGGCCCAGTACAGGCCCAGACCCGCCGGCAGGTTAAAGCTGATGTAGCCCATAAAGACCGGCATCATGAAATTCATCATCTTCTGCTGCGCCGGATCCATGCCTCCCTGCGGCGTCATCCGTTGCATGAAGAACATCGTGACCACAATCGCAATCGGCAGGACGTAGTGAGGATCGGGCGCCGAAAGATCCTTGATCCACAGCCACGGCGCATGCCTCAGATCCATCGCCACGTTCAGCATCCGGTAGTACGCGAAAAGGAACGGCATCTGAATCAGCAGCGGCAGGCATCCGCCCGCTGGATTCACGCCTTCCTGCTTGTACAGCGCGGAGATCTCCTCGTTCATCTTTGCTTTTTCGGGATCGCGCAGGCTGTACTTCTTATATTTTTCCTGGATCTGCTTGATCTGCGGCGCCACGCGCTGCATCTTCAGCATCGATTTCATCTGCGACAGCCGCAGCGGCAGCAGCGCCAGGTTGATGATCAGTGTCTGCAGCAGGATCGCCCATCCCCAGTTCGGGACGATGTGGCTATACATCCACTTCAGCCACAGAAACAAGGGACGCGCGATGATTCCCAGCCAGCCAAAATCAATAATTGCCCGCAAGTCCGGTTCCGCGCCCGTGATCCCCGGCACGCTCACCGATTGCAAGTCCGCCAGCGCCTTCGGACCCACGTAGATTCGCGCTTCGGTCGCGCCCCTCAGGTTGCCCACCGCCGCGCCCAGGACGTCCACCTTGTCCATCTGCTTGTCGCTCGGATCTGATGGCTTGTGTGGAATTTCGATCCCATTGCGCAGCGTGACCATCGCCGAATTCTGCGGATCCTTCGGCAAAAATACTGCCGCGAAATACTGACCCGAAACTCCCGCCCAGTTGAACGGTCCCGGCAGTGTCCCGCCCCCGCTGATTTTCTTGATCGCCAGCCGTTCAACCTTATCGTTGTACTGATACACGATCTGCCCAATCGCGTACTGCGGGCCGGTCATATCCGCGCCAAATCCCGCCGGCCACATCGGAAACGCCGCGACCTGCGCCCCCTTCTGATAAACGGCTGTCTTCACCCCAACCACGTAGCTGACCCGATCGAACGTGAAACTCTTCTCCACTAAAACGTCGCCGTCGGAATAAGCAAACTTAATTTCATCGGGAGCGGGTGCCCCATCCTTCCGCGCGCTTTGCGGAAGGGTGGGTGTCGTCACATACAAAACCGAGTTCAGTTTGTTGCGCAGCCCCTCGTCATACGACCACAACGTCAGCGGATACCCGTACTTCTCCGACGCCATGGCATTCACCAGTTCGAGCTGACCACCCTTATCGTCGGTATATTTCTTCAATACCCACGACTTCACCCGCCCGCCGCGATTGGTGAAAACGATCCGGTAGACGTCGTTCTCAATCACCGTCTCCGACTCGCTAGTAGCCTGTAGAGACGGGGCTTGCCCCGTCTCCGCCGCCTTTGAAATGCTCGCCGGAGGTTGCGCTGGGCCTTGCGAGGGTAGCGGCGTCTGATTCTGCACCGGCGCTGCCTGCGAGCTCTCCGGTTTCGCCGGAGGCTGCGGCCCATACTTCTTCAGCAGCGGCTGAAAAAGCATGATGATCAGGAACGTCAGCGCAAACACCAGCAGCAGCCTGCGTTCCATCCCGGGTTCTTGTTGAGGATTCTTGAATTCAGCCAAATCAGTCAGCTCGTCATTTCTAAGTTAGGGGCACTCTGATTAACTCAGTTCCCGAATGGCTTTGAAGGGGCATGGCTTCAGCCATGCCGTGACGATCCACTACACCAGCGGCTCTAGCCGCTGAGGGCCGCTCTTTCTTCACCACGGGATCCAACCCGCCCTTAGCCAGTGGATGACACCGCAAAATCCGCCAGGCCGCCATCACTCCGCCGCGCACCACGCCATAGCGCTCGACCGCTTCCAGAGCGTATTCCGAGCAAGTAGGCACATAGCGGCACGACGGCGGAAACGCTGGCGAAATCCACCGCTTGTAAAGCCGCAACAGCCACAATGCCAGAGACTTCATCTCTCCACCAGTTTCTTTGCGATCACATCCAGCGCCCGGCCCACTTCCTCAAGCACCAGAGAAAATTCCAAAGTGAGCACCGACTTCTTTGGATTGATCACCACATCCACGGCGCATGTGCCCTCGAGCCCAAGCTCCAACGAAGACCGCCGCCGCCGCACCGCTTCCCTCAGCCGCCGCTTGATCCGGTTCCGCTCCACCGCGCCGCCCAGCACGCAACCGACCGTGAACCCGACCCGCGAACTTCTTTCCGGCAACCCAGTCTCTGGCGCCGCCCCCTCCGCCTGCCGCAGATAGAACACGGTCATGTGCGGAGAAAAGTGCCGCCGTCCCTGCTTGTACACGCGCTCGAAGTCGCAGTGCTTCAGCAGCCGCGCCGCGCGCGGAAAGCTCGCTCCCGCCTGCTCTTGAGTACGCTTCGGAGCGTCAGCGTTCACCAACTTCACCATCCTGAAGAGCCCAGTTGCCACTCGCCAGCAGCGAGCCCCGCTTTTTCTGGCAACTGGCTACTGGCAACTGATGTACGGGGGAAGACTACTCGCGGAAACCCGGTTTCACCGAGACGCGCTTGCGTCCCTTGGCCCGGCGGCGCGACAGCACTGCGGCCCCGCTTTTCGTCTTCATGCGAGTCCGGAACCCGTGCTTCTTCGAGCGCTTGCGTCGGTTGGGTTGAAATGTACGTTTCGGCATCGAAAATCCCTGCTCCTGATTGAATCAACAAACGTGAGGCGAACGGTAAGTATAAATGACGGTGAGCACCCCCGGCAAACGCGGCCTCTAGCTACAATGACTCTGGTCAAGACTTACTGGCCACTCCTTTCGATGAATCTAGACGACACCATAGTCGCCATAGCCACTCCGCCCGGACGCGGCGGCATAGGTGTAGTCCGTCTAGCCGGTCCAGAAGCGCAAGCCATAGCTAAGCCCATGCTCCGCCTAAATCGTGAACTGGAGCCGAACCGAGCGATCCGCGGCGATCTAATCGAGAGTGTGGGGACGGGCGACTCGCCCGTCCAGGCCCCCCGCATCGACGAGGTCGTGGTCACCTACTTCGCCAAGCCCCACTCCTACACCACCGACGACATCGTAGAAATCTCCGCCCACGGCTCCCCTGTAGTCCTGCGCCACATAGTCGAACTGGCCCTGGCCCAAGGCGCCCGTCTGGCCGAGCCCGGAGAATTCACGATGCGCGCCTTCCTCAACGGACGTCTCGATCTAACCCAAGCCGAAGCCGTCCGCGACCTAATCGACGCGCAGACTCTATTCCAGGCGAAAGTAGCCGCCCAGCAATTAGAAGGCGCGCTCTCCAATCGCCTGAAGCCCATCAAGAAGAATTTAGTTGACCTGATAGCCCTGCTCGAGGCCGGCATAGATTTCGCCGAAGACGAAGTCTCCGTAGCCCCGGACGCCACCATCCTCGAACGCATCGCGCAGGTAAAGAGCCCACTCCAGCAGCTGGCCGCCACCTTCACCTACGGCAAGATCGTTCACCAGGGACTAACTCTAGCCATAGTAGGTCGTCCGAACGTAGGCAAGTCGAGCCTCTTCAATCGCCTGGTAGAGCGCGAGCGCGCCATAGTCACTGCCCAGCCCGGAACCACTCGCGACCTAGTCAGCGAAACCGTATCCATCGGTGGAATTCCTGTGGAACTAGTGGACACCGCCGGCATCCGCCGCGCCCTCGACGAAGCCGAAAGCATCGGCGTCAGGAAATCCATCGAAGCTCTGGCCGACGCCGACTTAGTCCTGGTAGTGCTCGACCAATCCCAGCCGCGAAGCGAAGAAGACGAAGAACTACTGCGTCAGGTGGAAGCCCGCCCAGCGCTGGTAGTAGAAAATAAATCCGACCTGCCGAGTTCGTATGGGGATGGCTCGTGTGGGGACGGGCGCCTCGCCCGTCCAAGCCGAGCGCAGCTCGGCAGGGTTTCGCCAGCAGCGCCGCGCATCCCCACCTCCGCTCTAACCGGCGAAGGCATCCCCGCCCTCCGTGAAGCCATCCTCCGCCACGTAGCTGGAGACCAAACCACGCAGCAAGAGTCCGGTTTCCTAACCAGCGTTCGCCATCAAAAACTAGTCACCGACGCACTAGCCGCGCTGGACGCCGCCACCAAAGCTGTAGCCGCCAGAGTCCCCCACGAGATGCTTCTCCTCGATCTCTACGGAGCCCTGCGCCCCCTCGACGAAATCACCGGCGCCACCACCACCGACGACATCTTGAACCTAATCTTCGGCACCTTTTGCATCGGAAAGTAGAAGCTTCCCGCCCTTTGCCTTACACTGGCTCTGCTCGGGATCATTACTGCTGGACTTCAAGGAGAAACCGTGCCCGTCCCACCACCGCCAACTTCACCGGCCGCTCCCCCGACCCAACCCGGCCACGGTGCCGCCGTACTCGCCAGCTTCCTCGGATGGACCCTCGACGCCTTCGACTTCTTCCTCGTCGCCCTCTCCTTAACCGCCATCGCTCAGGAGTTTCACCTTCCCGACAAATCCATAGCCTTTTCCCTGACGCTGACCCTGGCGTTCCGTCCCGTGGGTGCCTTCATCTTTGGATTGATGGCCGATCGCTACGGCCGCCGCACTCCGCTGATGATCGATCTCGTCTTCTACTCCGCGGTCGAAGTGGCAACCGGCTTCGCTCATAGTTTCACCACCTTCCTCGTGCTCCGCGCGTTGTTCGGCATCGGCATGGGCGGAGAGTGGGGCGTGGGCGCCTCGCTCGCCATGGAAAAGGTTCCACCCCGCCTGCGCGGCTTCCTTTCCGGCATGCTCCAGCAGGGATACGCTCTCGGCTACCTTCTGGCCGCCGTCTGTTTCTACTTTGTCTTCCCACGCTGGGGCTGGCGGCCCATGTTTTTCATCGGAGGCCTTCCCGCGCTGCTCGGCCTCTTTGTCCGCTTCAAAGTGAAAGAGTCCGAAGTGTGGCAGAAAACTCGTCACACGGACTGGAGCAGTCTGGGCCGCGAGATTTGTTCCCACTGGAAATTGTTTCTCTATTTGACCCTCTTGATGATGATGATGAACTTTACCTCCCACGGCACGCAGGATATGTTCCCAACCTTCCTCCAGCGGCAGTGGGGCATGGGTGCGACGCAGCGCGCCGTCATCACTGCCATCTCCATGGTGGGAGCCATCCTCGGAGGCCTGTTCTTTGGCATTTTCTCCGACCGCTTCGGACGCCGCCGAGCCATGATCACCGCCCTCGTCTGTGCCGTCGCACTGGTTCCACTCTGGGCCTACGCCCCGTCTCTCGCGTTGCTAGTCGTCGGTGCCTTCATGATCCAATTCATGGTGCAGGGAGCATGGGGCATCATTCCCGCCCACCTCTCCGAATTGTCGCCGGACTCGGTGCGCGGATTCCTTCCCGGATTCGCCTACCAGTGCGGCGTGCTTCTAGCCGGCTCGGTCGCTTACATAGAGGCGATTCTCGCCCAGCACACCCGCTACGCCAACGCCATGGCTCTGACTGCGTTTGTAGTATTCTCGCTCGCCGCTGTGGTAGTAGCTCTGGGCCGCGAGCGCAAAGGCATTCAATTCGCCGCCTAGCAGCTTTGGGCTCTATTTCTTGATGGCCACGCCTTCATGCGATGATGGTTCGACTCGAAGTTATTCCAGACCTCTAAAGGAGCTTTCCCCATGGCCGAGCAGAATTATTCCAATTACACGCGCTTTGATCCGCCCTTCCATTTTTTCATTCTTCCCGTATTCGTCATCACGCTGATCCTGACCATCGTCCACCTGGTTCGCCGGCCAGGACTGCATTCTGCCTGGATGGTCGTCGTCATGCTCGCGGCCATCGCCGCCATCTTCAAGATCCGTCTCTACGCTCTGAGAGTGCAGGACCGCGTCATCCGCCTCGAAGAACGATTGCGCCTCGCAACTTTACTCGATCCCGCACTCCGTCCCCGCATCCCGGAATTAACCGAATCGCAATTAATCGGCCTGCGCTTCGCTTCCGACGCCGAACTCCCTGCCCTGGCCGCAGGGCCCTAAACGAAAAACTATCCCGCGACGATATCAAGAAAGCAGTCCAGCGCTGGCGCCCTGACAATTGGAGAGTTTGAAGTTACGCATTTACGGACCAGTTGCCGGCGGAATTTGGTTTTGCATTTACTGACAACTGACAGCTGAGAGCTGTTTCTACGCCTTCAAATACCAAGGCACGTTAACAATATTGATCCGTTCATCCCCGCCTAGCAGCAGCAGCGCCGTTAATATATCTCCCCGCTGATTGTGCAGAAAATAGTGATACCAGTGCCGCTCCACCATCGACGCAATCACTACCGCGATCGTCCGTTCCGGATTCTCCTTCTCCACCTTCAGCACGTAGTCCACAATGGGATGAAGCACCAGCCGAAACGGCGACGCCAACGTCACCAGCGCGGCTCCGCGTTTCCGCCGGCGCTTTCCGCGCTCAACCACGATGGCCGATTCTCATCCGCCTCGCACGTCACATGCACCGCTCGCACATCCGGAGACAGCGTCATGCGCAAACCGCAGCGCCTTCTCCGTCGCCGCATTCCATTTCTCCACCGGAACAATCACAATCGGCGGCGCCAGATTCCGCACGCTCCGGAATCACCCGCCCGTCAGCATTGTTTCCTCCGCCACCTCTTCATAATGACGCCGCACCCGTCCCATAAATACCACTGCAGCCGGCAACAGCAGCACCACCACCCATGCCCCCTCGACAAACTTCGCGACCACCACCACCAAGACCGTGATCCCCGTAGCCAACGCCCCAATTCCATTGACCAGGATGCTATGCCAGGCCCCCGCCCACGACGACGTCCTGAGCCAGTGCCCCACCATCCCCGCCTGCGACAAAGTGAAGGCCAGAAACGCCCCCACCGCAAACAAAGGAATCAACCGGTCCGTCACTCCACCAAACAGAATCAGCAACAGCCCCGCCAGAATCGCCAGCGCCCAGATCCCCTGCGAGTACACCAGCCGCCGTCCCCGCAACGTCAAAGAATGCGGAAGATAATCATCCCGAGCCACCGCCCGGCACAGCCGCGGAAAATCCGCAAATGAAGTGTTTGCCGAAAGACACAGCACCAGCAGCACCGAGAACATAGTCAGGTCGTAAAAAAGTCCCTTGCCTGTAACCGCCGCCGTCAACATCGACAACACGCTCTGATACCCCGCCTGCCCCGGATCCGTGGCCATAATCCCGTAGTCCCGCACCAGTACCGCAATTCCCCCAATCAGCACGATGAGAATCGCAATGATCGCCGTCAAAGTCGCCCGCGCCGCCGGAACCACCGGCTTCCGAAACGCCTGCACTCCGTTGCTAACCGCCTCCACCCCCGTCAACGCCGTGCACCCCGAGGCAAACGCCTTCAGCAGAATCCAGATGCCAACCATCTGTAGAGACGCGGCTTGCCGCGTCTCCGTCTGCGCCAAAGAAACCACTGCCACCGGATGTCCCCCCGAAGCCACCACCTTATAAAGCCCAATCGCGATCACCACCCCAAGTGTCCCCACAAACAAATAAGTAGGAGCGACAAACGCCGACCCCGCCTCCTTCACTCCTCTTAGATTGACGATCGTCAATATAGCCAAGACCCCCAGACATAGAGCCAAAGTGTGTGGCTGCAAAGTAGGCACCGCCGACACCAGCGCTCCAATCCCCGCCGATATTCCCACCGCCACATTCAGCAGGTAATCGATCATCAAAGCCGCGCCGGCCAGCACCCCGGCCCGATTCCCCAGGTTTTCCCGCGCCACCGTGTAAGATCCCCCGCCCATCGGATAAGCCGCAATCGTCTGCCGATAACTGAAATACACAATTACCAGCAGGCCAATGATCGCCGCCGTTAACGGCACAATGTATCGGACTCCCAGCAACCCCAAAGGCAGCAAAATCGTCAAAGCCGCCTCCGGCCCGTACGCCGCCGAACTCAAAGCATCGAGCCCAAAGGTAGGAATCCCCTGTTGCGGCGAAATCCGCTGCCCCTCATCCTCGGAAGAAGCCAGTGGCCGCCCAAACAAAACATCAATCAATCCCATATCCCCTCACACCCAGCGACAATAACACTTGCCACACTACCCGTGTCCCCTGATGCCCTCCGCAGTGTTCCACTTGACGTCTTTCAATCTGCTGCTACGCTGTTCTGGTTAGGCCCAAAGAAAAAGAATAGGGGGAACTCTTGGCAGCAAGAATTCTGATGGTTCTTAGTGCCAGCATTGTCCTTACGCTCGGAGTCGTCCACCTCGTCTATACGTTCTGGGGGCCAAAGCTCACTCCCCGGGACTCCGCGCTGCAAATCAGCATGAGCCAGATTTCACCTGTCATTACGAAAGAAACAACCATGTGGCGAGCTTGGGTGGGCTTCAATGCCAGCCACAGCATGGGACTGATTTTGTTCGGCCTGGTTTTCGGTTTTCTCGCATTGGCTCACGGCCAACTCCTCTTTCAGTCACCCTTCCTGCTCGTTGTCGGGCTGGCAATGCTTGGTGGTTTTGTTGTGCTCTGCAAGGTTTATTTTTTCAGTGTGCCGCTCGCAGGCATCTGCATTTCTCTGGCCTGCTATGTCGCCAGTATTGTGCTATCGCGGGCCTAACAATGGGTTGAGGCTGGTTGAGGCGTGTAACCGTCAGGCTGATCCCACTTGTTACTCCCCAGATTCCTTCACGTTCCCCAGTGTCCCATCTGGTAAACAATCCCCAATGGAAGCGAACAATCTGCTCTGAGGGGCCATTTTGCACAATGGTCGAAGACCATACCCAACCGTCAGCCACGTAGGGGCCAGCCCCATCCCACTATTACTCCTCAGATTCCCCAAAACAAAAAGGCGGCCCAAAGCCGCCCCGACGATCCGCCGCCCACCACTGTCCTCAATCCCGCCGCGCCCAATAGATCCCCAGCAGCAGGATCGCCGCCAAAGCGACAAACCCAATGGCCCCGCCCAGCGAAACGGGAGAAACGTAATCCCGATCGCTAGCCTGAGTCATCACCAGGTAAATCACCTCATCCAGAATCATTCCGCTGCCGACCCCTAGCGCCGCGGGAGCCAAAAAGGCCACCACGCGATTGCGTGCCCCAAACGCCAGAATGAACGCCGCCGGAAGTTCGATCAGGATTCCAAGGAAGAGATGATGAACCAGATGTCCGCCCGGATACACATGCTGTACCCGCACCAGATGAAGATAGAGCCGAAGACCCAAAACCGTCCCCAGCATCGGCAGCAAGATAAGCAGCAGGGTCTGCTTAGCGGTCGGCCTGGAAAGTCGGTCTGGCATTGGGCGCTCGAATTCTATCGCCGAGGAGAATCAGGAGAGTAAAAAGTGGGGTAATCCGACGGTTTGCCCTAAGCGGATTGCTGGATAAGCCAATGATTCACTCCCGAAAGCGCCCAGAACTCTGAAACCTTGAAACTCTGAAACTTTGAAACCTGCCTCTATTTCCCCTTCAGCATCCCCACCACCCGATCAAAATCCTCCAGCGTCCCATACTCAATTACGATCTTCCCTTTGCCCCTCCGGTCCCGGATCCGCACTCTCATTCCCAGCACGGCCTCCAGCGACCGCTGCGCCGCCCGCACATTCGGATCCACCCACCGCGCTCCGCTCGGCTGCCGTTCTAACGAGGTGCCCGACGGGACATTGATGTTCATCAGCATCTCGGTAAGCAGCGCCACCGACATCTTCTTTGCGATCGCTACTTTGGCCACTTTCGAAATCTGTTCGTCGTCGTTCAAGGAGAGCAGCAGCCGCGCATGACTGTATGTCAGGTCGCCCCTCCGCAGCGCGGCTTGCACTTCGAGCGGCAGTTTCAGCAAGCGCAGATAATTCGATACCTGTTCGCGTGACACTCCCACCCGCTTCCCAATTTGTTCCTGCGTTAGCTGGAATCCCGTACTCAGGTTGGCGAAGGCCTGAGCCTGTTCCAGGCAGTGCAGGTCCTGACGCTGCAGGTTCTCGACCAGCGTCATCTCCGCCGCCTGCTGCTCCGAGACCCGCTTCACAATCGCGGGGATCGTCGTCTTGCCAGCAATCTTCGACGCGCGGTAACGCCGCTCGCCCAAAATCAGGATGTAGCGCTCTGCACCCTCAGGATGCGACCCCCCGGGCCGCACCGCTCCCGGCCGAACCACGATCGGCTGCAATACCCCCTGCGCCTGGATCGAACCGGCCAGGTCCCCAAGGGCCATCGAGTCGAACTCCTGCCGCGTCTGGTGCGGGTTCTGGTCGATAAGATCGAGAGCGAGCTCAAACGCATGCTCACCGTCCGGCGCCGGCCCCGCAGCCGCAGCTTGCAACTGGTCCACAGTTTGGGGAAGCGCATCCAGAGGAGCGACGGAAGAAACGACAGTGGCTGCCGCATCCTTCCGCGCACTTTGCGGAAGGGGCGGAACCACGACCCGCGGCCCAGGCAGCAAAGACTCCAGCCCCCGCCCCAAAGCCCGCCGCTTCTCGTGAAGCTTCTCCGCGCCAGTCTTCTCCGCCGCCGCATTCGATGTAGTCATCAACTCTTTCCTCTCTTGAAAAATCTGTCATCCTGAGCGCAGCCACGTCATCCGCGAAGCGGATGGCGCGGCGGAGTCGAAGGATCCCTACTCCCTCACCCTGCCCGCACCGCCGTAGGGAATTCTCGCCAGAAGCTCAACCCTTGCCAAATATAGATATTAGTAAATATTTATATTAATCAATCTAAGCCGCTTCCCCTGGCCCGCTCGCTGCTCGCACCTGCCGGTCCAGGATCTCTTTCGCCAGTCGTATGTAGCTCTCCGCTCCCCGCGACCGCACGTCATACAACAGCGCCGGCTGCCCGTGGCTCGGAGCCTCCGCCAGCCGGATGTTCCGCGGAATCGTCGTCGCACACATCTTCTCGCCAAAATATTTCTTCAACTCCTCCGCCACCTGCTGCGCCAGGTTCGTGCGCTCATCGAACATCGTGATCACCACGCCCTCTACCGCCAGTCGAGGATTCAGCCCGACTCGTATCCGCTCGATGGTGTCCAGCAACTCTGATACACCCTCGAGCGCGAAGTACTCTGCCTGCATCGGGATCAGCACCCCATCGGCTGCGACCAGCGCGTTCAGAGTAAGCAGGTCCAGCGCCGGTGGACAATCCAGCACGATGAACTGAAAGCGCTCTCGCAAGCTATCGAGCGCATCGCGAAGACGATATTCGCGTCGCTCGGTCGCGACCAGTTCGAGGTTGGCGCCGATCAGATTCTTGTGCGAGGGAATCAGCCAGAGCTGGTCGAGTTCAGTCAGGTGCAACGCCTCCTCGGCCGTGGCCACACCCATGATCACGTCGTAGAGGCTGATGCGCTCCGGATCCTTTACCACGCCTAGGCCGCTGGTGGAATTCGACTGCGGATCGCAGTCCACCAGCAGTGTGTTGACTTCTGCAGCAGCGAGTGAAGCGGCAAGGTTGATGGCAGTCGTAGTCTTACCAACGCCACCCTTCTGGTTGGCAATCGCAATAACACGTCCCATGATTTTTTGTCTTCTGGTGTAGCGGGCCAGAATAGGTGAACGCATCCTGTGAAAGCAATGACCGTTTTCTGTGCAACGGTGGAAGTGTTTCACGTGAAACATTGGGCTCGGTTCTAGATAGGATGACTTCCCGCTGGCACCTCTCTGGGCCTGCAGAATGGAAAAGTGTTTCACGTGAAACACTCACCGCATCGGTCTCATAATGAGACAATGCTGATATATCTCCCACTATGACACTAGTTTATAACCAACGATTGTCGTTCCGCTCCACTATGTCAATCAGAATTTATACATTGTTCCACTTTTCTCGTGTACCCCTATTGATAATACTCTTGTATGTGACTGCGGGATCGGTATAGGCGGGTTCCATTTCAGGGAGGTAAGGGAGGCTAGGTGGGGAATCTGGGCGGATCCTACGAGCAGGGCTAGGATCGCTTGGGGAGCCAAGAAAGTCACCACTAGAGGGAGGATGGTTTCGAAGCGCTCTACGGCTCGGAGGGTTACTACTTCGGTATGGGGGGAATCGGGACGGGCGGCCAGGACTTCGGCCCGGTCGGTGATTACATTGACGTCGGTCAATATAAGTGCGCGGGCGACTTCGCGGAGGAAGGCAGCTTTCTTGTGGTTCGATTCGACCATGGTGAGATGGATTTGCGGAGCCCACATCTTCAGGGGAATGGCGGGAAACCCGGCTCCGGAGCCGATGTCGAGGACGTGCGGAGTGCGGTGGTCAGTACCCAGTACCCGTCCTTCGCTCCGCTCAGGATGACAAGGTTTGGGGGGAGTCGGAAAGAGATGGCGGGCGAGGAAGAAGGACTCGCCGAAGTGGCGGGTCACGATTTCTTCGGGATGGCGGATGGCGGTCAGGTTGATGCGGGCGTTCCAGCGGAGTAATAGATCGATGTATATCGATATTTGATCAAGTATGGATGGGGGAAGCGATTGCTCGAGGAAAGGATCGAGAAGGGCGGCGATCTTGGCGATGTCCATGGCGCGGCGTTTCTTATAAAATACGCATGCTGTGAGATCGGTTCGATCTAACTCAGTCTAATAGGAGAGAGTCTCATGTTGAAGACGCGGTTCACGACCTTATTGCTGATGGCGTTGTCACTTCTGCTGCTGGGAGCGGTTGCGGCGCAAGGACAAGGCGGCGAGGGCGAATATCTGATTCTGAGCGCGCAGTATGGGACGGAGTTTCATCATGTGGACGTCACGAATCGGCTAAAGGAACTGGCGCGTCATGACCGGACATTCCGGGTCAACCACGACTCGATGAATGTGGATCCGGCTGAGGGACGCCCGAAGGCGCTGCGAATTTACGCGCGGGGTCCGAACGGGCAAGAGCGCATGTTTGAGTATCTGGATGGCAGCGTGGTGGACGGTGGGATGTTCCGGGCCTGGGGCCGGGGAGAGTGGGGGAATGGCGGCTGGAGCGGCAACTGGAATGTGGAAGGCGAGTTTGTGATTCTGAGCGCACAGTATGGAAGCGAGCGCCGGCATGTGGACGTCACGAACCAACTGAGGGAACTAGCACGACACGACGTGAAGGTCTGGGTGGACTTCCGCACATTTCACGTCGATCCGGATGAAGGACACGCGAAGGTGCTGCGGATTTATGCGCGTGGTCCAAACGGACACGAGCGCATGTTTGAATATCGCGACGGCGAAATGATTGACGGCGGGCGGTTCCGGGGCTGGAGCCGCGGCGAATGGGCTGGCGAGAACGACCATTGGAGTGGCAGGTGGGAAGGGGAAGAACGTTAAGAGAGCCTTGGGCCCCTAAACGGGCGCCCGATTTTGAGGGACTTGCGGCATCGCTAAAGTGATGCTCCGATGCGAAGTCCATGCTTTACCGCAGCTTGCGAGATGTTCCTTTCTGCGGCCTTGGCGAGGCTGTCCAAACGCAAGCGTTGCCCCAAAACGCTTACTGGGCGCGGGAAGACGCCAATTGTGGTCACCACATAGGGTGACGAAAGTCACAGCTTTTTTTTGGGCCGAAGAGTAGCTTGTCGTTCGTCGGCCCTCCCACGACCTTTCTGGACTGCGCGTTTCTGGAGTCTTGGCACTCTGTTGTATAGAAGTGCGCGAAGTTAACAATCTGACCTTCGTGAGTCGCGTGACCCGCCCCCCCAACGGGTTATCCGCGAGGGCATTTGAATTTCTGTGGAGGGAATAATGAGGCGAGTTGCAGTAATTTTGGGTCTATTCGCGCTGCTGTTACCGGCAGCAGCCTGGGCAAATGGGATCGATCTAACCAACCTAGATGGTACGGTTACCATCACTGCGGCCGGAGGAGTTGTGTCCCAAGGGTCCGAGCTTAAGAGCTGGGGCGGACACTGGTCGAGCGGTACAGGATCTTTAGGCTCGGTCAGTTTTTCGACCGGAAGTCTAGCGACCGGCAGCATCTTTGGCGGCGGGACGTTTAACGGCGGCGGGACGTTTATCGTGACGGGCGTCGGCAAGTGGGCCAAGAAAATCACGGGAACGACCGGGAACGTGAACAAGGTAACGCTCTTTAGCGGCAGCTTCGTTGGACCTGTTGACTGGACGGTGGTCAGCCAAGTTGGCAAGTACAACTATGTCTTTACGCTCTCGGGAACGATCCAGGGGCAGTACTGGGACGGCCGGACGGTGAGCGGAACCACGACGCAGACCATCTATGTGTACAAGAACCAATGGGCCCAGGATGAGAAGGGCGGCATCCGTCTCGGGAACAGCAACATCGCCGTTCCCGAACCGGGCACGCTGGGATTGTTAGGCACAGGCTTGATTTTCATAGCTGGAAGCCTGCGCCGGAAGCTGCTTGGAGTGTAAGCTAACGGTGTTCCAACTCGCCGGGCAGGCCTGATTTCCTCCCTTGGGAACCGGTCCCGATTCCGTGTGGTGAGGTGTTCCTTTCCTCGCCACACGCTCTTATAACACCTACATGCAGTGATTGAGGCCGCGAGCTTCGGGCAAAGCGTGGTCGCAGCCTGTATTTATTCATCGGCAACATATAGATTCATGGCCTTGGCCTAATTTTTCGCATCGTCCCTGACAGCATTTGATTTGTTCGACGCCAAGCCCCTAAAGGGGCGTGTGATTCTGAGAAGTTACGGTATCGCTGAAGTGATACCCTGATACGAACCCGCATTGCGGGGTTGTCCGAAATGGGGCCTTGCGTTCTGTGGAGGAAATCATGAGGCGAATCGCTAGAATGCTTGGTCTGTGTGCGCTGCTGTTACCGATGGCAGCTTGGGCAGACCCGATCTTAATAAACAAGTATGGATCGGTCAGCATCACGGACAGCGGAATCGTATCCACAGGGTCCCAGCTTGTAAGTTTCTTCGGGATTGACGCAGCTCCCGGAGGCGCCTTGGGCTCGGTCAGCTTTTCGACCGGGGCGCTGACAAGCGGCAGCATCTGGAGCGGTGGAACCTTTGCCGGGGGCCAGGGATCGTCGTTTGTTGTGTTTGGCGTCGGACCTTGGGCCAAGAGATTAACGGGAGAGAACACCAACCGGGTAACGCTATTTGTCGCCAATTTCGTGGGACCGATTCATTGGAAATTGGACAGCCGCACCGGCTACCACTATGTGTTTACGCTCAGCGGTATAGTCGCGGGCGAGCTCTTTAATGGCCGGGACACGAGGGGAATCACGAAACAGTATATTTCTGTGTACCAGAATCAATGGTCACGTGATCACCGCGGAGGGATCAGTTCCGGCAGTACAGACTTCCGCGTGAACCTTCCTGAACCGGGCACACTGGGATTGTTCGGCATGGGTGTGATCGTTATGGGCTCGGCGATACGGCGCAAGCTTCTTAGGGTGTAATTGCTTTGGCCGGAGGCACCACATCTTGGGTATGTCGCCATTAACCCACGGAGGGCAGAAAAGGGACACGTCGTCTAGGTGCCGTCCCTGCGGGACTCGCTTAGTTCCACTTTCGCAAGCCACCCGGCACTCAGGTGCCGGGCTTTCCTATTTCGCCGCTTCGCGGCTGGAGATGCGATACTGAAATTCATGGCGCTGGCGGATTCTACGCCCCGGGTGGGGAACGATCCCAAGTCGGTGGTGATTCATTTGACGACGGGGACGGGGATGGAGATTGAGTGGAAGGATGGGCACCGGTCCGTCTACACGTTCGCGTTCCTGCGGGATGCTTGTCCTTGCGCGCTTTGCGAAGAGGAGCGGACGAAATCTGGACGGAAGGCAGGCGAGGCGGCGAAACTGGCGCCGGGAGCTCTGCCGATGTTCAAGCCGGCCACGAAAGCGCTGTCGGCGGAGGCGGTGGGGAAATACGCGCTGAAGTTTTCCTGGAACGATAAACACGACTTGGGAATTTATTCGTGGTTCTATTTGCGGGAAGTTTGTCCTTGTGGGGAGTGTGCGGCAGGGGAAAAAAAGAAATAGCTGTCAGCTGTCGGCTGTCAGTTGAGGCCCAAGCTTTTAGCGGCTTGCTAGTGTGCGGATGATTTTGCGGCTGCGAAATGGAGGCCGTCCATGAGATCGTCGAGTTCCTCTTCGCTGCCGGCGATGAAAGTAAACGAGACGATCTTGGCCCTTGGCAAGCATGACGAGCGTGCACTGGCGCATGGTTAGTTTGTCGCCAGTCGTCTTAACTTCGAGCGGCTTGACGAAATCGGCGCGCAGCAGTTGCCGCGACTCCACTTCGAGCAGGTAGGGTTCGCCTTCGGCCTGGAACCCTTTAGCGGTCGCAAGTTCGGTGAGCGGGCCGAGGTAGTCTTCGGCTCGCTTGAGGCCGGGATAGGACGCCGCACTCTCGGAGGCGATCACGACGGCGGAGTTAATGGTGGCACTGGTGGCCTCGGGAGGACGCTCGAAAACTGCGAGCAGGACTTCGGCTTTACCGGACTCGCTTCCCTGCTGCATCTCTTTGGTGCGATCGACCCAGCCGTAGGGGATTTGATAGCGGAATGCAAAAGTGGGGTTGCGGTAAAGCTGGGAGTCATCGTTGGGCGAGGGCTGGCGGCTGGCTTGGCAACGGGCGCGGGTTTACTTTGCGCTTGGGCTGTGAAGTTCAGACAGAGGGCTGCGACTGCAATTGCAGCGAAAGCGAATACAAAGTTGTTGTGCACGCAGGCAACTACCGAGCTTCGCTCGGCCTGGACGGGCGAGGGCGCCCGTCCCCACACGGGCCTTTCCCACACTGACTCTGAGCGGTAATGCATACTCATCCATGCTACCAGCGTCAGACGGCTACTCCACGAACATGCAATCGCCATAGGAGTAGAACCGGTAGCCTGCTTCGACGGCGTGCCGGTAGGCGGCCATTACCGGCTCTTTCCCGCCGAGGGCGCAGACCAGCATGAGCAGGGTGGATTGCGGCAGGTGAAAATTGGTGAGCAGCGCGTCTACCACGCGAAAGCGATGGCCGGGGTAGATGAACAGGTCGGCCTCGCCGCGACCGGCTTCAACCCGACCTGTTCCTGATCGGTTGTCAGAAAGGCCCGCCGCGTATTCGAGGGTGCGGACGGTGGTGGTGCCCACGGCTACTACTCGCCGGCTCTCGGCTTTCGCCCGGTTGATGGCTTGCGCGGCCTGGGCTGGAATCTCGAACCATTCCCGATGCAGTTTGTGATCTTCCACGTTCTCGACTCGTACCGGCTGAAAGGTGCCCAGCCCGACGTGTAAGGTGATTTCGGCGATGGCAATGCCGCGATCGCGAATCTGTTGCAGGATTTCCGGGCGTAAAGTGCAGACCAGCGGTGGGCGCGGCCACCGATCCCCTGGCTTGGGCGTAGACAGTCTGGTAGCGATCCCGGTCGGTCGGCCGCGTCGTCGCGATCGATATAGGGCGGAAGGGGTACATGTCCGATGCGCTCGACTCGGGCAAAGAAATCGGGGACCGGGGCGAAGCGGATGTGGCGTTCTCCGAAGCTGCCGCGTTGGGTAACTTCAGCTTCGAGGGCTGGCGGATCGCCGAAGTAGAGCTTCTCACCAATGCCGATCTTGCGGCCGGGGCGCACCAGGCACTCCCATTCATTCGGATCGTCCGAGATCTGGCGGGTCAGCAGAACTTCGATCCGGCCACGGAGAAAATCTTGTGCTGCGGGATTGTGCGGGCTCAAGGACTGGGCACGCTGTCCGCTACGGTGGCCGTAGAGACGCGCCGGGAACACCCGAGTATTGTTCAATACCAGCAAATCGTCCGGACGCAGCAAGCCGGGGAATTCTCGAAAGCTGCGGTCTTGCCAGTTCTGACTCCGCCGACCCTGACCCTCCCTCCCGGGCTGCCGATGCAGGTGCAACAGGCGCGATGCTGAACGGTCTGGGCAAGGGCTGCTGGGCAATGCGTTCGGGCGGCAGATCATACTGGAAGTCGGAAACGAGCATCGGGGAGATTATAGGGTCCGAGAGCAGGTTCGAAGCGGCCGCTGGCTCTGCCGCAACCGGTCGTTTCGATTTACATATTTTGACCAGGTAATGGTTGTAAGGATTCCGACAGGTGCTGTACCATGACGGCGCAGGGATTTCCATGCCCAGTGACCGCCAACATCGGCTTGCGATTGTGCAGTACGGCCGTCTGCTGCACGAAAACGGATTTGTGGCAGCCACGGACGGGAACTTGTCGATCCGTCTGGATGAAGAGCGCCTGATGGTGACTCCGACCTGTATTTGCAAGGGCAGGATGCGGACCTCTGACATGGTGATTGTGGACATGGAGGGAAAGCGGCTGGCCGGCAAGCGCATCGTATCGAGCGAAATCGGCATGCACCTGCTGATTTATCGCTTGCGTCCGGACGTGCATGGTATTGTCCACGCGCATCCACCGACGGCGACTGGATTTGCCGCATCTGGTTATGGGCTGAGCCGTCCGCTGGTTTGCGAAGTGGTGGTTGGGCTGGGCTCGATTCCGCTCGCCCGCTACGGCACTCCGGGAACCCCCGAACTGACCGACGCTCTGGAGCCGCTGATTCCGCAGCATGACGCCATCCTGATGGCGAATCATGGGGTGGTAACGTTTGGGTCGTCGCTGGAGAGCGCGTACATGAAAATGGAAATTGTGGAGCACTTCGCGAAGATCTCCCTGGTCACGTACTTGCTCGGCAACGCGCAGCCGCTCGGCGAAAAGGAAGTAGAAAAGCTGGTGGCGGTGCGCGACCGCTATAACGGCGGCGGCAAGCCGGCACAGGCGAAAATGTCGGTGGAAGGCGACGACCTGCGCTCGGAAAGCGAATCCCGAGAGACCGCGGGCAGCCGGCACTAGCCGGTAGGGTGTGCGGGGTGCAGGGCGAGATTCACGGCAGCGCAAAGCTCTTCCTGCTCCACCGGCTTGTGGAGAAAGTTCATCGCCCCGAGACTCAGCGCCATTGATTCAGTCGCGGGATCCTCTTCACTACTGATCACGATCACAGGAATGTGCTGCGTCTTGATGGACATTTTCAGGCGCTTCAGCACCTCGAGGCCGGTGCCTGCCGGCATGTTGATATCGAGCAGAATCAATTGAGGAGAGGAACGCAGAGCGGCCATCCACGCCTGGAGCGCATCGCCGGCAAAGACTGGCTCAAAGTCGCTCGGATTCAAGAACGAGGCGAGCAATTGTCTTTGGAACGGAGAGTCGTCGGCGATCAGAATCTTCGGCATGAAGAACGGGGCCGGACGAGGCTCAGCCCTCTGGAGTGTCTATCGGCAGAGCGTGGGATAAGCGTTAGTGCTGAGCGGACACTCTGTTTCTCGCCTTAGTCTCCTCCGATGCGAAACCTTAGGCCGGCGCGGAAGTTCGCGGTCAGCGCCGGGTATCCCACGACTTCGTTGTAGTGATCATTGAGGGCGTTTTCAACATTGGCGTAGGCTGTAATACGCGAATTGATCGCGTACCAGCCGCCGAGATCGACGCGGGCGTAGCCGGCGGCGTGGTTGATGTTGAAGCTCTCAAAATCGGAATCCGGACGCCGACCTACAAAGCTTCCTCCCAGATTTGCGCCCCAGCGCGCCGCCAGATAGTTGAGGAGCGTGGTTGCCGAATGCTTGGGGCGCCGGAGCAAGGGACTCCCCGAGGCAAATACAGGATCGCAAAAATTCGCCGGAGTGCAGAGCGGAGCTTGCAGAATCTGGGTCGAGGTATAGGTGTAGGCGGTGTTCAGCGACAATCTCTTCCAGATTCTGCCTTGCAGCTCAACTTCGGCGCCGTGAGCGAGAGATTGTTGCAAATTAAAAAACTGGCCCAAGCCCGCCTGATTGGTTGCGTACTCAATCTGATCATGGAAGAGATTATTGAAGTAAGTTGCGTTCAGGGTCCAGCGGCCCGCCAGCAGGCTCTGCTGGAAGCCGGCTTCGAAAGCTCGAGTGCGTTCCGGCAACAGACCGGGATTCGGGACGTAATACGGAGCGCCGGCAAAAGTCTGATAAAGAGCGGGCTCCATGAACCCGGTGGCATAGGAAAAACGCAGACGCGTGCCCGAAAACAATTCTCCACCGCGTAACGCCAGCAGAGTTAGAGCAACCCGTGGCACGCCCGTGTTACCGAATGCGCTGCTGTGAACGAATCGGCCGCCTGCGATTGCCGAGAGCCGACCCAGTGTGAACTGCTGTTGCAGGTAGGCATCCTGATTCAGGCGCTGCCCCGAGGTGGAGGGCGGGTAATCCAGATCTCCCACAACGCCGTTCTCGTTTTCGATGCGATAGCCGAAAGTGGAATGCGCCCAGGTTCGCTCGGAATAATCGCCCTGGTATTCAAATCCCACGTGGTTGATGTGATCGTACTCGTGAGACGGAAAGTCGAACGGATAGCCAAACCCGTCGACTCGGTTCGGGTCGCCGTTCACATTTAATTCGGTGTAGCGGTAGAGGTAGTCGAAGCCGGTGAAGCGGTGTTGCCACCCCGAGGGCGCGGCTACGGTAAGTTCCACACTTCCGAGCAAGCTGTTGAGCTGCGACCATTCTCCGGGGTCGGGCTGCAGAGGTTGGGCCACGCCATTCACGACCACAATCGGGTCGTAGCCGTTAAAGCTCCATTCCCCCGGAACCCCCGTATGGCTGTTGGAGTGGCGCATACGCAGGCGCAAAGATGTCTTGTCGTTGAGAGCAACTCCGAGATTCGTGCCCTCGAGCGAGTCCGAGTAGGCATCGTTCACGCCCTGCCCATTGGTGTTGAACTGGTCGCCAAAGAAGTTGTAGTCGAAGCGTCGGTGGGCACCAGCCAGAGATGCGTAGCCGCTGGCGGTTCCAAAATTTCCGCCATCGGCGCCAAAGCGGAGTTCAGGGATTGAAGTGCTTCCAGTGCGCGTCCACACCTGCACCACGCTGGTCATGGCATCGGAGCCATACAAAGTGCTCTGCGCGCCGCGCACGAATTCCAGACGGTCGGCTTGCGCCAGGGGCAGGGTGCCAAAGTCAAATGTTTGACCCGGTATGTCGATCGCAACCCCATCGACAATCACTTTGTTGTAAGTGGATTCGCCGCCGCGGACGAAGAGAGAGGAGATTCCGCCGCGTTGCCCGGCGGTATTCACGACCACTCCAGGCAGGAAACGCAGGGTGTCGTCCGCGGCAATCGGCTGCATCACTTCCAGTTGCTGGCCGCTCAGACTGTCAACGTCGGCGCCCGCGGCCTGGCTTGGAACTGGAGTGCGGGTCGCGGTCACGACCACGGTTTCCGCTGCTGTTGCCAGACGGAGTTTGATGGTGACGACTTCGGCAGTAGCAGTTGGGGAAAGGTCCAACGTTTCTACCGCGAAGCCCGGAGCCAGCACGCTGGACACGATAAGAACTGGATGACGCTCTCGCGAAAAATCACGAGACCTTCGGCGGATGTGCTTTGCGACGGCCACCGGAGTGGACTTCCCCGCCTGGAGCAATTGCACCTCGGCGCCCGCGATGGCGGCGTCTTGAGGATCGACAACCCGGAGTTTGATTTCGGCGGAAGCGCTGGACAGAAAAACGC
Organism: uncultured Acidobacteriaceae bacterium; assembly: GCA_963838935.1. Taxonomy (GTDB): domain Bacteria; phylum Acidobacteriota; class Terriglobia; order Terriglobales; family Acidobacteriaceae; genus Acidiflorens. Next base: position 79,833 of record CAWITH010000032.1, read on the forward strand.
AGAACAGAAAAGAAACACTGGCAAGAATATGAGAAAACCGCATGCACGTCTCCTTTATCACGCGAAAGAGTTGTGTGGGGGCGGTTCACGCCGGTCTCCTGGCTTGCGAGTCAGGATGTGAGCTTTCGCCCAGCATCCGGCTACTACAACCGGCCTTCCCAGGTTTTACCCAGTGGTCGTCGCGATGTCCTCGCTTACAGTTGCGCGGCAGCGCGGGATTTGCACCCGCTTCCCATAGTCCAGCGTGGGGCTGGGCTACGATCATGCGCGAACCTAATTTTGAGAAAGAACAAAAACAGCTGCTAGCCAATCTAGCGGGTGGGGCGTGGCAAAGTCAAACGTGCAGGCCGTGGCAAAAGCTTATAGTGCGACCGCAGCGGCCCTCAGCGGCTAAAGCCGGCGTCAGAATTTGCGATTCTTACGGCGCGGCTGAAGTCGCGCCCTTTCAAACCAACCTCAGGCGCTAAAGCGCGAACACATTTTCGGCGGCCTGACGGCACGAGTGAACTCGTGCGCCTTCCCATTCGTGCTCCTCCCAAAACTCCTTGAATATGGCTCCGAAGGACTGACCGAGTTCTAGCTTTCAGAACGCTTTCGCCGAATCGAGCAGGATGGTAACTGGACCTTCGTTGACCAGCTCTACCTGCATCATCTCCTGAAACCGTCCGGTTTCCGCAGCGCAGGCCGGCGGCGCGGACTTTCTCCACAAAATATTCGTAAAGTTCGCGGGCCTGCTTCGACGGAGCTGCTGCGTCGAAGGATGGACGCTTGCCGCGGCGGGCGTCTCCGTAGAGGGTGAACTGCGAGACCACGAGCAGCGCACCGCCAACCTCGGCGACGGAGAGATTCATTTTGCCGCCGGCATCTTCAAAAATGCGCAGGCCGATGGTCTTGTCGACGAGGTAGTCAGCGTCAGCACGCGTGTCTCCGGCGCCTACGCCGAGCAACACGAGCAGGCCTCGGCCGATCTCGCCGGTGATCTCACCTATCGTCGCCGTTTACTGTCACTCTGGCGCGGCTCACGCGTTGCACTACGGCGCGCATTCAGCGTTTGGCCTCACTGAGCAGGGATTCTTGTCCGGCAATCGCCTGCCAGCGGCCGTCACGGTAGGTGAAGACGTCGGTGAAGCGAACGCGAGCCACTACCTTGCCGGAGGCGTCCACTAGCGTGGCGAGTCCGCGAGTAAATCCGGAGTTGCCTTCGACGTGGGCCCGCAGTTCGGAGAGATGATTTACGCCGGGCTTGCGCTGCGGGATGTGCTCGAGCGTCTGGCTGCGAGTGTGCAGCGAGCCGTCGACGTCGGCGTCTTCGAATTCGTCGGCCAGCAGGCAGGCGACAGCGTCAGTGTCTTTGCGGCTCAAGGCGGCGGCCCAGTTTTGTTCGAGTTCGATTAGCGCAGCCTCGGTCTTGGGCTGATTCTTGGGGCAATTGGCGGCTGGCGTGGACAGGGTTAGGGCCAGTGGAAGGGCTAACAGGGTCAGGATTTTCACGGCTAGATCGTGACATGAGTTCCGCGGAATGGGCAAGTGCGGGGCGTGCGAGGTCAATAAATGCTAACGCCTGTTTACAACAGTAATCTTGAAAACTCAGGGACAGTGGCCTCAAATGAGTGATATGAGGCGCCTTTCGATCCTGCTCACCGTAACCGTCGCGGCTGGTATATCTGCGTTTGTTCTGTCCACCCATCTTCCCTCAATCTACGCGTCGGTGTCTGAACTTCCGTCTCAACCACCGGCGTCTCAACCGAAAGTTGAGCTTCCGACTAGTGATTGGAGCGAAGCCCCGAACTTTGCAGTTGCCGCCGACCGGGCTATCTCGGAGCTTCATGAGGGAATCACCGTCAATCAGTGGACGGCGCATCATCCCAGCGCAACAAAAATCAACCCGGCATCGATTGGGATCGGTGGTGAGTGCGTAATCTTGGCCGAAAGGGCGACGCTTGTGGACGGCAGTCAGGTCGCGCGGCTGGTTTCGTTCAATCCCCCGCACGCGCCTTCTCCCGCTGTTCTGCCAAGCCTGCAGGGACAATTCTTGATCAACGATTCCTGCACGATGAGTATGGTCCAGGTCGAAGTCAAGGTATCGGACGAAGCAGCGGGGCGCTCCGTGCAACGAACCGTCAACCGACAGTTTGGTTCGACATATGGCCCCAGCGAGGATCAGGTCGGGGTCTGGCATTCAGGCCCGATCGAGATCATCAATGCCTATGATTCGCAGCACCGTCTCGCATTCGATATTGGCAAACCAAAGTTTGGGCCCGCAGCCTACGTATGGGCTTACCTGCCATTCTGGAAGCAACCGATGTTCCCCGACTCACAAAACAGCGACGATCCTCAAGCGGATTCTGTTCAATTTCGCCGGGCTGTTGCGATCGCGGGGGTAGACCCCGCGATCTCCAATCGCATGGAAAATCTGTACGACCTTGAAGCTGACGTGAAGAAGTCTCCAAATCGTATCGGTGACGACTGGCGCAAGCCTCTTGTGCCCGTGCTCCACGATTGGTTGAGCGCTTTGAAGCCGCTCGGACCGGACAGGCAGGCAGCGGGTCTTCTTGCGGCTGACCGCTTGCTTGCTGTCTTCGGGAACATTCGGGAAGGTGGACTTAGCGTGGGCGACGGCCAGTTCGGCCGACCAGATTCCAGCAGCCCGGCGCAAGCCGAGTTGCGATCGAAGCTAGAGGATCTCGGTGCCGTTATTGGACAAAACGAAACGGACGACAATCTCTATGACTATACCGGTAACTGGCTTGAGCAGGCGAGACATCTGTCTCCAGGTACCGAGGCTGGAATATTAGCTTCATTCATCTGGATGACGACCGCTCAGTGTCAGACTCCGGAGGCAATTATTTCCGCTGGAGGAGACCTCATCTCTAAAGACCCCGATGCGCATATCGCCGCACAAGTGCATTTTATGGTCGGCGACGCCTATTCTGACATCATCCTGAGAACTCGCGGAGCATCGGGCAATCGCGGCAAGGCGGAATCCGCTCGTTCAAAAGCCCTAAAGCACTACGCTGCCGGATTGGCGGACGACGGCACGTCCAGACAAGCGAGAGATGCATGGCTTCAGGCCTGGCACATCTCCGCTGGTCTTCTCCCGCATGCTCGATACGACGGCTGTCAGGAGGGTGACTAGCCCATTGAAGCCCTATTGACTCGGTTCCCCTTCGTAAGCCATAGCTGACGTAACATCGCGATTTCACTCATTGCACCCCCGACCCGGAGTTTTGAGTGAGCGCCTGTCGGCTATTGGCGCTGAGGATAGAAGTGGACAGTCTCGCGCTTGGTCTTCGGGTCGTAGTGGGTGTAAGTGACGCGGTGGTCGCCGACGGTGATTGGCTCAACATCGGCGGGGATGATCCAGATTTTGTCGGGGTCGACGACGATGGTGTTGTCGTAGAGGACCGTCTGACGATCAAACTTGGCTTTGCACTCGTCGCGCTCCTGGGTTGCAGTCTGCAATGCGGCCTTCGTGCTTTCCAGTTGAGTTTCCACCGGGTTCTTTGCCAGTTCAGCGGAGAATTTCTGTTTCGCCGCTCTTTCAGCGGACTCAGCCGCAGCACGCTTCGCACTGGGTATGAGGAGCATGTAGAAGATCAGAATCGTGACGAAGCAGCCTGCCGCGAACCAGAGCACGTATTTCTGCCACGGGCTCTTTTCCATGACATCGGTGGTTCCACTGGTTTCAAACATTTCCGCCTCCCTCGGCCATGAGGATTGTCCTCCTCCGAAGCCAGTCTATACCGCGAAGCCGGAAAAGGTTCTTCGTTGATTGTCGTAACATCCTCATTGGCATGGCCCGCCTCGCTATGCGCGCCCCTTGGCCCCACGGCCCAAACCGGTGGCGGGGCGTCGACAATTTTTCCGAAGAGCACTACCCCGCCATCGTTTGACCCTTCCCGCCGGGACTCCTACAATCCGATATTCACTGCTGCAAACTTCTTGGTTCGGGGTTCCACACATGCGACTACTGTCGAGAAAGATATTTGCACTCCACTGGGTCTGGCTGACGATGACGTTGACATCGGCCTTGGGGCAGTCTTCTTTCGGGCAATCCAGCGGCCATCACGACGTTGTAATCAAGAACGCGACCGTGATGACGGTGACGCACGGCAACATCAAGAATGGCTCGGTCTATATCAAGGACGGCAAGATCGCGGCCGTCGGCGAGAACGTGAACGCGCCGGCCGGCGCTACCGTCATTGATGCGGGAGGAAAGTACCTTACTCCGGGCATCGTCGATTCGCACTCGCACATTGCGCTCGATGACGACGTCAACGAAGCTACCAGCCCGATCACGCCGCACATGATGATGAAAGATGCCTTCGACTATCAGGACAAGGCCATCTACCGCGCGCTGGCTGGCGGCGTTACCACTTCGCTGCTGCTGCACGGGTCGGCCAACATGATTGGCGGGCAGGCGGTGGTCATCAAGCACAAGTACGGCGCGTCGCGCGATGAGATGCTGTTTCCGAATGCGCCGCAGTCGATCAAGTTCGCCAGCGGTGAGAATCCGAAGCGCGTCTACGGCGGGCGCGATCAACTGCCTTCGACCCGCATGGGCAATTTTGCCGTGCAACGCGAAGCGCTGGTCCAGGCGCAGGATTACATGCGCGAGTGGGACAACTATAACGAGAAAGTTAAGCGCGGGGATAAAGATGCCTCCGCGCCCAAGCACGACCTGAAGCTCGAAGCTTTGGCCGATGTGCTACGCGGCAAGCTGCTGGTGCAGATCCACATCTATCGCGCCGACGAAATGCTGACTGAAATTGCAATGGCCAAGGAATTCGGCTACAAGATTCGCGCCTTCCACCATGCGGTGGAAGCGTACAAAGTGGCCGATCAACTGGCCGCCAACAATATTGCGATTGCCACCTGGGCCGACTGGTGGGGCTTCAAGCAGGAGGCGTGGGACGCGATTCCTTGGAATGCGACAATGTCGATGCGCAAAGGGGTGCGCGTGGCTATCAAGAGCGACTCCGAGGATTACACGCGCCGCCTGAATCAGGAAGCCGCCAAGACGATGCGCTACGGTGGGGCTACGGAAGAAGAAGCGCTGAAAATGATCACGCTGAATGCGGCATGGATCGTGGGCGTGGATGATCGCGTCGGCTCGATCGATGTCGGCAAGGATGCCGACCTGGTGATCTGGGACGGATATCCACTTTCGAGCTACGGCGTGCCTGACAAAGTTCTGATCGATGGCGATGTGTATTTTGACCGCTCGCTGCCGGGATTGGGGACCACGCACTACAAGGAGGGAGAATGAAAAAGCAGGTCTCAGGTGTCAGGTCTCAGCAAGCAAGCCCGTTCGGCGCGGACACTCCTGTCCGCGGCCGTTGATCTCGATCTTACTGTTGATTTTTTCGGCGTTGTCGATCCCGGCTTTCGCCCAGGACCAACCCGTGGTTCTTAAAGGCGGCAAGTTGCTGACCATCACCCACGGGGTGATTGAGAACGGCGTGCTTGTCATGCAGGGCGGGAAGATCACTGCTGTCGGGGCGGCTAGTTCCGTCAATATCCCCAGCGGCGCTCAGGTGATCGATGTTGCCGGGATGACCGTTTATCCGGGCCTGATCGATTCTGAGACCAACCTCGGCCTCACGGAAATCTCCGCCGAAGCCATGACTAACGATCTGGTCGAGATGAGCGACGAGATCATGCCGCACATGCATACTTCCGAGGCGTTTCACGCGGAGTCGGCGCTGATTCCGGTGGCCCGAATGAACGGCATTACGAATGCGGTGGTCGCTCCCGAAGGCGCAGACACGCTGCCGGGGCAGGATTCTTTCATTCAACTAGCTGGAGCCTCCGCCACCGAGATGCTGCTGATCCGCGATAATGCCATGCCGCTGAACTTCACGGGGGATGAGCGCCGCAATAAAGGCGGCTTCGAGAAGCGGAAATTCCCTTCGACGCGCATGGGACTGGCAGCGCAACTGCGGCAGGCGTTTCTCGACGCGCAAGACTACAAGGCGAAGTGGGCCGACTACGATCGGAAGAAAGCCGACGCGATTCACGACAAGAAACCCGAGCCTCTTGCCCCCAAGCGCGATCTCAAGTCGGAAGCCCTGCTCTCCTATTTCGATGGCAATAAAACCATCGTGCTCGCAGCCGAGAGCCCGAGCGATCTGGAAACCGCTGTCAGCCTCGCCAACGAATTCAAGCTGAAATTTGTGCTGAATCACATCAGCCACTCGCAGCCCGTCCTCGATTACGTCGCCAGCCTCAAAGTGCCGGTGATCGTCGGGCCTATCTACGAAGCTCCGAAAGAAGACGAGCGCTATGACACGGTCTACAGTCTTCCGGCGCAGCTTTATAAGCGCGGGGTGAAGATTGTTTTTGCCTCGTACTCGGCGCACAACGTGCGCAATCTGCCCGACCAGGCGGGATTTGCCACTGCTTTCGGGCTTCCCTACGACGAGGCGCTCAAGGCGATCACGATCAATGCCGCCGAAATCTGGGGTGTTGCCGATCAACTGGGCTCGCTCGATGTCGGCAAGACTGCCAATGTGGTGGTCGCGAACGGCGATCCGCTGGACGTGAAGACCGATGTGAAGCAGGTCTTCATCCAGGGGCGCGCAGTACCGATGACCGACCGGCAGACTCAGTTGCGGGATGAATACTCGAGATGATGCGATCCACCGTCGTTGTTTAAACTGGCGTCCTCGATGAATTGTCAATTGTGCTGCTGCGATTATTCAGCGTGAATCTATGTTGCTATATCGAGGTCCAAAAGCGTGGCTGGTGTCGCTGAACCTGCTGGTGGCCTGCGTAGCCCTGTTTCCTACTATTGTGGAATGCTGTTTGTGGCTGTTACATGCGGGCGCCTGGCGTCTTCTGGGAGAACTCTCGGCAATCCCCGCGGTATTTGGGGCTGCGTTTCTTGCCGCGCTTGGGGAGAGTTGGTATGTCGTGAGCATCCCGATTCTGCTCGCCTGTCTTTTCATTCACCTCCTTTTTCGAACACCCGAAATTCCTGCGCGCGTCAGGATGACCACTGCCCTGCTGGTGACGGTTGCATTCCTAATTCTGCTCGTTAACGTGGGCGTGCTTAACTGGCAATACCGGCACGGCGTGTTTAAGGGATTGTTCCTGTGAGTAAGATCGATGAAGAAGAACGAAAACTTTCGCGCGGGGTGTGGGCCCATAAATCGCGCAACGGCTAGGAACTCAAGTGTTGGCTCGAATGCTAGAGGTTTGACCGCTATCCTCCCGCCGGTTAGGATTCCGGAGTGATCTCCACGCATTCGCGTCAGACCAGTTTTCCTATGCTAGTTCCTTTGCATACTTTTCCAAACCCTTTTAGACTACTAGTTTCGACTTCATGGAACGGTTGGAGCGAGATGCAGTCATAAATCAACAAACGCCGGCCCGGGAACCCGGACCCGCGATTCCCAGATTTGGAAGCGAGGAGAAACAATGGCAGCCGTTGATGAAAAAGTGAAACAGATTATTGTCGAGCAGTTGGGGGTGGACGAGGGCGAGGTTACGCCCAGCGCTTCGTTCGTGGATGACCTGGGCGCCGATTCGCTCGACACGGTCGAGCTGGTGATGGCCTTCGAAGAGGCCTTCGATATCGAAATTCCCGACGAGGATGCGGAGAAGATTCGCACCGTATCGGATGCCGTCGAGTACATCGGTAAGCACGCGAAAGCGGGCAAGTAATTTGGCAAGCACTTCGGGAAGACGGGTCGTCATTACCGGCATCGGCCTGATCTGCTCCCTGGGCAATACCACCGATTCGGTGTGGCAGGCCCTGCGCGCAGGCAAGAGCGGCGTGGACCGCATCACCGGGTTCGACGCCTCCGCATTTGCCTGTCAGATTGCGGCTGAAGTCCGCAACTTCGATCCCCTCAATTTCATCGAGAAAAAAGAAGTGAAGAAGATGGGCCGCTTCATCCACTTCGCCATCGCCGCCGCCGAGGAAGCGACGAAGATGTCGGGACTTCAGGTTACCCCCGAGAACGCCGAGAACGTCGGCGTGCATATCGGCTCGGGCATTGGCGGATTCGACGTGATCGAGCGCGAACACACCGCGCTGCTTGAAGGCGGCCCGCGCAAGATCTCGCCTTTTTTTATTCCCGCCTCGATCGTCAACCTGGCCGCCGGACACGTTTCCATGAGGGTTGGCGCTAAGGGCCCGAATGAAGCGACGGCGACGGCCTGTACTACGAGCGCGCACTCGATCGGCGATTCATTCCGCATCATCCAGCATTGCGATGCCGACGTCATGATTGCGGGAGGCGCCGAGGCTGCCATCACTCCGATGGGGGTTGGCGGGTTTGCCGCAATGCGGGCGCTTTCCACGCGCAACGACGAGCCCGCCCGCGCCAGCCGTCCGTGGGACAAGGATCGCGACGGGTTCGTCATGGGCGAAGGCGCCGGCATTCTGATTCTGGAGGAGCTTGAACATGCGCGCCGCCGCGGCGCTCCCATCCTGGCGGAAATCGTTGGCTACGGTATGTCGGCCGACGCTTATCACATGACCCAGCCTGCCCCCGAGCACGAAGGCGGATTCCGCGTCATGCGCAACGCCCTACGCGATGCGAAACTCGATCCCGGCGCTGTCGGCTACGTCAATGCTCACGGCACCTCGACGCCCATCGGCGATACGCTGGAAGCGCACGCCATCCGAAATTTATTCGGAAAGAAGATTCCGGTGAGTTCCACCAAGTCGATGACCGGGCATCTGCTGGGCGGAGCGGGCGGACTGGAGGCAGGAGTGACGGTACTGGCGCTGCGGGACCAGATTCTGCCGCCAACCATCAACCTCGACAATCAGGATCCCGAAACCGAGAACATGGACTTCGTTCCCAACCACGCGCGCAAAACGGAATTCGAATATGCCATGTCGAATTCGTTCGGCTTCGGCGGGACGAACGGGGCGCTGCTGTTTCGTCGCTGGGCCGAATAAGAACTAAACCTCTGCAATCTGACCTCTGCCCTCTTCATTCTTTCTTCATGGCGTCGATCATCACATAGAGCTGGGAAGTGTCTGTGACCTCTACGTAGGGCTTACCGGTGCGTTTGTTGCTTACCACCCAGATGGTGGGCGTGTGCGCGATGTGCAGACTCATGCCCAAGTCTTTGTCAGCCCGCACCAACGCCGCCAGCTTGCCGTCGGGATCGACCACGAAGGGCAAAGCAAGCTTGTGATCGGCGGCAAACTTGTCAGCAAATCCGCGCAGGTTCTGCGGACTGATCTCCAACTGGTGGGCGAACACGGTGTCGCGGAAGGCGTTTCCGATCTCCTTCGAATGGGTATCGAAGTAGCGAGCCAGCACGGCAGCTTCGAACGACCAGTTGTGCAAGGGCAGCGGGAAATCGTGCTGCACCAGGGGAATCTTATAGGTGTGCGAGGCCTGCACCAGCAGCGGCGCGACCCGGCCGCATTGCGGACATTGCAGGTCTTCGAAAACTACGATGGCGAGTTGCGCACCTTTCGGTGGACGCAGAGCCTCGGGGGCATCCTGCGCAAGAAGCGGCAGGCAGAGCAGAACGAGAGTTGGTAAGGCAGCGAAGAGTGGCGTCAGTTTGTGAATCTTCATAGTTTTATTTATTTGGATGCACGTCGAACTGAGAATGTCCCTCTATGGTAGCGAATTCAGCGGCTTCGCGCACCTGCGGGGCCCGCGAACGAAAGCGGCCGAGCTTCGCTCGGCTGGACGGGCGAGGCGCCCGTCCCCACACAACTTTCCGCGAGCTTACTTCAAATCGGCGCCGGGTTCGAGGTTATAGAAATAATAGAAACGCAGGCCGAGGAGTTTGCCGGGAAATTCTCTCGGCAACGGCGGGAAGGGGGCAGATGCGGTGATGCTGCCCCACGCGGCCCGGTCGAGGGGCACGTCGCCCGACGAGGTACGCAGCATCATGCCACTCACCGTGCCATCCTTAAGAATGACGAATTCAATGGCCAGCTTGCCCTGTTTAAAGATCGGCGGATACACCGACGGCGGCATGATGCTATACCAATTCTGTTTCACAATTTGCACGACTCGAGTCAGATAAGGGCCGAAATCTACGCCCATGGTGTCGGTCAGAATTTCCGCCTGGTCCAGAGCCTTTGCCCCGCTTCTTCCGGGGCTCCCGAAATCGCCGGCTTGTCCAGCACCGCCGTAGTGGCCGCGGTTTTCGGCCGCCGCCTTGAGCGCCTGGTCGATCGCCGAGCCTGCGGTCATGGAAGTATTAAAATTCGGTTGCGGCCGGTTCTGGGGAGGCAGCCGCAACTGCGCCGTCTGATCGCTCGGCTGGGGCTGAGCGAATCCTGAACTCTGCTGCGGATTTTCCTGCGGAGCCGGCTGGCCCTGCGCAGGCTGCTGCTGGGCGTTCTCCCCAGGCCGTCCCGCACGCGAGCTTTCCAGTATCTTCTTCAATTCTTCGCGATTGATCTGTGGCGCTTTGCTGGTGGCGATGCGGTCTTTATCCGAAATTACCTTGGCATCGGGACGCCGGGTCAGCTTCTGTGCGTCGGGAGGCAGTTCCAAGAACGTCGCGTCTTTCGACTGGTCTGTCCGGATCGCCAGAGCGACCGTCCGATGCGGCAACAGCCCCATCAATTTCTCACTGTTCCACAACAGAATGATCACGAACAAGTGCAGGATGACGGACAGCCATAGCGCTTCGCGTTTGCGTGCCCGCGAGAGGTCGTCCTGCAACTGGATGAGAAGATGCGGAACATCGTCGGGATTGAAGGTGCGGTAAGCGGTCTCCCAGTGCTGGCCTTCGAACAAATCGCGCTGCTCGGGCTGGTCGGCCGATGGCGGCGATGATACCCCAGACAAGGGATCGCGAGACGGAATTTGGGTAACCGGCATCAGGCAGAAACTACCAACTTAGAGACACGGGCAGGCTCCCGGGTTGCGCAAGATTACGAGAATGCTCCTACGTAAAGTTACGTAAATCAGGGAGTTGCAACCGTTGGTTATATTGTCGCATTTTTTTGTACGAGCGGAGTGAGTACCTGGGTAACAAAGAGAACGCAATTCCGCCGCAGACGTCCTCGGTCCACTGGTAGATTACCAATTTCATTCTGCCTGCATCAGAACGTCTGTTGCTTCGTTTACCCGGCAGTCTTGTTCCACCCGTAAAGTTCTTGGAGATCTGGCCTATGTTCCACGAGAGAAGTCGGCTTCCGGCCGTATTTAGACATGTTGTATCTTTAGTTATTGTGTCTGGCTTTCATGGATCTGCGTCCGGTTTGGCTGCGCTGATATTTGGGATCGTTTTGCTAGCCGGTCCCACTACGGTGGTTGCCCAGCGGCATGGGGGCGGTGGGGGCGGCCCTGCCGCTGGCGGCGAAAACAGTAACACGAGGCCCATCATCTGCCTGCACGATTGCCCCGCCCTTCGCGGAGGCCTGAGCTCGGAGGATGATCTCAAGAACTTTCGCCGCTCCATCGCCGTGCAAGCAACCGACGAGCAACGCGCCGCATTCGCCAAGATTTTGCAGTACGCGCAGGCCGCCAGCGATCGGCTAAGAGACTTTCACCAATCTCTGCAGAAAACCTCCGCTTCGGGTTTGGCGGCTGCTGCGGCTTTGGCCGAGCGTGGAACTGGCCTCGATCAAGCGGTTGAGAGAGTTCGCGCCGGCAACCAGAACTTTCTCGCTTCGTTTTCTGACGCGCAAAAATCCGGGTTGAAAGAGACGACAAACAAACTGGCGAAAGAGGATTCCGACCTCGATAAGGAGATCAAGGCGCTCGACCAGGTCGTCCAGACATCCAAACCAGACAGCGCGCAGCTCGCCACCTCCGCCGCCAATCTCGACAAGAAGTTCGCCAGTTTCCAAAACGAGCAGCTTGCGCTTGGCAAAGAAATGGGCATTCTAATCGACCCGGAAGGCCAAGGCCTCGCTTTCAATCTTCCGAAGGTGACGAACTCGATCAACATCGCGGGTCAGACGCTTTTGATACCTGCGTCGGGCACTGTTTCCTTGATTTCTACCGAAAATGGCCAGGATCTCTTCAGGGTCAAGGTGACCGCCGATCTCAGCGACCTGCAGCAAAACGCTACCGCCATTATCCGCAGCGAAGTCGCCCGCTCTCCGCGCTGCGGCGAGCGCATTGAGCTTCGACAAGCCACGCTCACCCCACTGGTTTCGGCCAGCCTGGTGGTGGCGAACTTGCATTACGAGCGCTGGGTTTGCCAGCCCGGCCAGGCAGGCCCTGTGGAAGTGGCTGACAGCGATGGCGCTCTCGAGGTCAAGCTCACATCGTCGGTCCAACCTAACGCGGGCCTACGACTAGCCTCCGAAATCAGCCGCGTCAACGCTGACGGACTGCTTCGCGACCAGCTCCGCTCCGGTGACCTCGGCGTAACACTGCGCGAGCAGATCAGTGCCTCGCTACTCTCCGCATTGCAGAAGATGGCCGACCTCAAGGCCCTCCTTCCCACGGTGGCGCAGCAGTCCGCGATACTCCAGAGCGTGCAATTTCAGGATGCTGGCGCCGACCAGCTGGGCTTGGTCCTCAACGGTCAACTGCAATTCTCCGATGAGCAGACCGAACAATTTGCCGCCCAACTCAAGCAACGTCTTTCCGCGCAAGGAACGCCAGGGCCCTAGATCCTCCGAATTACGCTCCCTGCTACTTCACCCCGATCCGTCCCGCGTGGCGGCCGATCTGTTCGAGAATCGCCAGGGCGAGTTGCAGCGCTCTGCGCCCATCTTCGAGCGAAACCACGGGACGCGACCGGTCCCGCACCGACTGCAGGAAGGCCTTGATTTCCGCCAGCAGCGGCTCCTCGGCTGTGACCGGCGGCTTCGCCATCTGGATTTGCGGATTCACGGTTGGCTGGCTGGTCATTGCTGCCGGGCTTCCAACCGAGAGCACCAGCACATCCTGCCTTCCATAATCGATGGAAATATACTGTCCGGGCTGGAAGAAACGCAGCTTGCGCACGCGCTCGGTCGAAACCCGGCTGGCGGTAAAGTTGGCTACGCAGCCCGATTCGAACTCGACGCGCACATTTGCGATATCCACTTTGCCCGAAAGGATCGGCAGCCCGACCGCGCGGATTTCCTTGACCTCTGACTTCACAAAGGTCAGCACGACGTCGAGGTCGTGGATCATCAGGTCCAGTACCACGTCCACATCGAGCGCGCGCGGGGAGAACATGCTGAGCCGGTGCACTTCAAAGAACATGGGCCGGTTGATCAGCGGCAGGGTAGCCCGCACCGCCGGATTGAAGCGCTCCAGGTGCCCCACCTGCGCTACGCGCTCGTGCTGTAACGCCAGCAGAAGCAGCTCGTCCGCCTCGGCCAGCGTCGCGGCAAGCGGTTTTTCGATGAGCACATCAACGCCGGCTTCCATCAGGTCGCGCGCCACCTGCCGATGCAGAAGGGTTGGGACCGCGACCGAGGCCGCCTGCACCTCGCTGTGCGTGGTCAGCATCTGGTCGACCGAGCCGAACGCTTTGCAGCCGAACTCGGCAGCAACCGCGTCGGCCCGATGCGTATCCGGATCGACCACGCCCACCAGCCGCACGCTGCCTGCCTGCTGCAGTTGCTGATAGACACGGGCATGATTGCGCCCGAAGGCGCCCACGCCAATGACCGCAACATTGATGGGAAAGTCCTGGCTCAGATGAAAGCTCCGCTGCGAAGAAAGAACGGGTTATTGTCGCAGTTCAGCCACCGATAGGAAAGTGCACAACCAGGAACCGCGAGTGGCGGCGATTGCAGAGGTCAGATTGCAGAGGTGAACCCCTTTTCACCACAAATTCCGGGCTAAATTGACGGGACTTACATTTTCTTCAGCAGCGCGATCTGCCCGGCATGATACAGCTCGTGCTGCGCTACGCCATGAAGCATGTAGTAGAAGGTGTAGTGTGCGCCCTTTTTCCCCGGGACCTGCTTGCTAAGAGACTTCTCCGGAAATCTCTCAACCGCGTCGACGAGTTCGTCATGAACGCGGCGAACATGTTCCAGCGTCTTCGTCCACGCCACCTCGCTGGTATCGACGACCGGCGGAAAGTTTTTCTTGCCGGAAAGCTTCACGGCCACGCCCGTCATCCGCCGCCGCACCGCTCCATCCCAAGCCGCAATATGCAGCACCAGTTCCCAGATCGAGTGGGCGTTTTGAATCGGTCGCGCCGCAGCCCTAGCCGCGGTAACACCTTTCAGAATTTCGAACAAAGAGTCACCGTGCCAGGCATCGCCGCTGAAAGCGCGGCGGAGTTGGTCGGCGATGCGAGGAGCTTCAGACATAAGACACCTCCTGAGCCAGTCTAATCCGCGCACACGGCGATCCCGGCGTCCTCTGCCGCCCGCGTCATCGCGGCGCCATCCAGCAACAGACAGCGGCCCGCGTCCACGGCCAGACAACTCGCACCGGCGCGCACCATGGTCTCGATCGTCTTCAGGCCAATCACGGGAACATCGAAGCGCAGATCCTGCTTCGGCTTTGCCACCTTCACCACGGTCAGCGCCCGGCTCAGCGTCGAAGGCGCACCGGCGGGTTCCGATTCTACGGATAAAGACCGCATTAGTTGTCCGGCACGCTCGATGGTGGCATCCGTGCCTTCCATGGCCTCGACGGTCACGCAGGCGGCTTCGGCGATGACCACGGTTTGGCCGATGTCGTATTCCGCCAGGTGACGCGCTACCTTGCGCCCGTATTCGACGTTCTTGCGTTCCTGCTCGCTCGGAGCGCGCCTGGTGAGCACGCCCGTTTTCGCCAGCAGCGGCTCGAGCAGCGCGGTCGAATTCTCGAGCATGATGCCCTCATCCGCCAGAACCTTGGCAACCGCACCCAGCAGAGAGTCGGTATTGCGGGTGCCGAGCGAGAGCAGCAACTTGGCCAGCCGCCAGTCGGGCTTGATGGCGGAAAAAATCTGCTTGTGCTTGACTTGTCCGGCCATGACGGCGCGAGTGACGCCTTCGGCTTTGAAGGTGTCAATCAGCTTGGAAAGCTCGCCCAGAGAAAGCCAGTGAACGGAGGCGGCGCCTTTCGACTCGATCTCAGGGAACGTTTCTTCTTTGATGGCGGCGACCACGACCTCGTAGCCTTGCGTCCGGGCAGCATCGAGCACCAGGAACGGGAAGCGGCCGTTGCCCGCGATGATGCCGAGTTTGGGGTGCGCTGTCAACGAGTGTAAACGCGATTTTTCGCCAACTATCGCAACTCCGAAAGCTCAGAGTCGGTCAACATGTGAAGTGATACTGTTGCTGGCTTCATTTGGGGCCATGTACTTGCTTTGAGTTTGTCAGGCGCAGCCACGGAGAAAACGATGTCTGCTGTGTAATTCACCTGCGAATAAAGACGGTTTGCTTTTCGATTCCAGATTACGATCGGCGCGAACATCGGTGAGTGGCCGCCCGAACTCCGCATGCGAAAAACGCAGAATTGCGAATCCGGCGTCCATCTGACGCTATCGACGATATAGCCTTGGTCTCCCCATTGCGACGAAAAATTGTGGGTCGCCAGAGATGAACCGTCATCTCCCAAAATCGAGATGGTGCTTTCCGTCGCGACATGCAGCGTTGGATTGCGAACAGGGTGTACGACAGCAACGAGCTGCTTATCGCGCGACTTGTAGCTTACCGATCCATCCCACTTTCTTGTCCCCGCAATCGCGGCAGCCGTCAAGCTCAAGAGTAGTGACAGTGCCGTCACGATGAACCGGAGTCTGCGGAGGGAACTCATATCGTCTGCATTATCTCCCAATCGCTCGTGGGTGTCGTTAGCAGGCGATTACACCACCTACTTGATCACTCCCCGTTCGCTCGCCTCAATAAACCGGATCAGCATCTCTACATCTTCGCCTCGGTCGTCTTCGGACTTCAACTTCTCAATCGCCTGCGACGTATTCAGTTTTGAGGCCAGCAGGACGCGATAGGCATGGTGAATTTTCCGGATGCGTTCTTTGGTAAATCCGTGGCGTTCCAAGCCCACGGCGTTCAGGCCGTAGGCGTGGGTTCCGCGCTCGGCGGAGGTCTTCGAAAATGGCAACACGTCTCGGGTGATGGTGGTGCCGCCGCCGATGAAGGCATGCGTCCCAATGCGCACGAAGTGATGCACCGGACACAGCGCCCCTACCGTTGCCCAGTCTCCTACAGTGACGTGGCCACCCAGCGTAGCCGCGTTGGCCATGATGATGTGGCTGCCAACCTGGCAATCGTGCGCGATATGGGTATAGGCCATGATCAGGTTATGGCTGCCGACCCGGGTGCATCCTCCGCCTTTCACCGTGCCGCGGGTGATGGTGACAAATTCGCGAATGGTGTTGTGGTCACCGATCTCCAGCCGCGTCGGCTCACCGGCATAGCTGATATCCTGCGGGGCCAGGCCAATCGAAGTGAAAGGGAAGAAGACGTTGTCCGCGCCTATTTTGGTGGGGCCTTCGATGGCGACATGTGAAATCAGACGGCAGCCCTCGCCGAGTTCCACCTCAGACCCGATTACGCAGTAGGGCCCAATTTTGCATGACGGATGGATTTTGCTTTTTGGATCGACGATGGATGTGGGATGAAGAGACATTTGTAATTTGGTAATTTGTAATTTGTAATTTGGATCGGCAACTCCAAGTTTCAACCGAAATTACAAATTACAAATTGGAAATTACAAATTCTCGCCCTCGGCCTCCGCGCTTTCAGTGTTCATATTCCTTGGCACCAGGCGGCAGGTCACCGTGGCCTCGGCCGCCACTTTGCCGTCGACGTACGCCTTGCCTTCCAAACGTGCCGCGGTGATGCGCCAGGCCTTTACCACTACTTCAATGCGCAGCTGATCTCCCGGCACCACGGGACGGCGGAAGCGCGCCTTCTCGATTCCGGTGAACACCATCAACATCTCGTCGCGATTCGGGACTTCGGTCAGCAGAAGCAATCCGCCTGCCTGCGCGATGGCTTCCACAATCAGCACGCCCGGCATGATCGGCTTGTCGGGAAAATGCCCCTGAAAAAAGGGTTCGGTGATGGTCACGTTTTTCAAGGCAACAATGCTCTTCATGCGGACCAGTTCGAGGACGCGGTCGATCAAGAGAAATGGGTAACGATGGGGCAGGATCCTGAGAATGTCGCCAATCTCCATGCCGGTGTTCGGAGCCGCTTCCGTGGTTTGGTTGGTGTCTGTCATGCGGTTTGGTTCAAGCCGACGATTATACTGTAGCGCACGTCCCTGCGAGCTTAGCGCGAATGGCGGCATGCCGCCGCGGCAGCGCAACGACTCGCCGGTTCCCTACCCATCGGTTGTCCTCTGCCTGGAGCGTTCCTTTGGTAACCATGCTCAGTGCCGCCGCCCTAATCTCGCCCATGCTCAGCGCCGATGAGCATGGCAGGGGACCCGTATGCACACGGTCCCGGAGCCAGCCATGGATTTTACCGACGCGAATTCTCCCGACGCCCAGCCCTCTACTCCCGCTGCCATCGAACACGATCGCCGGCTCCATGCTCGTTACACCCTCCAGGTGCAAGTCGAACTCCGCGAGGAAGGCACCGATATTCCTTTGCGGCTCGAAACCACGGACCTCAGTCTCGGGGGCTGCTACGTCCAGTTGCTGATGCCGCTCTCGGTCGACGTCGGCGTTCGGGTCACACTTTGGCTGGACAGTTGCTCCATCGTCATCCACGGGCGCGTGGTCACACGCCATCCCCAGTTCGGCAACGGCATCATGTTCGTGGAATTCGAAGGTCAGGCGGAACAAATCCTGAAACGATACCTGGATGGCATCACCGGCTAATGCTTGCGTCCCGCTGCGGCAAACCTCAAACTTCGCTACGAAAAGGGAATGGCACGGGTATGATGCAATGGGACCGGTTGAGATCCATCGCATGGAAATGCAAATCATCCAGGTGCCGTACGACTCTGGTTACAAGAACTGCCGCATGGGGCTAGGCCCGGGGCACATTGTGCGTCACCTGAGGGCCGAGAGGAGCTTTCCGATGGACGAGGTCGAAGTGCAGGATGGCCTCGCGCTTGAGGTGGGCACTTCTTTTGCAGTTGCGCGACAACTCGCGGAGAAAGTTTGCAAGGTAGCCGGCCGTGGGGATTTCCCCCTCGTGCTCGCCGGTGGTTGCATCAGTTGCGTAGGCACGCTCGCTGGCTCGGAGACTCCGCCGCCGGCGATCATCTGGCTCGATGCACACGGCGATTTCAACACTCCAGAGACCACGATCAGCGGCTTTCTCGACGGCATGGCGCTGGCCACCGCCGTGGGCCGATGCTGGAGCAAAATCGCAGCCACCGTTCCCGGCTTCCGCCCGGTGCCGGAGTGGCAGGCAGTCTTGGTGGGCGCACGCGACTTCGATGTTGACGAACGTGCCCTGCTCAATGGTTCCGCCGTTTCTTTAATAGACCCGCAAGGCATCCGGAACCAGGGCTTGCGTGCTGAACTGGAACCGCTGTTGGCGAAAATGCAGGCATACACACGGCGAGCATATCTTCATATCGATCTCGACGTGCTCGATCCCGCCGAAGCACGGGTCAACCAGTTCGCCGTCCCGGGCGGCCTAACCTTGACGGAGTTGCTTGGGATCGTCTACCTGGTGCGTGAACGCTTCGAGTTGGCCGCTGTCGCCATCACGGCTTACGATCCCGAATATGACGACAGTGGGAAAGCGGTGAGAGCGGCTGCAGCGGTTATCCGGGAACTGACAAAGTAGGGTCGCCTTCCGCCAAGCGAATGGGTATGTGCATAAGCGATCAGCAGGGCGCCTCAACTCAGGTGGCCGCTGATTTTGCGATACTTACGGCGCGGCTGCGGCGGCGCCCCCTCCAAAACAAGGTCAAAATCCGAGTTTTCCCCAGGTCCTTTGGTGCGGCAAAGCCAAGGTTTACGGCCTCGATTCCAGGCTCAAAATGGGCGCAATTTGTGTTAAAATACATACAGCTCTGGTGACGGCTAAATAGCAGAAAATTCAATAAGTTGAGGTCACCCAAGCACTCCCGGAATCGCCCTTCCAGCCAGGCGCATGATCCGGCATTTTCCACGGAGCAGAATGGCCACGAAAGAATTGCAGACAGAACTCGTTGAGGCGAAGAACAAGAACGGCAAAACGGCTAGCGGAGACTACACCGCCGACTCGATCAAAGTCCTCGGCGGCATGGAAGCGGTGCGTAAACGTCCCGCCATGTACATCGGCTCGACCGGCGAACTTGGTCTGCATCATCTGGTGTATGAAGTTGTCGACAACTCGGTTGACGAAGCGCTTGCCGGCTACGCCGATAAGATCGACGTTACGATTCACCTCGACAACTCCATTACGGTAGTGGACAACGGCCGCGGCATTCCCGTCGGTAACATGGAAGTCGGCGGCGAACAAGTTCCCGCCGCGCAAGTCGTGATGACCACTTTGCACGCGGGCGGAAAGTTCGACACCAACTCCTACAAAGTTTCCGGCGGATTACACGGCGTCGGTGTAAGTTGCGTGAACGCGCTTAGCGAAGAACTGGAACTGGAAATCTGGCGCGATGGGTTTCACCTGGGAGCAGACTTACTCGAAGGGCGAGCCTACCAGCAAACTGCGGAAGACCGGCGCCGCCAAAATAAAGACGGGCACCAAGGTTCACTTCGTCCCCGACAGATCCATTTTCACCACCACCCTTGAGTACAACTTCGATACGCTCTCGCAGCGCCTGCGCGAACTCGCGTTTTTGAACAAAGGCTTGGTGATCACGCTCACCGACGAGCGCCAGACCGACTCGAAGACCAACGAGGCCAAGCGCGCCGAGTTCAAGTACAACGGCGGCATCGCCGAATTCATCAAGCACTTGAACCGCGGCAAGCAAACACTCCACGACAAGCCGATCTACATGGAAGCCGACAAGGATGATGTGCACATCGAGATCGGCCTCCAGTACAACGACGCCTACTCGGAATCAGTTTTCAGTTTTGCCAACAACATCAACACCGTCGATGGCGGCACGCATCTTTCCGGCTTCCGCACCTCGTTGACCCGCACCATCAACTACGCCGGACAGCAGATGGGCCTGTTCAAAGACGTGAAAGAAAATCTCACGGGAGATGACGTCCGCGAAGGCCTGGTGGCCGTGATCAGCGTGAAGCTGCCGCAGCCGCAATTCGAAGGTCAGACCAAGGGAAAACTGAATTCCGACATCGCCGGTGTGGTGCAGGCTGTCGTCAATGAAAAGCTGGGCGCGTTCTTCGAGCAGAACACGGCTGTGGCGCAAAAAGATCATCAACAAAGCCATCGACGCCGCGAGAGCCAGAGAAGCCGCTCGCAAAGCACGCGACCTCACGCGCCGCAAAGGCGCGCTCGATGGCGGAGGCCTCCCCGGCAAACTCGCCGACTGCAGCGGAGCGCGATCCTAACCGGTGCGAGCTTTTTCTGGTCGAGGGTGAATCGGCAGGAGGCACCGCGAAACAGGGCCGCGACCGCCGCTTTCAGGCGATCCTGCCGCTCAAGGGAAAAATTCTGAACGTGGAAAAAGCGCGCTACGACAAGATGCTGGCCCACGAAGAAATTCGCGCCATGATCACCGCGCTCGGCACTGGCATCTCGAAAGAAGATTTCGATCCCACGAAAGTGCGCTACGGCAAAATCATTTTGATGACCGACGCCGATGTGGACGGCTCGCACATCCGCACCCTGCTGCTCACGTTCTTCTTCCGCCACATGCAGGAGCTGATCAAGCGCAGCAACGTCTACATCGCGCAGCCGCCGCTGTTCGGCATCAAGAAGGGCAAGTCGCACCAGTACATCAAGAACGAGCACGAATTCGTCAAGGTGATGGTGAAGCGCGCCTCCGAAGGCCTCATCATCCGCTACGGGGAAGGCGCGGCAAAACTCGAGGGGACGGCCCTGACCAAGTTCATCACCGTGCTGAACGAGTATCTCGGATTTCTCGACAAACTGAACAAGCGCATACGCGAAGAGCGAATCACCACCCTGCTTCCGAAACTCGATCTCGCCAAGCGCGCTGACTTCGAAGGCGACAAGCAAACTCCGCCGAAGAAGATCGAGAAATTGGAAAGAGAACTCAAACGTTTGCAAAAAGATTTGAAGCTGAAGAGCGTGGAAACGCGTTTCGACGAAGAACATAACCTCTGGGCGTTGGTCTTCGTGAACGCGCAGGGCGCCGAGCACATCATCAACTGGGAGCTGGCCTCGACTCCGGAGTGCCGGCAGCTCATCACCAAGTTCAAGCAGATCGAGGAATATCTGGATCCGCCCTTCATGATTGAGAGCGTGGTGAAGCCGGCAAAGACGGCGGCAGCCGCCGAAGAGAAGGACGACGAAGGCGAAGCAGAAAACCTGAGCGCCACCGAGAATGAAGAAGCCGAGAAGGCTGAGAAGAAGTCCGGCAAAGCGCTGGCGCGGCGCGCGAAAGAGCCGGAGATCGTCGAGAAAAACACTGCCCGCGAACTTTTCGACTACGTTCTGAACGAAGGCCGCAAAGAGTACACCGTCCAGCGCTACAAGGGTCTGGGAGAAATGACCGCTGAGCAACTCTGGGAAACCACCATGGATCCCGAGCGGCGCACGCTGCTGCAAGTCCGGCTGGAAGACATCGCCGAGTGCGAAACTATCTTCACCACGCTGATGGGCGAAGACGTGGAAGCCCGCCGCAAATTCATCGAAGACAATGCGCTGGATGTGAAGAACCTGGATATCTAGCTTCTCTCTGTGAGGTTTCTCGGGATGGCAGCCAAGCCTTTTGTGGTCGGCTTCACGGGACCTTTTGGAAGCGGGTGCAGCCTCGCTGCCAAGTATCTGGAGCATGAACGCCAGTTCACGCTGGTGAAACTCTCCGCGGCGCTGAACGGGATCTGGAGGGAACGCAATCCTGGGAAGGAAAGGGCTCCCAAGTCGGACCTTCAGTCTCTGGGAGACGAACTCCGGAAAAACAAAGGCAAGCAGGTCCTGGCCGAACTCGCTTTTCAACCAGTCAGCCTGAACAGCGAGGGCATCGTCGTCGACGGCATCAAAAACGTGGGCGAGGTGGAATGGCTGCGGTCAGAATTCGGTTACCGCTTCACGCTGGTTGCGGTGTTGACGCCGCCCGACGTCCGCTGGGATCGATTGGGAACGGAATACAACGACCGCGGCCTGTCAGTAAAAGATTTCGCGGAAGACGATCGCCGGGACTCGAAAGAAGATGTGGCTTATGGACAGCAAGTCGCTCTTTGCATCGATCAAGCTGACATCCTGATCGACAACTCCGAAATCAACATTCCGGAGTTCAAGCAACGGGTCCTGAACTATGTGGACCTGGCAACTGGCAAGAAGACCCGGTCAGCTTACCCTCACGAAATTCTGATGAACATGGCCTACTCTTCATCGCACAGCTCGAAGTGTCTGAAACGGCACGTTGGAGCCCTGGTGGTGGACACGGGAGGGCGCGTCGTGGGGGTGGGCTATAACGAAAATCCTCTGGGCACCAAGCCCTGCATGGAAGAAGAGTCATACAACTTTAAGTGTTACCGCGACATTGTTCGCACCGAGACTCTCAACAACTACAGCAGCCGGGGAATCCTCTGCCCGACCTGCGGCAAACCTTTACAGCATGTCGACGGGCCGCCGTGGACTTGCCTGAATTGTGCGGCGATCGGTAAAAAAACGTCCTTGGACGACATTTTCTTTCCCGATCGGGCGCTCAACTGGTGTACGGCCGTTCATGCGGAAGTTTGGGCGCTTTTCGCAGCCGGCGAGAGGGCCCGAGGCGGGGAGCTGTACACGACGACCTCCCCTTGTTTTCAATGCGCCGAAAAAATCAAGCACAATGGAATCGCGACGGTTTGGTACACGGAAGCCTATCCGGACCCGTTTAGCCGGAGCCGGCTGGACCTGGCTGGGGTGAACGTGAAGCAGTTTGATGGCGTGCGTTCCAGCAGCTTTGAGAGGATATTTGCTGTGACTAGGCCGCAATAACCGAGAGGGTTTCTTCTTCCTTGGTATCGCTGCATCTCGCCGGCTGTTCCTGAGCGTCAGTCTTGGACTTCTCTCCGGCGGCAAGATTATCGGAGAAAATCAGCAGGTTTCCTGAGCAACCAAGATAGCGAACACCCGAGATCGGTTTTACTTCCATATATTTTTCCTGGCGTGTTTGGATATGTTTTTATACGACTATTCGAGTGTGGAATACAACCCCAAGTGGAAGATTTTAATGGCTGTCCAATTGCGGGTGTTGCCGAAGCTGGTTCCGGTTCGGGAATAATTCTACGCTTGTTGTATCGCCCTTTGATTACCCCGAATTACGCCTGTGCCGCCGAGTGGCTGCTGTGAGTACGCCTTTCATCGCAAGTCGCGCCTCTTTCCCCGTTCTCTCCACAAGACGCAGAAAGCCGCGTCTGCTGAGGAAACAGGTTGCTTCCCCAGCGGCTAGCGGGACGGGGCAAAGCCCCGTCACCACACGAACACAGGAAAAACCATGCACAAACTTCTGCTCGCGCTGTTTAGCTTCAGCCTTACGCTTTTCGCTACTGCGCAGGACACTGCGCCCGCGCTCACCATCTACAACCAGAACTTCTTCGTTGCTCGAGATCACCTGACGCTGGACCTAAAAGCGGGCGCCAACCACGTCGAGTTTGCGGGAGTCACGGCGCACCTCGAGCCCGATTCCGTGATTCTGCGCGACCTTACGGGACGTCCGCTGCAGATTCTCGAGCAGAGTTACCGTAACGATCCCATTTCGCAGGAACTGTTGCTTTCGTTCTATGAGGGTAAGACCATCGACTTTGCCGTCGGACGGAATGCCGATGGCAGCGACGTCAAGATTCAGGGGAAAGTCATCCGCAGCGGATTCGTCCCCACCACCTGGGTCAACGGATACCCGCAGCAAACCTCCATGCAGCCGATCATCGAGATCAACGGCATTCTGCGCTTCGGGCTTCCAGGCGAACCGAGATTTCCTGCTCTCTCCACCGACTCGATTCTCGAGCCCACCTTGACCTGGCAGCTCGCAACTACTCAAGCGGGCCGCTCCGAGGCGGAAATTTCCTATGTTTCGGGTGGAATGACGTGGCAGTCGGACTACAACCTCGTCGTCTCCGATGGAGCAAAGAATTCGAACATGAACCTCGTGGATCTTGTGGGATGGATCACGATGCAGAACCACAGTGGCAAGACGTTCGAGAACGCACGCATCAAGCTGATGGCTGGAGACGTAAGCAAGCTGCAAGGGTCGGTGAGTCAGAACGCCTTTCGTCTGGAAGCCAAGGCGATGGACATGGCGGCCGGCGCGCCCGTGGTGCGGGAGAAGTCGTTCGACGAATTTCACCTTTACACCCTGGAGCGTCCGGCCACACTGCACGACAATGAAACCAAGCAGGTCGAATTTGTGCGCGCGACCGGCATCCAGGCGCAACGGCTTTACATCTACGATGGCGCCGAGACCGGGCAGTACAGCTACTATTCGCCGGACCAGATCCGCAATGAGCCGGGATATGGAACGGCCTCAAATCCGAAAGTTTTCGTGATGCAGGAGTTGAAGAATTCGGAAGCCAATCATCTCGGCATTGCGCTACCCAAGGGACGGCTGCGCTTCTATCGCCGCGACACCGACGGCAGCCTGCAGTTTATCGGCGAGAACACTATCGACCACACACCCAAGGACGAGATGATCCGCGTCTACACGGGCAACGCCTTCGACATCGTCGGAGAACGCAAGCGCACCAATTTTCACGTTGAGTCAAATCAGCGCTGGATGGATGAAAGTTTTGAGATTCACGTGCGCAACCACAAGAAGGAAGCCGTGAACGTACGTGTCGTCGAGCACCTGTATCGCTGGAACAACTGGAAACTTACCGACCAATCGTCTCCGTCGAAGAAGCGCGATGCGCAGACGATCGAGTTTCCCGTCGACGTCGCAGCCAATGGCGAGCAGGTCGTGACGTACACGGTGCATTATTCGTGGTGAGGTGAACTGATCTTCAATCCCACCCTAACGTCGCAAAGAGACGCGACGTTAGGATGGGGCACCCGCTATTTTTACAGAGCCGTACTTCACTTGGGGATAGGCGCGGTTGAACACGACCCAGAGCGCTCCGATCACGACGAAAACCAGGTAGCTCCCTTCCGGCCCAACGGAACCACCCGTCAGCCAATCGGGACCGTGGAAACTGGAGTTGATCAGGTGCCCAGGCAGGAGCGTACCGCTGTCGGGGACGGAGTAGAGATAGCTCTCACCCCAATCCCAGGCCATATGAAAGCCGACGGCCCACCACAAATCGCCGGTGCGACGCAGAGTTAGACAAAAGAAGAACCCGATCAATGCCGCCGCCACCAACCCAGTTGTTGTTTCGCCCGGATTGCGGCCGTGGATGTAGCCGAATCCAGCCGAGAGAAACGCCGCTGCCGGCCAAAAATTCATTCCCTGCGCGAGCACCCACTGCGTGTAGCCACGCATCAGGAAATCTTCAAAGAGTGCTGCGAACAGAAACAGCAGGGCGTAAAACGCGGCAAATTTCCAGATGCGCGAACCGTGCAGTTGCAACACTCCGAACTCGAACGCGCCCGTCATGCGCAACAGCAGCATCAGGACGCTCAGAGACGCGATGCCCCAAAGCGTTCCCACCCAGAAATTTCGTCCGAAGGCGCGCCGCGCGGGCAGGCCGAAGTCGCCGAATGAACAGCCTTCGATGCGGGCCATGGCAAACCCCGGCAAGATGGCGGCCAGCATCATACTGGCTTCGATCATCATGCGCCACCAAAGGACACTCAGATGCGACTGGAGAGACATTACCAGCCAGCCTTCAACCTGGAAAACAACCCAAGCCATCGCCAGATAAGTCAGCCAGCGTATTCCCGGGTAGATTCCTTTCGGACCGAGGAGAAAACCACGCAGCGGAGAGCCGTGGCCGGTGCTCTTCGTCAATAGCGACGCGGATGGAAGCGCAGGCGGAGTCGACGTTGCGTCAGGCGCGACTGGTGGCTCCGGCTCCGCGGAAGTGGGGGACGATGGTTTGTTGTCCATCTTTAGTTATCCAGCGCTGTCCCGGACATGGTAAAACACTCGGTCCAGCCTTGTGGCGCGAATGTTGCGACGCTTTCTTCATTCCGATGGGTTCCGCGCTCCGCAATTTGCCGCGGCTGCATTGCTGCTGGTCTATCTCTTGCAGTGCGTCTGGCTGGCCCGCGTGGAATCGCGCCATGAGCGGATCCCGAACTCCAATCAGGCACTCTGCATCTACCAGGGCCTCGAACAATGGGAGGGAGGGCCAATTGCGGGCACTCCTGAATCGCTGCGCTCCGAAGCTGCCACTGGAGTTCCTTCTGCGGGACGAACCGGGCATCTGCGCGTGCGCGAAGGCTACGATGAAGACCGCTCACCGCTCTACTACCTGATCGCAGGAGCGCCGTTCCTGATACATCCAGACTCTTGGTTGCCGGGAGCATTCGTACCGTTAGTGGCGGTGACCCCATATCTTTTCTTCGGGGTGATGCTGGGAGGTTCACTCTGGTACGTTGCGCGCCGTCTGTACGGCAACTCCGGTGGATACATCGCGCTCGCACTCTACTGTTTTTCGCCAGCCATGATCGTAAACGTAGCCGGGGCGCAGAGTCTGAGCGAAATGGGCGCCGTGTGGGGAGCATTCGGCAGCGTGTTCACCGCCATCGCCGTGGCGCACACGCTTTACGCTCCCCGCGAAGTCGTGCTCTGGAACTGGCGGCGCATTCTGCTTCTGGGATTGTCACTAGCACTAGCCGCGGGCAACCAGTTTTCGCTTGGGGTGCTGGCGCTGGTGATTTTGCCGTTGATGTTCTGGGTGGCGCCAGTCCGGCCGCGGGCCGTGCTTGTGATCTGGGCCACGGCAATCGCAGTCACCTTGGTGCTGCTGTTTGCCGCCTATTTTTTTGAGCCGGCGTTGTTCTGGCGAGGGATGGTACACGCTCGCTGGGTGGATTTCGAGCCCGGCGCACTTCGGATGTACGTTTCCTACCGCGGTGCTCTGGAAACGATCTTCGCCGGCAGCCCGCCGCTGATGCTGGCTTTGCCGGTGGCGCTGGTCGCTTACCTGGGATGGAAACGCGCGCGCTACTTCGGCAACACAGCGCCGCTCCTGATCGTGGGGCTGGCGCTCGTCTTGGCCCTGGGTGCTCCTAATTTTCCGGGACAAGGATTCCATCTGACCGCGCTCGTGTTTCTCTTCGTTTTTGTGAGCGGAGTGTTTGCCGATCTGCTGGAGACTCAGCAAAGGCTGCTGGTGGCGGCTGGTCTGGGCGGATTGTTGAGCGCGTCTGCAATGTGGAACCTGTGGCAGTTATGGCGGGTTTGGTTAAAATGACTGCTTGCAATACCGGCTAGGATCACCTAGGCAAGGATCAACATGGCATGAGCACTCTGTCCCAGACTCCCACATCGAAGACGATCTACGTAACGCGCACTGGCCTGCCGCTTAGTTTCGAGGTGGAATGGCCCTTCCGGCATGCCACGTCGGGTGCGGACTTTGACGTTCTGCACGCGACGATCACGCTGGAAAATTCGGGGGGACTACGCGCGCTGGTGGCGGTGAATCTTTCCGCCACGCTGCGGGAAGTGTTGCGCTCGCTTGAGCCGAAAGATACGGAGGGACCCGTCATCAATGCTCTGCGGAAGGAGGTCGACCGGAAGCAGACGGAGTTCGTGAAATCGGGCAAGCTGGTGCCGCTGCCTCTATCCAGCCGCCACTATAACTTCAAACTGAAGCAATGGGTTTTCGGCAAGGCCACAGATGAAGAAATCGCCCGCATGATCGAGCGCAAGGTGTACTGGCAGACGCGGCTGGTCGGCGGAGATGTGTGGCTGGGCGACGGAACCGAAGCCCTCTATCTGGATAGCACCACCGATCACATCGCGGAAATCGGCGCGGGACTCGCGAAGCGGGGGCTGTTCACCATGGCACGCCGGTACGCGACCGCGCTTCCCGTCTTGATGGAGCAAAAGGATCGCTTCGAATCAGAGATGGCCGCGGCACTTCGGCAGTTGGAGGAGAAGCACGCGTTTGAACGCGGGTAGCTCGGCTGGACGGGCGAGGGCGCCCGTCCCCACACGAGCGGAATCCTTGCCTACCACACGCGGCAGGCGTTCTCGCGGACCATGGGCTGACCTGGTTTGCAGTGGAAGGCGGCGCGAAACTCCGGCAGGTTTGCGACCACGCCATTGGTTCGGTACTTCTCGGGCGAGTGCGGATCCACAGTTGCCCGCAGCCTCTTATTCTCTTCGCGCTCGTTGGTGCACCAACTTTGCCCGTAGGCGACGAAGAAGCGCTGTTCGGGCGTCAGGCCATCCAGCGGGTCGAGCTTTTGATCCTTTGCATCCTCTTTCCACGCCAGATACGCCAGCAACGTTCCGCCAAGATCGGCCAGGTCCTCGCCGTTGGTCAGTTTGCCGTTGATTTTGATGTCATCGATGATGGTGTACCCGGAATATTGGTCAACGACGCACTGGGCGCGCTTTTCGAATTCCTTGCGGTCGGCGTCGGTCCACCAGTTGCGCAAATTGCCCTGGGCGTCAAACTGGCTACCCTCGTCGTCGAAGGCGTGCGTCAGTTCGTGGCCCATGGTGGCGCCGGTGTCACCATAGTTGGGGGCAGCGTCGGAGAGCGCGCTGAAGAGCGGCGGTTGCAGGATTCCTGCCGGGAAATTGATGTCGTTCTTTTGCGGATCGTAATAGGCATTGACGGTGGGCGGCGTCATGTCCCACTCCTTACGGTCGACCGGCTTGCCGATCTTGGCGAGCCAGCGGCGAAACTCGAACCAGGACGCCCGTTCCGAGTTTCCGATTTCGTCGCCGCGCACGATCTCGAGCGCGCTGTAGTCGCGCCAGGTGTCGGGATAGCCAATCTTGTTTGCGATAGTGTGCAGTTTGGTAAGCGCCTGCTCCTTGGTCGCTGTTCCCATCCACGGCAGCGCCTGGATCTCGGTTTGCATGGCCGCCTCCACCTGGGTCACGATTTTCAGCGCTGCCTGCTTGGCTTGCGGGCTGAAGTACTTTGCCACATACGCTTGGCCTAGCGCTTCTCCCAAGTCGTTATCCACGTCATTGGTGCAGCGCTTCCAGCGTGGCGGAAGTTCTTCTTGTCCGCGCAGAGTCTTGCCGTAGAAATTGAAATTCTCTTTTACGAACGCGGCGGAAAGGCTGGTGGAGGCGTCGTGCGCGGCGTGCCAGCGCAGATAGGTCTTCCAGTCACCCAGGCTTTCCTTTTCGATTTGTTCGTTCATGACGCGAAAATAGTCGGGCGTTACCACGTTCAGGGAAACCAGCGTTCCCACGCCCGTCTTGGAGAAGTACGTCTTCCAGCCGAATGAGGGAGCCAGCTTTTGTAGTTCCTCCACGCTCATCTTGTGATAGAGGTTGGGCGGATCGCGCCGTTCGACGCGGGTCATCTGGCCCTTCGCGAGCGCGGTCTCGAGGCGCATCACCGTGGCCGCTGCTGTGGCCGCATCGGCCGGCTCGTCCCCCAGCAACTCGAACATCCTGGCGACGTGCGCCAGGTAAGCCTTGCGGAGTTCTTCGGACTTGGCGTCGTCCTTCAGGTAGTAATCACGATCGGGCAGGCCGATTCCCCCTTGATCGGCCTCGGCGATCACCTGCGTCGAATCCTTGTAGTCCTGATCCGAGCGGAAGGTGAATAGGGTTCCCCCTCCGTACAGCGAAGGCGGGAAGGGTGTGGTGGCGATGTACTCGGCAAGATCCTGCTTCGACTTCAGACCCGCGATTCGGTCCAACTCGGGCAGCAGAGGCTTGGCTCCGAGCTTCTCAATGGCGGGCTCGTCCAAGCAGGAGGCGTAGTAGTCGCCGATTTTCCGGGTCACGGCATTGCGTGGGCCGGGTTTCGCAGCATCTTCCAGAATCGCCCGCAACTGGGCGCGGTTCTCGTCTTCGAGCTTGCCGGAAATACTCCAACTTGCCTGGTCTGGCGGAATCGGATTGTTTTTGATCCACGCGCCGCAGGAGTAGGTATAGAAATCTGCGCATGGGTCGACGGTTCTGTCCATGGCGGAAACGTCCAGAACCGGTTGGGAGGAAGAGTTTTGGGCGACAATTGGCAGGGCGGCCGAAAGCACTGCCAGAATGAGAGGGAAGATTTTCCAGTTCATAAGGTTCTTGAAGCAGCACGTAGCACTCTGAGATTATCGCTTCGTGCAAAAGTTATCCAGCGCCAACGACCCTTCGCCGGAGAGCACACGTGACCCAGGTGGTCAGACGTGAGTACTGGGGTTTGGTTATGGGACGCTCCAGAAAAAGCCGGGCGTGGACGGGAGCATCGGGCCTGACATGTTTGCAGCCAGCGCATACCCTACATAGGTATACCCTACGTTTCTTCTCCCCTCTAGTTATCACACCCAACTGTTGCATCTACCTACGCTCTACGTTTCGATCCCCACATGGCACACACGGCCGACGATATAGTCGCTGGGCTTCTCACCGTTTTGCAGGGCTATTACGTCAATCGGGTGGGCCGAGCTGTGCGGACGCAGGATCAGGTCGCGGTTTGCAATTTCAACGTACCTGATGATGCAAGCCCCATCTCTACGCACCGCGTACATATTACCTTCGCCTTTGCGGTAGGGGGTCATCGAATTATAGTGGCGGTCGAGCAGGAGGGTAGCGCCGGGCATGGTGCGCGGATACATACTCATTCCTTCGTGAGCATCGGCCTTGATGACCACAAAGCGTTCCCAGTCGCGGCGGTCGCCTTCCACCTCTGTTTTCAAGCGTTTGAGGAAGCTCTTCTTGAACTTCAGGACCTCCTTGACGTGCATGCTCGTGATCAGGGCTTCGGAGGCTGCGATGTGCGAGTCGGTGACGACGACGTTGTCGAAATCATCCTCGCTGGGGGGGGGATCCAAGCGCGCTTGCTGACTTCGACGGGATCGAGGAGATCGAGCACGGAAAGACGCTGCACGTTGAGAACTTTGTCCATGCCTTCGAGGCTCAGTCCACGCTTGCGGTTGAGGAAGTTGGAGATGTGGGCCTGCTTGAAGCCGGTCTGTTCTGCCAGACGAAGACCGGTGAGTTCTCCTCTGTCAATGCGGTCCCAAAGAGTCCTGCGGAGATTCTCTTGAAGCATGCGGAATTTCATGGGGGGAGTATAAGTCGTTATAATAGCTCAGAGCTATTGTCAACAGAAGTACAACATCTACAAGGCAATAAAGTTCTTGACTTAGTAAAATGTCCGGCCATAATATGGCCTGATCATATGTCTCATAACGCGCTTATTTTGAGAAGAAAGGTTGTTGGCCATGATAGAAGTACAGTCTCCCGAGGACGAAGGACGAAGCTTCGTGGAGTTTCGCCGGAAGATACGCTCGGCGGAAGTGCTCTCGGCAGCCTTGCAGCGGTTGTTGCAGGCCGTGCACTTCAACGGGCGTTTGAGTGTTATTGTGAAGAATGGACAGGTGCTTAAGTCTGGATATGAGGAAGGTTACTTCAAGCAGCGGGAGCCTGGAGTAGCGGCCAGGCTGCAGTAACTGGTGTAATTGCAACTAAATAGCGAAACAGGCCATCGTAAGGAAAACGAGCCCTGGGCCGAGAGATCGGCGCCAGGGCTTTTTTATTTTCTGAGTGGTTTTCATTTCCTAGAGAGAGGGCAATTATGAATTTCATAAGCGGGATGGAAGGCGAGGAGATCCACGTCGAGCTTAAATACTGCGAGCGTTGCGGCGGATTGTGGCTGCGGCGGCAGGACGTAGAGGGAGTGTATTGCGCCAGTTGCCAGATGCATCTGGCGGCAATGCCCAACCCGGAAGAGGCGCCGTCCGCGGAACCGCGTCCGCGGCGCAAGGTGCGCTTGCCGGGAACGGGGGTTGGAAGACGAGGCGCTCATCGCCAAGTGAGGGTTCGAAGAGAAACCGCTCACAGCGAAGTCCGGATTGAATATCTGGAGGGTGTGGCGGCGATGGAGGTGCGGCTATGACGAGCGCACAGACGACGAGCCTACAAACATGGAGTCTGATGGGGCAGGCGGGTCTGCCGCCGTCGGTGGTGTTTGCCGAAACGGAGATGGATCTGTGGCCTTACCGCAGGCGCACGGTGGCGCTGCTGCGACGCTATGCCCGGGCGTCGGTCGAGGTGGGGAGGCTGCCGTCGCTGCTGGGGCGCGAATTCTTCCGGTCGCAAGTCACGGCATACACGATGAGGAACTTCGAGGATGTTGTGATCTTTGTGGCCGACATGGAGCGGGCGATCGAACGGCTGACTGTAGTCGACAAAAAGCTTCTGGCCATGAATGTCCTGGAAGAATACAGCATCGACGAGGTTGCGCGACTGCTTGGTTGTACTCCCAGAAACGTCCGGCGGTTGCTGCAGGATGCACTCGACCAGCTCTCGCGGATCTTGCTCGTCGCTGGTTTAATGGAGGAATTAAATTGATGATAATGCGTTTGACACAGAGGCTTAGCAGAGTCAAGATCGTAACTGCCGTGGCAGGGCTGTGTTTAATTGTTATCTACGCGGTTATACTCGCTGCATTTTTTGGCGGGAGCAGGTTTGTAAGAAGTCCAGTTGCAGAAATGGGTCCAGTGTTTTACTCCAAAAATATCGTAATACGTGACTCTCGAATAGACAACAATGTAAGATTTCCCAGCGGTAAAGGCACCGAGCTCCTGAGCACTCAGGAGAAGTTTGTCAGGTTGAGGTGTTCTTGCCCACGCTTCTTTTGCATACATAGCGGCTTCCATGTCTCGTGGGTCCGAGGGATAGAGAATTCCACCCGTGGAGTGGCCGTGATCAGGGTTGGTGTAATCGAACACAGTTTCCCGGTTTATCGGGAATACCTTGATGATAGATTCACCGATATAATCCAGCGCTGGCGTCTTACCAGTGTTAAGCATGTGTATCTTAGCTTCGATGGGGTATCCGGCCCCAGTTCCCAAGGGCTCGGGACTTGTGAGCTTTATCCAAGCGCGCTGATCTTGGCGCAGTAGCCGCTATTACCTTCACACTGCTCTCAGTCGCTTTCGCTGCTATTATTCGCGAGTTGTTGTTATTCATTGGCGATCGATTCAGCCCCCGCAGCTTGCTTCGCTAGGTCATTAGGATTTTCGTCTGGCTTGCCCAACTGGTTGAAGGCGCCAAGCCGTATAGACGCTTACAGCGATCAAAAGAACAGCCTACGATGTGCCAATCGATCTATCTCGAGGCCTCTGGCTGGCTTGTTGCGCTGGGGCATTGCTGTGTGGTTACTCGTATGGGCACGTCAGCGTCGGGAGTCGGTCACGGATATTGGTTTAGGTTTGAAGGTTCTTCGTCGGCTTTCCAATGTGCGCTTATGGAGTCTTTAAGTTCGTTGAATCTATTAGGGAAGTGCGCGATGCCATCGTAAAATTTTCTTGACCGCAGCGATAAATAGGGGACTATCGTATTCCATATGAAGCAACCTGAATACATCGAAGGCCCGGAAGCGCTGGAGAGCTTCAAACAATTTGGACGGACATGTGTGGCAACTAGTTTATTGCCCGAAAAATGGTTGTCAAGAGGGTAAGAAGTGCAATTTCGGTGTAAGTGACTCAAAGGAGGGGGAAAATAAATTGGGAAATCATGTCCGTTTTACCCCTCGGATTTGATATTCTAAACTTAAGAGTTGAAAAATAAAGATTCTGAAGGGCGCGACTTCCATCGCGCCCTTTTTCTGCTTGGCATTACGGCTGGGCTGAACAGGTTGGGGAGAAGGTGGTTTCCGGTCGAGGATTTTGGCCTCAGCGGCTAAAGCCGAATTCAAAACAAAGCACTTACCGCAGCGGTAAACCGCTGCGCCACCCAAAATCACGTGCGACCTCGACTTTCACCGCAGTCTGTAAAGCCGAGTCCTTTCGAAGCAGTGACTGACTTGTTCCGCGAATTTCCGGGACGCAGAGAGAGAGAGAGACGGGGAAAGCCCCGTTTCTACACCACACCAGTTTGTCGAGGGGAAAGGTGACGTAGAATCAGAATTATCGTAAGACGGGTTGGGACGGGAAGGCGAACGGAACGCAGCATGGACATCACCTGGGTCACGGAACGGGTCGGGCTGGGCGGTGGGATCTGGAATGCGCGGAACATGGAAGAGCTGGCGCGGAGCGGAGTGACCCACGTGCTCAACATGCAGATCGAGTTCGATGACCGGCCGCTGGCGGAGGTGCACGGGGTCCGGGTGCTGTGGAATCCCACCGACGACGATTTCCTGCCGAAGTCTCCCGAGCTGTTGAAACGGGGGGTTGATTTTGCGCTGGAAGCGCTGGAGGACCCCGAGGCGCGGCTGTACGTTCATTGTGCTGCGGGGGTGCACCGGGCTCCGATGATGACGCTGGCGGTATTATGCGCGATGGGGTGGGAAATGGAAGCGGCCATGGCGCTGATCGAAACGCGCAGGCCGGCAGCCGACTTCGCGGACGTATATGTCGAGAGCGTGCGGCGATTTCTGGAGCCGCGAGTTGAGAGCGAGCCGCGGATGGCAGAGTAACAATCGGCATTGAGCTGGGAGGTAATATGGGAGAGGGGCGCCGCTCGGCAGAGCGGCTTTTTTATTGGTCGGAATTGGGGTCCGGTGCGCTCACGAGGGGAAAACACGACATGCCCAGATTGCTGGCGGTAAACAACCAACGTTTTCCAACAGCGGCGAAGATGGTGATTTCCATGTTGCCGGGGCTGCTGATCGCGTTGATGCTGTCGGCCACTTTGCACGCACAAGGGCCAGCCCTTACGACGATCAGCGACACCGTGTATCGAGCGGACGGAAGCGCCGCATCAGGTACGGTGCTGATTTCATGGCCGTCGTTCCAGACCGCAGAGGGGGACGAGGTGGCGGCGGGCAATCTGGCTGTGACCATAGGGCCGCTCGGCGCGTTTACCGCGCAACTGGTACCGAACGTGGGCGCGACTCCGGCAGGAACTTACTATGTGGTAGTAAGTTATCGCGGCCAAGGCCATGCCATGGCACGAGTGATTAACTCCGCTAGCATTGCGGCGAATCAGCATGGCGGCGATAACGGAGTGCGGGGGAGCGTGCGCGAGATTGGGATACCGGTTCCCCGCACTTCGGCGGATTGCGAAACAGCGGCGCTGGCTTTGTTGGATGACGCCGGGCAGGGATGGGCCGGGGAATACCAGGCGTGGAGCCAGTTTCTGCCGGGCGGGGCGGCGGACATTTTTCCGGGAGACGGGCTGGCGGTGAATGTTCCATCGCGGATGGCAACGTTTACAGCGATCGTGCGCGAGGTGGATGTGGTGATCGCCGACATCGCTGGCGAAAACATGCGCTACACGCTGCGGTTTGTGGATGCGGGAGATCCTTCGCTGGATTTTGCTTTTGTAACAGCTCTGGTGAAACAGACACAGGTGTTGACGCCGATCGATGTGAGCATGGTGGGGAATGTTTACCTTGCGGATCTCACCGACGCAGAGGTCACCAATGTGACTTCGACGACGGTGACGGTGGACGCGGGATTCACGCCCGGGGCCGGAGGCGGTATTGAAGTGCGGTACTCGGACGCGGGGTGGGGAGCCGGTTACAACGGGAATCTGGTGGGCCGTTTCACGAACAGCAGCTTCACTCTCACCCGGTACGCGCGGGCACAAGACTATTTCTTGAGGAGCTACGACGGCAGCACGCCGGCGAAGTATTCGCGGTATTCGACGGCTGTGCACGTGGACTATCCACTCTGAGGATTCGAGCGATGGAGTTGGAGAAAAGGTGCAGTAAATGAGCCAGAACGATTCGCGGCCAACACCGCTGGTCCCGCTGCCGTTAGTCGAGTTGATCGATCGAACGGTCGAAGCCGAGCGGAGGTGGACGGAAGCTGAGTTCCGACGCTACGCCGACGCGCTGGAAGCGCGCAGCCGAGCTGAGGACCTGCGGCATGAGGCGGGAGATGCCAAAATCCAAAAGGCGAGTGAGGTCCTCGATTACCGCTTGGAAGAGATGAACAATTTCCGCGCGCAAATTAACCAGGAGCGTACGGAATATCTTCGCCGTGAACTGTATGAGCGCGATCACGCTGTCTTGGCGGACCGGGTGAAGATTCTGGAAATTGCGCGGGGAGAACAAACGGGAAGGACCGCTGCCTTCGCTTCGATGGTCGCATTGCTGGTGATCGTGGTGCAGGTGGTGTTGCACTTCTGGAGATAAATCGGCAGGGACAGCTAGCCGACCTCCTCACTCCAGCTTTCAAGAGTTTTCTTTACGACAGCCATGAACTGGTCGGCGATGGCGCCGTCGATAATGCGATGGTCGTAGCCCAGCGTCAGGTGAACGACGGAACGGATGGCGATGGAATCGGTGCCGTCTTTGCTGGTGATCACCATGGGCTGTTTGGTAATGCCGCCGACGCCCATGATGGCGGCGTTCGGCTGATTGATGATGGGCAAGCCGAAAACGGCGCCAAACTGGCCGGGGTTGGTGATGGTGAAGGTTGCACCTTCGACGTCAGCGGGCATGAGCTTCTTGGTGCGGGCGCGCTCGCCGAGGTCAGTGATGCCGCGCTGCAGTCCGAGGAAGTTCAGCTCGCCGGCGTTCTTGAGAACGGGGACGATGAGTCCCCAATCGAGCGCAACGGCGATGCCAGCGTTGACGTGTTTGTGGTAGCGAAGGCTGTCGCCTTCGAGCGAGCTGTTGACGATGGGAAATTGCTGCAGGGCGATGATGGCGGCGCGCACGAAGAACGGCATAAAGGTCAGGCGCGCACCGTAGCGCTGCTCGAAACCGTTCTTGAGCTGGTTGCGCAGATTGACAATGCGAGTCAGATCCACCTCAAACATGCAGTGGACGTGAGCGCTGGTGCGGCGGGATTCGATCATGCGCTGCGCGATGATCTTGCGCATCTGGGACATGGGCACCAGGTCGCCGGGAATGGCGGAAGGTGCGGGGCGCGTGGGCTGCGAAGGAGCAGGCTCGGCCGGACGGGCAGGAATGCCCGTCCCCGCACGGCCCGTCCCCACACGGCGCTCGACGAAATCGAGGACATCCTGCTTGGTGACGCGGCCACCGGTGCCGGTGCCGCTTACTTTCGCGAGATCCACATTGTGTTCGCGGGCCAGTTTGCGGACGAGCGGGGAAGAGCGAACGTCGGAATCCTCTTCGACTTCTGGAGCGGGGCCGGGGCGCGAGGTTGGCTCGGCCGGACGGGCAGGAATGCCCGTCCCCACACTTACAGGAGCAGGGGCTGCGGCCTTGGCGGGAGCGGACGCGGAAGCGCCGTTGCCGTCGCCAATCACGCCTACGACAGTGTTGACCTGAACGGTGTTGCCTTCGGAAACCTTGATTTCCTGAAGGATTCCGCTGGCGGGTGCGGGAATTTCGGCGTCGACTTTGTCGGTGGAAATTTCGAATAGAGGCTCGTCGCGCTGCACCTTGTCACCAGGCTTTTTCAGCCACTTGGTGATGGTGCCTTCGAAAATTGATTCGCCCATCTGGGGCATGACTACGTCAGTCGCCATAGTTCCCTTTCGATGAAGCCCTCCTGCGCCAATGGCGGAGGGAGCAAGCAAACATTATAGCGAAGCCGGAAGCGCCTTCGGGCTGGGGAGCGCGCGGGGCCTGCGGGCCGTTGGCGTTCGCGAATGCGTCCGCCCCTACGTGGCTGAGGGCGGGAGTTTTCTGGAGCGAAGAGCGATGAAGGAGTATTTGGCGGTGGTTATTGAGACGACCTTGAATACAACGGCGAGGATATTCTTGTCCCGGGCCGCGCTCCTTTATTTTGCGGGGACGGGGCTTGTAGTCCTCGCTGGGCTGAATGGGGCTGCGCTGGGACAAGGGGTTTTGTCGGGTTCCGCGACGTTTTCCGGCAGCAGCCAGTTCAGCCCCAGCTCTGGACCGTTGACCTACTCCGCACGCACGGACAACTGCGTGACCGGCGCGGAATCCGGCTGTATTTCCGGCGCGACAACGGGGGAAGCGGGCTCGGCCGTGAGCTTCCAACTGCGACCGACCGACTCTATTCCTTCAGGCTTCGCAGGAACGACGATCAACTACCGGCTCCTGTCCTTCTGGCCTGACTCCATCTTCTTATCCCGCCTACTGCCCTGCGCCGATGAACTCGACGGCCACGGACCCGGATTTCGGGGCCTACATGGTCATGGCGACGGACGACAGCACGAACTCTCCAGTATCAAGTACTCCGTATGCGTCCAGCTTTCCCGCTTGGTCGGATGGGGAAAGCGACTATATTTCTGCGGACGAATCTTTAGTCGTCTTACTCAATAGTAAAGGCGGATGGTTGCTTGAGAACATCAGTCCTACCTCCATCCATGCCAAAACGTGCGCGAGTTCCCCGTGCGTCAATAGCACCGGTATCTTTACGGCCTCAAGCGGCAATGGCGACAGCACGCATCTGGCGCATGGCGGCAATTTTGCATTTTCACGCAATCCCGCCACACCACATCTCCTGTTTGAGGAGACCACATCCGTCAGCCCAATCACCGCCGTCACGGTCACGAGCTCGATTTCCTCTCCAGGCGCGGGCACGCTTTCGCGCTGCATCTACGCCGACTTCATTCTTGGATCGAGCGGCGCAACCTGTCCTAATTCTGGCAGCTTCGGCGGGGTGCTTCTGAATACTGCTCTCGGCAACACGGGGCCGTTCTACACAAGCTGGATCGGGACGCCGGGATCAGCGAATGACGGCACGTTTGGCGCACTCTTTGGCGGTGGCTTCGATTGGCAGGCGGATTGGACGGTGACGGCGACCGACACGTTCATCTGGCCACAGGATGCTAACAATCCCAGCGGACACGGATACCAGGCGACCACCGGAGGCGCCACGGGGAGCACGCGGCCAGTATGGAATGGCGCGGGCTGTTCAGGCTACACAGTGGGTTCGACGTGCGTTGATGGAGCGGAAACTTGGGTTGACATTGGCGTGATCGGTCGCCCAGGGGAAACAGAACTTCTATGCGGTGATCTACGGGCCTCCGGGAAGTGCCGATCCCGGCTATACCTTACTCAACACGAGACTCGCCAAGGTCTATCGCGGAACCGGAAACTCCGCCCCCGGGGGCCAGCTCTATACCTACGACGCCCTGACCTGCGGCAGGACGAACGGCGGAGTCACGCCATGCCCGTTCACCGACTTGTTCGTGATCCACGATGGCGAACTAATGCCGGACGGCAGGTACATTTCCACCGGGCCAACAGGGGGAGAAGGACCGTGGCCGGGGACGCAAGGGGGCGCCTGGAACCAGTACACCTTGAATTGCCAGACTGGAGGCAGTTGGGCGGGCATCTACTCGGCAGGCACGGCCTACAGCAACAACCAAGTTGTTTCCTACAGCGGTTACTACTACACGCGAAACTCGACGACTGGAGGCGCGGGCAACGCGCCATCTGGGACGACCTCATCGAACACGTATTGGTCCGCTCCGACCGAAGCCTACTGCGATTCTTACTTCTTCGATATCGCCTCCACCGGCCAGGCTCACCCCATCATGGAGCCGCTGACGGACTGGAACCACGGCAGTGGACACCATGCCGACGGATACGGTTATCGCTACTACGGCGGCAAGTACTATGGCACGGTCCTCTCCAGCAACCCCTACAGCAATTTGCCCAACAACCTCCCAGTCATCAACGGAGCCTTGAATCCCGGCACAGGGCTGATTTCCGCTTTACTTCCCTGCGACGACCACGGGACTAACCGCAACGCCGGGACAGGCGACTTGCAGCCGGTATTCACGCTCTCGACGTGCCGTCCCGCATGGACGGCCACGACCCTTGGCTACGGCTACGTGGCGGCGAACTACGGCGAAGTGGATGCCTTCAGCACCTCTCCGATAGGTACAAATTACCGCTTCGCGCACGTCTACAACACAGGCTCGGAGGCCGCGTTCTCCAGCCAAAACAACATCGGCGTAATCGGTCCGCTGGGCGATATCGCCATCTTCGGCACCGACATGATGGGGAAGCGGGGATCGACGGCCGCGGCGAACACGGCGGCCAACAATCTGCGTGGCATGTACTCGCCCTCGAAAAACAACGCCAACGTGAACTTGAACGACACAATCTCTTTTTCTAACGGTGACAATGGCTCGCCGAACGTCTACCAGGCAACTGCCTGCTCGGGAGCCTGTGTGGAAGGCTCGACGCTGCCGGATTGGAATACTGTGTGTCCCAATGCTGGCAACACATGTCCAGACGGAACGATCACGTGGACGAATCTAGGGCCAAACGTGAATCGGGGCGACGCGGTTATCGTTGATCTGTTGAGCGCGTACGCTGCGCCATAAAGCGGAACTGGCTGCTCAACTTCCTAACGAATGCCGTGCGCTACTTCATGCAGCGCGGCCTGCCGGATTGGAACTCATCGGAAGTCTATCAGCAGAATGCCGCGCGATCGGCGACGACGGCAATACCTACGTCTCGCTGGTGAACTCTAACACCGGGAACACGCCAAGCACAGCAGCCACTGAGAGTCAAGGATAGGGAATCTTATGGATGCCATCTCTGAAGCTCGCTTGTCGCTTGTATGGCCCTTGCTCGCTGCCAAGATTCACACGCTGGCAGAAATGCTCCTGCAAGAGGGTATTGAGATCAGGGTAGTGCAGGGGCTTAGATCGTGGACAGCACAAGATGCTCTGTACGCTCAAGGCCGCACGGCGCCGGGAGCGGTAGTGACGAATTGCAAGGGCGGAGATTCATACCACAATTTCGGGATGGCGGTCGATTGTGTTCCTTCGCAGTTCGCACCCGACCAACCCTACAACCCCGACTGGAATCCGGTTCACCCAACATGGAAGCGCATGGAGTCCGTAGCACTGTCGCTGGGCCTGACGGCGGGATGCAACTTCCGAACGTTCCCTGACAACCCACACTTTCAACTTACCGGACAGTTCCCCGCCGGAGCGCCTGACGGAGAAGTGAAGCAGCTTTTCAAGGACGGCGGCATGGCGGCGATCTGGGTTGAGATCCAACCCGTTTAAGGAGAACATCGAAAATGAAAAAGTACCTGCCTCTGGTCGTGACCCTCGCCGGAACACTCGGCACGGCAATCTGCACTCCGACATTTGTTGCTGCTCACCCACTCGTGTTCGTGTGGGTCGGAGCCGCGGCGCAAATCCTACACGCTGCCTTGCCCTCGATTTTCGGCAGCAACTCCAACTAACACAAGGCAAGCTCAACCCATTTCAAATCAGGAGAAAAACTGGTTATGAAGAAGTGTCTCGTTGTCGTCCTCTCCCTCGTCATGTTCTGCACGGCCTGCTCTACCGCTTGGGTAAGCACGCTGGACAGTATTCTCGCCGCGGCCGCGCCCGCGCTGGTTAACATCCTCGAAATCGCCGCCGCGGCAAACGGCCATCCGATGAACTCGAACCTGGCCACGAAGATCAATGGCGATGCGGCAGTCATCAAAACCCTGGCGGCGGACTTCGCTAAAGACGGTTCGGGGAATGCCTGTCAGAACCTTCAGGCGGCCATTGTTACTTATGCAGCAGATCAGGCGCTCGTGTTGCAAGTCGCCCAAGTTACTGATCCGAATACGCAGACGAAAATCACGCTATTAATGGCTCTGGTATCTGGCACGGTTCAGGCGATCACCGCCGTGATTCCTTCGTGCCCAGCCAATGCGCAGGCAGCTTTGAAGGCTCTGCCGCCCTACAGCGTCTCGAGCTTCACGGACCATTACAACAGCATTCTGGTGGCGCCTACTGGAAATGCGGCTGTGGATGCGGCGACTCCGGGGCTGAAGCTTCACCGGCATTCGAAATTCGTGCGGGCGGTGACTTTCGGACGACTCCAGTGATTGCCGTTGCTTCGACCGTGCGCAGATTCGGGGCGCTCCGCGACGTTCACGATGTGCGGGACCGGATGTACCGGGCTGCGCCGCGAGCAGAGCCGGTCCCGCAGCTTGTGGACCTGCGGAAATGGGGCGGTCCGATTAAAGATCAGGGTGAGGAAGGCAGTTGCACTGGACACGCCTTCTCGTCGGCACGCGAGTGGATTGCCCGGAAGTATGAGGAGACTTCGCCTGTCTTGAGCCCACAGTGTCTTTATGTTGAGGAACTGATTGCGGATGGGTCGTTTCCCAAAGATGAAGGCGCGATGCCGCGGACCGGTTGCCAGGTGCTGACGGCTCTCGGGTGTTGCGAGACGGCGCTCTATCCTTATATTGCGGGTGAGTTTGCCGTTCCGACGTCGGAGCAGGCGCAGAATGCGCTTAAGTACAAGACGGGCGCTTATCACCGCATTGGAACATTGTCGGACTTTCTGCGGTGCCTGGCGGATCCCACGCCGTGGCCGGTAACGGTGGGGTTCACGGTCTATGAGTCGTTTATGTCGCAGCAGGTGGCGGACACTGGCATCATGCCGATTCCACAACCTGGCGAGCAACAGCAGGGCGGCCACGAAGTGCTTTGTCTCGGCTACGACTTGGCGAAGCAGTTGGCGCTTATGCAGAACAGCTGGGGCGACGGTTGGGGACAGCGGGGGTATTTTTGGATGCCGTTCGGCGTCGTTGGTTCGGCGGGCAGCGATCTTTGGATGGTGCATACGGGTGGGCCGTGGAGGTGAGTCACGGCACCTACAATGCGTAGCGATTTCCAGACCAGCGGGAGAAATCCCCGAAGGAGACGCCGCAAGCCGCGTTTCTAGAACACTGGTTCTGTCGAACGGGAAGACGGCAGAGAAACTTTCCAGTCGTGCCTATGGCACTCACGGGCCTTCCGCGGACACCGAATCCCGCCAGTTAAACTGGCGGGCTATTTTCAGCCGTCCCTGCGGGACTGGGGATCGGTGCGACCATGAGGAATGTCAACCGAGCCAGATAGCTGCTATACTCCCGGTTTCTTTTCGATCTTCTTCTCGACTTTGGCCCAAGTATCTTTCAGGGCCACGGTGCGGTTAAAGACGAGATGCCCTGGTTTGGAATCCGGGTCCACGCAAAAATAACCGAGGCGTTCGAACTGGTAGCGGCTTTCGATTTGAGCGTTTGCCAGCGATGGCTCCAACTTGGCTTGCGCGATTACTTCCAGCGAGCCCGGATTCAGGTTCGCGGTGAATTCCTGGCCTTCTTCCACTTGATTTGGATCTTCTTTTGTGAAGAGCTTGTCGTAGATCCGCACCTCGGCGTCTATGGCGTGGGCGGCTGAGACCCAGTGGATAGTTGACTTCACCTTGCGTCCATCGGGGGCATTGCCTCCGCGCGTAGCTGGGTCGTAGGTGCAGTGCACCTCAAGCACTTCTCCTTTTTCGTTCTTCACCACTGACGTGGCTGTTATGAAGTAGCCGTAACGCAGGCGCACTTCGCGGCCGGGCGACAGGCGGTAATACTGCTTGGGCGGATCTTCGCGGAAGTCGTCCTGCTCGATGAAGAGGACTTTGGAAAAAGGTACTTTGCGCTTCCCTGCTTTTTCGTCCTCGGGATTATTGACTGCATCGACTTCCTCTACCTGACCTTCCGGATAATTATCAATTACAACCTTCAACGGCCGCAGGACTGCCATCACTCTGGGCGCGCGCTTGTTCAGGTCTTCGCGGACGAAGTGTTCGAGCATGGCTAGTTCCAGCGTGCCGTTGGTCTTCGAAACGCCGATGGCGGCGCAGAAATTGCGAATCGCTTCCGGCGTGTAGCCGCGACGCCTTATGCCGGAGAGCGTGGGCATGCGCGGGTCGTCCCAACCGGTGACGCGCTTTTCCTGCACCAGGGTGAGCAGCTTGCGCTTGCTGAGCAGCGTGTAGGTGAGGCTCAGGCGATCGAACTCCATTTGCTGCGACGGAAAAATGCCTAATTGCTGGATGAACCAGTTGTAGAGCGGGCGATGATCCTCAAATTCGAGCGTGCAGATGGAGTGCGTAATGTGTTCGATGGAATCGGACTGGCCGTGCGCGTAATCGTACATGGGATAGATGCACCATTTGCCGCCGGTGCGGTGATGCTCGGCGTGCAGGATGCGGTACATGACCGGGTCGCGCATGTTCAGGTTCGGCGAGGCCATGTCGATTTTGGCGCGGAGCACGCGCGATCCGTCGGGGAACTCGCCTTTGTGCATGCGCTCGAAGAGGTCAAGGTTCTCCGCCGCGCTGCGGTTGCGGTGCGGACTTTCTTTGCCGGGCTCGGTCAGCGTGCCGCGATACTTGCGAATTTCATCCGCGCTTAGATCGTCTACGTACGCTTTGCCGTCTTTGATCAGCTTGATCGCCCACTCGTAGAGCTGATCGAAGTAGTCGGAAGCGTAGTAGAGACCGTCCCACTCGAAGCCCAGCCAGTGGACGTCCTTCAGGATGGAGTCGACGTACTCCTTCTCTTCTTTTTCCGGGTTGGTGTCGTCGAAGCGAAGGTTGGTTTTGCCGCCGAACTCGTCGGCTAGTCCAAAGTTGAGGCAGATGGACTTGGCGTGGCCGATGTGCAGGTAGCCGTTGGGTTCGGGAGGAAAGCGGGTTTGAACCTTGCCGTCGTATTTTTTCGTTTCCAGGTCTTTGATGACCTGGTCGCGGACGAAGTTTGAGGGGCGGGGCTCGGAGGGCGAGCTTGACGGAGATGAATTCGCAGCACTCATGTCCTTTGTATTTTATATGGGCGGGGAAATTGCATGAGGTGGGACCCGGAAATCCCACCCTAACGTCGCAAAAGACGCGACGTTAGGATGGGGCACCCGGCGCTCCACTCGCATCGTGATAATCTGCGGTGAGATGGCACGGTGCGTTCAATGTGGTCGTCAGCTTCCGGCGCTCAGCTTCGGCAGGAAGCTTTGCCAGTGGTGCGTGCAGCATGAAGCGGCGCAGCGCGGTGAGGATTCTCCCGTTCAGCGCGTGGAAGTTGCACCCTGGATGCGGCCGCAGTCCAGTTCGATGGCAGTCACCCAGGCCATTTTTGGCATCAACGTTGCGGTGTTTATCGCTATGACGTTGGCCGGTGTTTCGATGCTCGACAATCCTTCCGGCCGGGATCTTGTACGTTGGGGCGCCAATTTCGGACCGCTTACTGTCAGTGGCGAGTGGTGGCGGCTGCTGACTTGCGTATTCATCCACGGCGGCTTGCTGCACA
This sequence comes from uncultured Acidobacteriaceae bacterium, assembly GCA_963838935.1. Lineage (GTDB taxonomy): Bacteria > Acidobacteriota > Terriglobia > Terriglobales > Acidobacteriaceae > Acidiflorens. Next base: position 124,669 of record CAWITH010000032.1, read on the forward strand.
TCGCCTTCAACATGTGGTGCCTGTGGGACCTTGGCCGGCTGGCGGAATCGGTTTACGGGCACTGGACGTTTGCCGCGGTTTACCTGATCACGGGTTTGTCGGCGAGCCTCGGGAGCGTGATCTGGAATCCGGTCGTTTTGAGCGTGGGCGCTTCGGGGGCGATCTTTGGGATTGCGGGGGCTCTGATCTCGTCGTTTTATCTGGGCGAGTTTTCGCTGCCACGAGCTGCGATGACCGGTATGCTGCGCAGTGTGGTCCTGTTTGTCGGCTACAACCTTTTTTTTGGAGCAGCCATCGCTGGCACCGATAACGCCGCGCACATCGGCGGGCTGCTTATGGGGCTGCTTCTCGGGGCGCTTATCGCAAAGGTTGCTCCAGGGCATGACGACTTTTTGCGGCGGATCGCGGTGCTGCTGGTTGGAGCTTTGATCGTGGCTGGCGGCGTAATGTGGCTGCAGCATTCTCGCGCCTTCATGTTTCATGGATAGAACGGGATGGTTTGCGGTGTCTCGGCAACGGAGTAAGACGGGGCAAACCCCGTCTCTACACGACATCCTGCTAACCCAGCGCGTGCGACCTGCTACAGCTTCTTGATCGCCTGCTCGATTCGCTTCAGAGTTGTTTCCCGTCCCAAGACTTCCAGAGTTTCGAATAATGGTGGGGCATTCTTTCTTCCGCAGACGGCCACGCGAATGGGCTGGAACATTTGTCCGGCTTTTACGCTCATCTCCTGGGCGGCGGCTCGGAGGGTTTGGTCCAAGGGGTCGTGCTTGAATTCTGTTTTTGCCAGGACTTCTTGCGCCCGGGTCAACACTCTTAGCGCCATGGCGGCGTCGCCTTTTTGCGGGATTAGTTCGGCTGGGTCGTAGGGCGGGAGTTGGTCAACGAAAAAGAAGTCGGCGGCGGTGAGGACGTCACGCAGGAGTTTGATGCGCTCGCGGATTAGCGGGGTGATGGCTTGCATTCTTTCCGGCGTAATGGGGAATCCGGCGGCGTGGACTACGGGAAGCAAGCGGGCGCTGAGGTCGTCGATGGAGAGGGCGCGGATGTGCTCGGCGTTGAGCCAGACGGCTTTGGAGTCGAAAGTTTCTTCGGGGTAGGGGTCCTTCGACTGCGCGGAAACTTCACTTCGTGAAGTTCCCGCTCCGCTCAGGATGACAACAGGAGAAGGAGCATGGGCCTCCGGCTGGACGGGCGAGTCGCCCGTCCCCACACTTCCACTGGTCTCTTTGAAATTCACTACTGCGTTGGGACGATTGATGCCTTCGAGCGAGAACGCATCGACCAGTTCCTGGCGGGTCATCCTTTCGCGATCGTCTTTTGGCGACCAGCCGAGCAGACATAGAAAGTTGATGAAGGCCTCAGGAAGGAAGCCGGCATCGCGGTAGGTGGTGACGCTGACTACCGGACCGTGGCGGCGCTTGGAGAGCTTCGATCCGTCGGGGGCTACGAGCAGCGGAAGATGCGCGAACTGCGGTGGCTTGGCGCCGGCGCCTTCGAAGATCAGCACGTGCTTGTAGGTGTTCGAGAGGTGGTCCTGGCCGCGGATGATGTGGCTGATCTTGAGATCCACGTCATCGGCGCAGGATGCCAGGTGATACATCGGCATGCCATCGCTGCGGAGTAAGGCGAAATCTTCGATGTCATCAGCGGATTTGATTTGCTCGCCATAGACGGCGTCGGTGAAACGGACCTCTTGTCCCAGGTCGCGGGGAACGCGGAAACGAAGGGCGAAGGACTCTCCGGCGGCGGCGCGGCGGTCGCTTTCGGCGCGGGACAGTTCGCGCATGCCGGGATTGAAGAGCCAGGTTTGGTTGGCGTCGGATTTTTCAGTTTCGCCGGCGTGGGCTGGGGTAAAATCGCGGTACGCCAGGCCCTTCTGAAAGATGGCGTCGGCGATCTGGCGGTGCAGGGCCAGGCGTTCGGATTGCTTGTATTCCTCATCCCAGCCGAGGTCGAGCCAGCGCAGACCATCGAAGATGGAGTTGACCGAGGCTTCGGTATTGCGCTCGACATCGGTGTCATCCAGGCGGAGGATCATGGTTCCCCCGTTATGACGGGCATAGAGCCAGTTGAAGATGAAGGTGCGGGCGCTGCCAACGTGCAGAAAACCGGTGGGGGACGGCGCAAATCGAACACGAAGCATAACTTTTGAGTATAGCGGGATTGGGTGTTTTGACTCTAGCAGGCCGGTGGCGTTTCACCACAGAGTCACGGAGAAACCCAACGGCTGGGTAAAACCCGTTTTGCTACGGGAAAGCAGATTGGTTACTAGCGGTTACGGAAGTAATTTTGGGCAGAAGATCGACAAAGCGGCATAGCATCTTAAGTAGGAAATAGTTTTGAAAGCCCAGTGGCACTGGGTGGAACCTGTGGAAAGACAGCCATTGTTTTCGATCTGCCGGGTATGACAGGATTATGCTATCCAGAGTTCCATCCCGGTCCGATTACGACTGATGAGGACAGTTAATCGATGCATAGCGTTGCCACAGGTCAGGTGTTGATTCCTGGGGCCGTGGCCCTTTTGGTGCTGCTGGTCTTCACCTACCTGTACGAGCAAAACCGGCACAGCTATTTTCGCGCCTGGCAACTGGCTTGGGCCGCGTATACGTTGCACTACGCGGCGAAGGCGGTGGAATATTCCCGGGGCCCTTCCGCATTACTGTATTGGTTGAGCTCGCTGCTGCTTTTGGGCATGGCGGTTTGCATCTTCGTCTCAACCCGGCTGATGAAGGAACCGTTCCAGCTGAGGTGGTATGACGGGGCGCTGGCGGCGGCCGGAGTGCTGCTGACCTATGTAGGTATGCGGGCACAAATGGCGAGCGGAGTATTCGGCGAAAAAGTAGCTTCGGTGCCGTTCTATTTGCGGCTGGAGGTGGGGCTGGCGGCGACGCTACTCTATTGCTCGTTCCATTTTTACCGTTACGCCTTTCGCCGGAATTCGGTTGCGTTCCGGATGCTGGCGTTTGCCCTGGCGCTGTGGGCGGCGCTGATGGGAGCGGGACAGGTCCGTCAGCCTTTCCTGCATGAAGTGGGTCCGTTTGGAGGTTTCCTGGGGCCGGTCCCGCAGATGCTGTTGGCCATCGCCATGGTGATGGTGCTGTTTGAAAATGAGCGCAATGCGGTGCAGGAAAACGCCTTGGCGTTCTCGACCCTGGGGGTGGACCCGCGCCGATTGTTCTCGGCCTCCGACTTGGTTCCCAGCTTGCAGAGTTTTGTCGAGAGATTAGTGGCGCCCTTGCCTTCGCATCGCGCCGTTTTCTTCGTTTCCCAGCAATGGCGCGGCACTGTGCCCTCGGTGCAAAAAGGTTTTTCCGCGGATTTTCTGGAAAAGCTGCAAAAGACGCAGGCCGGGGATTACATCGCCGAGCTCGCCTACCGTCGCGGTGGAGTGGTCACGTTCCATAACCTCGCGGAAGTGGAAGAGCCGTTGCCGGCGCTTTCGGGAGGAAAGTTCGGGGTGTGCAAGCAGCTGCTGCTGGCAGAGGGCATCACCGATCTGATGGCGGTAAGCTTGCAGACGCGGGAGCATAACTTCGGCGTGATTATGTTTCCGCACGCGGAACGGCGCATGTTCGGCTCTTCGAATTTGCGGTTGCTCATTGGATTAGCGCTGCAGATTGCGCTGACGCTGGAAAACTATGTTGTCATGCATGAGGCGCAGCGGCGAACTAAGGAATACGAGCTACTCAACGAGATCGGGCAGGCCATCAGCTCTCATCTCAACCAGGACGAGGTGCTGCGCACGGTGCAGGTGGAGCTGGGTCAGATTTTCGACACCAGCGATTTCTACATCGCGTTTCAGGAAGAAGACGACATTCGGTTCGAGTTGGAGATCGAAGGCGGCTCCATTCTTTCCAAGCGGTCGCGCAAGGTCAGCAATGGATTGACCGAGTACATCATCAGAACGGGGCAGCCGCTGCTGGTCGAGACCGATCTGGAACAGGTGCGGTCAAAACTGGGAGTCGATTTCGTGCCCCAGCGTCCGGCCCGGTCGTTGTGCGCGGTGCCGATTTTTCTGGGCGGCAAAGCCGTGGGAGTGATGGCGGCGAGGAGTGCCGAACGGGAATCGCAGTTCATGGCCCGGGACCTCGAGGTGATGCAAACCGTAGCCGGCCAATTGGGGGTAGCGGTCGAGAATGCGCGGCTGTTTACCGAGGAGCAGCGCCGCGCCAAGCATCTCGCGTTTCTTAACAACATTTCGAAGATGGCGATCTCGAGTGAAGACGCGGCGCAGATGATGGCCGACATCGTACGCGAGATTCAGAAGAACTTCCGCTACGATCACATCGGCATCGGCATCATGGATTACGCCACCAAGGATATCGAGATCAAGGCCGAGGCGGGAACGACATCGCAAACCTTGGGCCGTCGCATCGCGGTGGGCAGCGGAGTGTTGGGAAAGGTGGCCCGCACTGGAGTGAGCGCACTGGTGCAAAACGCCGGTTCGGGACAGCTTGCGGGTGTGCTGCCGGAATCGCGGGCGGTCTTGTGCCTGCCCATCAGCTACGGCGAGACCTTGTTGGGCGTGCTCAACGTAGAGAGCCGGGATGAGAATGCGTTCGCACCGCAGGATATTCTGATTCTGAATACGCTGGCTGACCTTCTGGCGACGGCGTTGCACAACTCCTTCGTCTTCCAAAAACTGCAGCAGCAATCGATTACCGACGGATTGACCGGCATCAAGACGAGGCGATTCTTCTGGGAGGCGCTGAGCTCGGAGTGGAAGCGCGCGTCGCGCTCGGGCCGGCCATTCTCGGTGGTGCTGGTGGATTTGGATAAATTCAAAGAAGTCAACGATTCGCTCGGTCACCTGGAAGGGGATCTGGTGCTGGCTCGGGTTGGCCGGCTGCTGGAACAGAAGTGCCGCCAGTCGAATGTGGTAGCCCGCTACGGCGGAGATGAGTTCGTGATCCTGATGCCCGAGACCGGGATCGAACAGGCGCAGGTGCTGGCGGAGAGATTGCGCTTGTGGCTGGCCACCGATCCCATGCTGGAGGAGCACCGCATTACTGGCAGTTTTGGCGTTGCCAGTTTCCCAGTTCATGGATTTTCCATGGAGGATCTGATTCGCATCGCCGATGCGGGCATGTATGTGGCCAAGCACGCGGGCGGGAACCAGGTTTCGACCGCGGATGCGTTCGGCGAAGGCTCGGCCGTGCAGCGGCATCTGGTGTCCGGTTATATCGAGGGATTTCTGCAGCGCGAGCATAGCGGCATGGAACACCTTGAGGAACTGGTCGGCACGCTGCGCAAACTATGCGGAGGCGAGAGAGAAGCCGATCAGCAATCCATCAAGCAGGCCGTAGAAGCCTTGGCGCGCGCGGCCGAATTGAGGGAACAATACGCGGCCGGGCATGGAGAGCAATGTGGACGTTATGCCGGTATGATCGCGCGCGGACTCAACCTCTCTGTCCCGGAAGTGGAAGAAATCACCTTCGCAGGGCGGGTGCATGACCTGGGCAAGCTATTCATCGAAAATCGAATTCTGAACAAGCCGGGCACGCTTACGGAAGACGAATTTGCGGCGATCAAGACCCACGCGCAAATAGGCGCGCAAGTGCTGCGTGCGATTCCGGAAGCCGAGCGCGTAGCCCAGGCCGTCGAGTCCCATCACGAAGCCTTCGACGGCAGCGGCTATCCGCTGGGACTGAAGGGCGAGAATATACCGTTGTATGGCCGGATCATCGCCGTCGCCGACGCCTACGTAAACATGACCAGCGAGCGCTCGTTTGCGCTTCCGAAGACCGACGAGCAAGCGATGACGGAACTGGGAAAGCTGAGCGGCACCCGCTACGATGGCATGATCGTGCGTTTACTCGCCCGCTTGCTCAAGATGGAAAGAGCCTCCAGCCTGGGCGGCGCAAACTAGAACTCGCCTCATAGTGCGCCCCAATGGCGCGGATCACCAGCGGGGGAAGGACCCGCCCAGACAGATGTTGGTTAGGTCTGGTAGCTAACGAGCATTGAAGCTGGGAAACCGGCTGCGATGAAGCCTCGTGACAAAGCCCACGTAGGGTGGGCGAGCAACTTTGCAGGCCGTAACGCGAGTGAAGCTTGAGCAGGCCTCGAAAGTTTAGTCGTGGACGCCGACCCGCCTATGAGACGGGGAAGGCTGCATGGGCAGGGAAGAAATCAACAGGCGCACCTGATCCAGTCCACCGGGGTATTGAGCACGGCATGCAGAGAAGGCGGTCTAGGTAATTGGGGGAGGCCCAGATGGGCGGAGGTCGCACCTCCGACGTCGTAGGAAAGGCGACGACCTGTCTGGGAGTCGGAGAGGGTCAGATGTACCAACGAAACCGGGTAACGCCGGTGGAGGGAAGGACCCTTACTTTGGACGTGCTTTTGAAGAAGAAGAGGACGGGTGATTGGCGATGAGCCTGGAAACACCGATTTCGATCCGGACGCTTCAGAGAAAGCTGTATCGAAAGGCGAAGCAAGAACCTGACTTCCGCTTTTATCTGCTCTACGACAAGATCTACCGCGAAGATGTTCTGAAGCATGCCTACGCCCTGGCGAAAGCCAATCAAGGGGCGCCAGGGGTGGATGGACAGACCTTCGAGGCGATCGAGTCGGAAGGGTTAGAGAAGTGGATGGAAGGAATCAGGAAAGAGCTACTCGACAAGACGTATAAACCACAGCCGGTGCGACGGGTGACAATCCCGAAGCCTGGAGGCGGTGAGCGGCCGCTCGGCATCCCGACGATACGAGACCGGACGGTGCAAACTGCCGTGAAGCTGGTGCTGGAGCCGATCCTCGAAGCGGATCTGGAGCCGGAGGCTTATGGCTACCGACCGAAGCGAAGCGCGCACGACGCTATTCAGAAAGTGCACAAGCTAATTTGCGAAGGCTACACCGATGTGGTGGACGCTGATTTGTCCAAGTACTTTGACACGATTCCGCACACGGAATTATTAAAGTCCGTGGCGCGTCGCATCGTGGATCGGGACGTGCTACATCTGATCAAGATGTGGTTGAAGGTTCCGGTCGAGGAACGGGACGAGAACGGCAAGCGGCGCATGACGGGAGGACGAAGCAGCCAACGTGGAACCCCACAAGGCGGAATCGTCAGCCCCATGCTCGCGAACCTATACATGAACCGCTTCCTCAAGCACTGGCGGATCACCGGGAAGAGCAAGGCTTTCCGCGCTCAAGTGGTCACGTATGCGGACGATTTCGTGATTCTCAGCCGCGGACATGCGGCAGAGGCGCTGGACTGGACACGCAGCGTGATGACGAGGCTCGGCCTTACTCTGAACGAAGCGAAGACCAGCATCAAGGCAGCTCGTAAGGAAAGCTTTCATTTCCTGGGTTATACGTTCGGGCCGCACCGCTACAAGCCGGATGGTCACTGGTATCTGGGAGCCAGTCCGTCGAAGAAGAGTCGACAACGCATCAAGCAGAAAGTGGGAGACCTATTGAGACCCGTAAACGTTGGAGAGTGGGAAGAAGTGCGCGCCCGCCTCAACCAGATTCTGCGAGGCTGGTCGGCCTACTTTTCCTATGGCTCTCGCGCCACGGCGTACCGAGAAGTCAACAATTACGTCTCTGATCGCGTACGGCATTTCCTGAAACGCCGCCATAAGGTGCAGTCGCGAGGCACCGAGCACTATGGCTATCAGCGGATCTTTGGCGAGCTCAAAGTCCTTCGGCTTGGCCCGCCGCCGCGAATTGCGTGAGCCTTGCGGTGAAGTCCATCGGAAAGCCGGATGCTCGAAACGGGCACGTCCGGTTTGATGAGCGGGGATGAGAAACGGGACGATGCTTTGCCGTCAGCACCCGCGCTCGTCCTCGACTCTA
>CAWITH010000033.1:0-211502 GCA_963838935.1 uncultured Acidobacteriaceae bacterium
CGAACGAGTAGGCCCCCGAGCCAACGTGGAACACGATCGAATCGGCAGTCGCTTCGGCGCCGGTGATTCCAGCAACACCGTTTACATAGGCGTTCGCGCGCCACACGGCGTGGCCGCTTTCTGCGATCTGGATGTCTGTTAATCCTAGCTGTGGAATGCTGACGTCTGCCTCGATCCCCGCGGGTACCGAAACCTTCAGATCCAGGGCACCATCTCCTTTGACCCACTCCACACTCACAGGCCCTCTCACAGTCTGCTCGGAAGCAGATACGGTTCGCAAGTCCCCCACTGGTTGTGGTTTGATCAGGACCCGGCGATAACCCGGACTCTGCGAGCTGATTCCAGCAAGCTCCCGGTAAAAAAACTTGTCCATACTCCCAAACATTTTCATGTTCTGGCTTAACCACGGGCCGCACTCATAGCTCTCGCATACGGTAGTCGCGCCCTTCATCACTTGGTTTCCAAGACTTGGGTAGGTCGTCTGGTTGGCGAGGGCATACATCAATCGCGTGGCGCCATGGCTAGGGAGGACTTGGATCACGGCGTTTGAGCCAGATGATTCCGGTGGACACATGCGTATCGTGTTTGGTTACGATGTCGTCAACCAGGTTCTTCACGATCGCTGGCACCTTTTCCGGAGGCGCCATATCCAAGTAGACTGGGAGCGCGTTGGAGGTCTGACTCCCGGTAGCATATTGGTTCGTGCTTGGATCAAAATAGCGTTTGTTGAATGCATCTTTAATGTTCTGGGCCAGTGTTGCGTACTTCTTCGCATCACCCGACAGTCCCAGAACGCTCGCCATGCGCGAGAGGGCGAGAGTGTTCTCGTAGTAATAAGCGGTGGACGTGAGGCCGGACGGTGTACGACGCGGAGAGAAATGACTGAAGCCGTCGTCTTGGGGCTCCATATGATCTCCCAGGCCGACCATAATCATGTTGTCGACAGCGTTCGCAGTGAGGAAGTCGATCAGTTTCTTAATGCCAGCATATTGGTCTTCCAACACCTGTTTGTCGCCATAATATTCATACAAATACCAGGTCATAAGCGGATAGGTACTCTGCCAGCAGGGCCAGAGAGTGTATACATCGGCTCCGGCGGTAAGCGAGTCAGGATCCGCCGGGGCATCCTTTGGGGGGCGCCAATCGATAGGACTGATAAAGGGGATATTACCGTCATCTTTCTGATTGTCTTTGATGTCATTGAGCCACTTTTCGAGGAAGGATGACATGTCATAGTTATAGATGTAGTCTTCAGCGACAAAAGTCGGATCCCCGAGCCAACCTACCCGTTCGGAACGGTCGGCAGCATCCTGAAGAAGTCCCTGGAAGCTGCTCATGAACGTCCATTGGATATTGTGCCTTTGGGCTCATCTGATCGAGCGGCAAGACTGAGGGATATGCTCCTTCCAATGTTTGTCAAATGCCGTCTGGTATTCAAAATCATCAGTCAAGTAAAAATGGCTCCAGAATGCCTCGTGCACCGCGCTGTGTTCGGGGTACACCACTACCCAGTACATGCCATCCGGGTAAGGTTCCGACTTGGCGAACCACACTCCAACGGTTACATGGGTAAGAGTCGTTCGTTTCCCAGCCAACTGTGCTAACTCGTCGCTGGGTTCATTTGGATTGGAGCTCAAGTACCAGTACTTGTACGAAAATTTGTGATTCGGTGATGCGTACTCGACCTTGGGATCAGGACCGTTCACTTGGACAGAGCAGGCTTCCATTCGAGCCCGAATGTCTCGTCGGAACTCGAGCGGCTTCATGCCTGTTTTTGCGCGTAGTTCATGAAACTGTTTTCCGATGTTTTCTTCAAGCTCTGTCAAGTTCGGTGGCTGTGATCTTTGCCCGAGCGAGGGTGACAGCACACCGAGGAGCCAAACAGTTTGGATGATTGCACTTTTCACCGTCAACAGTTTACGCCGAAAGAGCGGCTGGCACGGATTGCGCTGACATAATCAGCAGTCACACCGCTTGCCCCGCAGCCTGCTCCAGTCGGGCAATCTCGGCCATGATCGCAGCCGCTTCTTCTTCGAGCGATGCGCGCATGGATTGATAGTCCGCGTCCGGCACCTTGCCGGCCTTGTATTCGAAATTCAGATCGCGCAGGTTCTCGTAGACCGCTTCCTTGCGCTCGCGTAGATAGCCGAGGCGCGTTTTTTCTTCTCCGGCGTAGACTTCGCCGGGGAAGAAGAAAACGTAGTAGAGACAGGCGAGCGTAACCACGGCGCAGACAAAGAGGGTCATTGGGCGCACCCCTTCTTCCGCGCCTTTGGTGCTCGTTCGTTGGCCGCTCCTGACCCACGGCTTGCGCCGTGGGCTGCATTCTTGCGCCGCTTCGCGGCTTGGGCAGAGTTCATCGGTTGGCCTTCCTGTCCCGAAATTCGTTCGCAGATCGCAGCTTTTCGCGGACAGGAATGTCCGCGCCACACTTTTTCGTCATAGATCGGTCTCCTTGCGGGCCCTCTGGCGGAACTCATCTAGTGCGCTGCCTTGCGGGATAGTGATGCCGTCGGCCAGGGCTGGTTCGGGACGGTTCTTCCAGGAGCGAACGATGTGAACCGCGAAGGCGATGCCTAGGGCCAAGACTACGAAGGGCATGATCCAGGCCACGCGATTGAAGCCGGTGGCGGTGGGCGCGGCGATTACGGTTGGTCCGTATTCCTGCACGAAGTCTTGCAGGATGAGGTCGTCGTTGTTCGCCCCGGTCGAGCGCGGCCAGCAGTTCGTCACGCATCTTGGTGGACGACTGACAGCCGACGTGATTGCATTCCAGCAAGATCTGGCCGCATCCGCAGGTGCACATCATGCGATGGCCCAGGTCTTTGAAGCGTGCGTCGGTATCGCCAGCGCCCATGAAAACAAGCACAGAGACCACGAGTGCGGCGGCCTGCAGGCAGCGAATGGACCGGAGCTGCTTTGGCCGCAGGCAACTGCCGAACTGCGCTCGGCTTGGACGGGCGAGGGCGCCCGTCCCCACACGAGCCATTAAATCCCCTCTAAGCAAACCCGAAAATGTCATCTCAGTCTCCTGCTCCTGCGTGTGCCGGAGTGCGAGCGGGCACGGTTGCGGCAACCTGGACGGCGGCGGCATTCGGCACGAGCGCGACGATGGTGCCGAAGACCATGATGATCAGCCCAATCCAAATCCAGGGTACCAGCGGATTCAGGTGTGCTTTAATGATGGGCCGTCCGGTGGTGTCGTTCTTGCCTTCGTAGACGAGATAGACATCGGTCACCAAAAACAAATCTTCGCGGAAGCTGGGGTAAATGCGCGGCAAGGTCTGCGGCTGTCCGCTGGCTTTGTAGAAGCGGCGCTCGGGATACATGGTCGTAATCTGTTTGCCGCCGCGGAACACGTTGATGATGGCCCACTCGTTGGCGTAGTTGGGATTGTCGTCCTGCGTGTAGGACTGGCAGACCAGAGTGTAGGGACCGATGTTGATTTTGTCGCCAAAGGCCATTTCTTTTTCCACTTCTTTATTGAAAGGAGTGCCGAGAATTCCAATCACCACCAGCGCCACGCCGAAATGGACGATGTACCCGCCGTAGCGGCGCGTGTTTCTATGGCATAGCTGAATCATGGCGGAGATGAGGTTCTGTTGCGTTTTGCCGGCGATGACGCGGCCTCCGCGCAGGAACTCGGAAATTACGGTGAAGATCACCAGGGCCGAAAGAACGGCGGCCATAGTGGCGTAGAAGAAAGAAGGATCTTCCCAGGGACGCACGCCGAACAAGATCATCATGCCGCCAATGGCGACCGAGCCAATGGCGGGGAAAAGGAAATTCCGTTTGAGGCTTTCGACCGAAGTCTTACGCCACGCCAGCAGCGGTCCGACGGCCGTCAGGAGCAGGAGCAGCAGGGCAACAGGAACCGCAACACGATTGAAAAAGGGCGGTCCGACCGTGACTTTGTGCCCCTGAACGAATTCGGAAATAATCGGGAAAAACGTGCCCCAGAGGATGGTGAAGCAAACGACCAGCAAGAGCAGATTGTTGAACAGGAAGCTGGATTCGCGCGAAACCAGCGACTCCAGTTTGTGTTCGCTCTTGAGGTGCGACCGGTTCGCCACCAGAAAAAAGCTGCAGACAGCAAGCGTTAATCCAATGAAGACCAGGAACCACGTGCCGATGGAAGATTGTGCGAAGGCGTGCACCGAACTGATCACTCCCGAGCGGGTGAGGAATGTGCCGAGCATCGAGAGTAGGAAGGTCGCGAAGATGAGCGCCATGTTCCAGACTTTCAACATGCCGCGTTTTTCTTGCATCATGACGGAATGCAAAAACGCTGTTCCCGTGAGCCAGGGCATAAGCGAGGCATTTTCCACTGGGTCCCATCCCCAGTAGCCGCCCCATCCGAGGACAGCGTAAGCCCAGTGCGCACCGAGAAAGACGCCGATAGTGAGGAAGCACCAGGTCACCATGGTCCAGCGGCGGGTGATGTGAATCCATTTCTCGCCGGGATACTTCATGATGAGCGCGCCCTAGCGCGAAGGCGAAGGGAACGGTGAAGCCAACGTATCCGAGATACAGCATGGGCGGATGGATGACCATCTCGGGATACTGCAGGAGTGGATTCAGTCCGGTGCCATCGGCGGGGAGCGCTCCTTGCAAGATGGCGAACGGGTGCGCGGCAAAATTCAGAATCAGCAGAAAGAAAACCTGCACCGAGGCGATGATCGCGGAAGCGTAGGCGAAGAGACGCTGGTCGGTCTTGTAGCGCAAGCGGAGAACGAATCCGTAGCCGGCCAGGAGCAGCGACCAGAACAGCAGCGACCCCTCCTGGCCGGACCACAATACGGCGAACTTATAGGCAGCGGGCAAGTCGCGGTTGCTGTGATGGAAGATGTAGGCGATGGAGAAGTCATCGTGGAACGCGGCCAGCACAAGCACGATGCCCGCCAGCAGCACGGCAGCGAAGGTGGCGATGCCGGCGCGGCGGGCGGTCTCACCGAGACGAGCCGAAGCGGCATCCTTGCCGAACAATGCAATAAAGCCTGCCAGGAAAGAATACGCACTCAGGCCGAGCGCCAGCAGCAGCGCAAAGCTTCCGATTTGAGACATCACCAAGACCCCACTGTATCTTTACCTTATTTTTTCAGAGAAGCGGGTGGTATGCAATCCGCCGAAACGATTGGCAGTGCAGGCTGTAGCATAAACCGAAAACTACCGCTATTTTTCCAGCGGGTAGCCCCGTTCGCGCCAATCGCGGATTCCTCCGTCCATGGAAATGACGTTGGTGTATCCCATTTTTTGCAGGTTGTCGGCGGCCAGGGCGGAGCGGAAGCCGCCGCCACAATAGAGTACGAGCTCAGTCTGCAGGTCGGGATACTTGGCCTCGATGTCGCGCTCGATGACGCCCTTGCCCAGGTGGACGGCTCCGGGCAGGTGGTCGGTGTCAAATTCGCGGTCCTCGCGGACGTCGACCAGAACGAATTTGTCGCCGTGGTCGAGCCGGGCTTTGACTTCGTCAACGTTGGTTTCGCGGATGCGCTTCTTGGCGTCTTCGACAATCTTCAGAAAACGTTGTGGATGCTGATGAGCCATGGGACAGTCTCCGGATACGAATCTTATCAGGTTCGGGAATGCCAGAGCTTTGCGCTTGCACGATCCGGTGCCCAGTGTGCTAAAGATAAAGGACGCATTATGACGCTTGTCCTTCGCCAGTCTCGCATTCACTCCTTTGGTTGCTACACCACGCGACCGATCCGTAAAGGGACATTGATCGTGGAATACGTGGGCGAACGCCTCACCTGCGAGCAGGCCGAAGATCTTTATGACGACTTTCCCAATACGTATCTATTTGGGTTGGACGACGGCAAACGCATCATTGACGGCTATGGGGTGGCCGCGTTCGTCAATCATTCCTGTAAACCGAACTGCGAGACCGATCAGATCCGGGGCAAGATGTGGATCATTGCGCTGCGCGACATTGAGGCCGGAGAAGAATTGACCTACGACTACAACCTCTACGACGGCGACGATGACGCGCCCTGTTTATGCGGGGCGCGGCGCTGCCGGGGAAGTTTGTATTCGGCCACGCACCTGCGCAAACTCGCCAAGAAACGCGCCAAGGCTACGGCGGCTGTGGCCTCTGCCGCATCATAGAGAGGCGTAGCATTTTCCGATGCTACAATCAACTCTTCCCCATCGCGTTTGCGAATCTGGAGTCATGCCTTGAACCGCGCTTCCTTCGGGCCTCGAAACCGTCATCACTAAAGCTCTTCATCGCGCGCCCGCCAGCGAGAGTGCGCTGCTGGCTTGGCCCATCGCGTGCGGCAGCGTGGTGGCCGAGCGGACTCGGGCGCTGAGTTTTTCCGACGGTATTCTGCGAGTGGAAGTTGCCGACCCGGGATGGCGGCGAGAACTCGCCAGCCTGGCGCCGCGTTATGTGGCGTTGATCAATAAGTATTCCGCGACTTCGGTGAAGCGGATTGAATTCGTGGTCAAAGCATGAAAGTCAAGGCATGAAAGTGAAGGCGTGAAAGTTACCGACAAAGACGTTGCCTACGTGGCCGATCTGGCCAACCTCGAGTTGACCGAGGAAGAACGCGCTCACATGTTGCGCGATTTGAATTCCATCCTTGAATACATCGAGCGCCTCAGCGAACTGGAGACCGACAAGGTTGCGCCCATGGCTCAAGTCTCGGATCGCTACGGCGCGGACGAGTCGCGGCAGGGAAGCGACCGCTTCGCGTACGCTATCCGCGAGGATGTGAAGGACGGTCTGCGGAAATCGCTGCCGCACGATGTTGCGGTGAAAAATGCTCCGGATACGGACGGGACATTTTTCGAAGTGCCGAAGGTGATTGAGAGATAGTGACGAGAGAGATGCCTGCCTCGACCATTGAGGACATTCGATGCGCGATCGCAGAGCGGAAGACGACTGCGACTGCTCTGGCGCAGGATTTTTACGCGCGCATCCGGCAGGAAGATCCGGAGATCGGCGCGTTTCTGACTCTTTGCGAAGAGCGCGCACTAGCACAGGCCGTGGCGGATCGATGCGCAGGCCGCTGCAGGGCAAGCCTTTGCCGCCGCTGGCTGGAGTTCCGGTCGCCATCAAAGACGTTATGGTGACGAGCGGCGTGCGCACCACCGCCGGTTCAAAAATTCTCGACAATTTTATTCCACCGTATGACTGCACGGCGGTGGCTCGACTGGAGGCGGCGGGCGCGGTGATTCTGGGCAAGCTCAACTGCGATGAGTTTGCCATGGGCTCGTCTACCGAGAACTCGGCGTATCACCCGGTGCACAATCCACGCGATAAGAGCCGCGTGCCGGGCGGATCATCGGGTGGATCGGCAGCCGCGGTGGCGGCGGAGATGGCGGTGGCGACGCTCGGCTCCGATACCGGCGGATCGATTCGCCAGCCGGCGTCGTTTTGCGGCGTAGTCGGGTTGAAGCCGACCTATGGACGGGTGTCGCGCTATGGCTTGGTCGCGTTTGCTTCGTCGCTCGATCACATCGGCCCGTTCGCCAAGACGGTGAAGGATGTCGCGCTGGTGCTGCGCACGATTGCCGGCCGCGATCCCATGGATTCGACTTCCGCCGAAGTGTCCGTTCCCGACTATGTGGCGGAACTGGAAAAGCCGGTTAAGGGTTTGAAGGTTGGCGTGGCGAAAGAATATTTTGGCGCTGGGCTTGATCCCGAAGTTCGCGCGGCGGTTGAGGCGGCGATTCAGAAACTGGCGGAGTTGGGATGCGAGGTTGTGCTGGTGAGTTTGCCGCACACCGAGTATGCGATTCCCACGTATTACATTGTGGCCACCGCGGAAGCTTCGGCAAATCTGGCCCGCTATGACGGTGTGCGCTACGGCTTTCGCGCAAAATCGGGCACGCTTTCTGAAATGTACCGGCTGAGCCGCGATGGCGGATTCGGCATGGAAGTCAAGCGCCGCATCATGCTCGGCACCTACGCGCTCAGCGCCGGATACTACGACGCCTACTATCTGAAGGCGCAGAAAGTGCGCACGCTGCTCACGCGCGATTTCGACGAGGCGTTCAAGAAAGTGGATGTAATCGCCGCGCCAACCTGTCCGACACCTGCGTTTCGTTTGGGCGAGAAGGTGAATGATCCGCTGGCCATGTATCTTGCCGATATTTACACCGTAACTGCTAATCTGGCGGGCATTCCCGGAATTTCAGTTCCGTGCGGAGAGAATCACGAGAAGCTGCCGATAGGGTTGCAGTTGTTTGCGCGGCATTTTGATGAGGCAACGCTGCTGCGGGTGGCGCACTCCTACGAGCAGTCGAGAGGGCCCACGTAGGAACGGACGCATTCGTCCGTCCAGCGAGCAAAGCGAGCCCGTCTAGAGAATTTCGTAATATGGTTCGCCAGCACAGGCACGACACAGCACTCTGCCATCGCGTACAACTTCGCGACGAAAGTTGATGCCTTCGCCGCATTTGGCGCAGACCATGCGCTCGCCCTTATATCCGGGGAATTCTTCGGGGGGAAGTTCGACCTTCACCCACTGCGCTGTAAATAAGTCGTTTTCCGCCATTTCGCGATAGGCCAGCATCTGCTGCTGGTTCCTGCTCTCGATTTCGGGATACATCGAGCGCGCCAACGCTTTGGACGATTCCTTTGCGGCGATGCGAATGGCTTTGCCGGTGCTCACATCTTTTATTCCCAGATCAACGAAGGTCGCGGCCATCTTTCCCCAGTCGCGAAATTTCAGGGCGCGTTTGCCGAGACGGCATCCGGTAACGAGGGAGATGGCGTCGGTGGCGCAGCGGTCGATTTCGACGAACGTGACTAGGCGTTTGCGATCTTCTTTGTTGCCGCGAGGATCTTTAATGCCCAGTTTCTCCAGCCCGAGCATGGCCAGGCGCACGCCGAGTACCTGCCCGGCGCAGAGATGGCCGTGGGTGACTTCGGCTTCGCGGAGGTAATCGTCTAACGACAGCATGCGGTCTTGTAACGTCTTGAAGTCTGTCATCCTGAGCGAAGCGAAGGACCTGTTTTTGCTCGCAGCGTCGGAATGCATAGGTCCTTCGCTTCGCTCAGGATGACACTTGAAATTATGATACTCACTTTCTTCTCCACCGAACGCCATCCTTCGTATTCTCGACGATGATGCCCTCGGCGGTCAGTTCGGCGCGCAGGGCATCAGAGGCTTTGAAGTTTCTTGCTTTCCGCGCGGCTTCCATTTGGGCCAGCTTCTGATTGATCTGTTCGTCGGCGAGTTGGGCGGCGCCGGCGATTTCCAACAATTCAGGACTGATCTCGTTCTCGCGGCCTTGCGCTCGGGCCCAGTCCAGAATGGTTTTCATCTTGGGCTGGTCGTCATCTTTCAGGACGCCGAAGATTTCGTCGAACTCTTCTAGCGCCGCGAGCAGTGGCTTCACGTCGTCTTGCCGAACTTCCGCGGCGTCGAGCGCGGTGTTGGCTTTGCGCAGCATGTCAAACATGGCGGCTTGCGTCTCGGCGGTGTTCAAGTCATCGTCGAGGGCGCTCTTCATGCGCGCGATAGTTTCGTCCGCCAGTTGCGCCATCGCCGGGGTCGCGCCTGCGGGGAACTTCGTGCTCGCCAGGCGGAAGCTGAAGTTTCGCAGCTTCTCTACCGAACTGGCCGCCGACTTCAAGCCCTCGAAAGTGAAGTTCAGCTGATTGCGATAGGGGACCTGCGTCAGCAGCCAGCGGATGGACGACGGCTTGTGCCCGCGCAGCACAAGGTCCCGGATGGTGAAGAAATTTCCGAGGCTTTTCGACATCTTCTGGCCTTCGACCAGCAGAAAACGCGCATGAAACCAATATCGCGCAAACTGCTTCCCGCTGAGCGACTCGGACTGCGCGATCTCGTTTTCGTGATGCGGGAAAATCAGGTCTTCACCGCCGGCGTGCAGGTCGAAACTCGGACCAAGCTCCTCCATCGACATCACCGAACACTCGATGTGCCAGCCCGGACGCCCCGGCCCGATCGACCGTATCCCAGGAGGCTTCACCCGGCTTCGGAGCTTTCCAGAGGGCGAAGTCTCGGGCGCTGTCCTTTTCGTATTCATCTACGTCGACGCGCGCGCCATCGGTCAGGCCGGCAAAATCCTTTTTCGAAAGCTTGCCGTACTCAGGGAAACTTCGCAATGCGGAAATAGTAAGAACCATCATCGGTTCGGTAAGCAAAACCTTTCTTCGCTAACTCCGCAATGAAATCGGCCATCTGGTTGATGTGTTCGGTAGCGCGCACCAAAAGGGGTTGCTCAATGTTCAGCGTGGCCGAGTCTTCTAGGAAGGCCTTCACGAATTTCGCGGTGTATTGCTGCACGGCCACGCCATCGCGCGCCGCGTTGCGAATGATCTTGTCGTCGACGTCTGTGATGTTCATGACATAACGGACGTCGTATCCGCTCTGGCGCAGAAAGCGGTAAAGAAGATCGACTGCAATAAATGTGCGGAAATTGCCGACGTGGCCGTAGTCATAGACGGTCGGCCCGCAGGCATACATGCGAACGCGGTTGTCGTCGAGCGGATGGAAGTCTTCGATCTTCCCGGAGAGAGTGTTATAGAGACGGAGTGCCATGTATAGGTTTCGCGAGCGCTCTGCGAATCTTTCATTCTAGGGTGGCGAAAGAAAACGGGTCAAATGGGCGGGTTACGATTCGACCGCTAAGACTGGGGTGTGGGGTCGGGCGCATGCGCATGCAGACGGTGTTGCACCAGGAATGCGTAGTGCACGGCGGAGACGATGGTGAACCAAAAGGTGGCTTGCAGGAAGGTGGTGCGCGCAATCCACACCCAGAACACTGGCTTGATAAGCAGAAGGAGCACGAAGAAAATTGCGGCCACCTGCGCGAAGGTGTTAGCTTTGCCGAAAATGCTGGGGCGAAAATCGCGCAGGCCGGCAATCATGAACAGGACGCCGCTGATCAGCAGGATGGAGATGTCGCGGCTGAACACCACGACGGTATATTTCCAGGGAATGACGCGTTCGATCGAGAGCACGAGGAACAGGGTGCTCATCAGCAACTTGTCGGCGATAGGGTCGAGATATTGACCGAGCAAGGTTTGCTGATGCAGCCTGCGGGCGAGGAGGCCGTCGAGGCCATCGCTCATTCCGGCGAGAATAAACAGCGCCAGCGCCCATTTGAAATCGTGCTTGACCAGATTGATGACGATGAAGGGCAGGAAAATCATGCGCAGCAGCGTGAGCTGATTGGGAGCAGTCAGGATTTGCCGGTAGTTCACCGCTCTTTTTCTCCGCTGTTTGCGAGAAACTCGCTCACCAGAAGCGGGGCGGGATCTTGCCCGGTCATCTGGGCGAAGCGCTGGGCAAGCGAGAGGATGTCTCCCTCGGGAAGATCGAGCTCCATTCGCTCCACGCGGTGCATGGGGAAGAAGACGACGCCGGAGGTGAAGGGTTCGCCGTTCTTTACCTGTGAAGCCAGATCGTCGAACCCCGCTACATCGACACCGCGCAGGCTGAGGCCTTCGCCCGAAAGTTGGAGAATCGCACCCCAGAATTTTTCGCGCGGGTTGGCCAACGTTGCGATCACGAGCACGCCCGGACGAAACGGGCTGACAGTTTGCGGATCTTGATAAAAGCTTGTACTGGGCACGATGCGATTGTCGTCTGGGAGGGAGGGAAAATGCAAACGGAAGCGGGGCTGCCATCCTAAGAGAAGTAAAGTGACCTGTTATGTCGCGCTGTCAGAAAGCAGGTCCTTCGCTTCGCTCAGGATGACAATATGATATGAGTCTCAGCGGTCACCCTCGCTCTTCGCCGCTTTCAAATCAATTCCCACCTGCTCCGCCTTCTTATAAAGATGCGAGCGCTCCAGACCCAGCGCTCGCGCCGTGTTTGAGATCTGGTGGTGATTGCGTTTCAACTCCGCCAGGATGGTTTGTTTCTCGAAGACGCGCACACGGTCGGCGAGCGGGCCACTACCGGCCGATGCGGAATCGAGGGCAACAGAGGTGGGCAGAGCGAGCGCCACAGTTTCGGCGGTGACTTCGCCGGAAGTTGACAGCAGCATCAGGCGCTCGACGGCGTTTCTGAGTTCGCGAACGTTGCCCGGCCACGGCTGTTCTTGCAGCGCAGCCATCGCGTCTGCGGTGAAGCGCATCGGCTTCCATCCGTTGGTCGCGGTCACCTGAACAGCAAAGTGCTCGATCAGCGCCGGGATGTCTTCGCGGCGTTCGCGCAACGGGGGCAGTTGCAGGGGAAAGACGTAGACGCGGTGAAATAGATCCTGCCGGAATTTTCCATCGCGCACTTGCGCTTCGAGGTCGCGATGGGTGGCGACTACGACTCGCACGTCCACCGCGATGGCGCGCTCGCCGCCGATGCGCTCCACTTCGCCTTCTTCCAGCACGCGCAGCAACTTGGCTTGCATGGTGAGCGGCATGTCGCCAATTTCGTCGAGGAAAATGGTGCCATGTTGGGCTTGTTCGAACTTGCCGAGATGGCGGGCAGCCGCGCCGGTGAACGATCCTTTTTCGTGGCCGAACAATTCGGATTCGATCAGCTCAGCCGGAACCGCGGCGCAGTTTAGGGTGACGAAGGGAGCGCCCGCCCGCGGACTGTGCTCATGCAACGTGCGCGCCACCAATTCTTTTCCCGTGCCGGTCTCGCCGAGAATGCAGACGCGGGTTTCGCTGGCGGCCACGCGTTCGACCTGCGCCATCACGCGGCGCATGGTCTCGCCTTTCCAGACGATCTCGTGTTTGCCTAGGCGGCGCTCCAAATCGCGGTTCTCGCGCTCCAGGCGGCCTAGCTTCAGCGCGTTCTCCACGGTGAGCAGCAGCTTTTCGGTGGAGATTGGCTTTTCCAGGAAGTCGAGCGCACCGAGGCGCGTGGCGCGTACGGCCATCTCGATGTGGGCCTGACCTGACATCATGACGACGGGAGCCGGCACGCCTTGCGCTTTGAGTTCTTCGAGAAGCGTCAGGCCGTCTTTGCCGGGCATGACGACATCGGAGAGTATCAAGTCGAAAGACTGCGATTTGGCCAGATCCAGAGCTTTGTTTGCGTTGTCGCAGACGACGGCTTCGTGGCCTTCCAGGCGAAACGCCCGCGACAGCGACGCCAGCGTGTTGGCCTCGTCATCGACGATCAGCAAATGCGCTTTTTGCGGCACGGTTATTGACCTCAACTGAAAAGCAAACCCAAATCTACCGCAGAGACGCCGAGTACGCCGAGAAATCGCATGGCAACTCAATCCGAAACGTCGTGCCTTTTTCTTTCGTGCTTTCGACGGAAATCTTGCCGCCATGATCGCTTACCACCGACTGCACGATCGCCAGGCCAAGTCCGGTGCCGTGCTGCTTGGTTGTGTAGTAAGGAGTGAACAAGCGGCCGCATTCTTCCTGAGTCAGGCCGGAACCGGTATCGGAGACCGAAATTTCAATCCGATCGCCTACAGCGTCGGTGCGAATCGTCAACTCTCCACCATGCGGCATGGCGTCGATCGCGTTGAGGACGAGGTTCTGCAGGGCGCGATGGAGCAGATCAGGATCGGCTGAAATTTCAGGCAACGCCTCGGATAACTCGGTGCGCACTGAAATCGGAATCTTCTCTTTTTACCTCGATCGTTACCTTGCAATTGCGCATGAAAAACGCGCAGCACCGAGGCCACCACGTCATTGACCTGCGTCGGGCGGCGCTGGGGTTGCGGCATCTTGGAGAATTCGCTGAAACGGCCGATGATGGCTTTCAGATTGTTGATCTCCGCCAGCAGGGTCGCCGTCCCCTCATGAAAAACTTCCTCGAACGTCTCGGGCGACTTCTGTTTTGCGCGCATCAGATTTTCGACCGTGACCTGCAAGGGAAAAAGAGGATTCTTCAATTCGTGGGCCAACCGACGCGCCAGTTCGCGCCAAGCCGCCACGCGTTCGGCCTGCAGAGTGCGGTCTTTTTGCTGCAGGAGATCCTCGGTCATGCGGTTGAACGATGCGGCGAGTTCACCCAGTTCGTCGCTCGATTCCACGTCGACCTTGGCGTTGAGATCACCCGCGGCCACCCGGCGCGCCGCCTCGGCCAGCGACACGACCGGACGGGTGACGCGGGCGGCGAACCACAGGCTGGTCAGCACGGCTATCAGAATTCCCACACCGCCGACCAGCATCGCAGTGGAGATGATCTGCCTTTGCAATTCGATCAGCGGACGCCGCGAACTGCCGACGAGCAAGACGCCCATCAGCTGCTGATTTGCGGAACTCTGATTCGCCGAACTCTGATTCGTTGCGTTAAAGATCGGTCCGGTGAGCGGGATAGCGTGAAAGACTTCGGCGTCGGCGGAATCGGAAGTCCAATGGATCACGCCCTGAGATTCCCGCTGGGTGTCACGAACCTGTGCGACTAGCGGAGCGATCTTGTCGACGCCCGCTGCCGGACCATTCAAATCGAGCAGCGATTTCGGATTCCATTTTGCGTCCAGGTTCTGATACAGCAGTACCCGGGTTCCGACTGGGATGTCGAGCGTCGAGAGGAAGCCCTGGTCGAGCCGTTCGCCGCCAATAACGTATAAAGGCTTTTCGCCGACGCGGGCTACGCGTACGGCAAACAGGCCAAGAGTAGCGCCATCCGGCAGTTCTTCGCGTTTTAGAAACGCTTCTGCCGGTTCAGCGGCCGCGGGAGTCGTTGTTTGAGAAATCGAGGCTTGGGGAGTCGCGGCTTCGGGATATCCGAACTTCGCCTGCCACTGCGCGGAGGAGAGGATGGTGCCGTGATCGTCGACGAGTTCCAGAAAGTCGAGCTGTTGCTGGCCTGCTAATCTGCGCGCCTCACCTACGTACTCGCCTGCGTCCGTGGCGCCGCGGTTCATATCCAGAGCGACGCGCTGCACGGTTTCGCTGACCGCGACCGACTCGACCTTGCGCGCAACCTCTTGCCCTCGCCGCTGGAACTCCGATTGAAACTGAGCGGCGACCGCATTCGCGCGGTCCTGATCGGCCTGTTCGAACGACTGTCGAATGGTGCTGTACACCGACAAAGAAATGACGGCAACGCAAAGCAGCACGGTGGCCGCAAACAACAGAAGAAGCTTCTGGCGGAAGCTCATCGCGAACCCGCCTGGGGGTGCGGACCATAGGATGGTGAATCCGCCGGTCGCTGATCTGTCAACCCCTGCTCCGCCAATCGCTGATCTGCCAGCCAAACATCGGCGATGGAAAACCCCGCACTGTTCCAATCTCCCAGCCGGTCCAGCCCCCAGCCGTGGACGCGCGCACTCGCCGTACTCGCCACCGGCAAATGGAAAAGCGGGATAACCGAGTATCCATCGAGCGAACTGCGCTCGGCTTGATAGAGATCGTCGAGAGAGTCGCCGCGAGGCGTGGCCGGGAATGCGGCTTGCGGCAATCCGAGTTGCCGCGCGGCTTCGACCAGCGACGTCGCGGGATCGGGACTCGGCAGCACTACGCGCATCAGGCGAATATCCTCTGCCCCTGACAACGACACTTGCAACGTGATGCCAACTTCGCGCGCGTTGAGCGCAATGCGCTCGGCGATCAACTGGGCCTGCGGGTCCCTCGGGTCGTAGCTGAGATTGAGCGTAGGTTGGCGCGAGTCTGCGAGCAGAGTCCGGGCGCGCTGCGGATTCGCCTGGGTGGAAAAGACTACGCTGTAGCCCGTCATCCAGTTGGGAAGAATGCTGGCGGCGGGTTCTCCCGCGCCCTTCAGCAGCACCGATTGGATAGGCTTGCGGTCAATGGCGAGCACCAGCGCTTCTCTTAGGCGAGGATCCTGCGCTCTGGAGCTGGCGGGAAAAACCAAGGCCAGCAATTCCACGGGCAGCGACAATGACAATGACGACGATGGATTGTGCCGCTCGGATGCGTTGGCTGCCTGCGCCGCCGTTTCGATGATGTCAGCCTTGTCCAATTCGAGCGCGATGGCCTGATCACGGAGCGACTTGCCGAATTCGATTTCGACTGCGTCGACGAAGGGACGGCCCGCCCAGCTTTCTTCGTTCGCGGCGAGCCTGAGCAGTTTCCCCGGTTGCCACTCGGCTACGAGGAACGGACCGGTGCCGATAGGAACGCCGTTGCCATTCCGCGTGAACAACAGATTGCGCGGCAGCGCCAGTTCGGCGAGCAGCGATGGCATGGCCGTCTCGCTCTCGATCGATATTGAATCCGCCGATGCACGCACATTCCAGTTGGCATGGAGTGCGCCCAGGATCTGCGCGATGGCCGCGGGCGAAGCTGCGCTGCCATCGTGGAATTTGACTCCGCGGCGCAGCGTGAATTGCCAATGCCGGGCGCCCGGGTCACTCTGCCAGGCCACGGCCAGCGCGGGCTGCGGGCGGTCTTGCGCATCGAGTTTTACGAGAGTGTCGCCGATCAGCGAGAGCGTGCGCACGGAATCCCAATATTCGGAGGGAGTGGCGTTCGCGGGAAGGTCGAGCGCCTGCGGCGAGGACTGCAACAGGACGCGCAGGGTTCCGCTGTAGTGGGGACGCGTCTCTGCCGTGGCTCGGCTCGCTAATGCGATCAGGGCCGCGCACAGCAGGCTATAGCAGATCCAAGGTTGCCTCGCGCGCGGGCCGCTGCCGAGCTTCGCTCGGCCTGGACGGGCGAGGGCGCCCGTCCCCACACGAATTGAGTCCGTGCTAATTGCCGCACGAAACCGATACGCTGTATGCCTCATACCATCCTGTGTCTATTCGTCTTACGATTGCCATGGCGCCATTGCCGCTCGATTCCGGCCACAACGCGACGATTCGTCCATCGAACTCTACCGCTGAACTGGCCACGACCGGATCACGATCGGGAATCTCGAACGCGCGCAAACCGTCGCGCTCTGGAGCACCGCTTTCAGAAATCAGCAACTGCGTTCCCGTGCCGCAACCGGAGCGAACCGTGGCCAGATCGCTGCCCCACTTTCCAGCGCGAATCGCCTGGTCGGTCATCCCATCCACAAGATGCAGCGATCCATCCACTGCGGCGAGCGCCCATAGTGTGTAACCAGAGCGCGGAAGCGCGGCCACCGAATAAAACGAGGGAACGTTGGAGACTTTTCCGATACCGGGAGAAAGTGCTCCAGTGAAGAAATTGCGCGAGGCCGTGAAGAAGGCACGCACGCTGGCATCGTCGGACGTCAGGGGCCAGGGGTCGTCGCTGTCGTTGCAGGTAAGCGTAAGCGGCGCGACTGAGCTTGAGCGGCAGTATGTCGCGGGCAGGTAGACATCGAACAGGTGATCGCGGCGCAGCAGGAGACGGCCCCGTAAATCGCGGGGAAAGGCGCGGGAGTGAGCGATGGGCAATGACGCTTCCAAATCCCAGCGTCCCGCCGAGTCCGCTGCCTGGTGGCGATAAATCGCGACCATGGTGCCATCCAGCACGAGCAGGCGGGATCCTCCGGGCATTTCGACCTGAGCGACGTCGAGCATCGGTTGTTCCCGCGTGAAGAGCAGTACGGTTTTCAAAACCGTCGGCAATGCGGCAGTGAACGGAGTTCCCGACGGCGATCGCGGCAACGAAACCAGGACAACCTTCTTTTCGTCGGAGCCGATCACAATCTCGGCCGTCCAAACATATTCGCGCAGGCTCTCGGAGAGAACGACTTCGATCGGTTCCGATCGCCTGCTCAGCTTTGGCGGTGTGAACGCCTTCGGATTGCAACTGCGCTTCGAGGGCGCTGCGTATCTCGCGCACGGACTTGTCGTCGAGCGACGAGCGGTTGGTGACCTCGAGTGCGAAGGCGCCGGGACCGGCATCTGCGGCGATCTTGTGCGCCAGTTGGCGAGCAGTGTCTCCCAGGGACGGATGCGCATAACGAAGATGGAAGGAAAACCGCCGCGAGCAGGAACCAAGTCAGCCAACCTAGCCGCAGACCACTGGAGGTTCGCACTCGCATGTGTGGAATGGGCTGATTATAGCGCGTGGCTAAGAGCGTCCTATTCATCTCTTTACTCGCGGGCACGGTGTATCCCTGTGTTCCTCTGTGTTCACTGTGGTAGAGGTTCTTAACCACAGGGAACACAGGGGAAATCCAGGTCCTTTGACTATTGTTGAGGCTTCCCCTCGGACGTTTCCACGTCCTCTGCCTGGCTTACGTGATTGGGAGCGCCCATGCCGCGCAGCACGTCGTTGGTGAAGAAAAACTTGCCATCGGCCGGAACCATCATGATCTGCAATTTGTCGGAGAGGCGCTCGGCGACGATTTTGTTGATCAGCAGCGGATTCTGCTTCAGGATCGCGGCCTCGCTGGTCATGCGCTCGGCGTCGGCGGAGGCGGTCAAGCGGATGCGCTCGGCCTCGGCTTGCGCCAGAAGTTTGCGACGTTCCCCCTCGGCTTTGCTGTCGATGAGTTTGGCCTCGCCGGCGGCCTCGGCATTCTTGACGGTAGCTTCCTTGCGCGCTTCGGCTTCGAGCTTTGATTGCTCAATCTGTTTCTGTTTCAGCGGGAGCGTGTACTGCATGGCATCAGACTCGCCTTTGGCTTGCAGCACGCGGACGGCAGCTTGCCCTTCGGCCTGTTTCACTTCTTGCACCTTGGTTGCTTCGGCGTCGGCTTCGGCGATCTTCACTTGCTTCTGGTGGATCTCGGTCTCGACACCCATACGGTCGTTCTCTTGTTCCTTCAGCAGTAGAGACTCGAGACCTTTGGCGTACTCCTGCGGAAGTTCGATATCACGCAGCATGACTTCTTTCACAACGATGCCGTCGGCAGCCAGCCGTTTGCGAATGATTTCGGCGGAGCGCTGCCGTACTTCCTCGCGCTTGGCGGAGAAAACTTCGCGAACCGTGTAACCCGGCACCAGTTCGCGCCACGCCGTGGCCACCACGGGCGGCACGATTTCTTTTTCCAAAGGTTGCGGGAGATTGGCCTCAATGTAGTCGAGACGTTTGGGGTCGATCTGGTAACGGACGGTGATAGCCAGGCCCAGGGTGAGTCCTTCTTTGGCTTGCACATGCAGCGCTTCGCCCTTGGCCCCGCCTTTGGCCAGCGAATCTTCGCTGATGCCGGTGGTGAACAGCTGGTCGCGCGTGTTGAACAGTTCGACCCGCTCGACCAGCGGCGCCACGAAGTGCACGCCCGGGTACAGCGTTCCGGCCAGCGTGCCTTTGGTTTGGCTTACGCGGACGCCGGCCATTCCGCTGGGGACGATCACGATGCCGGCCGAAATCAGCAATGGAGCCCAAGCCAGCATTACCAGCGCAACCGGGATGCGCCAGCGGACTATGGGCGCAAATCCGGGCGGCGGCGTGCCTGCCTGGGGATCGAAATTCAAACGCCTGCGCCGATAGGCGATCAGCAGACAAGCGTCGTAGGAGAGAATGCCAGCGGCGATCACGAACATCGCGATTCCCGCGCTCAACAGCAAATACTTCAGCAACAGCATGGTGGTGCTCCTTTCAATTCTTTTGCGTGTTCTCGGACAAACGTTTTGAAATATCCACTCTGCGGGCAAAGGCCACACGGACGATTTGTCCAAAGATGAGTTCTTCGATCAGCAGAGACGCGGCCAGCGAGAAGGTCAGACCGCCGATGATCACGAGCCCTTGCAGCATCGTTTCCATGATTAGCTCCTGTGCCTTCGCAGGAAGAAAAGCAAGCGGGGAGCCAGAGCTATGTGATTGACAATACTGGAGTTATCGTTGTGCCTTGGTTGGATGGTGTGTCTTCAGAAACGCGGACGTGTCTGGGGTGACACGGGGTTTCGGTCAAGAGCGAATGCGTACGATGGAGATTTCCAGGATGATCCGGAGGAAGTTACTGCCCGGTTTATGGAGCTGCGCTCCCGGAGGCATGAAAATGCACCTGAACCACGTCGTCAACTCTAAGGAAAAGCTTGCTGGGGTTTTTCATTCCCCAGCGCACGTAGGGAACCTGAAACGAAGCCTGCGCGGTCCATGCGCTTCCGGCGAAATTCACTTCGACGGGCAATGTAACTTCGTGCTCAGCGCCATGCATGGTGAACATGCCGTGAACCTGGAGTGTGGAAACGCCTGACACGGCGAGAGTGCCATCGGCGCGATCAGGGCGGAAGACGATTTCCGGATAGCGTCCACTCTCAATTACATCCTTGTGCATTTTGTTATCGCGTGAGGAGTTGCCGGTCTTGCCGCTGGTGGCGTCGAAGGCGATTTCTCCACTGACCTTGCCGGTTGCGGGATCGAAATGAATGACGCCGCGTTTCAACAGGAACGTGCCCTTCACTGTGTGCAGGTTGCCCGCGAGAGTAATATCGGCTTCGCTTCGGGCAGGGTCGAGTTGCAGCAGTAATTCATGGCTAACCGGCGACGGGGCCGGCTGTGCCGCCAGCGCGGCGGCCACGAACAGCAGACCGATCGGACCAAGAACTATCGAACGCAAGGTTGTTGTCATAGATGGCGATGAAGAGACCGGTATGGATTCCGTGGCATTCGTCAGGCTTTTAGCAGTTCCCACCCCAAAGAAATTCCGTTTGCGATGTGATCGCGCGTGGAGCCTTGGCCAACGTGCGTGGCCAACATTCCAGCAAAAGAACGAGGGCTCGACTGGAACACCTGCATGGTGCGCCGCCGCAGACGGGGGTGTTTGGCCATGAACAACATCAGGCGAGCCATGAAGGTGGGACGGCGAATCAGCCTGCGCTGACCCTTTTGATAGCGAGCCAGGTCGCCGCTGGCCAGGCACTCGCCGAGCAGCGCGGCTTGCCGAAAGGCTAGGCAGAGACCTTCTCCGGTGATGGCGTCCACTCCACCGGAGGCGTCGCCCACCAGCACGGTTCGGCCACGGTACACGCGCCGCAATGCTCGCATCACAGTGATCGCGCCTCGTTCGCTGGAAGTGTGCTCGGCATCTTTGAGGCGTGCGCAAAGTTCGGGAAATTCCGCGAGCGCATCTTCAAGCCGCAACTTCGGGTTAGGCGAGACCATGGCTACGCAAACTTCTTCGCGACCGACGGGGGTGGCATAAATCTGGCATTGACGGCCCCAGTGCAGTTCCATAAGGCCGGTCCAGGGCGTGACGCGGTAGTGGCGACGGAATCCGAAGCGTCGACTCTTTTTCTGGAGCGCATCCACGTTGTGTTGATCCAGGTTTGCCCAGGCGCGGACGCGGGAACTGGATCCGTCGGCGCCCACGACCCAACGCGCACGCACCAATTCTCCAGCCACCAGCACGCCTTCCGGATGCATCCCGGTGACCGCAGCCTGCCACAACATGCGAACGCCGCACGCCGCCGCATGGTCCAACAAGACACGATGCAAATGCGTACGCCGGATTCCGAACGCGGTTCCGCGAGGAAACTTCGCCTCGGCTTTCAGGCCGTCGCTGACGAAACGAATGCCGCGGAAGGGATAGGATTCGCCGGCGGGAATCGTGATGCCGAACTGGCGAAGCGCCTCGACTCCATCCGGCATCAGGCCCTCGCCGCAGGGCTTGTCGATTGGCGGAACCGCGCCATCCGCCACCACTACGCTCAAACCGTGGCTCCGCGCCGCGATGGCCGTTGCCAGACCGGCAGGTCCGCCGCCGACTATGAATACATCTACCGGATTTGGGAAACGGTTGCCCATTAAGTGCCGCCTACCATTCGAGCAAAACGAATTCCGAGCAGAACCCGGACCCATCGCGGCCAGCAACCCGAGCGTACCAGGCGCGGGCCGGCGATTTTTCATAACTTCTTCGAGTACCACCAGCACCGAAGCCGACGATAAATTGCCCGTTCGACGCAAACACTGCCAGGAGACGTCGAGTTCCCCATTTTTCAAGCCGAGCGCCTCGGCGGTGGCTTCCAGAATCTTGGGTCCACCGGTATGCAGCAGCCAGCTGCCGATGTCGGAGCGAGTGAGTCCGCGCTCGGCGAGAAAGTCGTCGAGATCGTGCGCCAGATTCTTACGAACCAGGTCGGGAATTTCGCGCGAAAGAACGATGCGAAAGCCTTTTTCTGAAACGTCCCAACCCATCATCTCTTCCGTGTTGGGATAGAACACAGAGCGGGTGGAGAGGATGCGCGGGCCGGTATGTCCGCACTCAGCACCGGCGACGATCACAGCAGCAGCGCCGTCGCCGAACAATCCAGCGGAAATCATGTTGGCCATCGAGAGATCTTCGCGCTGCAGCGTGAGCGAGCAGAGTTCGACCGATAAGACCGCAGCGAGCTGATCGGGGTAAGCGCGCACATAATCAGCGGCGCGCGAAATGCCCGCCGCGCCCGCTACACAGCCCAGCCCGAAAATTGGGACGCGGCGAATGTTCCTGCACAATCCCATCTGGTTGATCAGCAGCGCGTCAATCGAGGGGCTGCAGATGCCAGTCACGGAAACAAAAAAGAACGCACCCAGATTGCGGCCATGCAGACCGGCGTCCGCCAGCGCGCCGGTTATTGCTTTCTCGCCCAATTCCTTGGCGGTGCGAATCCAGTGATGGTTGGCCTCGCCCCAGGTTTTCATCTTCAGGTATTCTTCTTTGGGAAGCGAGAGGTAGCGTCCGTCAACCTCGACGTTACGATGCAAACGCCGCAACACGTGCGGGTTTTCGATCTGATCGCCCCAGTATTCCTGCAACGCGGCCAGCAACGTCGCCTGGGAGTAGTAATGTTGGGGAAAAGCGCTGGCCGCACTAACAATTCGCATGTTGAGTTCCCGTTTCGGAGGGCATGGGCGAATTTCGCCGCCGAAGTCCCCGAAATTGTATGCCGATTAAAGCAGGTTGGATGCGGATGATCGTGTTAAATTTGTAAAAACTTTGCAAAAATAGGATCGAACCCGTGAACAGATTCACCATCGGAATACTACTCGGTTTCCTCGTCGTGCCCTGCGGGGCCTATCTGTATTTCACTGGCGGCAGTGTTCCAGTTGCCACCACCGACTCCGACATGCCCTTTGAAACTTTCTTCACGCGCAAGGCTTTGCAGGCGCGCATTGCGAAAGATATGCCGAAGAATGTTCCCCTCCAGGCGAACGAAGCCAACTACCTTGCCGGCGCCGGGCTTTACAAGCAGGATTGCGCGGTTTGCCACGGCTTGCCGCTGGCGCCGAAGTCGGCGATTGCGACGGGAATGTATCCGCGGCCGCCGCAACTGTTCGAGGGAAAGGGCGTGACCGACGATGAGCCGGGCGAAAGCTACTGGAAAATCTTCAACGGCATTCGGCTGACCGGCATGCCAGGGTTCAGCAAATCGCTTTCGGAAGCGCAGATGTGGCAACTGGCGCTGCTGCTGGCCAATGCTGACAAGCTGCCAGCTTCGGTAAAAGCGGCACTGGTCGCGCCGGCCGCGAGTGCACCCCCAGCGAACGCGCCCTCCGCGACGACCCCGCCAGCGCCGGGTTCCGCGCCGCCGCCAAAATAAGCCGGTTGGCAAACGTTGTGAATTCGCCATCGTTGAGGGAACCAGTGAGCACTAACCCCCAAGGCTTGTCTCGCGCTATCGTGTAGGCATGGCTTTTGGCCGTCCCAGAAAACTCTTTACCGAA
Source organism: uncultured Acidobacteriaceae bacterium (assembly GCA_963838935.1). GTDB lineage: Bacteria > Acidobacteriota > Terriglobia > Terriglobales > Acidobacteriaceae > Acidiflorens. Next base: position 23,348 of record CAWITH010000033.1, read on the forward strand.
GCGGAGATTTACGACTACGCCGTGGGCGCGCTGGCGCGGCGTATGCGCTCGGTCGCGGAAATGAAGCGCCTGCTGCGCAATCGGGTGGAAGCGGATACGGAAATCGGCAAGACGCTGGTGGAACTGATTGTGGTTCGCCTGAAGGACCAGGGCTACCTGAACGATACCAAATACGCGGCGGCCTTCTCGTCGTATCGCCGCGACAACGAGAAATTCGGGCGCAGGCGCGTCGTCACAGACCTGAAGGCGAAGGGAGTCCACGGCGACGTCATCGAAAAGGCAGTTTCTTCCGTCTATGACGACGTGAAAGAGGAGAATCTGGCGCGCGAGTATCTACGGCGCAAACGCCTGCTGAAGCCCAAGAACAAAGACCAGAAACAGACCGCCCGCATCTTCCGCCAGTTGATGCGCGCAGGATTCGGATCCAAGACCATCTTTGCAATCCTGAAAAAATGGGATGTGGACGAAGAAACCCTGAGCGAACTGGAGAACGAGAGTACGGGGGCGTCAGCATGAGTTCCCAGTGTCAAGAAAAGCAGTTCTCAGTTCTCAGTCAGAAGCCTGCGAGGTTGTTCTGAGAACCGAGAACTCTTTGAAACCTGGTTCTTGCGCCATTCCTCGTTCTCTGATAGAACTTTGCCGACCAACCATCTCTGCAATTTCTTTGGAGGAACTATGAAGATGAAGTTCTCACTAATGATCGCAGCTACGCTGCTGGCTCTGACCGCGTTCTCGTATGGCCAGGCCGGAACCGACGTGAAAACAGCCGCCGAAGATACCGGCAAAGCGACCGACACAGCCGCGAAGAAGACGGCGCACGCCACCAAGAAGGCGGCCGTGAAGACCGGCGACGCCACGGAAAAGGCCGCTGACAAAACCGGCGCAGCCACCAAGACCGCCGCTAAGGACACCGGCAAAGCCACCAAGACCGCCGCCAAGGACACGGGCAAAGCCACAGAGAAGGCCGCCGACAAGACTGGCGCAGCCACCAAGACCGCTGCCAAGGATACCGGGAAGGGCGTGAAAAAAGGCACGAAGGTGGTCGGCAAGGACGTGAAAAAAGGCACCGAGAAAACCGCAGACGTAGCGAAATAAGGGAACGACGGGCGTCGTTGCCCGGCGTTCTACTTAGTGTGAGGGCGGGCGTCGCTGCTCGCCCTGTTGCATCGCTCGTTGGGACGCTGGGGCCCGTCTGTCCTTAATCCTCATCCTCAATCCTCATCATCGCTTGGTTTCTGCAGACCGCCGCCGAACATCCTCAGCTGAACATTCTCAGCTGAACATTGTCAGTTGAACAATGATTATCATTTAGAATTTGTCTTTACAGTTCAACCCCATGCTCACAGGCTCCGAAATTCGCCGCAAATTTCTGGACTTCTTCATTCAGAAGGGACACCGCGAGGTGCACTCCTCGTCGCTCGTCCCGGCCAATGACCCGACGCTGCTCTTCACCAACGCCGGCATGAACCAGTTCAAGGACGTTTTCCTCGGCCTCGAAAAGCGCGACCACGCGCGGGCCACGACCTCGCAGAAATGCGTCCGCGCCGGCGGCAAGCACAACGATCTGGAAAACGTCGGCTTTACCAATCGCCATCACACGTTTTTCGAGATGTTGGGAAATTTTTCCTTCGGCGACTACTTCAAGAAAGACGCCATCGCCTACGCCTGGGAACTGATCACTTCGCCGGAGTGGTTTGGGATTGATAAGGCGAAGCTGTACGTGACGATATTTGAAGGCGACCCCTTGGCGTCCGGCATTCCTGGTGGCATTCCCCCGGATGATGAGGCGGAGAAGTTGTGGCTTGGCGTGAGTGTTCCGAAAGAACGCATCTTCGCGATGGGAATGAAAGACAACTTCTGGCAGATGGGCGACACGGGTCCCTGCGGCCCTTGCAGCGAGATTCACTATGACATGGGCGTGAGGGCGTCGGAGCAGGGCCACGTCGATTGCAGGTTCCCATGCGATTGCGGACGCTATGTCGAACTCTGGAATTTGGTTTTCATGCAGTACGACCGTCAGCCGAGAGCGAAAGCTCCCATGATGCTCGGATTCAAACCTCTGCCGAAGCCGTCGATTGATACGGGTGCGGGACTGGAGCGGTTGGCGGCCGTGCTGCAGGGCGTGATTTCGAATTACGACACGGATTTGTTCACGCCGCTGATCAAGCGGGCGGCGGAGTTGACAGGAGCTTCGCTCAAAAAGGAACTCGACAAGGAAGCTCATACCAAGTCGGCAGCTTCCTTGCGGGTGATCGCCGATCACGCGCGTGCTACTGCGTTCCTTATAGCCGACGGCGTGGTCCCGTCAAATGAAGGTCGTGGCTACGTACTGCGTAAGATCATGCGGCGGGCCATGCGACACGCGTGGTTGCTCGGTCAGAGGCAACCTGTGGTGATGAGCGAGATGGTCATCTTGGTTCAGAAGATGATGACGGACGTTTACCCTGAGCTGACCGCGAGCGGCCAAGTGATCAGAGTCGTCAACGAGGAGGAGCGAAGATTCCATCATACGATGGAAGTCGGCCTCGAAAAACTCGAGGAACTGATTAACGCCGCGATTGCTCTTCGTCGGCACCGTGCCCTAGAGCGCGTTATTGACTGGAGCCAAGCCGCAACCAACAAGGCCTATGCAGACGAGATTTTCCGTGTAATAACAGTTTCCGAACCGAATCTTCCCGAAAGAGATGCTGATGCAATTCAGCTCTTGTTGGTTCAGCTAACGGCTCTCGATCAAAGCAGTCGTAGCAAACTCGAAACCCAACTTCGCAGTGCACTTAACGCCCCTGCGACTGTGCCCGGTGCGGATGCCTTTAAGCTTTATGACACCTTTGGCCTGCCATTAGATTTCATAGAGGACGCAGTCCGCGACGCCAGACTCACCTTCGACCACGAGGGTTTCGACCGCGCGATGGCCGAGCAGCGGGAGCGCGCCCGTGCCTCCTGGAAAGGCGCGGCCAAGCAGACGGCTAATCCCGCCTACCAGCAGCTCCCGAAGTCCGATTTCGAAGGCTACCGCCAGACGCGCTCAGACAACTGCGAAGTACTCGCCATTATCAAAGGCGGCCAAGGCGCTCAGGAACTCAAGCCCGGAGATTCCGGCGAGATCATCCTCGATCACACCCCCTTCTACGCCGAATCCGGCGGGCAAGTCGGCGATCGGGGATGGTTCTACTCCGACGATCACAACACTGTCGTCGCCGAAGTGACTGGGTGCTACTACCCTGTGCAGGGCGTGCGTGCGCATCAGGTTGTCATGAAGTCCATTCACGCGGCAGTAGGAACGTCAAAATCCCCACCCTCCGCAAAAAACGCGGAAGGGTGGGGCACCCTCCGCGTTGGCGATAAAGTGGACGCCGTCGTCAACACGGAAACGCGCGCGTCGACTATGCGCAATCACACGGCCACGCATCTGCTCCACGCGGGCCTGAGAGAAGTGCTGGGCAAGCATGTGAAGCAGGCGGGGTCGCTGGTTGCTCCCAATCATCTGCGCTTCGATTTCTCGCATTTCACTGGGGTCGAAGATGAAGAACTGCAGGACATTGAAGACATCATCAACAAAGAAGTTCTGAGCAACGAGCGCGTTGAGATTGTCGAGAACGTTCCAATTGACGTGGCCGTTAACGAGTATCACGCGATGGCGTTGTTCGGCGAGAAATATGGCGACAAGGTGCGCGTGATCAAGATCGGCGATTTTTCGACCGAACTGTGCGGCGGCACGCACACCGGCGCGACCGGCGAGATCGGACTGATCAAGATTCTGAAAGAGGGAAGTGTGTCTTCCGGCGTGCGGCGCATTGAGGCTGTGACTGGCGAAGGGTCGCTGCGCCACTTCCGCGAGGATCATGAAGTCGAGAGTTTTGTGTCAAGTCTTGCCCACCCAAAGACTCATGTGTCTCCCCGCAAAACGTTGGAAATCTTGCTTCATATTAAGGACGAAGAGATCAAGCGGCTGACGCGTGAACTCGATCAGGCGCGGATGAAGTCGGCATCATCGAGCACGGCCAACATCGGCGAGAAAGTCAGAGAAGTTCGCGGCGTGAAAGTCCTTACCCACCGCGTGGACAATCTGGAGCGCGCGCAGATGCGCACGCTGGTCGATCAACTGCGTGACAAGCTCGGCTCGGCCGTGGTCGTGCTGGGCTCGGCGTCGAATGGGAATGTTTCGCTGATCGTCGGCGTTACCAAGGACCTCACCGGCCGCATTCAGGCGGGAAAAGTCATCGGGCCGGTGGCGCAAAAAGTCGGTGGCAAAGGCGGCGGGCGTCCGGACCTGGCCGAAGCGGGCGGCAAGGATGCAGCGGCGCTGGACTCGGCGCTGGACTCGGTGTACAACGTCGTAGAGACATTGCTGGGGTGACGCGGTGCCGAGCTTTTCTACCCCATCAAGCCAACACCGGGCTTGACAGGGGCCCTGGTTCGCTCGGCTCCCCGGACGAGGGCGTCCGGGGCTACGTGTTCTGGGTGGCGCAATGGATGATCGGATTCATTTCATCGAGCACCATGGCAAGCAGATTCTGCTGCTGGACTTTTCGCACGCCAACGCCCACGAGATGCAGCTTCTGCTGGAGTATGTACGGGTCACTGTGGCGAAGCATCCGCGCGAGTCGCTGGTCACGCTCGCCGACCACACCGGCGCCACCATCGATCACGCGGTCGCTATGAAGATCAAAGAGGTGTTGACGCTCGACCGTCCGTTTGTAAAAAAGACGGCGTGGGTGGGCACCGGGGGGATCCCGCGCGCCTTTATGGAGAACTTTCACAACTTTTCCCAGCGCGAGATTGTCGCGTTCAAGACGCGGGAAGAAGCGATGGACTGGCTGGTGGAGGAACAGTGATTCGTGGATAGTGAATAGTGGATAGTGGATAGTAGACAATAGCTCCTGGCCGACTGGCCAATAATTACCCTCCACTATCCGCTGGGGTTTTCATTTCCTTCCTTGGAGGTGCTTCATGGGCCGGCCCCTGGTCAACAGTGAAGCAGTTTTCTACGGCAAGTTCGTTAATGCCGCCTACGCGATGTTCAAGCGGGAGCCCCCAACCTCAGGCCCGTACCCCTGCCGGGCGAGATTCCCGACCCCTACGAACTGGTGGCGTGGATCCACATGACCGATTTTTTCCTCGACGACGAGGTGCCAATGTTCTACGGGTTCGTGGCACAAAACAGGAGCACTTATCAAGAATTCATCCTGGCAATTCGCGGCACCGAGGGCAAGATCGAGTGGTGGGACGACGCGACCGCATGGCCGGTTCCCTTCAAAGCGGTTCAATCCGCAGGGCGTGTTCACGAGGGTTTCGACAGAATCTATAGCAGCATGCGGATTGAAAGACGTCGCAGCGCCGAGGAGGTACGGACTGTTGCTGTGGAGGAGCCGTTAACCGGCTCTTTCGCGGAACAGCTTGAGCAGTTGCACTTGCACATGGAACGGACCAGCATCAAAAAAGCGCTGATCCGCGAAGATAAAGGGAGGCCTGATCGGACCTATGTGGTGACAGGACACAGCCTGGGATCGGCGCTCTGCACTTTGTTTGTGATGGAGAATAGAGAAAAGGGAAAGTTCGACGTGACCACGCTCTGCACATTCGCATCGCCTCGCGTTGGCGATGCGGAATTCGTGCGCCTGTTCGATGAATTGCCGATCACATCGTGGCGCATCGTCAATACCTGCGATATTGTCCCCAAAGTCCCGCTGTGGATTCCGGTCTTTTTCAACTACCACCACGTGAATACAGCCTACAAGTTTTCCTCCTTGGGCACGGTGAAGTTCGGCGCCATGTGCTGGCATGCGATGGGGACGTATCTGCACTGGCTGGATGGGAGCCTGCCGGTGGACCCTGAGTGCAAGCAGTAGGGAGTTGTTTACATAGCCATCTTAAATAGCTATAATAAGAACATGAAAGTTAGCGTAGCCGATGCCAAGAACAAACTTCCCGAGTTGATTCGGGCGGCCGAAGGTGGAGAGCCAGTGACCGTCTGCCGCCGGGGTGTGCCCGTGGTGGACATTGTGCGAACGAAAGAACCCACTCGCAAGATCCGGACCTTGGGGACACTGAAGGACAAGATTCAAGTGCTTGACCCGAACTGGTGGAAGCCGATGACGGCGGAAGAGGTAGAAGACGTCCTCTCGGGACGTGAGTGACGTGCGCCTGCTGCTTGATACGGCAGTTCTGATTTATGCGGTACAGTCGCCGGAACGTCTCAGCAAGCGCGCCAGCGCTGCCCTGCGGAATCCCGAAAATGTTCTCGAACTGAGCGCGGTCTCCCTTGCTGAACTTGCCATCAAGGCATCCATCGGCAAACTCGCGGTCTCAGAGTCCGTGGCGCGGCAGGCCGTCGAAGACCTGGACATTCGCGTGCTTCCCTACACGTTCGAACACGCGCTCCGTCTATTTGGCCTGCCCCTGCACCACAGCGATCCCTTCGACCGTCAGATCATTGCGCAAGCGTTGGCGGAGAAGATTCCCGTCGTGAGTCCGGATCAGAAGTTCGGTCTTTACGAAGGGCTCAAAGTTATCTGGTGAGGGCTGCAGTTCCTATTCTCGCTCGTTTAGCTAGAGCCGCCAACTGTGCAAATTAGCCCTCGCATGATAGCTTTGCGCTGTTATGGCAGACTGGCGCGTCGATAACGCGAAATGGACTCGTGGAGCGGCGCTGAGTTTCAAGAAGTACACGCGGCCGAGAGAAGATTGGGACCATGATCACTGCGAAGGATGTTGGGCCAAGTTTATGGAATCCGACTCGCCGGAAGTACTGAGAGAGGGGTATGTCACTGAGGACGGGAGTCGTTGGATATGTCCCGAATGCTTTGGTGAATTGAAGGAAGAGATGCAATGGAAGCTCGTTTAGCAGGCGCGTTGGGGACCTAGAACTATTGACCAGCGACTAGCGACTGCTCCTTTCAGCTTCTCCACTTCAATGTCACCGGCCCCGCCATCGGGTGCCGGAACTCGCCGCCATTCTTCTTCATTTCCAGCATGGCGTTCTTGAGGCCGAAATACCATTTTGCGGGGCGGTCGGCGTCGTCGATCAGCATTAGATGCGGGTTGTGTTTCAGGCCTTCGGACTGGAGTTCCATGGTGCGCCGATCCTGCTCCACGAATTTGGCGAAGACGAACTTCAGCAGCTCGGGGCCGAAGGGAAACCAACGAAACAGGTTCCAGGCGGCCACTACGTCGATGCGGCACTGGTTGCGCGTGATGGGAGTTACCGTGGTCAGGCTGGAGAACCAGTATTTGCCGGCGCGAATAATTTCCGATCGCAAATTGGGCAGGACGAAATCAATGGTCGTGGTGATCGAATCGGTGTCGGCGTAGAGTCGCAGAAGTTTGTAGGGAGCGCTGTTGGAACTGGGCGTGTGCGCGCTCATGCGAAATCCGTAGGAGATGGGTTCGAAGTTCTTGCGCTTCTCGTGGATCGAATGCCGCGTGCGCCACCACCACGCCTGGTGCACGAAGGGGCCGTGTGCGGGATCCATCAGGCCGATGATGCCGTGGTCGACGGAGCAAGGTAGGTCGGCGGTGAGGTAGGCGGTTTTGTAATGCTCGCTGAATTTCGGAATCTCGGGGGCCGGAGCCGGAGCGGGCGCGGACTTCGAAAATCCGGCGCCGGCTGGGCCGGGATCGGGAATGAAGACCCAGATGAAATCGTCGCGCTCTTCGCAGGGACAGCTGCCGGCGTAGATGCGGTCGATTTTCAGGTTCTGCTCGGCCACCAGCGACGGGATCAGCTGGCACTGGCCGGTGTGGGCGTCGAATTTCCAGCCGTGGTAGCAGCATTCGATTTGCTGGCCGTCGAATTGTCCGCAGGATAGCGGCATGCCACGATGCGGGCAGGCGTCGCGCAGGGCAAAGGGTTGGCCTTTTTGGTCGCGTCCTCGTCCAATGACTAGCGGTTGTTCCAGCAACATGATCTTGGCGAGTTCTCCGCGACTGAGTTGATTTGCCGGTAGGGCGCGGTACCAGAAACCGAAGAGCATGAGCGCATCGGGCGTCTGAGACTGGAGTGGGAAGTCGTCAGGCATTGAACAGGTGAGAATACCGCAGCGGCCGCAAAATCAAAACCTTGAACCACAGAGGACATAGGGGAACACAGAGGAAATACTCAGAAGAACTGGGTTGACTGAGAACCAAGAACTGAGAACGGAGAAAAGTTAGCCTTCGAGTTTGAAGCGAGTTTCGGCCAAACGATAGAGACGCCGCCAGAGCAGGCGGTTCGTAGTAACGACCACGGCGGCCAAGGCAATTGTGCTGGCGAGGAGAACATCGAAATTTTTCGTATCGGTGGCGGCGGAGATCATGGCGCCGATGCCCACGGTCGAGTAGGTCTGGCCTTTGAAGTGGAAATATTCGGCGACGATGCTGGCGTTCCAGGCGCCGCCGGACGCCGTAATCAGACCGGTAACGAGAAAAGGAAAGATTCCGGGCAGGATCAGTGTGCGCCAGCGCTCCCAGCCGCGGATGCCGAAAACGCTGGCCGCTTCTTTCAAGTCGGTGGGAATGGCGATAGCGCCGGCGATCACGTTGAACAAGATGTACCACTGCGTGCCGAGAAGCAGGAGGACGATCGAGCCCACGCCCAGGCCTCCGCCGAGGCGAATCAGGACCAGCAGCACAACCGGAAACAACGCCGTGGCCGGCACCGAGGCGGCAATCTGCGCGAGGGGCTGCGCGATGCGCGCCATCCGCGGGTTGAATCCGATGGCAACACCAACCGGGATGGTCCAGAGAGCGCCGAGCACGAGCGTGAGATTCACCCGCAGGAAGGTTGCAGCGAGGCCGATGCCGATCTGGTGGAATTCCGAGCCGCGCAGGCCGGTCAGGATCATGACGACGCGCACCACGGCGTATCCGATCGCGCTGAGAGCAGCGATTCCAGCGATTCCGCAAGAGCCACAGAAGCGCTTCGTTCTCGCCTGCCGATTCGGCGCCAACCTGGTGGCGGGCAAAGTATTGAATTATTTCTTCGCGGAGGGGACGAATTGCCCGCTTGCGAAAGAGCGCGACGCCACGGGAACGCTTAAGAAACTCGAGCACCCATGAAGAGGGGGCACTTGCGCTCTCGACTTGCTCCATCTTGAATTTGTCGGCCCAGGCAATTACGGGACGCCATACGAACTGGTCGATGAGCACAATCACCGCGATCATGGTGACAATGCCCAGGAGAATAGAGCGTGTGTCACCGTTGTCCGCGGCGGCCTGGAGATAGGAGCCGAGGCCGGGCAGACGGAAATCGCCAAATTGCTCGCAGGCCATCAGGAAGAACCAGGCTCCAGCCACCGACATCATGGAATTCCATACCAGGCCGATGGTCGCGAAGGGCAGCTCGATCTGAAGAAAGCGCTGCCACCAGTTGAAGCGGTAGATGGTGGCCGCTTCCCGCATCTCGCGCGGAATGCTTTTCAGCGATGCGTAAAAGCTGAAAGCCATGTTCCACACCTGTCCGGTAAAGATGAGGAGGACCGCGCCTAGTTCGACGCCTAGTTGACGTCCGGGAAAAAGCGCGGCCATGGCCAGCATCACGCCAGGAAGAAAGCTCAATACCGGAATGGATTGCAGAACGTCGAGCAACGGAATCATGAAGCGTTCGGCGCGCGGGCGGTAGGCGGCGATGTATCCGTAGCTGACCGCGAAGAGCAGGCTGAGCACGTAGGCCAGCGCGATGCGCAGCAGAGAATACGCGGCATAGATCGGAAGGTCGCTGGGGCTGCGACTGATCTCGACCAGCGGTTTGAAGGGGCCGAGCCAGGTGCGGCCGACTTCCACAACGCCATAGAAGAGCGCCAGGCCGCCGGAAAACATGATGAGGTCGGGCAGGCTCGCCGCGCTGGGACGCGGCAGCACCGTCCAGATGCGAACCAGTGGCTGGAAAACGATTCGCTGCGGACGCTTCACAACTGCACCGGAGTGGTCGGTGGATGAGGCTCTCCGACGGGCTCGGCGAGGACCAGCAGGTGGGATTCGCGGTCAAAGTCGAAGATTTCAGCGTAGCGGCCCCAGTTCATGGCGGTATCGAATTGCCGCTGCACCTCATCCTCGCTGAAGTGCTCGTCAAGGATGTCGTAGAAAAATTCCTGCGAAATGGAGCGATCCGCTTTGGCGTGCAGAATGCTGTCGATCTGCTGCAGGATCATGACGTGCTTAAGCGCGGCATGGCGGAAGAGAATTTTCCGGGTGAGAATGTCGGCTTCGGCGAAGCCAGCGCCCTCGGCGGTAATCTGAACGTCGCCTTCTTTCAAGTTGGCGAAACCAAGCAGCACGGAAGCCTCGATGATCGGAAGCAGGTCTTCGGCATCCATAATGAGGACTTCGGCGAGACGATGAAGATATTCCTGTCCGCCGCGGTCCTGTAGCAGTTCGAGCAGACCGGCGATGCCCCCAACGCGCGCGTGCGGAAGCATCTGGTATTTCTGGCGAGCCGGCTTTTGCGCGGTTGCCGTAGCCTCGGGCACAGGCAGCGCGAGTTGGGGCTGGGTCATGATCTTGTAGATGTAATCCACCAGGTCGACAAAGCGCGGCGATTTGCGATCGCGAGGATAAGCGAGTTCGATGGGAAAATCGGCGCGCACCCACGCCGGATTTCTTGCCAGTACGATGACGCGATCCGCCAGCAGCACGGCTTCTTCGATATTGTGCGTGACGATGAAAATGGCGCTGGTCGGCATCTTCTTACTCAGCCAGAGTTCGAGCAATTCATTGCGCAGGTTTTCCGCGGTGAGCACATCGAGCGCCGAAAAAGGCTCGTCCATGAACAGGACTTCGGGCTCCACCACCAGGGCGCGTGCGAAGCCGACGCGCTGTTTCATGCCTCCGGAAAGCTCTTTCGGGTAGGCGCTCTCGAAGCCATCGAGGCCGACGGTATCGAGAATGCGCAGGGCGCGTTTGTGACGCTCTATGGCGGGGACTCCACGCGCTTCGAGCGGGGCTTCGACGTTGTCGAGCACGGTCAGCCAGGGGAACAGAGCAAAACTCTGGAAGACGATGGCCACCCCGGCGTTCTGCGACGTAATGGGCTGCCCATGCCACAGAACTTCGCCCGATGAAGGCTGGCTGAGTCCGGTCAGAATCCGCAGCAAGGTGGACTTGCCGCAGCCGGAAGGACCGAGCAGGGCGACAATCTTGCCCGGCTCTACGTCTAGATCGACAGGCGCAATAACTTCAATGCGATTCCCATCCGGCTGCTCGTAGAACTTCTCGACCTTCAGGGCGCGAATGATGGGCTGGGTGGGCTCGGTCACGGCGTCGTACTCCAGACGATTCGATCAATTTGCTTCGCCAGCGAGAATACACTACTCAGGCCGCCCAATCTCCATCGTCGTGCGCGCTGGCGGCCGCCGGCAACGGCTGCGGCAGGCGGTCGGAAACCTCGGCGAGGGTGGCGAGTTTCTCCGCCAACTCCGGGCGCAGCAACTCGGCGGCAAAACGCCAGCGCCAGTTCCCTTCCTGGCGGCTTGGGACGTTCATGCGCGCATCACTCCCCAGCCCCAACACATCCTGTAACGGCACCACCGAGAGGCTGGCCACGGAATTGGAGGCGGCGCGAATCATCGCCCAGTGGATACCGTCTTCACACGCGCCCAAGTACGCTTCCGCTTGCTGACGCTCGTATTCGCTGGCGGCCGATTCCCACCAGCCGAGCAGCGTGTCGTTGTCGTGCGTGCCGGTGTAAACAACCTTTTCGGGGGTGAAAGTGTGAGGCAGATGGGCGTGTGCGCCGACATTGCCAAACCCAAATTGCAGCACGGCCATGCCGGGAATCTTGAGGCGTTCGCGGAGGGCGTGCACGTCGGGTGTGATGTATCCGAGATCTTCCGCGAAAAATGGGAGCCCGCCCAGAGCCTCGCGCAGCTTCAAAAATAAATCGTCTTTCGGCCCATCGACCCAGCGGCCATGAACTGCAGTGGGCTCGCTGGCCGGAATCTCCCAGTACTGCGCGAAGCCGCGAAAATGATCGAGGCGGATGTAGTCAAAATTGTGCGTGGCCCAACGCATCCGGTCGATCCACCACGAGTATCCCTGCTCCCGCATCACGTCCCAGCGATAAAGAGGACTGCCCCAACGCTGGCCGTCTTTGCTGAAAAAATCCGGGGGCACGCCGGCGACGACTTCGGGATCGAGGTCGGAGTTCAGGCAAAACAGATCGGGGTGGGTCCAGACATCGGCGCTATCGAAATTCACGAAGATTGCGATGTCGCCCACGACGCGAATGGAACGCTCGGCGCAATAGGCACGAAGCGCCTGCCACTGTTCGAAGAAAAAGAACTGCACGGCGCGACGCACATCGAGTTCGTCGCGCATTTCGGTGTGCGCCTTCTCGATCGCCGCTGGATCACGATGAGTCAGTTCGCGGGGCCACCGGTTCCAGCTTTCCAGGTGGAAACGGGCGCGCAAGGCGTCGAACAGCACGAAGTCGTCGAGCCACCATTGGTTTTGTCGGCAGAAGGTCTGGTAACGCGAGCGGGCATGTGGCGGAGCCGAACGCACAAAGTTGTGCGCCGCTTCAAATACCAGGGGCAGCTTGTGGTGGAAGACCGATGAGTAATCGACGGGCTCGACAGCGGTGGTCAGGGCGTCGACCTGGGCGTGGTCAAGCCAGCCACGATCGGCAAGCCGCTCCAGACTGATCAGCAGTGGATTTCCGGCAAATGCCGAAGTGGAAGAATAGGGCGAGGCTCCGTAACCGAGCGGACCTAGAGGGAGCACCTGCCAGAGACCCTGGCGCGCGGAGGCAAGAAAATCCGCGAAGGCATACGCCGACGGACCAAAGTCACCGATCCCGCCGCGCGAAGCGAGCGAGGTGGGATGAAGCAGAATTCCGCTGGCGCGCGGGAAAGGCATGCAAAATCAGTTCTCAGTTGTCAGTTCTCAGTTCTCAGTGGATGGTCATCAGCTCGCAGCACCGACTGGGAACTGAGAACTTCTTCGCTACGAACCTTCTTGCGCCGTCTGCCGGGTCAGGTTCTTCATCTCTTCCTGATTGACCTTGAGCCGGTTGGATTTTTCCATGTCCTTGCGCAAGTTGGTAACGAACACCCCGAACAAATCGTTCTGCTTGGTTTCGAGAAGCGACTGGCGGATCTGGTCCTTCTTCTCGGCGAAGTCCTGATCCGTCGGCGCCTGTTTTTCGAGAAGGTGAGCGACCACGCCGTTTGCGCCGGCGGTGATCGGGCCGCTGATCTCGCCGGGATTCAGCGCGAAGATCGCACTTGCATTGGTCATGGAACCGATGTCAGGAACCTGGCCATCGGGCAGCACCAGTTCGCTGGTCTTCACCGTCGCACCCAGATCTTTGGCGGCTTTCTTCAAATCGTGCGCAGCCTTGGCCCGGTCAGAGAGTTCCTGGGTCTTCTGGTGCAACAGAAAGGCGGCGCGCTCGTTCTTGAACTCGCTTTCGACCCGCGAACGAATCTCCTCAAATGTAGGCGTAGCCGGAGGCTTGATGGCGAGCAGTTGGAAAACCACGTAGCCTTGCGGGACTTGCACCACATCGGGCGGGGCCTTCTCTGCCTCATTGAAGACGGCCTCCATAAACTGCGGATTCGCAGTCAGTCCGGGCAGGTTATCTGTGCGGCTGAAGAAGTCGGTGGTAATAGCCGTCTGATCTTTGGCGGCAGCAGCCTTGTCGAATCCGTCAGTACGCGCCTGGCTGAGCAAGGCATTCGCCGCTGCTTCCGCGGCGCGCGCCGTTTTCTGCTGCTTCACTTTCTCTTCGATCTCGCTCTTCACGTCGGGGAGGGTCTTGAGATGAGCGTCATGCTTGTCTTCAACGCGGATGATGTGGAAGCCGTAGGTGCTCTTGATCAGGTCGCTAGTTTGCCCCTTGCCGAGCGAAAATGCGGCCTTCTCGAATTCAGGTACGGTGCGGCCGCGGCCGATCCAGCCGAGTTCGCCGCCGCTCTTGGCGCTGCCCGGATCGTCAGAGTATTTTCCCGCAAGTTTCGCAAAGTCTCCGCCTGCCTTGAGTTCCTTCAACACCCCTTCGGCCTTCACCCGCGCATCGGCAACGGCTTTCTCATCTTCCTTGGCACCGGGAGTGGGCAGCGGAGTCTTGATCAGAATGTGGCTAACCTTCACCTGTTCGGGGACGCGGTACTCGTCGCGGTGCTGATCGTAATAGGCTTGCAGATCCTGATCGGTTGCCGTCGCCGCCGCGGCAATTTTCGCGTTATCCACAACGACATACTTAATCTGCCGCTTTTCCGGAATGGAGTTGTTGTAGGCCGCTTTGTTGCGTTCGTAATAAGCCCTGAGTTCCGCTTCGGCGGGATGCAGGCCCTTCAGAATGTCGGCCTGCGTGACCACGGCGTATTCGAACTTCACCTTAGTGTTGCGGCGATTGAATTCGTCGCGAACTTCGGTGTCCCCGACGAAGGCGCTGCTGGCAACCAGGGCGCGCAACTCGCGGACAAGAACAAAGTCCTTCTCCAGCGCTTCAAACTGAGGGACGGTCAGGTCATTGCGCTGGACGAAGTTTTCGTACTCTTCCTGCCCGATGAACTTGCCGTCGGGAAAGAGCATGGGGCCAAGCTGCCCGTGCTGGAGTTCATCGCGGAGTTCGTCATCGCTGACGCGCAAACCCAGATGGCGCGCCTCGGCAACCAAGGTCTTCTCATTGATGAGTTGCTCGGCAGCCTGACCCGCAAAATAGGGCAGCAACATGCTAGCCTGCGGTCCGCCGCGAGGAAACTGCTGACGGATCATGGCGCGGGCCTCACGCTGCACCTCGGGCACGGTCACTTGCTGATCACCAATCGTGGCTAGGACGCCAGCCGGGGGCGCGCCAATGCCAAGACTGGAGCCGATCCCGCCGGGAATCAGCGTAATCGCCATCGAGGCGCAGATGAGGACGAGAAGCGCACCGAGAATAATTTTCACGGTTGGCCCTGCATTTTGAAGCTGTCGAATCATAGTGGGATAACTCCGTTAGATTGTTCCACGCTGGAAGCGAGAATTAATGATTATAAACTAGCGATCGAGATGCCAGCCGGAGGCAAAACGAAACACCGCTGTTTCAACTCCGCTGCAATTCGCCAAAACCTAACGGAAACTTCGCAGAACTCCGCTGTTGAATCGAATTAATAAAGGTGTTATGAACATAGGGCGGTTCCACACGACGATTGGACGGCTTTCATTTCTTTATTAAGGACACTCTTATGAAGACGTTGCGACTCCTGATCCCGTTTTTCGCGCTGGCGGTCGCCAACGCCCAGCCCGGCCTCCCTCCGGCCCGGACGTTTCCTTTGCGCGACGGATGGGCCTTGCAGTCTTCCGCGAAAATAACAGCGACGGGCGCAGCAATCTCCAGCGCAACCTTCAAGACCAGCGACTGGATCCGCGCGACGGTTCCGACGACGGTAGTAGCGGCGCAAGTCAAGAACGGGTTGCTGCCCGATCCGTTTTACGGCATGAATCTGCGGCAGTTTCCGGGGATCAATTATCCCGTCGGCTTTAATTTTTCGAATATTCCGATGCCTCCCGACAGCCCCTACGCGGTTTCCTGGTGGTATCGCAAAGAATTCACTGTGCCCGATCGGTTCGCCGGAAAAACAGTGTGGATGAACTTTCGCGGCATCAACTATCGCGCCAACATTTTTCTCAACGGAAAGCAGATCGCCAACTCAAATGAAGTCGCCGGGGCATGGCGGACCTACGAGTTCAACGTAACGTCAGCCGTCAAACAAGGAACGAATGTGCTGGCGGTGCAGGTCTGGGCGCCCACGGAAAACAACCTGGCTATCACCTTTGTGGACTGGAATCCGGCGCCCCCCGACAAGAACATGGGGCTGTGGCGTGAGGTGTATTTGACCGCCAGTGGACCGGTCGCGTTGCGGCATCCGGCAGTGCTCTCAAAGGTGGATTCGCCCGAGAACAACGCGGCCCACTTGACGGTAACCGCGCTGGTGAAAAATGGCAGCGATCAGCCCGTAAGAGGGACGCTGAAAGGCAAGATCGAGAACATCGAATTCGCGCAACCAGTGGAACTGGCGGCGGGAGAGTCCAAAGACGTGGTTTTCTCGCCTGACCAATATCCGCAGCTCAACCTAATTAATCCGCGGCTGTGGTGGCCGGCGCAGATGGGAACGCCGAGCCTGTACGATCTGCAGCTTTCGTTTGAGGTCAACGGCAAGGTTTCCGATGAATCACGTACGAAGTTTGGCATTCGCGAGATCACGTCCGAAGTCGCCGAGCAGGCGCCGGATCGCTTGAAGCGCCTGTTCAAGGTCAATGGCAAGAACATCCTGATTCGCGGAGGCGGCTGGACACCCGACCTGATGCTGCGCCAGACCTCGACGCGGCTCGCCGATGAGTTCCGCTATGTGCGCGATATGGGACTGAACACGGTGCGTCTGGAAGGCAAGATCGAAACCGAGGAATTCTTCGAAATGGCCGACCAGCAGGGAATCCTGGTAATGGCTGGATGGTGCTGTTGCGATTTCTGGGAGCACTGGGGCAGTTGGAAAGATGAAGACTTTGAGATTGCAAAAGCCTCATTGCGCGACCAGATGTATAGGCTCAGGAGCCATCCCAGCCTGGCGATGTGGCTGAATGGCAGCGACAATCCTCCACCGCCGGACGTGGAAGAGATGTACCTAAAAATTGAAGCGGACCTGCGGTGGCCGAATCCGATCGTCTCTTCGGCCACGGCGAAGCCCGCCACGGTGACGGGCGAAAGCGGCGTCAAGATGAGCGGACCTTATGAATACGTGGCGCCTTCGTATTGGACGACAGATCCATACTTTCGAGCGGACGAAAATCTGTGCAACCCCGGCGGATGCGGCGGCGCCTACGGCTTCAACACCGAAACCAGCATGGGGCCAGCAGTTCCGCCGATTGAAAGCGTTGAGCGCATGGTTCCAAAAAACCATCTCTGGACGGCGGAGGGGCCGCTGGACGAATACTGGAATTTCCACGCCGGCGGCGGCTCTTTCAAAACCATAAAAGTGTTCACCGATGCGCTGAACGCGCGCTACGGAAAGGCGAGGAGCGCGGAAGACTTCACCTACAAATCTCAGCTCATGGCCTACGAAGGCGTGCGCGCCATGTACGAGGCCTACAGCCGCAACAAGTACACCTCGACGGGCGTCATCCAGTGGATGCTGAATAACGCCTGGCCGTCGATGATCTGGCATCTCTACGACTACTATCTGCGGCCGGGCGGCGGATATTTCGGTGCCAAGAAAGCCATGCAGGCGCTCGACCCGGTCTATGGCTACGACGATCACTCGGTGTGGCTAGTGAGCAGCCAATATGCGGATGCCAAGGGGCTGAAAGTCGCGGTGCGCATATTCAATCTGGATGGAACGCAGAAGTTTTACAAAGACGCTGCGCTCGATGCGGCTGCCGACAGTACTGCGAAGGTGTTTGAGCTTCCGCAGATCGAAGGACTGTCACCCGCATACTTCCTGGATCTTCGTGTCACCGATGGCAGCGGTAGGCTGGTTGGGTCGAACTTTTATTGGCTCTCGACAAAACCGGAGACGCTCGACTGGGCAAAGTCGAATTGGTATATGACGCCGACCGACTCGTATGCCGACTACACCTCACTCGCGGAGTTGCCCAAAGTGAGGCTGAATGTATCGAGTCGCAGCGAGCGCAGCCGCGAAAATGGGGTGACTCGTGTTGTCGTCGAAAATCCCAGCAAGTACCTGGCGTTCTTCGTGCGCTTGAAGCTCAAGGGCAAGGGCGGCGAAGAAATTCTGCCGGTTGTCTGGCAGGACAACTACATCTCGCTGCTGCCCGGCGAGAAGCGGGAAATCACGGCAACCTATCGCGCCAGCAGCCTGGGAACAGTGACGCCTGCGATCGAAGCAAGCGGTTGGAACGTGGAGTGAGGCAGTTGCAGAGGTCAGAGGTCAGATTGCAGAGGTAAAACCAGCTAACGTCCAAGTCTAACGGTTCTCACCTCTGCACTCTGACCTTCTACCCCTCATCTGCTGGAATATCGAAGTTCACCAGGTCTTCGCGGAAGCCACGCGTCCTCCAGGCTCCAAAGGCGATCCCGCAAACCATCCAGATAGACCCCGTGATGAGAGCCAGATTGGACAGGTGAATCCAGATGAAAAGGCAAATAACGAAGCCCAGAATCGGTGGAATCAGTTGCCCCACGCTCCGGTCGTTGCCGCGGATGAAATAGTGGGTGAGCGCCGCCAGATTTACGCCCATGAACGCGATCAGCGCGCCGAAGTTGAGTAACTGGGCGCCATTGTCGTAGGTAATGAGGAAGGCTCCCATCAGTGCAATCGCCCCCACGAACATCACGTTATTCGCCGGGATCCGTGTCTTCGGATGAATGGCTCCAAAGAACTTCTTCGGAATCGCGTCGCTGCGTCCCATGCCGTAAAGCAGCCGCGCCGCGCCTAGTTGCGACCCCAAGCCGGAACCAGTGGTGGCGATCAGCAGGGTCAGGCTAATGACCTTGGTCATGAAAACACCGCCCGCAATGCCAGCGACGTGGCTGAATACATTCTCGTCGCCAAATTGCGAGAAGACACCGAAGTCCTTACCGAAGTGCTGGTAACTGAGCAACTGAGCGCCATAGACCTCGGCGGCAGCTAGAAATCCCGTGATTACACAAACCAGTACCGTCGCCAGAAAAATGTTCCGCTTCGGGTTCTCCACCTCTTCCGACAAGGTCGAAATGCCATCGAAACCAATATAGGTCAGGACGGCCACCGAGGTACCGTGAAACACCCGGTTCACGGTAAAGGTTTGAGGATTGTAAAACGGGTGCAGAAAATAGGCTTCCGGATATTGCGGCAGGCGGAAGATGTATCGGACCGTGTACCAGAAAAACACCAGGATGACCGCGCCCATGACGGCGCAGAGTGTCTTATTGATGCGGGCCGATGTCTGGACGCCGCGCAGGTTGAGTGCCGTAAACAAGCACGCAAAGAACAACGGCCAGATCAGACCAGGGTAAGGCATTTGAAAGCGGGTTCCAGTCAGCAGATCGGCCATCGCCTTGGCGCACCATATCGTGCAGATCAGCGGATTGAGAATGTAATCCATCGTCATGCCCCATCCGGTGACATAGCCCAACGAGGGATGCAACTCACGACCCACATAGGTATAGGCCGATCCCGCGCTCGGATACACCCGTGCCATGCGGCCATAACTCATGGCCGTGAACACCATGGCGACCATGGCGATCAGGATGGAGGTAACGACGTGGCCCTGGCCCTCATTGCTGAAAACGCCATAGGCCGGCATCGGCGCCGTCGGCTGAATCACAATGATGCCGTACATGATCAGGTCCCAGAGCGTGAGTGAACGCCTCAGGCGCGGAGCGTTAGCGGGCGGGTTGGCGGTAGAACTCATTCACAGTCTCAAAATAAAACCCCATTATCCTGCGGAGAGATAACGGGGTTCGGGGGAAGGATATCTTCGTGGATCGCGGGATTGCAAATCGAACAAGCTGCCGCCGTTCCAAGAAATCCTCTTGAATTCTATACGGAAGGGATATTCTGTCAATGACAAAATCTGTATTAAAACGATTCTTGCCGCATTTTGGCAAAACTCGAAAGTTCGGTGGAATTCGTCAGAACTTGAAGGAGCGTGAGTCTCGGTCATGAACCACAGAATGCGTTTTCTACTCTTTTTCCTTTTTGTCAGCCTGGTGCACGGTTTGGCCCAGACTGGCCAAGAAAAGACTGTCCAGGAGCGACTGGGCTATCCAGCCTCTGCCCGCCTGCTGCTGATACACGCCGACGACCTGGGCATGAACCATTCCGTTAACCGCGCCACCTTCGAGGCACTCGAAAAGGGATGGATTACCTCGTCTAGCATCCTGGTTCCGTGCCCGTGGTTTCCCGAGGTAGTGAAGTGGGCGAGGGAGCATCCCGCTGCCGATCTTGGCATTCACCTGGCCCTCAACAGCGAATGGACTACTCTGCGTTGGGGACCTGTGAGTTCAAAAGACAAGGTACCCAGCCTGTTGGACGCGACCGAGTATCTTCCGCTCGACACACCGGCCGTCGCACAGAATGCCAAACCCTCCGAGGCGGAGAGCGAGTTGCGTGCGCAGGTTGATCGCGCCCAGTCTGCGGGCATTCACGTGACCCATTTGGACACTCACATGGGGGCGCTGTTCGAATCGGCTGATTTGTTCGAGGTCTATAAGAAGATGGGCCACAGCTACGGTCTGCCCATCCTGGAGGCCAAGGCGGGAAGCCATGCGCCGATTGGAACGTCGCCACCCGCGGAAGAAGTTCTGGTGGAGAAGGTCATCGAGATCGACCCTGGCATCGACGCAAAAGACTGGACTGCCTGGTACAGAAGGCAACTTGAACCTCTCGGCCCGGGCGTTTACCAGGTGATTGTGCATCTTGCCTACGATGACGATGAGATGCGGGGCGCGACCTACGATCATCCTGATTGGGGCGCCGCATGGCGTCAGCACGATCTGGACATGGTCAAGAGCGCAGAGTTCCGGCAGTTCCTCAAGGAGCAAGGCTTTGTGCTCGTAACCTGGAAAGAGTTGGCGAAAGTGCGCCAGCGCTGAAGCACGGCGCCGGCACGCCGACTGGCCTTCTTCCTTGCCGATCGAGTTTTTCGGCCTTGGGACTTTTTCGCCGCAGCATCAGCGCGGAAGGGACAGGTTTCGTTCCACGAATGCTTCCAGGTTCGGGAAACCATTGGCACGCCAGAGCCTCAATCGCGTTCGGCCTTCTTCGACAGTTCGTAGCACGGCGTCCCTCTCAGCCGGGTGGGGCGAAGCCTTCTGCCAGAGCGGATCCAAGACTTCCTGTAGCGGCAGGTTGGAATCGAGGGCAGACTTATCGAGCGCAGTCACGGCAGCGGCGGTTCCCATTGCGTAACGCACCGGGCTCAAGCCCTGCTGCAGGGCGACGCGAACCGTGCCCACCAAGCGGTCGTCCCATTCCAACTTCCGTTCTGGATCGCGGCCCACGCGATCCACCGTATCACCCAGATAAGGGTTGAACATCCGCTGCAGCAGGTCCGTGGCATAGGCTCGGTAGCCTTCGGGGGTGAACAGAGGGTCCTTGCCCTGATGTCTGCGAACGAGCGCCTCGCCGGACTCGCTGACAAATGCCGCCTCCAGGAATGCGGCTACTCCGGGAGCTCTCTCGAGATCGGCGATCCGTCCCACTCCCAAGAAAGCCCCGAGATAGGCGGCGACAGCGTGGGTGGAGTTGTGTCCGTAGAGTTTCGCTTCTTCGAAAGGAAGCAGGTCGGGCTTCTCTTCGAACACCTCGATGCCGCGGTGAAAGCCCTGGGTGGCGGTTCGATCTGCGGCAGATCGCTCTCCAAAGGATGTTCGGGAAACTAGAATGCGGTTGAAGGCCTCTACCAGTACGGCGCGAGACTCGAAAGGCGTGACCGTTTTCAGTCCCTGTTTTTGAATCTCACGCGGGTCTGCGACTACGCCACTCATTTTCCCGATCACGGTGTTGAGAAATGAGACGCGGCCGAGCACCTGATCATGCTCGTGCCCGGGAATTTCGCCGAGCACGGCTGCTTCGAGGATTTCCGCAGCGTGGTTGTGATTCTCGGCGGCATAAACGACTGCGGGAGGACCGCCGGCCGCGGCCTTGCGCCTAAGCCCCTCGGCCAGAATGCGGTGGACGCTTCCCGATGACGCGGAGGTGTAGTAGGTCACACTCGGCAGCGCGGTGGCGATTTCCGCAGCTTCCGCGACCGCCGTCACCAGAAACTTGCATTCGGACTGGTTCCCCGGGTTCGCGATCTCAGTGGGCCCGATCTCCAGCGCTTCCACCCGGTCGTGGTATGCCACATTGACGGCATATTTCCCCGCCGATAGGCGGAGCGCCTGCACCACATTCGGCATGACCTCGGCGACGATGAGGCGGCGAAAGTTTCCGGAGCGAAAGGCTTCGCAGAGGAAGAGGCCGGCTTGAATAGCGCCGAACCCGAAGCCGACGAATGTGCGATTGCCCGAGAGCGACACTCAGATCTCGCTTGCTTGCAGGTAGGAGCGTTCGTCCGCCCCCGACCACGAATCCACGCAGTGAATCTTCTGGGTACGCCGGTGCGGGTAGACGACGGCTTTGCCGTCGATTTGCTGGGCTTTCACCAACTGGAGCAGTTCAATGGCATGATCCAGATCGCCCACGCGGGTGATGTGGGCACCGGCATCAATCTCCTTCGTGGCGATGAGTTCCAGCGTACGCGCGATGTCCCACGGCGAACCGCCGCTCGAACCGGTGACATTGATCTCTTTGTAGTGAACAGCGGTAGCATCGATGCCCACAATGTCGTCACCTTTCTTGAGCCCTCCGAAAAGATTGAGTACGGCGCTTCGCCCGACCATTTTCTGGGCGTCCTCGATCGCCTTCCTGGACCCAACCGCGACGATGACGTCGTCCGCCCCGAGATGGTTCGTCAGTTCAGCGACTACCTTTTCAACCGGGGTGGAAGCAGCGTGGACCGTGTGCAGCGCGACGCCTGCTTCCGCTGCCCGGCCCTGGAACAGCTTCTCGACAAGCTGCAGGCGAGGCTCCAGAAAATCCGCCACCACAATTGCGCGCGGCCGGTAGGCGAGAGCCAGGTCGACATGCATTCGCCCCATTGCACCTGCGCCGATGATCGCGGTGACGCCTCCGCGCTTCAGTCCTTTCACGGCTTCCCGCGCGGCCAGTGGGCTACGCTGGATCAAATGCATGTGGTGTTCCTGGGCCGAGACCACGCAAGAGAGCGGCTCGCTCATGGCGGCGTGCGCCAACGGTGGGTGCGGCCGAGGAACCGGCAGCAGGCATCCGGAATTCAGAACCTCTTCCGGAATGAGGATGTACTCGGCAAGATGACCAGCCAGGGTGTAGCCCACGGCCACCTTTCTCACTCCCTGACCTGCATTGCGATAACGTTCTCGATGATTAACGGGCTCGTGATCCACGGCGGGCTGGACGACGTAGAGTTCGCCGGTCTGGTACTGGTTCCGAAGCGCCTCTCCGACCTGCACCACAGTTACCACACCTTCGTCGCCAAGAATCACGGGAAAGCGGCTTACATCCCAGCCGTACATCAGATTGTGGTCCGGTCCCTGTTCGATGAGTTTGATCAGAGAGGTGCAGATGCCAGCGGCTTCCACCCGCGCCAACATCTGATGGGCGCTGGGACTCGGCACCGGGATCTTGCGGATGGCCAGATGGTCGAAGCCAACGCCGTCCAGCACCAGCGCCCGCATTTCGGACGGGACGTGCTCGGTGATCTCATGGTCAGGTTTCATGCTGTGGGTATCCAGAACCTGCCGGGAATCACGAATCCAGATGAACCAGCTTGCGGCTTCCCGGAAGACGCAACTCCCTCAGAATCGACACCGTTGTATTGTGCACCGCTTGTTGCGCCGACACCACAGAGATGGGAAGGGCGGCTTGATAAGCCTGGCGGATTACAGTGCCGATGTTGATCTTGGCGATGCCACGGCGCGTCGCTTGCAGAATGTACTCCGTCTTAATTCCGCTGCCTCCGTGCAACACTAATGGGATTCGGGTCGCTTCGTGGATCCGCTGCAAATGCGCAAGGTCCAACCGTGCCTCTACTTTCTGACAGCGGCCCATCAGAGCTCCATGCACGCTCCCGACCGCAACGGAGAGCCAGTCCACTTCGGTTTCGGCAACAAAACGTCTTGCCTCTTCGGGCGATGTGAACCCCTGGCCCGTGGCGAAGAGTTCTTCGTAAGGAGGAAGCGGCCCCGCTTCGTGACCGAGAACGGCGCCCAACTCTGCTTCGACCGGAATTCCGGCGGTATGCGCGATGGCCGTGATTCTTCGCGTGGCTTGAATGTTCTCCTCCAACGGCAACCGCGAACCGTCCACCATAACCGACTGGTATCCGAGCCCGATCGCCTCCCGGATCTCGGCCTCAAAATCAACCCGCAGGTTGTCTTCATCAATGACCGGAATATGGTCGAGATGGAGTCGCGTGTGGCGTTCATCCCCGACCCGTTCGTATTCTTCCTGCACTGCCCGCAGGCTGCGCGCCTCGAACTTGACCCATTCCAGGCGGGCCACCGCGATCATCCCGAAACAATCCGTTTCACGCAGAGCGGCGACTACCGGCTCCATCATGGGCAGATAAGGAATATTGAAGGCAGGGATGACAGTCTCCGCCGGCCGCACGCCAATTTGAATGCCAGTGGTCATGCTCGACGCAGACAGCGAATGCTCGGCCACTTCTCGGTTGCCTGGATTCATTTCATGTTTCCATGCTGTCTGAGCCGGGGGCAGTCGGAGGTATCCAATGCATAAATAAGAGCCCCCGGAGCACAACCACAAATGAATATACGATATTGTTCGTTTGTTGTCTATTATTAACTATACTTGCTAAGAAATATAGGCCTTACTTGTTATTTATCGATCACAAGCGATCTATACTGATCATATCGAATCTCCCACGCCATCCTAGTGGTTGTTGGCTGAGGGCGGGTGTAGGCTGCGACGAGCGCGCGAAAATAGATAAGGGACGAAGCAGGCGGAGATGGCAGTCGTTGTTGAAATGCCGAAGTTATCGTCCACACACAAATTCCACGCTCGGAGAACTGGCAGGCCGCAGTCGTCAGGGCATCTGAGCGCCAAGCCCATCCCGGCCATCCCCTGGAAGACGGTGCAGCCTCTAGAAACTAAGGACCGGACGCAAGCGATGATAGTATGATCGTTTCTAATCTATTGTGTAGCGTTGTTAAACTGAGCGTTTGCGCATCCGAAATCGGGTTATGAGATTGAGCGGAAACCGTATACCGGTTCGGTTCCCGGAGGAGAGCCAAGCATCGCCATGCTCGCTGAAGAACGCAGGTTTCGCATTCGCGAGATTCTTGCCACGCAGCGCACTGTCAGCGCTTCCGAGCTGTGCAGCGCGTTAGCGGTGACGCCGGCCACCATTCGCCGCGACCTGGCGGCTCTGGAAGATGAGGGTGTACTGGTCCGTTCCCATGGCGGCGCCGTGTCTCGCATGTCGAGCACGAAGTTTCAGCCTTCTTACGAAACCCTGGCACGCAGCAATAGCGAAGAGAAACAAGCCATTGCGCGCGAAGCAGAGAAGCTCATCCTGGATGGAGATACGGTTTTTCTCGAGGGCAGTACGACGGTACTGGAGCTGGCGGGCCGCCTGCATAACCGCAATCGGCTTACCGTAGTCACCAACTCTCCAACCATCGTTTGCCAACTGCAACATAGCACTGGCGTGACGGTCTTGTGCACGGGCGGCGACCTGCAAAAAGACACCTTCTATTTTTCGGGAGAGTGGGCGCAGCGTGCTCTTTCTGAGATACGCCTGGACAAAGCTGTCTTGGGCGTGAGCGCCATTGACCCTGGTTATGGCATCTCCACCGCCAATCATGCGGAAGCGCAGATCAAGAAGATGGTGGTTAAGGCGGCCAAGACTCGGATTGCCTTGGCCGACCACAGCAAGTTCGGCAAGCAGTCGTTTGCCTATGTCGGGCCAGCCGCCGATATAACTACCCTGATCACCGACGATCGAACCGATCCGAAGTACATCAACGAGCTGCGCGAAGCTGGGATGGAAGTGATCGTCGCGGAAGCGCAAGCGGTGTCGCCCGCACGAAAGAATCGATCGAATACGGACAAATAAGATTGACAATCGATCAAGTACGCCCTAGATTGATCTTTCCAATCAGGCGGATTTCTTCCCGCCCTGGAGGGAGCCTCGGCTACTTTCTGCAACCTACACGCGCCATTCTAGAAGGCGTCGAAGTTCCTGAGACCGGGAGATAAGTAACGTGCCTCATAGCAGCCGTACAAAAGCGGTACAACGCTTGAGCAGTGTTTTGGACGGCCGTGCTGGCTATCGCATAAGTGCTGACTGGGGACACGTTGCCGTCCTCGAAGGCGGCGGCCACGTTTGCGAGTTGAGCCTCAACAGCGTTCCGGGAGTGAATCCGCTGTGGCGTCCGCAATGGACGACTATCGATCCCGATGACTATTCCCCTAAGAAGCACCGGCGGGTTTACGGTCCTCCACCGGACGCGAAATTGCTTGCCGGCATCGCCGGACACAGTTTGAGTTTCGATCACTTTGGACCGCCATCCAAAGAGGAAACGGCAGCCGGACTTACGACGCACGGAGAGACCCCATCGTTGCGCTGGGACGTGCTGAAGAAATCTGATTCTCCCCGGCCAACCCTCCATTACGGACAGACTCTTCCCCAGGCGCAAATCGATTTCCGCCGAACAATTTCAGCCGACCGCTCGCATCCCATTATTTATTGCGAAGAACAGGCGACGAATCTCAGTGTTTATGACCGGCCAATTTCGTGGAATGAGCATGTAACCTTCGGCCCGCCGTTCCTCGAATGTGGGATGACCGTCTTTGATATGCCGGCAACCCATGCCAAGGTGTGCGCCCCTGGCTACAGCGAACGGATTTTTCTGCAGCCGGACGCTGAGTTTATGTGGCCGAATGCTCCAACCAAGGAGGGCGCAACCGCTGACTTGCGCCGGACTCCGGATCAGCGGTTCGGACACTACACCATGCAACTGCTGGATCCAAACTTGCAGATTGGTTTCATCAGCGCCTGCAACCCGGCGCAAAATTTCCTGGTTGTGTATCTCTTTCGACGAGCGGATTTTCCCTGGGTGGGCAACTGGGAAGAAAGAAACAATCGCACCGAGCCACCGTGGAAAGCGCGGACATTTTGTCGCGGCCTCGAGTTCAGCACCACGCCCGACGCGATTCCCCGCCGGGAGTCGATCGACCAGGGCACGCTCTTCGGTGAACGCACCTACCGCTGGCTACCCGCCAAGACGCGCCTGGCGGTTCGCTTCCTGATCATGTTATTCAAGACTCCCGATGCATTCTCAGGCGTGAAGGAAGTCTCGATCAGCAGAGGAGTCGCTCGCGTCGTTGAATCAGCACCTGGAGAGCGCGAACTGACGGCTCCAGTGGGAACCTTCCTGTAAGGAGTCACGCGGTTGTCATGAGCCTGCTTGCCATCGACGTGGGATCGAGCGCCTGCAAAGCCGTACGCTTCGCGGTCGACGGGGAGATTCTGGCTCAATACACCTCGGCATACACTCCCGATTTTCCTGACCCGTCAATGGCGGAGATGGATCCGGAGAGATTCTGGCACGCGATTTGCGCCTCCAGCCAAGCAGCTGCCATGGACGTAGCCGATCCCGTACAGGCTCTGTGTCTTAGCTCGCATGGCGAGACTTTTGTGGCGCTCGACGTGCACGGCCGGCCCGTCGCCCCAGCGATTCTTAATCAGGACAACCGGGCGATCAGTGAAGCTGCTTGGTGCGAGAACGCGATCGGCCGCAAGCGACTGTTTCAGATCACCGGGTTAGTGGCGCACCCCATGTATCCCATCCCGAAGATCATTTGGTTGCGCCAGCACCGGCCGGACGTCTTCGCCTCGACCGCGTGCTTTGTCACTTTGATCGGATACATTCTGCAACGGATGGGGCTGCCTCCGTACGTTGATGACTCCCTGGCTTCACGTTTCCTGGCCTTTGACATCCGGAAGCGCTGCTGGTCCGACGAAATTTTGACAGCCGCTGGGTTGCGCAAGGACCAGCTGCCCGTGCCCGTCCCGGCTGGCTCCATCACGGGAAAGCTGAATTCTGCCGCGGCACGCGATCTCGGCCTGCTTCCGGGCACGCCGGTTGTACTGGGAGGTCACGACCAGCCTTGTGGGGCGCTGGGAGTGGGTGTGATCGGCAAGGGGCGCGTCTACGATTCCATTGGAACCTATGAGTGCATCGTGGCTGGCTCGAGCGAGCCGTGCCTCAGCGACGTGGCATTGCATGCTTCGTTAAATTCCTACTGCCACGTCGTGCCTCAGAAGTTCGTAACGCTCGCTTACTTCCCCTCCGGCATGATGGTCAAGTGGTTTCATGACTTGCTGTACGGCAATGGATCGGGTGACGCCGGTGCGGATAACGGTGCGGAGGGGCGCGAAGCCGATCACTATTCTCTCCTGGAGGCGCACGTCCCCGAGGGTCCCACCGGCCTGTGTATTACTCCGCATCTAATTGGGACTTGCAATCCGGAATTCAACCCGTTCGCCCGAGGGGTGATTGCCGGGATCAGTCCCGCAACGAGCCGCGCTCAACTCTATAAGGGCATCCTGGAAGGATTGGCCTGTGAGCTGTCCCTGATGACCGAAATGTTGGCGGAAGCTGCCGGAGACTTCGGGGATATCTATGTTACCGGCGGTGGCGCGCGCTCCGCGGTCGGACTCGATTTGCGCGCGGCCCTTACTGGCTGCCGCGTCCATGTTATGACGTCGGGGGACGCCGTGTGCCTGGGCACCGCGATCCTGGCCGGTGTCGCCGTCGGCGAATACCGCGATGCCAGCCAGGCAGTTGATCAGGTTGTCCGCGAGACTGCCGTACTTGCCCCGAACCAGGCTACGGTCGCAAGTTACGCGGATCAAATGAAGCAGTACCGGATATTTCGCGCCGCCATGATGGCGCGCCATGATTTTCTTACTCACAAGGAGGAGCGTTGATTCAACCTAAAATCGGATTCATCGTCTACGGCGTTCACAAGGATGGACTCAAGGACCCTATGGGTGTGCCCTTCATTGATGACGCCATCGTGAAACGTTCCAAGCAAGCTCTGGTGAAAGCTGGACTGGAGGTAGTGGAGCACGAAATCGTTGTGGCCACGAAGAAAGAAGCGCGCGCCGCCATGAAGAAAATGAAGTCCAACGACGAGATCGATATGATTGTGCTCTTCTCGGGAACCTGGGTCTGGGCGGCGCATCTGGTCGGAGCCATCCGCGACTACGCGGCCAGCGGCAAAGCTCTGCTCCTGTGGACGCATCCTGGTTCCCAGGGGTGGCGTCCTGTGGGTGGACTGGTTATGCATGGCGGGTTGCTGGAAATCGGAGCTCCCCACAAGTTTGTCTATGGGGAAGCCGACGACTCGGAAACCATTCTTAAGATTGTCAGCTACGCGCGTGCCGCGCATCTGAAAAATTCCCTGAACATGTCGACCCTGGGGACGTTCGGCGGCCGCGGTATGGGCCAAACTTGCGGAGTTGCCGATCCTTCCCAGTGGATGCGCATGTTTGGCGTGGATATCGATTCGCGCGATACCACCGAACTGATCCACGCCGCGGAGAAAGTTTCCGCCAGGGAAATCTCTGATCTTCAGCCTCGTCTAAAAAAGCTCTTCGGCGCTGCCCCGGAGAAGAACCTGGTCAACGAACATTCGATCCGCCTTTATCTCGCTCTCAAGCAGATCGTCGAAAAAGAGAAATTTGATTTCTACACGATCCAGTCGTTTCCCGGCCTGGCGAACGACTATGCGGCAACCTGTTTCGCTCAGAGCATGATGCTGGAAGACGGCTATGGAACTTCCACGCTCGGTGACTTCAATACTGCGCTCACCGTCTGGCTGCTGACCAAGCTGAGCAAGGAGCGCGTCTACTACGGCGACTTGCAGCATTTGGATAAGAAGAAGAAAGAAATCAAGATTATCGGCGACGGAGCCTGTCCGCCGTCGCTCGCGTGCAAGTTAGGCCCGGCAGGTTTCTCCGAACATGGCATACCCACGGAAGGTGAGGCTGGAGGGCATGTCCGTGAAACTCATCTGCAAAGTGGGCGAAGGCGTGATCGCACGTGTCGGGCCGCGTGAACGGCGAATTCCAGATGGTGATTACTCGCGCCAGCATCTTCGAACCGCCGAAGGATCAGATCCAGCAGCGTCTGCTTGAGTGCGGTATCCCCTTCTGGCCACACGGGTTTGTGACGGTTCATTGTGACGTCGAAAGGATGCTCGACAGTTGGACAAATGAATACGCGTGCCTGGGATATGGCAGCGATTTGTATCCCGCGTTAGTTGATTTCTGCGAACTGACCGGCATTAAGCCGGTGCTACCCTGAAACCGGTGACATGGAACTTTGATAAGAGGTGAACAGTGGGTGGACGTTGGCAACCGCAGCCGTCATCACCTCTCCCACGGCGGAGGAATCTTAACCGAGGCCATCCCCGCCGCTGTGGCTGCCTGAATGCCCATGTCCGTGTCTTCGAAAACGAGACAGTCTTGCGGCGCCACTCCGAGTTTAGCGGCTGCCAGCAGAAAGGCTTCCGGGTCAGGCTTGCTGTTCCTGTAGTCTCCAGCACAGACCAGGGTGTCGAATCGATCTAGGAGGTGCAGCGAAGCAAGCGACGCCGTCACCGAATCCCTGGTGCTTCCCGAAACGACAGCGAATGGAATCCGCCCATACTGGGCTTCGATGTGTTCCAAGACTTCAGGAACAACCTTGAGCTGCGGAAGGAGTTCGAAATAGAGACTTTCCTTACGACGGGCCACAACCTCAACGGGCATACGCAGCCCGCATCTCTGGTTGAGCGTAGATACGATCTCAGCTATGGGCATTCCACCCCAGGAATAGAAAAGCTTCTCTTCAAATTCGCAATTCCATTCACCGAGCGCTTTCTTCCAGGCAAGGTAGTGAAGCGGCATGGAATCGGCAATGGTGCCGTCGCAGTCGAACAAGTACGCTTTAAATGGGCCTTGCGGCAATTT
The DNA here is from genome assembly GCA_963838935.1 of uncultured Acidobacteriaceae bacterium. Taxonomy (GTDB): domain Bacteria; phylum Acidobacteriota; class Terriglobia; order Terriglobales; family Acidobacteriaceae; genus Acidiflorens. The sequence goes on from CAWITH010000033.1 coordinate 53,816, forward strand.
CAGTTTCTTGCGGAGAGGAGGTTTCCCGTTCGTCATTAATTATGCGCTCGACTGTCAGTATAATTGAACCACAGATTGGTCCCATCTCGCCCGAGAGCACGAGTTGGAAGCCGCGCGGCGGTTATGCAATACTGGGGCTGCACAGAACAGTGCGACTAGCAACAGGACTAGCACCGGGGTTTGGAGCACACCGAGCGGATCACGGTTGGTCCACAGTAAGTTGATCTGCCGCAGATATTGATTTCCCAAAGCCGGGATGGCGGAACTGGCAGACGCAGCGGACTCAAAATCCGCCGGACTTCGGCCCTTGGGGGTTCGATTCCCCCTCCCGGCACCAGCACTTTGGTATCAACACGTTACGGTCGTTACCTAGTACTTCCCTAGTATTTCGGGATACGTTCCAAGGGCGGAAAGGAACCGCCCATGAATCGACGCGTCAGCGTTTGGAAGTACGTGCGCCTCAAGAACGGACGATGGAGATACTGCAAGCCTGCCCTTGCGAAGAACGGAAAAATCCGGCCGGACTGGGTGATCGTGAAGGGCAAGGCAGAGCACCATCCTGAGGGGAACTTCTATCTGCACCGCTACGACGGCGGCCGGGAAATCTGGAAGAGGGTTGGCCTCAATCTTCAGGACGCCGTCGATGCGGCCGAGTTCGATACCGCTTATCTGGACGCCAAAGCAAAGGGAGTACCCGTCAAGCCGATCGACACACCCAACCTCACAATCGAAGCGGCTGCGCATGGCTGGCTCGAAGACGTGAAGTTGTCCGCCAGACCTGAGACCCACGAACTTTACGAGCACACCGTGAGGGAATTCCGGAGTTGGAATTCAAACGGTGGTCCGCGCCACAGGTTCGTCGCTGAATTCTCTCGACTCGACCTTCTCACTTACAGAAAGTGGCTCATGACCGACGTGGGCAATGCTCCTCGCACGGCGGGGAACAAGCTGATCAGGATCAACCGCTTCATCAGGAAGACGCTAAAGCTGCGAGACGGCGAGGGCCCGATCACGGTGAAAGACACGAAAGTGGGCGTCACCGAAAGGGAGCCGGAGGTTTACCGCGAGGACGAACTAGAGCAATTCTTCAAAGCTTGCACCGAGGAGCAAAGCACGCTATTTAAGACCTTCCTCCTTACCGGGTTCCGAGAGGACGAGGTGATGTATCTGTATTGGAGCGATCTCGACTTCGAGCGGGGCACGCTGCGAGTCACCGCGAAGCCCGAGTTCGACTTCACGGTGAAGGATTACGAGGAGCGAACCGTCGCGGTTCCTCACGAGAATCTGATGGGCGAACTATACAAGTTGAAGCAGTCTAGCTTCATTCTGGAGCTGAAGAGCGGCAAGCCCTGCCGCTTGGTTTTCCCTACCGCTGGCGGAAAACCGAACTCCCACATGCTCCGCCTCTGCAAGAGGATCGCTCACCGGGCGGGGTTGAACTGCAAGGAGTGCGAGACCTGCGTGAAAAGCGAAGGGAAGGAATGCGAGCATTATTTCCTGCACAAGTTCCGCGCCACGTATGGGACGGAGCTGCTTCGGAAGGGGTATGACATTGCCACCGTGCGGAAGCAACTGGGGCACAAGCCCGGATCGGAAGCCACGTTCCGCTACCTCGCTCCCTTGCAAATTGACGTCGTCCGAAAGAAGGGGATCGACGATCTGTTCGGCAGCGTGGTTGATTGGGAACTCGGCAAGCCGGATGCGACTTCTCAAACAGAGGAAGCAGCAGGAACAATGACGGCACAGCGCGAAGAGGGAACTGGACGCGAGAGCGGGGATGATGAGTCGTCCGTCGCCAGGGAACCTGTCCCTGAAGGAATGTCAGACATGTGGAAAGAGATTGCCGAGGCGCTCCGGAAAGTGGAAGCGAAGCACGAGAAGAAGAAACGCTGATGGCCGACTGCGGCGCGAGGTACTTACAGTCCCTTAGCCACGGCGGCACCACTCCTCGATCATCGCGGCGATCCTCGCCATGCCGAGATCGTATGCCTCCTTGCTGATAGTCCCCGCGGCGCGAAATCGATCAAGCTCCTGCTCCTTGCGCCTCGCGTGCTCGGGGTCGCAGGCCTTTGCCTTGGGCTTCGCGGCCCTCCTGGCGGGCGGCTCCCACGCCGACACGAACATACCCTTTGGCCTACTCACTGTCTTCCTCTCGTTCTGTGCGGTAGCGCCAGATGCGGTTCTCGTGGCGATGATTGCTAGCACGGCTGCTTCGGCTTCCGCCGCCCCGTGAACTCCCAGCCCTTCCCGCGGAACAGGCAACCCGCGGAGTTGCCGAGCGAGTTCGCGGGCAGCCCCGTGGTCTCCAGAAAACGACCGGCGTCATCGGCCGTTACCTCCATGTCCTCGCCGCTCGTCGCTAGCAGCCGAAGGTAGGTAACGCACGCGCGGAGCAGGGCGCGGCGGAGCGGCGGCGTCATGGCCCGCGCCAGTCCCTCCTGCTTGCGAAGCTCTCCTTCTATCGAGTCAAGTGTCGTCATTGTCTTGCGCTCCTTCGGGGCCGGGCATCAATGGCGCGGCTGTGATCGCCGCTCCTGAAACAAGAACTTTTGCCGGGCTTCTCGGGAAATTGGAGCCAACCCCCGACGCCTCTCGGTTGGTCGGCACCCGGCGAGCTCAGTCCTTCTGCTTGGCGATCCGGTAGACCGTCGTCTTCGGCAGCCTCAGCGCCTTGGCCGCGCCGCCGTAGGACACGCCGGGGTTCTGGGCCAGCCACAGCCGGACCAGCCGCCCGCGCTCGGCCCTCCACCGCGCGATCTCGGTGTTCCGCTTGGCGACATTGAACGCCTTGACGAGCGGGTCGGCGAGCGCGTCCAGCCTTTGTTCCTTCGTCATCGCTATTCCGCCTCCGCCAGGTCGAGCATGTCCTTGACCCTGCGGACAGTCTCCCGCTCGTCCGCACTGATCATCCTGGAGAGCAGGTCGGCCGCGTCGGGACGTGGGCTGTTGCCCGTCTTCTCCTCGTACTGCTCGCTCGTGAGTCCGATGCGTGCCATCCTCGTTTGCCTCCTTTGGGAATTCTGTCGAGCGGACTCGTCAGCGGCAGCGTGACTGCCGGACGCCCTCGCGGGCGTTTCGTCCTTACCCTTTCATGGACAGGGCGATGTCCCTGACCTTGATGCTGTTGGTCAGCGGACGCTTGCCCGCCGCCTCGATCACGGCGTCCGCGCCGTACTGGTTGACGAGGTGAGCGATGCCGTCGGTCGCCTCGTCATAGGCTTCGTACTCTGCCTCGTCGTAGGCGTTAACGACATCGTAGATCGCGTTCTTGATGTCCTGCTTCAGTGCTGCCTCTGCTGCCTTGGTTGTCTTGCTCATTTGGAGCTCCTTAGTTTTGAGATTGGGGATCGTGCCGCTTTGGAACGACCCTCTGTATAGGGTCCGGGCACCGAGAGAATTCGGTCCGCAGTTCGCGATGGCTCGTTGGAGGTTGTCGTTTTGCCTACGCCACTGAGAAAAAATAATCCCCTTTAAATCCCCTATGAGGAATTCGCCAGCCAGCGAATGGCCGACGAATGAAAAAGTCGTTTACGGGTCTTCTCTATAGGCACTTACAAAAGGGAGCCGACGATGAAGCGGGGAAGGCCGAACAAAGAGGAGCGAGAGCAGATCAGCCTCAAGAAGCAGCTTTTCGCCGAGGCATACGCGCACGGGATCACTTACACGGGCTTAGCGCAGGCGCTCGGGCTGCACAAACGGACGCTCATGAAGTTTAGGGCGCAGCTCGGGCTGCCAGCGCGGGGACCGGGCAACAGGACGCCACGCCAAAGGAAGGCACAGACCAATGAGTAAGGAACGGAAGAACCCGCACGCCCGCACGGTCGAGCGGTTCAAGTACCGCAACGCGGCCGTCATGCAGGGCGGCATCCTCGGGATCGACAAGCTCGTCCTCATAACCATGTGCGAGTTCGCGCACGACGACGGCATTTTGTACCACGGGCTCCGGTCGCTTGAGGCCGCGACGGGGCTGAGCAAGAGCGCGATCGGAGAATCCGTCCAGCGGCTGTGCAAGCTCCACGGGGTCGTCTTCTGCATAGAAAAGGGCCGAGGCAAGAAGCATTCCTCGCGCTACAAGATTTTGATTGACGCGATGCCCGAGATCACCGTCTACGATCTAGTCAAGGCCAAGAACCGCGAGGAGAATGAGAAAAACGCGACCCAACCGTCCGCAGGGGGGACGGTTGACAACCGTCCGCCACACGGACAGTTAAACGAAGAAGCGTCCGCCATACGGACAGTTAGAACCAACTGTCCGCCCCAGGGACAGTTAGAAGGGCAACCGTCCGCCAGGCGGACGAAAGATATTGACGTTGCTTCTAAGATGTTCACGCCAGGCGAAGGAGTGCACGTAAATACCTTAGGCACGGACGCGCCGCGTCTCGCCCCGGAAGAACAGAATCAAAAGCAACCCCGCACGGGGTCTTTGAGCAGAACAACGGCAAAGGCAAAACCGGACCCCGCCTGCGGCAGGCACCCCGACCTTGAGGCGGTCTGCTACATCAGGCCCGCGTCCCTCGGCGACGGAGCGCCCCGCTACGCCTGCGGTGAGTGCTTCAGGGCGCACAAGGAGGGATACGAGCTGAACCGCATGACCTTCCGGGGCACCTACGGGATGCTAAAGCCCACGACCGTCCGCCGCGCCGAGGCGACGCCGTCCTTCCAGTGCGACGACCCGTCCAGGGAGAACTACGTGCGGCCGCTATGACCGACAGGGGGCAAGGTCAGGGAATTCGAGCACCAGCTCCAGAAGGAGAACATCCAGCTCGCCGCCCGCGCGGCCGCAAGCTGCGCCTCCGGGCGATCGCCTGAGGAAGCCCGACAGGAGGGCCGAGATGGCGCGGGCGATACGCGACGGCGGTTTCACTGACCTTCCTCCTACTCTTTCGGCACGCCGGGCGATCCCGCAGCGCGATGAAGTCGTGCATTAGGCACAGGCCCGTCTCCGGGTTGGTCGGCTTGCGGCCGCACTCCCTGCAACCTACTATCTCCCTGAGCGCCCGCTGAAACTTTTCGTAGGCCTCGGAACCGCCCTCCCGGAGAAATTCCGCGAGCTCGCGCGAGGGGTTGACTGGGAGCACGACGGGACGTGCGGGTGTCTCTGCCTTCGCCTCAGTCAACCCCTTGTCGTAGGTCGTGCCCCTTGCACGCCTTCGCGTGCTCTAGGAAGTGCGGGACGCAGATGACAGTGCCCATCTCATCGCCGTCCTCGAACAGGACTTCAGCGGGACCGCGGCATCCGTCTACTTCGCAGGACGGATACGCGCCCAGGAGGAACGGGGCACAGGTGCAGCCCGCCCTCCGTATCTTTCTCTTCAGGGATGTTCTAAGCATGTTTCTCTCCTCGGCTGGTTGCCTAGTGTCTTTACCTAATACCCGGTGGCGACGAAATCCCGCAATTATCGAGAGCCGGATGTTTCGAGGTGACCCCCGCGGCGCCGAACGAGATTGTCCGCCGTTACCCGCGTAACCTGCCCAAGGAGCGGGCCCTACCCTACCATCATGCTGTGAGATTCGGCAGCGTGTGCTCCGGGATAGAGGCGGCCACGGTGGCTTGGGAGCCATTGGGGTAGCCCGCGTGGTACAGCCAGTTCGACCCAGAGCACAACTACAAGGGCGGCCCCGACTTCCCGTCCGCCGTGCTCGCGCACCATTATCCGTCAACGCCCAACCTGGGCGACATGACCAAAATCTATGACAAAGAAACCTTCAAGAAAGAGCCGATCGACATCCTCATCGGGGGGACGCCCTGCCAGTCCTTCAGCGTCAACGGGCACAGGAAAGGCCTCAAGGACCCGAGGGGACAGCTCGCCCTCGCATACTGCCGGATCGCGCAGGAGAAGCGCCCGCGCTGGATCGTCTGGGAGAACGTCCCCGGCGTCCTGTCTTCGGGAGGCGGACGGGACTTTGCGTCCTTCCTCGGGGCGCTGGAGGAGATCGGGTATAGTCTCGCCTACCGCGTGCTCGACGCACGATACTTCGGAGTCCCCCAGAGCCGCGAAAGAGTCTTCGTTGTTGGACATCGTGGAGACGACCGCGCCCAGTTCGTACTCTTTGACTGCAAAGGCGGCGCGTGGGATGCTCCGCCGCGCCAAAGGGGACATAAGCCCGTCCCTCTTAAAGTCTCTGGGAACCATTTCAGCGGAATCGAGAGCAGCAGCGGAGACGTCTCCCCGTGCCTGCTCGCCTCCGGCACGGGGAGGAACATCTCCGCGGAGACGCTCCTGAGCAAGGGGAACGACGTGCGCACGCTCATGCCCGTGGAATGGGAGCGGCTCCAGGGCTTCCCGGACGACTACACCCGCATCCCGTGGCGCAAGAAGCCAGCGGAGCAGTGCCCCAAGGGCCCGCGCTACACCGCGATAGGCAACTCCATCGCGGTCCCAGTGCTCAGGTGGATCGGCGAGCGCATCGCCGCCATCGACGCCCTGTCCGAAGAGTGGGTCAGGAAACTGCCCAACCCGAAGACGCTGGACGACTCCGAGCTCGTCGACAGGTGCGTCCAGGGATTCAGCGAGCTGAGGCAGATCGCCCCGTACTTGCGGGAGGCACGCGACCGCTTCTCCCAGCCGGGACGCCGCGTGCCGGTTCCGGGCAACCCGACGTGGACGGAGTGGGTCGAGACGAACCTCCACGTCACCGTGCGCCGCGTACAGCAGCTACTGAGGGAGACGACGGAACCTGGCGAAATTATTTCGCGAGGTCCCAAGCGGCCCCGCAAGCTGCGCACGGGGGACTGGCGCAGGCTGCTGAAGGTCTCCGAGAACAGGCTGGCGCAGGTGTTCGGGGCGCTCGAAGACGAGAAGGAGCTCGCCGGGGCGATCCGCGGATTCGCCCAGGGCATCGCCGACCGCTTCGGGGAGAACGGCAGTCTCGTCGTGTCCGTTTCGGTCAAGAAGACCCGCTCATCCCGATCCTCACGCCTGCTCAGTCGCGGAGCATCGGCGTCTGGTTGACCACCTCGGGGGAGCCGCTCACCCAGAGACGTAGCTATCGGTTGAGACTTCCTATTGGCAAAACCGCTGAACCCGAACCGTGGTCAGAATCGCCGCTTGGTGATCTGGCTTGAACTTCGTTGACCCTGAGTGGATGGATAATTGGGGGGGTACGTCCAAGTTCCAGGCGGGCCATTGTTGGATCCTCCGCCACTCCCGCCTCCGTCGCCGCATGTGGTCCAGTTGGGCCAGTAAATCACACTAGAATAATCAACGGGACCGGGCCAACTCGGTCCATATGAGGTGAAGCGCCCAGGCGAATACGATGCAGTTCCTATAGGAATACAGGGACTGCCGCTTCCGTCTATCCGATCAATGGTCCAATTATAAATATTGCCATTCTGGTCTGTATATATATCGACGGCCAAGCCGCCGGGCGTGTCTTGGTTCACGGTCTGGAACCCGTCCGTGAAAGAAACTGGCCCTAGGCAGTGAGCATCCGGGCATCCGTAGGAGACCTCGGAGTTCGGCGGGAGGGGGAGCGGCAACGTGATGGAAGCCACCCAGTAATATTGATTGCAGTCAGAAGTGTCGTACGGAGCTGAGCAAGATGTGTAGGGGTTGCCCGTGTAGATGTACGTCCCTAGACTGGCAGTAACTGTTAATGTGGCCGAACCTGATATCCCGAGGACGGTAGCCGTGATCGTCGCGGTTCCCGTGAGTGTGGTGAGGTCAATGCCCACGCCCTCGGCCACTCCAGGGCTCGTGATCACGGCAACCGTAAAGGGCGGGACTGGAGATACGCTTGTCGCGGTCCACGTCGCTATGTCAGTGAGGTCTTCCGTGCTGCCATCGCTGAAGGTGCCAATCGCCTTAAATGACTGACTCTGGTCAAGGGTGATCGTTGCGCTTGGCGGTGTCACAGAGATGCTGACAAGCGTAGCCGGCGTAACCGTGAGTTCATCAGAGCCCGGAGAGGCTGAACCATAGCTTGCTGTGACGGTGGCGACTCCGGGGGTGTCGCCAGCACTTGCCAAGCCAGAATTACTGATAGTGGCCACGCCACTGTTGGAGGAACCCCATTGGACGACATTCGTTACGTCACTCGGGTTGCCATCGTTCAATATACAGATCGCGTCGAATTGTTGAGTGGTCTCTAAGGCGATGATGGGGTCGGCAGGCGACACCTCCACGTCTACGCAAGTGTCAACTACGAGCGTTGCGTTTGCGGTGATTGAATCCAACGTTGCGCTGATCGCGGTCATTCCCGCGCCAACAGCGGTCGCCTGACCCTGGCTACCGGAGACATTGCTGATACTGGCCACGGTTCCGTCCGAGGAACTCCAGACAACTTGTCGCGTGACGTCGTACGTGATGCCATCGGTGTACGTGCCCGCAGCACTGAATTGCTCCCTGGCCCCCACCGCGATTTCGGAATTCGCAGGAGAAACTACCAAACTCACCAACGTCGCGGGTGTCACTGTCAGCGTTGTGCTTCCTGTAACTAGCCCCAAAGTGGCACTGATTGTTGTCGTCCCCTGTGCCAGAGCAGTTGCGACATCAAATGCGAATGGGAGATCACTAATGCCGAAGTTGATTGTGGCGACCGTTGGATCTGAGGAACTCCACTGCACGAATTCTGTCAGGTCCTGCTGGGACCCATTGCTAAATACGCCGATCGCCGAGAAAGACAACTGCGTACCTACCGGAGTCGAGGGGTTTAATGGAATCACGATGATCGAGTTCAGCGTTACAGCCGTGACCGTCAAACTGGCCTTGCCCGAGAGGGAACCTCGCCTTGCGGTTATCGTGGTCGTTCCCACCAGCCCCTTGCTCGCCGCCAACCCCTGACTGACGGTAGCGATAGCCGGTTTCGATGAACCCCAGCTCACCAAATTGGTTATATTCAGCGTGACGCCGCCCGCGAAAGTCCCTTTCGCTGCGAACTGATATGAGGATCCCAGCCCAATCGATTCCTGGGAAGGGCTGACGGCGATAGATGTCAAACCGTCGAGATTGCCTGTGCCAGTGAGCTTGACAACGCTCGGGTTGCCGTACGCGCTGTAGGAAATCGTCAGTGTGCCTGACATCGAGCCAACGTTTGTAGGTGTAAACGTGACGCCAACGGCGCACGAAGCCCCAGCGGCGACGCTGGAGCCGCAGGTGTTGCTTACCACAGCGAAGTCCGCAGTCGGGGAGAACCCCAAGACATTCAACGAGACATTCAGATGATTTGTGAGCGTCACGGTCCGAGCTGCGCTTGTCGCGCCCACGCTCAAGCTCCCAAAAGTCAAGCTTGATGGGGAGACAGTGACGGGCAAAGAGCCTGTCCCCGTCAGGCTGACCGCCTGTGGGCTATTTGCGGCGTCATCCGTGAACGTCAGCGTCCCCGCATCCTGGCCAGTGGCGGCGGGCGAAACCGTTACGCCGACGGCGCGCGTAGCCCCCGCGGCGATGCTGGGGCCACAAGTATTGCTGGCCACGGCAAAATCGCCGCTGGCAACGATGCTGGAAAAGGTGCGTGCTTTGCTTTGGTGGTTCTTGAGAGTAACCGACTTGGCCGCGCTCGTATTGCCGACTGCAACACTTCCGAAGTTCAAAGCGCTGGCGGAAAGACTGACTGGAGCTATGCCAGTCCCGGTCAGCGCTACAGCCTGCGGGCTGTCACTGGCATTGTCAGTGAACGTCAGAGTGCCGTTCGTCGCGCCAGTAGCGCTAGGCGAAAACGTCACACCGACTGCGCAACTCTTACTTGGCGCGAGCGTGGTCCCGCACGTCGTGCTTGCACTTTGAACGGCAAAGTCTCCGCTGGCGACGATGCTGTTGATGGTCAACTCGGCTGCACGGAATTAGTTAGCTTCACGGTCTTTGCGTTGCTTGTCGTGGCAACGACCTGTTCACCGAATTTCAAACTGGTGGGGGAAAAGCTCACAGTCTGGGCTCGTGCAGGCAAACTGGAACCGACTACTACGGAGAGCAGCGTGATGGTCGCATACCCGACAAGAAACAGGAGATGCAGGATACGGTCGCTGTGGACGCTGATGATTTCACTTTACCCTCCGGCAAGATGGATTCGCCAAATGCAACGCATGACGAAAAACCTGGGTTCGACGAAAGGGACCACCATAACAACAACGACGTGACTATACGCTTCGACCCAACGAGTTCAATGACTCTTAAGTGCTACTCTATCCGCACTCACGAGGTATGGCGACAAATGTTAGTTGATTGATGATGGAGCCGCGACTTCCGCCTCCCACCGCATGTTCCGCTGATCCAGCGAATCTCGCGCCTGGCGATCCTTAGCGTGATCCTATTCCGCAGCAGCGCATGAACCTCTGTCTCGTCGGCGTGCTCCACCACTGCGATCCCGCGGCCGAGGACCGCCACGCGGTCGCCCTTCATCAGGGTTCTGTCCCGCTGGCGTCGGACGTAGAACTCCGTGCGTCTCCCGATCGGGTCGTCCAGCCCCGTCGCGTCAAAGCCCGATCCCTTCCGGCAGAGAAGAATCCTCCGTCCGCCGCCAACGATGAAGACGTCGGTGTCGTAGGCGGCGAGGGCCTCCAGTCGCGACTCCATTTCCCTCGTGTCGAACGGAATCAAGTCAGGCGTCAGGACGAGGCTCTTTGGGTATGCGAACTGGGCCCGCCAGCCAAATTGGTGCTCAACCAAGCGGCCCCACAAGAAAGTTTCGCCGGAGATTCCGTATCTCTCGTATCCCGTCCCGCGCAGGTGCTCGCGGCTCTTTGACGCGTAGATGCCGCAGGTGCAGGTCGTTTGCGGCGCACTGTGGGCGTCGTGTGCATTCCCCGCCCCGCATTTCGCAGCCAGCGATCGGCCGGGATGCCACGGCTTCCCGTTTAGCGACGTGAGCCTGGCAGCCTCCCACCGCCAGACGCGCCAGCCGACGATCGGCGAGATATAGTCGGGAACGTTCATCTGGTAGCAGGCACTTCTTCGGGTTCAGGTTCAGGCTCCGGCGCGGGCGTTGGCTCGGGTCGCGGCTCGGCTATCGGCTCTTCCACCAGGAAGCTCCAGAGGTTCCACGATGATGGTTCGAAGCGGGTCGCCGATCTGCATTTCATTTCCTCCCAGGTTGCATTCTGGTTCCGGGCATGCAGGGAACCGTCGCGTGCTCGGAGGCGGCTCGCCGCGTGAAGAGTTGCTCGCAGATGGCGCACCTGCGCACGCGCTGGCCGACGACGATGAACACCTTGCCGACCTGGTCTACGCGTGGGGAGCCCGTGCCCCGTTGTGTTTTTTAGCAGCAGTCATATCGATCGGCAACTCTCTGGAGCGATTTGAGGCGGCGGGCATTCCCACTCCCCTTTGAGCATCTCTCCTAGCCAACGAGTCACGAACGTATGCCCTCGTCACCAACGTGCCTCGGGCGAACTCGACTCCGTAACCCCAGGAGCATCGACAATGGGAGGCGGCGGCGGCATGGGGCCTCTGTCACCAGCCTTCGCCCGGTTAACCAGTTTGCAAACTAGGCTGCGTGAAATACACCATTTCTTTGAGACGGCAGTCAGAGTCATGCCGCCCAGTCGGTCGCGGACGATGGCTGCGCGATCTATGTTCATCGGGGCGCGTCCTATCCGCACGCCGTCGAGTCGGGCCCTTCTCATGCCAGCCAGAACCCGCTCGCGTATCAAGTCAGATTCGAGTTCGGCAATCGAGCCAATGAGCGTCAGGAAGAGTCTCCCCATCGGTCCGCTGGTATCGACATTTTCGCGCCGCGAGATGAAAACGACCCCCAGACTGTCGAACTCATCCATGACCTGCAAAAAGTGCTTCACGCTTCTCGCGACTCGGTCGAACGCGGCGACGAGCACGACGGAGAATTTCTTCCGCCGCGCATCCGCGATGAGCGCGTCCAGCCCCGGACGCCTCGCCCTGCGCCCTGAGATTCCCCAGTCCTGATATTCCTGCACGACCTCCAAGCCGCGCTGCGCCGCAAGCTCGCGCAAGTCGTAAAGCTGCGACTCGACATGCTGGTCGGCGGTGCTCACTCGGACATAGATCGCGGCTTTTTTCATTCGCTCGATGCTCCTTTTGCAAATGTTGACTACGTCGCCTGTATCCGTAATCCGCAGCGGAGGAGGCTGCATTCCAGAAAATCAGGCTCGTCGATTCCGACGTGGCGGATCATCTCCGAGCCGCACTTCGGGCAAGTCCGGCACTTTTCCTTCGGCGAATCGCGCAGCCGATCCGCGGCGTGAAGGCAGATCGTGGACTCGGGAGCCAGGTGACTTAGCCCTGGCCAGACCTCGTCAAGCAGAAGTTGCCCGACCTGCCGGTCCGCCAGTCCAGCGAGTTGTTCCGCCAGCACGGCGGGGATCAGCAGAGCACCAGCGAGCCGTTTCATGGGGTTGTCAGAGCCCACAAGCTCCCTCTGCTTCTTGATGAGTTCCCTGACGGTCAATTCCTGCCCTCTTCTGCAATCTACTGTTCGGGCGACAAGAATGTCCGGAAAGGCGGGCGCTGTTACCGAAGATTTCTCTCCAGCCCCGGACGATTTCCTCCGCTGAAAAGTAGATTGTGAGGGTGAGGAGACAGTCCGCTTCAGCAAGGCGGAACTAGAACGAGGGCGTTTGGTCCGGCTGGGAGGAACCCCTATCGAAGTCCTGAGAGCAATCGCACGCTTCGTAGTCATCGAGATCGCGGCCATCTGCTTTCTGATCGCCGCCCCCGCGCTGATGCTGGTGGTCCCGTTTGTTCTGATCGCGCACGGCCACGGCAACGACCTTGGCATACTGGCTTTCTTCTACATGGCGGCTGGCCCCTTCGTGTCCGCCGTCTGGACGGCGTTCCTCATGAATCTTCGCCGCGTCCGACGTGGCGGGTACAAGCCGTTCACGTGGCGGGCCCAGGTCGTCTCGGGCGGCTGGATGCTGATCGGATTTTTCGGCACGGTCGCCGCCGAGGTCGCGTTCAACCTCGCGTTCCACGCCGTCAGCAAGAGCCCCGTGGTCTATTTCGCGCTCGCCCCGTTCGCGGTGTTCGCGCCGCTGGTTCTGGTCTGGGCGAGGAACAGGTACGCAGGCTTGTGACCGAACGCACATACCTGCATTCAAACGTGCTCTACGGTAAGCTGTGACACTTTTCCCCGGAGCCCCCATTTTTCGGGGTCGAGCCACTGAACAGGAGGATCAAGTATGTCCGGTCAATGCCCGTTGTGCGGTCAGTCTCTACCTGAGGCGATCAACGAGAAGGAACTCCAATCGCGGATAGAGAAGCTCGCGTCCCCGGCGCTCGCCGTCGAGAAGAAGAAATGGAAGGAAGAGTTTGAAGCCCAGTTGGTCGCCGAGCGCGAGATGGCTCGGCAAAGGGCAGAACGGCTGTTCCAACAACAGCTTCGCGCAGCCGAAGAACGTGCGAAGCGGGCGGCGGAGCGCGGCGTGAAAAAGCAACTGCTCGACGCCGAGAAGCGGGCCAAGGATGCCGAAAACCGGAGGCAGAAGGACGTCGAGCAGGCTCGGACAGAGGTAGAGAATCGGCTGGGGAAAGAAGTGGCGCAGACCGTCAGGCTCGCCACCCGCGAAAACGAAGCCAAACTGGAGAAGCTCCAAGCCGACCGCGAGAAGGAGAAGGTTCGCTACGAGGCGGACTTGGCGAAGTTCCAAGGGAGGCTCGAAGACCTCTCCCGCAAACTGGAGAAACAGAGCGGGGAGCAGCTTGGGGCGGAAGCGGAGCTGGACCTCTTCACGGAGCTTAGCCACGCATTCCCCAATGACAAGATTGAAAGAATCGGCCGCGGCGTCAAAGGAGCCGACATTGTGCACGAGGTGATGGACGGGACGAAAGTGGCGGGCCGGATCGTCTACGAAAGCAAGAACACGTCGAATTGGCAGAACGGCTTCATCGCGCAGGCAAAGAAGTACCAGTCGCAGTACGAGACGCCGCACGTCATGGTCGTGACCCGTGTATTCCCGTCAAAGCACAAGGGGCTCTGCACCGTCAGGGACATCCCGGTAGTCGAGAGGCGCATGGCGGTCGCTCTGGCGACGGTCATCCGCGAGGGCGTCATCGAAATAGCCAAGCTGCGGTTGGGCGGCAAGTTCCGCGACGAGAAGTCTCAGGAACTCTTCGAGTACATCGTGGGCGACAAGTTCTGCACGCGGTTCCGCGAGATGGCAGAAGGCGTCGCTTCGCTGCGCGAGCAGCAACAGAAAGAGCGCACGTGGCACGAAAACGCGTGGCAGGCGGAATCGAAAATCCACGAGCGCATAGAGGGTCGCCACAGGGAAGTCGAAGCGCAGATCATGGCGATAGTCAGGGGAGGCTCCGGCAGGGAAACGCCGAAGCTTGCAGCGAGATCGGAAAGGCTGCCGAGCGTCGCCAGTGCCATCCACTAGACGGAAGCTGCGGTAGCTCTGCCCCGACCGCAACACTCTACCTTTCTTTGGCGGAGGGAACTGATGGACTATGTCCATGTGTTTGTGCTCACCTCGCTCGATCTCGACAAAAGCGGCGATGTCAACAGCCGCAATGTCGCGGTGACTTTCGATCTCTTCGAAGCGGAAGACCACAGGAACAAGGGCGTGGAGAACGACTACGACGTCTTTGTCGTGCCGTGCGACTGGCAGGAGGACGCAGCGCAGTCCGAGTTGATCTCTGCAATGCGAGGGTTCAGGAACATAGTGAAGCAGATGGAAGATGAGGCGCTGCGGTGAGCATCAGAATCAGCAAATCCAAATTCGTTGCAGGCTGCCAATGCCCGAAGAGGCTTTACTTTCAGGTTCACCAGCCCGAACTCGCGGCGGAACCGGGCTCAGCCAGCGAAGCGGTCATGGAGCAGGGGCGAGAGGTCGGGTTGCTCGCCCGCCAGCTTTTCCCAGGAGGAGTGGAGGTCAGCAGCGCAGGCGGGCTCGATCAGGCGATCCGAACGACCCGCGAGCTAGTCGCCAACCGACAGATTCCGGCAATCTTTGAAGCCACATTCGAGAACGGCGGCGTGCTGGTGCGAGTGGACATCTTGCAGCGCCGGAGGGACAACCGATGGCGGCTAATCGAGGTCAAATCCAGCACTGACCTAAAGGAGGACGCCTTCCATCTTGAAGACGTTGGAATCCAGCATCGCGTGCTTTCTCGCGGGGGGCTGGACGTGGCGTCGGCGTGTTTGGCTCACATCAACAGGAGTTACGTCTTTCAGGGCGGCCCCATCGACGTGCGACAGTTCTTCAAGATCAGGAACCTGACCCGCCGCGTTGAAAAATTGCAGCACGATCTCACCTTCAGGCTACGGGCGTTCTTCAGCGTCCTCAACCAGCCCGAGCCTCCAGACTTTCCTGCGGGACCGCAGTGTACTGATCCGGTCACCTGCGAGTTCTTCGACCGCTGCAATCCGCCACTCCCCGCTGACCACGTCGGGTACCTGCCGCGAATCCAAGCGAGCGCCGTCGAGGAACTGGAGGGGATCGGCGTCGAGTCCATCGGCGACATCCCGGACGACTTCCCGCTGAACGAGCGCCAGCGGCGTGCGTGCACCTGCGTGCGGAAAGGCGAGCCCTGGTTCAGCGCCGACCTCAGCAAAGAGTTGAAGGGACTCAAGTACCCACTCTTCTTTATGGACTTCGAGACGGTCAACCCGGCTATCCCGCGGTTCCCGGGCATGAGGCCCTACGACCAGATTCCATTTCAGTGGTCGGTTCACGTGCTGAGGCAGCCCGGAGCGGAACCGGAGCACTACGAGTTCCTCGCTACCAATACGACCGATCCGCGCCGCGAGTTCATCGCTTCGCTGTGCCCTGTCCTCGGCAAAAGCGGAAGCATCCTGGTGTACAGCGCCTTCGAGTCGCAGCGGCTCTCCGAGCTTGCGGCTTGGCTGCCCGAGTTCGCGGGGCGCATCAAGAAAATCCAGAGTCGCCTGTGGGACTTGCTCCCCGTGGTCAGGAACCACGTCTACCATCCCGGTTTTGCCGGATCGTTCTCGCTGAAGTACGTGCTGCCTGCTCTGGTGCCCCATATGACCTACGCGGGCATGGAGGTCGCGGACGGGCAGGACGCGGGGCTGGCTTGGGAGTCGCTAGTGCGGGGCGGGCTGGATCAGTCCGAGCGGGACAGGATCAGGAGGGCGCTGCTGGCGTACTGCGGCCAGGACACTCTGGCGATGGTCAGGCTGCTACACAAATTAAGACAGAGTTAACGCACCTCGTTTTCGCCAAGCCGTCACGCTGAGAGCTGAGGCCGAATGCAGAAGTCCATCACCACCGAGTCAGTTACCCACTGAGGCCCGTGACTATAGCAATCTCTTCTTTTGTGAGGCCGTACAGAGCGTAAACACGACGATCGATCTCGGACTCGATTTCCGTTGTGTCGGCACTTACATCATGCTCTTTTACGGCTAATATTCTATCAACGAGGTTGATGAACGCCTTCTGTTCGCTCGACGTAATCTGCATGACTGGGATCTCCGAAAGCGGCTGCTGATAAAGTTCGAGCATCTCGCCCTTGCGTTTGCCCCTCAGATAGAGCCAGAAGTAATAGAGACTAGAATTTAGCAATGCCAAAATATACTTCAACTCACTACCTGTGCTTTTTTTCGTAATGTAGTACACGTCTGCGCTCGCGTACCAAGAATCCTCGTTATAACCAAATGTGTTCCTGTAGCTTCTCTGCGGCACGACAATCTTTGGCCCGTCGAAATCGATGTCTTTTCTTGCAGCAAAGACGACCCACCATTTCCCTTGTCGCATTGCCGCCTGCATCTCGCCGCGATCTTGGTTCCGTGCTTTTATGACTTTCTCGAATTTGAGGAAATGACGGTACAGCGGGCTGGTCGTAGGCAGGTCGATATCCCGAGTGGCATATAGGAGAAACTCATGTGCCTTGTTACTCGTGACGTATCGATGAATATCGGAATTCTTGAACCACGGCTTGAATATTTCTCGGTTGGTCTTAAATACAGCCCGCTCTTCCGTACTCAGAACGTACACCCCGTCACCTTTCTGAAAGTTGTTGCGAGGAAAGTTCTCAAGGTGCGACGGCTTTATTTTATCCACTCCAGTCAAAATCCCTTGATTCACATTACAAACATTGTCGAGGCTCGCCGATCCGCTTAGCATCTTCTGTAAAATTGTCTGCTGCGGATCGCTTGAGTTGTCGGAAATGCCCCCTATACGGATATAAACGTTTGGCCCTTCGTACAGTTCGGACTGGGTAAGCCGCCAATATGTTGTGTCGGGGTCTGTATCAGTCATTATTGAGCGCAAAACGGTGGGGCCAGCCCAACCTGAGCGATGGGTGATGCAAGTGCAGCAAATCTCGTCGGGTCGCTGGTCTTTTCTGAGAATCGTGATCATGTTGTGTTGGCCGAGAGCAGAATCAAAGATCTTCACTTCATTAAAGTTTATAAGCCTGAGGAGTGAACCTCGCTTCTTCAAGTCCAGTCTCAGATTCAGCGCTTGTGTAGCGGTGGGGTAATAGTTAGTGGTGATGAAGGCGACCGATCCCCGCGGCTTGGCGATGTTCAAAGCAACGTGGAAAAAGAAATAAAACAAATCGCATTTCCGCTGGTAAAACGGTCGCAGAGGCCCTGCTTTTATCTCGCGAAATACCGTTTTGTTACCTTTTTCGCCCACATACGGCGGATTTGCAACCACCACGTCAAAGCCAGAGATGTTGTGGAATACCTCAGAAAAATGGATCTCAAAGTCAAACAGTTGTTTATTGTTTGTCAGCTCATGAATTAGGTCGTCGATTTCGCGCTTGTACTTGTGCTTTTGCACTCTGTCGGTTTCATCAAAATACAGCCCCTTTAGCTCCTCTAAGCGCTTGAAGAGGTTCTCGTTGAACAGAGTCTTTTGAACTCCAAGTAGAGAGTTGCCCGCAACAACTTTGTAATCGAGGTTTGGCAACGGTTTAATCTGCTTGACCCCCTCCTCGTCAACAACAAGAGAAAGCCAGAGACGCAGCTTTGCAATCTCAATAGCACCAGCATCAATGTCCACACCGTATAGACAGTTGTGGATGGCGTGACGCTTGAAGTCGTATGGGTTGCGGTCGTGTATATCGTTGAAATAAGGCGTAAGTGCGCACCGTGCGCGAACAATCTCGCTCATCATTCCCACTGGAAATGCCCCAGACCCTACCGCAGGATCACATATGGTGATGGCTGCGAGCTTTTCGTCAATAGCACGCGCGTTCTTCTCGATGCTCTTCGGCATCTTTATGGAGTATTTGGTCTCCACAGACTCGTAGTGAGAAATCTGTTCGCCTACTCGAATGAAGGTCTCGATATCAGCCCGAGAGATTACATCCGCGTTTTCGTTTAGCGCGGTGTCGAGATAATTGATCAGGCTTTCGACGCACATGTAGTGGACGATCTCACGCGGAGTGTAATATGCTCCCTGTCCTTTGCGGCGGTTATCCTCGATTAGATTTTCGAATACCTTTCCCAGCATCTCAGGATCAATGGCGACCTCTTTCTCTAACGGCTCCGCCTCGTTGACCGTGAAGTTGTAGCGATCAAAGACATCAAGTACTCCCGTGCCAGTGATGCCCTCCTCGAAAACAGCGGAATTTGTGAAGAGCTTGTTAGGGAGGGCGATATCAATCTTGCGCCAGTCGTAGTCTCCAAGCGGCTCGAAAAGACCGCCATTGAGGAACGGAATGCGGCATTTGAATCGGTTGCACCACGCTTCATGGCCGCGATCGGTCGCCAACGTGTCGTAGAAGAGCGGTTCGAGAATCTCGTTAAAGAAGTTGTCGTATTTGCCGTAGTCGCCGTTGGCGAGCCGCCGCAAGAAGTCGCGTGGGCCTGTACCCCAGTCCTCCCCTTTGGCAACGCCGAGCCAGCCTTTCTTCTGAAGGAAGTAGAGGAATACGATCTGGCCCATGAGTTTCTTCGCAAAGTCCACTGTGGTAACGGCTTTGCTGGTGAACTCATCACGAATAGGCTTGTCTTTCGCGATCGAACGATCCAGTGTCTTGTGAATCTGCTCGAACAGTTCAGCGTACTTTTTGAAGAATTCCTTTGTGACCGCCTCAACGCTAAAGGCGTCTTCGATGTCGGAAAGTGTGGCATTGGCGTCGGTGTCTTGGAGTAGATCGAGGAATCGAGTCTGCGCGGTATGGCAGCTTTCACCTTCGCCGACGATATAGGAGAAGCGTCGGGCAGGGGTGAGGTGTGCTTCCACGCCGACACTGCCAGAATCCTTTTCGATCGTGGCGTACTCCATCTTCACGTAGGAGAAGCGCCACGTGTTATCCGTGGGCGCTACGAAAGCTACGAGGGCAGCGTCCTTCTCGTCGCGGGTCTTGAGGTGGTCGGCTACAAAATTGCGAATGGCCGTGCGAGCACGTTCGAGTTTCGACTCGCTAGTCAGATAGACCACAAGAAGATCTACCATTTCCTTCTTGGGTGTTTGATATGTCCCGAGGCGTTCATAACGCTGGACGTGGTTCTTAAAGGCATCTTTGATGTATTGGCTATTCCAAGCCGAGGCTTTCGACTCGTCGATGTGATTGAGCAGGTTCCGCGTGAAATTGAGGAAGCGGGTTTTGTCAAATTTCTGGGTGAACGTTCGAAGGATGAGATCTCGGGCTTGTTCTCGATTCATTGTGCTTCCAAGATGTACGAGGAAAGGATGACTTCACGAGGGCTTAGCGCGTGAGAGGTTTGCTGGGCACGGGTCGGCTGAAAGAATAGCGTGGGAACGTCACGGCGCAAGATGCCGAGCACTTTCAAAGGGTCGATCTCCTTCTTCAGGGCCTCCGCCACTTTTTTCGTTGTAGGACGAGGTAGTGCGCCATTGACCAACAGTTCAGTCACCTTCTCGATAAATATCTCATCATCATCCGTGAAGCCTTGATAGCGGCGGATTTCTTTCGCCTTCAGCCGTTTAAGGATATAAGCGTCGTTGGGGCTTCCCCTTTTTGCGGAGCTCTCGGCTACAACCAGACTCGTTGCCTCAGCAAAGGCTTCTTTGTTCCTGTCCAGCAAGGCGTAAAAGCTTTGTGGGATGGTCTGCCGAGTCTCCGAAATGTCAGGAGGTTTGAGGATCTTCGCGGCTGAAAAGAAATCAAGCTCCCCCGCCCCCGAAGCGTCTTGCTCGGCAACATAGAACTTGTCGAGTCGGCCTTGACGAAAATATGTAAGCAGTGCTGGAAAGTGTTTGGGTGGCTCGTTCTTTGATTCTCTCGCCAGCATCCTCGAAGAGCGGGCTTTCTTGGGGAGTCGTTTGATGCGTGCAAACAGGTCAGGAGTCTTGTCGCGGATGGTTCGAATCTCGGTGAGGTATTCCAGCTCGCTCTCTTCTTCTCCGTCTTCGCCCGTGATGGTTTTCTTCGAGGTCAATCTCGTGAACAGATCGTGGGACTTGATTTCTTCGCCCTCGGTAAGCAGCCTTGCGTCTGCGCCGAGCATTTCGATAAATGCATGGATCTTCGCTTCTGCTGCCTCTCTGAGTTTTATGAGATCGTTGCCCTCTTCGGTGGGAAAAAAGTTGTACGTGTGGATCGTGTCAAATTT
Organism: uncultured Acidobacteriaceae bacterium; assembly: GCA_963838935.1. Taxonomy (GTDB): domain Bacteria; phylum Acidobacteriota; class Terriglobia; order Terriglobales; family Acidobacteriaceae; genus Acidiflorens. The sequence goes on from CAWITH010000033.1 coordinate 74,222, forward strand.
CGTGTCCACACGGTTGACGCGACCGACGCGTTGAATGAGCCGAGTCGGATTCCAAGGGATGTCGTAATTGATGACGACATTCGAGCGGTGTAGGTTCACTCCCTCAGAGAGCACTTCTGTGCTAACCAGAATTCGGTAGTCATCGCGGGGATGGAACGCGTTCGCGTCGAAGTTTGCAATTACGTCCTTGTGGGCTGCTTCGTCAGACTGCCCCGTAAATAGAATGACCTTAGGCTCGACCTCCTTGCGGATTATGTCGAACAAATATTCTGCGGTTTCCTTTGACTCCGTGAAAACGATGAGCTTGCTTTTCTTAAGTCTTTTGTCAGAGCGAAGAACATCGCGGAACGCATCCCATTTGGGATCGCCGTGGATCTTATCCCAAAGTTTGCTTATATCTTGAAGAATTCGTCGGTCGCTTTCCAGATCTTTAATGAGCTGTGGTCTGAAATCCTCTGCTTTGAGGCGATCGGCTTTGTCTTCAGCCAAGAGTTGCTCAATCGCTTCCTGATTGTCTTCTTCCAGCAGGTCAAACACTTTATTGATGTGCTTCTTACTGATGTACACATTCCCTTTTCGGAATTCGGCAATCATTCGTTCATACGAATGCGTGAAGCGTCCGAGGGTTAAGCGAAAAGCGTGGAAACTGCTCTCCAAACGCTTGACCATGAGGATCTTCATGAACTTTGCAAGGTTTTGCTGGCTTTGCACATCGCGTTGCTCCCGCTTGCCTTCGTAGTACGTCAGCGGCTTGTAACGCGCATATGTGAACTCAGAGACCAGCAAGCGCATCGTCTCGTCGAAAATTTGGTTCTCCAGCTTGCTGAACTTGTAGAAAAGAGCCTGAGGATCTTGCACTTCGGGAAACTTGAGACCTTGGCTCTTCATATCCTCGCCGTAGTAAGTCTCTATTTCTTTCCGAGTACGCCGAATCATGAGGTATTTCAAGAGCTTCTCACGCGTGGCCTTGGCGTTCGTTTGAACGGTTCCGAAATAGAGGTCGCGATCTCTCTGGCGATCTACTCCCTTCAGCTTTTTTGCCAGCCCTGCGAAGAATGATTCAAGGTTCTTGAGGTTAGGAATCGTGCTGTTCTTGCCGTTCTGGAACAGCTTGACTTGGCTCAGAATGTCTCGCGGTGTGTTGTTCAGTGGTGTCGCAGAAACGAGAATGACACGTTTGCCTCGGCAGATCTGAGCCAACACTTCATAGGTCTGGTTTGTCTCGGTTCGAAAGCGGTGCGACTCATCGATGAAAACGTTTGTGTATTTCGAAACATCGCGCTGTAACAGGTCATCAAGCTTCCCGACAGAGACGAAATCCGTTTGTCGAACTTGGAAATCACCAAAAACGTTAGGCCATGAGCCACGCTTGTTCGGATCTAATAGATGAGGCGGGGCGATCACTAGGCAGCGTCCATCCAGTTGTTGCGCGAGGAGGGCTGACATGTACGTCTTGCCAAGCCCTACGACATCGGAGAGGAAGACCCCGCCGTATTCGTCCAGCACTTTCCGAGCGTTTAGGACTGCTTCTTCCTGATATTTGAGTTTTTTAAACCCGGTGGGCACATACGTCCCTTCAAGTTCAGCGGGCTGACTCAGTTCGCTCTTGAAATATTCGTACAGAAATTTCAGGTAGAGCTCATACGGCGTGAAGTGGGCAAATGGTGAGCGGTTGTTGATCGTGTCTTCATACGGCTTCGACACGTCCACGGCCACAGACCAGAGGTCGTCAAACTTCTCAATTGCAAACTCATAGTCCGAGCGATTCTTGAGCTCGACATTGAATTCCAAGTTCTGTTGAAGTCCCGTCTGGGAGAGGTTGCTGGAGCCAGTAATGACGCGTCCCTTGTCTCTATCGCCCTCAGCGAAAGTCATGATGTAGACTTTCGAGTGCAGGTTCTCCGTAGGGTAAGCTTTGATTTTGAGTTTTCCTGATTTTACCCACTCGACGAACTTCTCGACGCCTGTCTGGATCTCGGAACTATCGTGGGATTTCTCAAGTTCCTGAAGAACCTCCTCGGATACCTTTTGCTTCGCCTCCGCGTGAGATTTCAGAGTCAGCTCTTGCTGTTCCTTAGCTCTTTGGATAAGGTCATATGCCGTGCGATCGGTCTTGAGGCCCACCAGAATGCGAATCTTTTCTACATTTTCTAGGACTGGGTAGAGTTTGTAGAATCCGCTGATGAAGAAGTACCCAACGAGACAGTCGAAGAAGCGAGTGTCGTCCTTCAGCAGTGTTCCGAAGCGATCCCGTAACAAATTGTCGGGTTCATTTGTGATGAAGGTTAGGTCTGACGAAATGAACGTAGAGCTCATCCGGCGTTGTACTCCTTATTCAATGCCTGTTGTTTCGCTCCATGCAGCAGCGACTCGAAAACGTCACAGGCTGATTATCGTCAATTATTGATCCGAGGGGAACTTTACCATTACGCCTCCCTTCATCGAAGCGCAAACCCATCACGATCCGTGATTTCGACGAAAAAGCCGACAGTGATCTCCTATGGGCAAATCAAACAACAGCCGAATTCTATGCCGTGTCTTCCCGATTTCAAAAGCTGTAGCCCGAAACGGCGCAGGTGGATGTGAGTGTGTGCGAGAATGCTCAAGGGAGCCTACCGATTTCTGCGTGGCGTTCGATTGCTCAATCGTGATCTTTCACGGAGAAATTTTCTGGCCGACCTCCTCATTGCCCCTGATGTACGTGCCCTGATCGTCGTAGACGTAGTAGATGTCGTCCATTGATCCAGACCGTTTCGTATTGTGATCGTCGGCGACCTTGTACGCTTCCGCTCGGGAATCGTAATCCCCCTTGAGGTAGTCCTCATGAGAGAACAAGTCCACACCGACAACTCTGAACTTTCCGGCAGGAGCCTTGAGTTCCACGTTATAACCCTTCTTCGCGTTGTTTATGGTACCTCGTAGGAGCGTGCTCGCTTTCATATTTTTCGCCGATACAGAAAACTCTGACCGCCGACGTACTCGACGGTGTCTTTCAGCCCGATCCGCTCCAGTGCCTTGACAAAACATTTCAGCGCCGTGTCTTCGATCTGCGCGTAAGTCGCATTTTCCGGAAGAGTGGCGACCGCCGCGAGCGCGACCGCTTCACGTTCGTCGTGCGTCCAACTGAAAAACTGCATCTCCGTCCTGGTTAGCACGCGTGACGGCTGCTCGTGCGTTATGTCGTGGTTCATCGTTTCCTTCCCAAACTTGGCAGCCATTACGTGATGGAGCCAGAACCTCAGCACGTGTTATTCGGAGCATTCGTTGATATCAAAGTCGCCGAACTGGCAAACCTTGGCTTGCGGCAGAATCTTCCCCGCAAGTTCGTAGTGTATAGCCCTAACGACGATGAAATGAGCCCGTGTTTCCTTTACACGTGGGATGACTTTCTAACCTTCGTGGAACGCGAAGACGTTGTGGCCCGCGATAACAGAAAAGCTGCTGAACGACGAGCTACAACGGAAATGCCACCGGGCGAATACGTCATCGTCGATGGCAAAGGCGCGGATGCCAAAATGCGCATCGACGACGCGGGCACATGCACGCTATTGGCGGGTAGCAAGCTGCGGCAGAACGTAGCGCCCAGCATCCCGCAAAGCATCGCTAACTTTCGGAATGAACTTCAGCGCACGAGCAAGCTGGTGCCGCAGCCGGGCGGTACGGTGGAGTTAACGGATGACGTGGAGGTTTCCAGCACTAGCTATGCAGCCAGCGCGGTTTACGGGCGCAGCGCAAGCGGACCTCTTTCTTGGCAAAAGAGGAGTTGACCGGGCGTGGGTGTCAAGCGCTTTGCGATGGAACCAGACAAGTGGTCGCGGTTCTTTTCTCAGAGGAGTTCAAGCCATGATGAAGTTCACCGTATTCGCTGCTGACTGTTTCGACTTCGAAGACGATTGGAAACCCTACTGGAGCGGCGAGTTCGACAGTCGCGAAGCCGCCGAAGCGAAAGTCGCCGAAATCAAGAAGACGGCTTTCACTGCGGCGTGGATTGTTGAACAGGCTGCTGTCACTTGTGAAACGCCCGAGCCGACCTGAACCAGTCCGTGTGCTCGTCAGTTATTCCAGCAACCTCCACCGCGTCAAGGTCGAGTATCTCGGTGGATGTCGCCGCGATACGCTGAGGGGAGAGCATGAGCGCCATCGCTGCGCTGATCATCCTGATCTTAGCCCTACGTGTGCTGTGCAAGCAGAAGCCCTCCACGCACAGGGAGACGCCCGCGCAGGTACGCAACAACCGCGAGTGTGATGATTTGGAGGACGAACTCCACGACATCGACGGGACTCTATGAGACACCTAACAGGCTTCGATAGCGAGCAGGGACACGGTTACATCTCACGCCCGCTCACGCGCACGGAGATGCAGTTCTTCTCCTACACGCTGGACGAGCGCGAAGCAATCGCCCTTGCCAACGTATGCACGCTCCCCGCTGATGCGACGTATGCGCAGATTGAGGATGCGGTGCTTAAGTGTTTCACCACTGCTCTTGAGTATGCTGGTCTAAAAGACAGCATCGAGTACGTCGGTGGTCAACGCCGGGATACACTGCGCGATGGTTATGTTGCACGGCTACTTCTAAAGTAGGAAGAAGCTATCGCTCGGCGACCAAGATTCGCACCCGCTCGGCTGTACAATCGCCGCATGGCATACACCACCTTCCTAACTTGGCGATTTGATACTGCCTTGCAGTTCGCCTCCGGGTTGCATCACCAGCAACCCCGGAAAGGCGTCTCCATCCCCTACATTGCCCACCTGATGAGCGTATGCGCTTTGGTTCTTGAGGCTGGGGGCAATGAGGATCAAGCGATTGCCGCCCTGCTGCACGACGCAGTCGAGGATCAGGGCGGCTTGCCGACTCTGGATACGATCCGCCACCTTTTCGGGAAGCGGGTAGCGAATATCGTCAAATCCTGTTCGGACAGCACCGTAAGCGATCCGAAAAAGAAATTGGGGTGGCGCACAAGAAAGAAAAGGTATCTTGCGCACCTGCGGAAAGCGAACAGGGATGCGCTGATCGTGTCGGCAGCCGACAAGCTCCACAATGCCCGAGCAATTCTGTCTGATTACCGCAAGGTGGGGGACAAATTGTGGAAAAGATTTAATGCCCGCAAGAAAGACCAACTCTGGTATTACGGCGAATTGGTCAAAACCTTACAAAAGACAGCGGCTCCGAAGACGCTCGTTAAAGAACTGAGGAGAGTCGTAGAGGAACTGAATCGGTTGGTGAAGTGACCTCACCCCGCATTACGTGACGGCGGCACCAATCGCTCAAGAAACAGAGCCGATAAATTACAATCCCTTGCCGAGGGGGAATTCATGGCAAACCTAGCGGGACTGGCGTCCTTTGTGTCGGAGTTGAGGGTAGAGCGAACGAGTCTGGTAGATCGGCTTAGGCATGTTGATGCCGCTCTGTCAGTGCTTGGCAAGTTGGGCGGCGGGAGTTCCCACGCGAAATCGAGACACACCATGTCGGCTGCCGCTCGCAGGAAGATCAGCTTGGCGCAGAAAGCGCGATGGGCAAAGGCGAAAGGGCACGCGCCGAAACCCAAGCGCACAATATCAGCAGCAGGCAGAAAGAGGATCGCAGCCGCTCAACGGGCGAGGTGGGCGAAGGTCAGAGCAGCGAAGAAGAAATAGGCTGCCTGACAGCACGATAAGAAAAAAGACGGCAATGAAGCGGATTGGAACGAGCGCGGTCCTACGAACAAAACAGGCAATCGCTCTCTAACTTTCCATCCAACTCTATCGCCCGCGTCTCCCGCCAAGCCTTATTGGACTCAGGTCCATCGGCTTTTCGTAGAAATACTCGCCGCAAAGTGTACACTGCCTCCTGACTCCGCCGCTCCAACGTTCTGGCGGAGTCAGCACAGTTAGTTTTCCTTTACCGTCGTAGCACGGTTGACAACACGGCCCTTTGTCGCCCTCGTAGTAATAGTTCGCCGACCCGACTTGCCGCAACTCAGGCTCCTGCTTTTGTGGAGGGCGTTCTAGTTCTGTGATCCTGCGTCTAAGTTCACCGTTCTCCTCGGTCAGCCGCATCACCACTTCTTTCAGCGACAGTACGTTGTCGTACAGAGTGCTGATGTGGTCCTTGAGGTTGGTGTCCTTCGAGGTCTTCGCGCGTTCCCTGACAGCATTCAGCGCGGTTAGCGTGTTGGACAGAATTTGTGCGGCAGCAGCAGCGACTGTTACCGATGACATACCAACAGGGATACACCTTCCGCTCTGAGGGAGTCAATAGAGCCGCGCGTCCGAATCGGCTACCGAGGCCGCTGTTTGCACTCTTCCCATGCCGTATACTCTGAGGTCGTGGGCGTGGAGCTTGACTCGCCGAGACGTTGAGGGAGGTCGAAATCGTGACATCGAAGTACGAGGAAATGTGTGACGTTGCTGCAACTGCTCGCAAGAACTGGCTCGCCCATCGTCAACGCTGTCTCCAATACATGGTGTCCGTAGTAACAGGGATGTTGTCGTATTTCGGGATCACAAACCCAAGCCCAGCGGTGGTCAAATACTTGCGTTGGGACGAGGAGACGCAAACATTCACAGAACAGGGCAACTATCCCCTTGCGAGCGCTGTGACCTTTGATGACGCTGGGGATTGCCGACTTGGGATGTGCATTGTACTCAACCCTCGGGGAACAGAGCCTTCGGTGTCTTTCGGTCTTTTCGTGTCCGAGAAGGACGGGAACGTGAGCGTAAAGCTAGGCTCCGACAAAGCAGTCCCAATAGACCCCAAAAATCTAAGTCAGTGCTACGAGTTTTATGATGCCATTGCCGACAACATTAAACGAGCGATCACGGAGCCGCAGAAATCTGGTGCGGAGCCAATAGGCTTCAAAAGGTCAAAACCGGTAGCAAATGACGAAGGTCAGGAACGGACTGGCCGGGATTTGTATTGAAAAAGAGTAGATGCAACCTTGTATCTCCCGTCATGGACGAATACTCCGACTACTATTCGACTCAGGTCAGCAATCGCGAGATTTTTCAGAAGAACTTTGACGCCGATATCCGTGAGTTCAAAGCCCTGCTTTCAAAGCTGCGAAGCACATGGGCACGCGTAGGAACGACACGGGGCATCTCAGGTCACTCCCACGTCAGTCTGCTCCCGTTTTCGAACATCCTGATACGTCATGTCATTTTCGGGTTTGAGCATCTGTCGTGCTACCAGAGCTTCCTAGCATGGCTGGCGTTCCGGCCCGGGCTCGAAGCGCTATTGATAATAGGTAAATTCGTTGACGATCCTGCGAACGCGAAAATTTGGTTGAATCGGAAGCCGACGCCAAGACCTACCAAAACACCTTTCGGGGAAGTGCATTGCAATCTGCGTCTACTGCTCGAAGTGCTGAATTTCGACAGGTTTTGAACCGACTGAACGATGAGTTTACCCATCCCAATCCTGCCTTCGCTTACCGGGACGCCACAAGGAGAGATGAGAGCGATGGCGTGTTGCTGGAAATACAATATTTCGACAGGAGCACGGCGATTCACGAGGGACATCTGCTCGCCTACCTGAACCTGCTCGACCTGATTGTGGCGACCTCTGATAGCCTTGTCAGCGTTCTTTGCGGGCCAACTGGGGCAGTCGACACGGTCGAGACGTATTCTGCAAGGGTGCATAATCGCGCAACTCGATTGGCCCAAGACAGCACGGCCAAGAAAGTCATGGTAGAACTTGGCTTGTGGAAACTGTGAGACTTGTTGTGCGCCCAATGACGGCAAACCAAGTTCTTCTGGAATTTAATCCCAAGGCGTTGAGCGACCCAACGTTCCAGAGGCTTCCACCACTTGCGGGGCGCATTGGCCGACTGTTGGCTTCCAATCCACAACCGAGACGGTCATTGCAGGCTTGTCTCGATGATCTGCTCGGCGCGGTCTACAGCCTGATGTACGCCAAACACTATGAGTTCGACGACCGCCCACAGCCGCTTGCTCAAGCAAACGTCGACAGCGTTGTTGTCAGAGCAAAAGACATGGCCGCGTTGAAGCTGCGAACGGAAGGAAAGTGGACAGCAGGCTTCTATTTCAACAATGCCTTATTTCGCACGTCTGGTGTTTATCACCGTGCGTTGAAGATACTCACAGGGAATGAACTAGAGAAGAAGAACGTGGGTGAACTTCGCCCTATCGTAGAGAACCTGTACGAGCAGCGTAAAGGCTCGCCTTGGGAACACGGGCATGTCAAGCAGGTACACGACGAAGTCATCGACTTGAAGCACACATCGGATGGGATCATAGAGGGAAGGAATGTTCCGTTTGCAACAGCAGCCGATGCGGTGGAGGAATTGCTGAACCTGATTGAAGCCTTGAAGTGAGGCACTTTCCCTCAGTCAGGGACCCCTTTGCAGGCAGCGCCTATCGAGTCGCAATGCCCGGTCTCATCGTTCCCGCACATGGTCGCCACGGTGGTCACAAAGGCTGCCTGCACCTCTGAAACGTCCCAGCCGACCCGAACCCATCCCGGCAGCCAAATCTTCTCGGGAAATTTGGCCCAGTCCCTGTATGTGTTTCCGCGTTGTCGGCTAAGTCGGCAATCCCCACCTAACTGCGGAACCCTTGTGCCCAATCAACGATCAGATGTCCCGTGTAATCCGACAGGTGGGACGACCGCTCGACCCGCCCGAGAGTCGCTTGAAATTCAGATTCGTGGTAATAAGTAGGTTGGAACAGCGAGGGCGCAGAAATGAAGCCCGGTTACACCGAACGCAAGATTCTGATCTGGGGTAAGACCTACCCCGAACTCAGCAAGAAGTACATCGAAACCGTCTGCACAGCAGGTGTACTTGAGTCTGGCAAGCCCGTCAGGCTTTACCCAATCACCTACAGATATTTGAATGACGAGCAGTTCAAACTGCTACCGAGTGGATCACCGCTGGACTTCTCGAGACTCCAACGATTCCCGCCCCGAGAGCTACAAGATCGACTGCGACTCGATAACGCTTGGAGAGAAGCTGCCCGCCACTGACGACGAATGGGGGAAGCGGGGTAGCGTATTTTGAAAGACAAAAGCTGGCAGTTTGAGTCCGTGGACGATTTGCAAGAGGCGCAGAAGAAAGACCGAACATCTGTCGGCATCGTTACGCCACGAGAAATCACGAAGGTTGAAGCGGCTGATCGATCAGAGGAGGACGCCCGGAGTTTTGAGGGAAAATTTGAAGACTTGAAGAGGACTGTCGAGGCGCAGAGGGCTCAAATACAAATGTTCGAGGATGCGATCCCGCCTGAGATGAAGAAACTGGAGTTCTTGAAATCCCGTGTTATGGTCTCGTGGTTGTGCAAGACCAAGGATTGCTCTGGGCACAAAATGCAGTGCTCGACTGGGGACTCTGCGAGCTCCAGAGGCGAGAAGGGAGCGAGGCAGCAGTGAAACGGATGAAGGAATTATGCAAACTGGAAACTTATGACCTCAAGTTTTTCTTCGGGCAATCTCTTTCAGTATCCAACGAGCTTTCTAATCGTCGGGATGTGGTATCCGAAGCGAAGAGACGACATGTTTCGCTGGTAGCCCCTCACAGGTGCACCGCGCCTATTCTGATCCGCCTTTTGATGGCGCTCACAAGAATCGACCGATGACAGTCCTTCACGTCCTTCTCGAAGCAGGTCAGGCAGACGGTGCGATTTTGCGAGGCTGCATTCCGAACCACCTGGACAAGATCAATCACGCCAGCCGGATTCGTGGCCAAGTAGTGCCTGTATCGCTTGAGACATTCCGCCAAGTCCGGGGCGGTGCGACGATTCTCTTTGGGATTGCCTGCTGACTTTACGTGGACGTAGTCAATCCCCGCCTTTGACAGTTCGGAACTGAGGCCATTCTCGGAGGGCCGCGCTTGTGGCTCCAAGGCGTCTCACGCACGTCGGCTACGATGCCCACGCCCGCCGCCTTCAACTTCCGCACATACGTGTCTATGTCCACTCCCTGATAGCCGAGGGTGTATAGGTCCAAGTGAAGTGAGTCGCACGAACCCCCAGAGCGTGGGTGATCTGCTTTCTGGACGGTAACAAGTCTGAGGTGCACCGTACAGTCTATATCGAGGTGCCTCTTCTATAGCTTGACGAGCCAGGGGGAAAGAAACGTGCGATTCGACTCTCTCGCGCTGGCTCCTTCCATCTCGGCATCTACGACGAACCCGTCGCCCGCTTTCCTGACGGAGCCCTTCGCAGACAGTTGTTCAAGGGCGTGCCGGATCGTCCGGGCATCCGAGTGGTTGATGTGTGCCTTGAGCTTCATCTGGGTTTCCTCCACGCCTGCGACCTTCTGTGCTGGAGGTTTACCCCCGATACGTTCATCCGGTAGACGAGCATCTTGGCGCTGACGCCGTACTGGCGGCAAGCTGACTCGTCGCTGAGACCAGTCGCTTTGATGTGCAGCAAGACCTCCCTTGGCAGTAGCAGGCACCCGGCAAACCAGTTCGCCTCATCCTCCTGCGCGTTGTCATGTGTTCGCAGGGCAAGATCAGCACTTGGGTCCACGAAAAGCGTGGTGGGTTTGTGCCCAAGAAAGATGTGGGCGAGCTCGTGCATCAGGTCGCTGTTCTGCCGGGCCGCCCAGTGCGACGGGTTGTACACGACAAGCGGTCGCCGCTTACCGGGAATCTGTGATTGCTGACCAACAATCCGAGTGCTGTCCCAGCAGCCTGCGCCGGACATCCTCGGGCAACTCCGTCAGTGCGGCAGGCTCGATGACCTCCACCCGGAGTTCGCGAGCGAGAACGAAGGGGGACAGGGCGTCTGTAGGCGCAAGACCTTGGTGCGTCCGCACCTTGACCGCGGTTTCTTCGCACCACGATTTGAAGCCGCGCCTGAACATTACTCCATCGCGGCGGCGTGCTTCTGGGCCGCAAGGATCAACTTTGCCAAGTCCTTTGCGGCACTCGGGGTTTGCTGGGCGTCGGCCTTGAAATGAACATTTGCAGCCAGCGTAACCGCCGCGGCTGGTGTCGTCCCGGAGACCTTCTTCCCGCCCTGCAAAATCTCGGAAGGGTCCAAACCTAGCTTGTCGCAAATCTTCGAGAAGGTTTCCAAATCGGGCAGCTTGCCGTTTTCTATCCGCGACAGCGTCGCCGGGCTGATCCCCAGCCTTTTAGCGAACTCCCGGATTCCCTCATCGCCCCGCCGCTCCAGCAGGAGATTGCCGAGCTTCAGAATACTCATGTCTCATCTGAGAAAAAAAGATTGACCGATGCAACACCGCGGGTTACCATCGTTGCATGTCCGAAAATCTGTTTCCGACATAAGACATTACCACAAGTTTGGAGATTCCATGCAGGAAGTGCAACGCGAGCAGCCGATGAGTAAAGGGGACCACGGGCACAAAGTGACTGTACTAACCAAATCCCCGCGCTGTCTCTGGGCTTCTGGGTTAATGTCATATTTAGAGGTTTCACTGCCATGCTTGACAGCTTTGTGACGCACTCGACCATCGTGGAATTCGCGAGCGAACGGGTAAACCTCGGGCGCGATGACATCAAGGAAAACCGCGAACAGGTGAACCGCATGCGGGAGAAGCTGGAACGGTACATCGCGGAGCACCCCGGCTTCGACCTCGTGAAGATGCTCCACTCCGGAAGCGTCGCGAAGGGCACTGCTCTGAAAACTCTCAGCGTCATGGATGTCGCGTTTACCTGGAGTCAGGAGCGGCACCGGAAAACGCGGAGAAGCTCCATACGTGGCTCATTGAGCGGCTGCGCCTTGCATACCCGCAGAAGGACTGGGGCGATTTCACCGCAGAACAACACTGCGTGACGGTGAATTTCAAAGGCTCCGGACTCAAGGTGGATGTGGTTCCGGTCATCTACGAGGGCGACCCGGAAGACGTGGGCTACCTGATCACGAAGGATACCGGCGACCGGGTGAAAACAAGCGTGAAGCTTCATTTGGAATTCATCCGCAGGAGGAAGGAAGCGCATAAAACGCACTTCCGGCAGATGGTCCGGCTGCTCAAGTGGTGGGCGGCGATCCAGAAGCGGGAACGCGAGAATTTCCGGTGCAAGTCGTTCATGATCGAACTGATCTTGGCCCACTTGTTCGACAATGGCCTCGATGGCACCGACTACCCGGTGGCGCTGTTCGACGTGTTCGGCTACATCGTCCGTACAGGTCTGAAAGAGCAGATAATCTTCACAGATAACTACAAAGCGTCCGCCGTAGGCGAATGCGAGGACCCGGTGCGCGGTTTCGACCCGGTCAACTCGGCCAACAATGTCGCGTGCCGCTACACGGAGGCAGATCGCATCGCATTGGTTGGCGCGGCGGAAGACGCACTCGACGCAATCGCTTACGCACGTCGCGCCACCACCAAGGGTGAAGCCACGACGGAATGGCAGGCGATCTTCGGTTCTGGTTTTCGGGGGTGATGTTTGAGCTATTCGATCACTGAAACACGAACTTTCACAATTTCCCATGCGCGGTACGTCACCTCGAAGATCGCCGCTGATCTCGATCTAATGCGGGCCTACTACGGCTGGCCCAGCGCAGACGACATCACGCAGTACGCGGAGGAGGCCGCGATCCTGCTGAACGGGCGCTACTTGCAGAGCGTCGAGTACGGCTTCAAGCGAAACGGGAAAGTCATCCTTGCCCTCAAATACACAGCGAGGTCCGACGGCACGCTCCAGAGCGACGACAGGCCAGGGCGCGTGCCAGTCGGGCTGGACGTCTCCGGCGCAAGCCGGGGTCTTCGTACCTGTGTCACTCGGATTCCTTCTCTCGGCTGAACCCAGGGCAACAGGCAGATATAGAAGCCTCTTTGCCGATCAGTCGGACCGGTAGTCCTGCGCCTGAGACTGGGAATGGATATTGGGGGCGATCGGGTTCCTATTCCAGCAACGGTTAGGGAGTTGTGCGCAACATTTTTCGGCCATTATGACGGTGACCAACTTGATGTGTTCGCCGGGACCGAGGAATACCCGAGCGCCGATGCGCAGCGGCGGCTCGCCTCCTTGGTTGGCATCGACGACCAGCGGGGGCGGCTGGCAAAAGGTCTTCGGCTGATGCTCGATCCGGACTCGGTTTCGGCCTGGAGTGAAGCACCACGGCGAGATTTTGCCGATAGTACAGTTCTTCAAGGAGCGTCCGCCGCTATTTATTCTGGCGGGCGACGTTGGGAGCCGGCAAGACGGCCCTGGCGGAGAGTATCGGGGACGCAGTTGCTAGGGACAGCGGTATCCATGTGACCCTTTACCGGATGAGCCTCTCGTCTCGCGGCACAGGGTTGGTTGGAGAAATCACAAAGCTGGTTTCGGGCGCGTTTGCCGAAGTGGCTGCCGCAGCGAAGAAGACCAAGAGCCCCGGCAAGCACCGTGGCGCACACATCCTGCTGGTGGACGAAGCAGACGCTTTGGCTCAAACGCGGGAATCTGCCCAGATGCACCACGAGGATCGCGCAGGCGTGAATGCCCTCATACGTGGTGTTGACGAGTTCTCGTCACAACATCTTCCTGCCGCGGTGATCATGTGCACAAACCGGTTGAACGCGATTGATCCAGCCGTCCGGCGGCGAGCGGCTGACGTCCTTGAATTTGCAAGGCCCGGCGATGAACAACGTCGATTGATTTTGGTGGCCGCGCTCAAGCCCGCTGGCTTCAATTCGCACCAAATCGAGGCGCTCGTGGAAGCAACGGGTACCGCGCAGGAGCCCGGTTTCACGTACTCGGATTTGACCCAACGCCTCTTGCCTGCGCTTGTTCTGGATGCGTACCCGGACAAGCCAATCACGTTTGAACGTGCTTTGGAGTTGGTGGTGAAAACGAAGCCCACACCAAAGTTCAGCGAGGCGCAATGACGGATGCCACGGGAATCACCTTCCTCAGCTATCGCCGAAGCCGCGCCAGCGAAGCTGCACTGATCATCGGTTCTCACCGCGACCGTGGAATTCCCACGTGGCAGGACATCACTGACCTCGGTAGCAGCCTGACGGAAGACGAACTGCGGGCCGTCCTCCACGATCCGAACACAGCAGGCGCGGTCATGTTCGTAACGCCGGAGGTCATGGATTCGTCCGTGATACGCACGGTCGAGGCACCACTCATAGTCGAGCGCCACTTTAACAAAGATGGATTTACTGCGATTGTGGTCGCCGCTGGCGGACTGGACTATGCGGGGGTGGATTCCGTCGTCGGATCGCAGGTCGGACCTGCATTCATGCCCGCGTGGAACATCTGCAAAGTCAGCGGGAACCCGATTGAAGATGAGGATGCGTCGAAAATCGCGGACCTGATGCTCGATCACCGCATTGCTGCTGTGACAAACCAGCTTACAGACGCGCAACCCCTGAAGCTGTTGTTTTCCACGCGCAGCCCGATCATGAAAAAGCCGGGATGGGCGCTTGCCGCTGATCTCACGCACAGGTTCGATGGGAGGCTCGCGAAGCCCAGCTCTTGGGATCGACATATTCTGCCGGGGATGACGTCAATTCGAGCGACGTTGCAACGGCGAGCGGCAGATCGAGAAATTCACTGCTTTGGCCAAGTATGCCTTCCGGCGGCCGTCGCGCTCGGGACCGAGTTCTTGTCTGTGTCCGGGCTGCGTGCTAGTTGGGTACAGGATTTAACGACGTTCGGCGGGAAGCAGGAAGTGTGGGGACTCCAAGTCCAGGCAGCGCCGACATCGTTTGTCGCAGCGTCGTTTCCCGCAAATTCCAACGGCACCGAGTTGGCGCTGATCGTGTCAGTGACTCATAACATTATCGATGACGTTCGGCTATCCTTTAAGAAGGATTTTCCGTTCCGTGCGTTGGTACACGTGCATGAACCTGCGATGCAGGGTACGGCACGTAGGCAGTTATCTGCCGCGGAGGCTCTGCAAGTAGCCCACCTCGCCGTCAACGGATTGCGCGAGGCGTGGAGGACATACAAGGTTCGTGGCGCGGTGCACCTATTCTTGGCTGTGCCCGCCGGTCTGGCGTTCCTGATTGGCCAGCTTCTCAACGGCTTCGGCGAGGTTAGGACTTACGAGCACATACCGGGGCTGGAGCCCTGCTATGTTCCCGCCGCGCTGCTGCGACCCTCCTCATAGCACCGCAACAACGCTCCACAGGACGGCGGATTCTCGGCGGAGTTTTCCGTCGAGGAGCATGATGCGTCCGGCGTGACCAAAACCCAGTTCTATTTGCTCGATACGTTCCCGACGCACAAGTCCGCAATCGAGGCCGCACCCCCCCGCGCATGATGCTCATACCAGAATACAATTGGGGAAAAACATGACGGAAGCGCCCAAAGTTGCCCCGCGCCCCATATCGAGGGTGACGGTGGTTCACATGGTTCATCTTTGTGAGTACATGTTTCAGCGCCGGGGACCCTTTCGTGAACCGTTGTTCGACACCGGCAAGCTCCCCACGCTTCTTTTCGCAATCGGGTTTGAACGCGATTTTATTTCGAAATGTGAAAACCAGTACTACTGGCATTTCGCTTCACTCTTTCCGGCGCTGCATGATGGAAGCTTCTTCGAGAACGCTATCTTCGGACAGTCACGTGGACAAGCCTACCTCCGAGGATTTGCCACGGTTTTGTGCGGGGTGTTCGCGGATAACCCACAGTTTCGTACTGAACTCAACGACACCTTTGAGCAGAGCCTGTCGAACGACGGGTACCAATTCGGCAGAAGAACGCTGGTGGAAACCGGTGTTGATACGTCAGAGTCCCCAGAGTTGGCAGCACTGCCGAATAGAGAATCTCTTTTGCAGGACCTGTCACTACAGTTGCAGAGTACTGAGCCCGTCGCGGTTTTGTTCGTCGACCTTGACCATTTCAAGCTGGTGAACGACCAACTGGGTCACGCCGCGGGCAACAACTGCCTGAGTGCAGTTGTTCAGGCGATCACGGGGGTGCTGAGGAACAAAGGCAAGCTGTATAGGGTGGGTGGGGATGAGTTCTGTGTGATGCTGCCGAATTTTTCAACTCCCGAGGCAGCCCCTGCTGCGGAGCGGGTCAGAGCTTCCATCGATGCCTTGAAAGCTTTCGGCGGGAAGGTTAAGGTGACCGCAAGCATAGGCCTCGCCGCCACAGATGGGAATGCGCCGTCGACGCCGGAAGCGTTGGTCAAAGCTGCCGACGAAGCCATGTACGTTGCGAAATTCACGACCAAGAACCGAGTTTGTTTGTGGCCGCCGAATGCAAGCGAATCTGCGCAGGCAGAGACAAATCGCAAGAAAACCGGTGGGCATTAAATGTGAACCAGGCCCCTTACAATTTCGATGTCACGGCTGATTTGGAAATGAGTTCCGTCCTAGGATTTCCTAGTAAAACCCCTGCCGAAATCGCCCCGAATCGCCCGGAAACGTCCCGAGGCCATCTTCGTTGAGTTTGGACGAACGAGGCGGAAACCCGCATCAGCATTGAAGTTTCCCAACATTGATGGTATTTTCTAGCTGCCCTTGGAAAGCGGGGATTAGATTCCCCCTCCCGGCACCAGCCCCCTTCATGGACCCACATGACTTGGGAACGGCCGCCGAATAACCAACACAAACCTGATCCCTGCTATACAATCCATACGCTTGGAGTGCTATGGGGCTTGAGTGCCGGCGGGGTCTTGCCGCAACTGCCAAGTGCTGAATGCCGACTTCTGACACCCAATCCGTTGCTACGACCCTCCCGGCCCGCTACTACACGGACCCCGACCTGTTCCGCGACGAACTCGAACGCTTCTACTGCCAGACCTGGGTCTGCGCCGGCCGCGCTCATCAAGTCTCAACCCCGGGCGACTATTTTTTGCGTGAGGTTGCGGGGGAGAGCATCATTATTACCCGCGACGGGAGTAGCTCGTTGCGGGCGTTTTTCAACGTCTGCCGGCATCGCGGTACTCGCATCTGCACCCGCAGCGAAGGGCGTTTCCCGGGCCGAATCCAGTGCGGCTATCACGGTTGGACTTACGGACTCGACGGGAGCCTCATCGGAGCTCCCCATGCTCCCGACGGTTTCTGCCGCGAAGATTAAACGGCTCCGGCAAAGCTCAGATCAGCGACTTGCATCTGGACAGACAATCCATCCAGGTCATATCCCAGGCTTCCAACTAGTTGCTTGGTCTTCGTCCAACCCTCGTCCGGAAGGAACCGCTTTTGTTCGAAATCGTTAGTTCGCGCCGAAAAGTAGTACTCGAGATCCCAAGGCTCCACTTTGTCGACTTGGAGCTCGCGGCGCATCCGCTCCAGCAATGCCTGATACTCGGGCTCGGTTTGGCTGCGAATGGTGTCGAACCATTCGAACAGCTTCAGCGTTTCCAGGCCTTTTCGGTGCAGCATGAAGGTCGAGAAGAGTTCGTTGGTGTGCTCTAGCGCAAGTTCGTTCCGCAGTTTGATAGCCCCACGGATGCGATCACCGTTCGCGTGCGCCAGTTGCGCGCTTGCCTCCCACGCCTGCTGCCGGAGCTTGCGGTCGGGACTGTGGGCCACAAGATCGGTCAATTCCGCGCGCGTCAGTGAGCGGCCACCAGCCTGGTAGCGCATGGCGTTCTCCTGGCGTGTGACTTGTTCCACAAGCGCGGTGAGCTTCGGGTCGTTTGAGATCTCGGTAAAAGCCGCTTCCTCCAAGAAGAGGTCGCGCCGGCGATTCAAGAGTCGGTCCCGAAAGTGCGCAGCCTTTAGCTCATGCAGGAATTTGTCATCGGTGGTAACCGCACGAATGCTTTCCTGAATGGTACGGGAGGATAAATGTTCGTCGCCCAGGGCAATCTGGTATTCGGAGCGCCAGTACTCGGCATACAAGCTTTCCAGCTGTTTTTCTTTCGCGTCGAGTTGCGCAACCACGGAATTTTGCGCGTGTCCGGCAAGCGGACATATCAGCGCGAAGAATATTAGAAGTGCACGCCAAGGCCTCATGCGTAAATTCTAACTGCAAGCGCGGAGTGCTAAACATTACTGAAGGTCGTGGCGACCAATCGGTGGTGCACTTCGGCCCAGCCGCGGGCCAGGTTGAGCGGAGGAAGGCTAAAAACTGAGCGACTTGGCTTGAGCGAACCTCTTTAGATTGCCAAAAAAAATCTCGGGCTTCTCCAGATAGACAACATGTCCCGAATCTTCGATCAGATCGAAGCGCGAGTTCGGCAGGATGGTGCAAATCTTCCTCTGGACCCCTGGGGGTATGGTTCGATCTTCAGCGCCAGCCATGATTAGCACGGGGGTCTTAATGGCTCGGTATCCGGGCAGGTTGGCATCAAGCTCGGCGAAGAGGCGGTCCTGGGCCAGAGTGAGTTGGATCAGGCAATGCGCCCGTTCCTGGTAGCGTTCGATCAGCTTCTGCCGCATCTCTGCCAGCCGTGGGCCGATCTTACGCACAAACGATTCGCCGAAGATCTTTTCGTACAGGTAGTAGGCGTACAGCTCCATCTGACCGCTGCGGTAGAAGAGCAAAGAAAGCTCCTCGTACATCTCGAATAGCTCTTCGTGAGTCAGGAGAATACCGGAGATGGTCAGCGTGTGCAGCCGTTCCTGGTAGCGGCGGGCATAGTCCAGTCCTACGAATCCCCCATAAGAGATCCCCATGAGATGGAATCGCTGGATAGCGAGCGTATCTACGATTTTCGTAAGAGCATCACAGAAGCTGGGAATGGAGTAGGGAGCATCCTCGCTGAACGAGTTTCCCTGGCCCCAGTAGTCGAACAGGATGACGTCATACTCCGCCAGTAGTTGGGAGAGGAAGGCATACCATGAGTGGGTGCTCATGGCCACTCCGTTCAGCAGGCAAATCGCTTCCCGGTCGCCACGGCCGAAATACTCCCAGTAGACATTGCGGTTTTGGACGCACACATAGCCGCTGCGGTCGGCAGTCACCTCGGGCATTGTCTTCCCACTCGATCCCCACCCTTACGCAGCGGGACGCAGCACTGTGCAAACTGAGGCGCAGATGGGTCCTCCAATGTTGAACGTCGCGGCCACCCGCGGATTCTTCACTTGCAATCCAGCGGGAGCCTTTCCCCGGAGTTGCCACGCACACCATCCCAGCATGGCGATCCCGGTGGCGCCGATGGGATGGCCTTTGGCAATGAGTCCGCCAGAGGTGTTGATGGCGCACTCACCGTCCACGCCTGCTTTACCCTCGCACCAGTACCGGGCGCCTTGGCCGACGGCCGCCTTGCCCAAGACTTCCGTGCCGATCGCGCCCATCACCGTGAAGCAGTCGTGGACCTCGGCTACGCTCACATCCCCAGCCTTGACGCCGGCCATGTCATAAGCCTTGTTCATTGCGCGGTAGGCGCCTTCGGGCCGCAGAACATCGCGTCCCGCCTTCTTCAGGGGATCAGTAGCCTGTGCATAGCCGGCGATCTCCACGCAATCGGCCTTAGACACGCCGAGCTTGTGCAATCCGTCGTCGGTCGCCAGAATGAGGCTGGCGTAACCATCGGTGATCTGGGAGCAATCATAGGTCTTCAGGGGCAGGCCCTCGGCGATGTACCGATTGATGCCTTCGATCTTCATCGCCTGTTCAAGAGTGATCTGCACGTTGCGCATCTGGGCGTAGGGATTGTGCGGGCGTTGGCGTACTCAGCGACCGCGATCTGCGCCAAATCCTCCTCCCGCACCCGATGCATCTTGAGGTAGCACTCCATGATCTCGGCGAACAGGTGGGGGAAAATGAACACCTTGCCCTCGCGCTCGTCAGGGTGGGAGAAGTAGCCCAAGGCCTTGCCAATGAGCTTGCCGTCCATTTTGCCTTCGGCGTCGCGCATCTTTTCGTAGCCAACAGCGATGCCGACGTCGCCCCATCCCAGCAGGAGTTTCTGGATGACGGAAAGTACGGCCTGACCACCAGAAGCGCAGGCGTTCTCCACAGATTCTATGGGCTTGGCGGCCAAGCCCGGCACCATTGCCATCAGTCCGGCAAGCAGACCCTGTTCGTTCAGGGAAATGTTGCAGGTGGCGCCGATCGAGCCTACATCCAACACGACTGGCTCGACTCCAATCTCGCTGCACGCTCCGTTGACAGCATTCTGGATGATTTCCGGCACTGACATGGCCATGAGCTTTCCAAATTTGGATTGATGGTAGGCGGCGATGTAGATGCGCTTCATAAAGCACTCCTTATCATGACGTTCGCTCGGGCTTGGCAACATCGCTTACGCTGCTGTCGCCGGAGTTGAGATTCCGCAGCCGGTCCTGAAGCTCAAGTTTCAGGACTTTTCCATAGGCGTTGCGGGGCAACACTTCCATAAAGATGACTTGCCGGGGCAGTTTGATCTTATTGATTCTGGGACGAAGGAACTCGATGAGTTCGCCCGCGCTGGTGGCCGCGCCCGATTTCAGCGCCACGAAGGCGACTGGGACCTCGCCCCATTTCTCGTCGGCCACACCAATGACGGAGACCTCGCCAATGGCCGGATGATCGAGCAATTCCTTCTCGATCTCCGCCGGATAGATGTTGACGCCGCCGCTGATGATCATGTCTTTGGAGCGGCCAGCAATGTAGAAGAACCCATCTTGGTCGCATCGCGCCAGGTCGCCGGTGTGGAACCATCCGTCCCGGTCGAGCACCTTGGCGGTGGCGGCTGGATTGTTCCAATAGCCCCGGCAAACGTGTGGCCCGCGCAGGCACAACTCGCCAACTTCAAGCCCGCCAACCTCATTGGTTGCGACGGGATCGCCCTTGGGATCGAGAAGTTTTGCCTCGGTGAACATCATCGGCTTACCGATCGAACCAGCCTTGCGCTCGGAGTCCTCGTCGCTCATGGCAAAGCAGTTCACGCCGACTTCGGTCAGACCATAGCCTTGGTGAAAAATCAGCCCACGCTCCTGATAGGCACGGAGAAGTTGCAATGGAAGCGGAGCGCCTCCGCTGGCAACCCAGCGAAGATGGCTGCACTTGAGCACTCCAAATTCTGGCAAGTCGAAGAACATTTTGAAGATCGTGGGTACGCCGAAAAGAATGGTGCACTCGTAGTCCCGGCAGGCTTGCAACACTTCGGCGGGGTCGAAGCCGTCATGCAAAACGATGCTGCCCCCGATGGCGAACAACGGAGTCATGAATGCAGCGAGGCCGCCGGCGTGGTACATGGGCGTGTAAACCTGAACCCGGTCACTCTGGCGCAATTGCCAGGAGATAACTGTGTTGTAGGCGTTCCACGCGATTTGCCGGTGTGGAATCATCACGCCTTTCGGCTGTCCGGTGGTACCGCTGGTATAGAGCAAGCAGAAAATATCCTCGGGTTGGATTCTCATTGGCAGCGGATCTGGACGAACCCGATCGATACTTTCGGCATAACTCAGTGTGTGCGGCGCACTGCCCTCCGCATCCAGACTGATGGATTGCTCGAAGGCCACGAGTTGTTTAAGCTCTTTCGCGAGTTTCTCGTACCGTGCGGAGTACATCAGGCAGCGCGCACCGCAGTCGTCGAGTATCTGCCGCGACTCGCGGGCCGTGCTGCGGGTCCCGAGAGGAACAAGGATGATGCCGGATTTACCCGCCGCCCAGAACGCATCGACATATTCAACCCGGTTCTCGGCAAGAATACAGACGCGATCTCCAGGGACGAACGAGCAAAGATCAGTCCATACCCGCGCGCACTGCAGAGCCCGCCGATCCAGTTCCCCATAAGTATACCGACGCTGCGTGGGAACGTGGATCAATGCTAAGGCGTCGGGGCTAAGACGAGCGCGCTCTCCAAGAACATCTCCAGTGATCACGAATTCTCCCCAGACTGTCTCGAAACAGATTGTGCTGTGGTGGACGCGCGGGATGAATCTGACGCAATAATCCGCAACAAAGCTTGCGTCAACTCTTGGGGACGTTCGAACTGAGGCGCATGGCCACAACGGTCAATGACCGTCAGCGTGCAATGCGGAAGCTGCGATTGGAACCTCTTCGCAAGCTCCAGCGGGACGAGACGATCGGAGGCGCCCCAGATGAGATCGACCGGCAGCTGAAAGCTTGCCAGTTTGCCATCGAACAGATATTTCGATATGTCGTCTGGGCCAGCAGCTACCAGCCGCGAAATTGGACCGGTATTCGAGATGCGGATCAGATCGTCGAGGACGAAATTCGGCCGGCGAGGTGCGGAAGGGTCCAGGATGGCATCGAGCGTGCGCCGAGCCTCTTCGCGGTCCTTCGGCATGAGGTTCACTTCCAATGCGTCATTGATGGGGCAGCCATCGATGAGGATGACCCTTGTCACGCGATCGGGATGTTTCTGCGCATAGAGCATCGCCATCCAGGCGCCGAGCGAATTGCCTGCGAGTACCAACGGTGCGCCTCGCCAGGGCATGGCATCGAGCGCTTGTTCCAGCGCGGTGAGCAGCGTTCCCAGACTCAGCACACCCGCAACCGGTTCGCTCTCGCCATGACCGGCAAGATCGGGAATCACCAGTTGAAAGTGTCGCTTCAGTTCAGGAACCACTTTGTGCCATGTTCCCGCCTGATCACCGGCGCCGTGAAGTAACACCAGCAAGGGCCCGGCGCCGCCATGCCACACCATCTGTTCTCCCGCCGTGGTCGTAATCTTCGACTTCCGAAGGCCGGCCCGGCGAAGCGCGTTCCTCCTTAACCAAACCGTCGTGGCGATCGGCCGCGAGAAGAAAAAGATGAAGAAGGCAATCAGAGCAGCGACTGCGGCGAAAACCAGCAGCAGCAAAATTTTGATTGCCAGGCCCATTCGCTCCTCCCGGCCGTCTTAGTTGGACGACAACTCCTACGGCATACGAAACGCGCAGCCTGCCTGGTTGTAACCGACTCCGGAACCGACCAGCACGACCAGGTTCCCCGCCTTCACCTTCCCCTGCTCGATGGCGTGGTCGAGCGCCATGCCCACGCAAGCGGAGCCGGTATAGCCATACTGCTCCATGATGGTATGTGCACGTTCCGCAGGCACTCCGAGACGGTCCATCACGCGTTCAATCGTGGGCTTCCGCACCTGGGTAAAGATGAAGCAATCGACGTCGCCGAGAGCAAAACCACCGTCCTTTGCAAGTCGTTGCACGATGAGCGGCCACGTTTCCTCGTTCAACTCGGGAGGATAGCGGTTCTTGATCGTGCAGCCGGTGCGCCCTGCTCTAACTGAAGCTTCGCTCGCCGGCTCGAAAGTGCCTCCGGAATAGATTCCCCAATAGTCGTGATAGGAGCCATCGGCGCGGAAGTTGGAAGTGACAAAGCCCGGCGAAGCTGCCGGTTCGAGTACAGCTGCACCTGCGCCATCACCATAGAAGAAGACCATGGGATCGGCAGCTGACGTGAGTTTGTGCATGAGATAGACGCCGACGACGAGCACCGTCTTGATGCCCGGGTTGGCGGCGATAATTCCCGCGGCTGCCGAAAGACCGGTGGGAAACGAAGCACAGGCACAACCAACGTCAAACGTGCCGGCATTTTTTGCGCCGAGCTTATACTGCAGCACGACCGAGGTCGCCGGAGTTATGTAGTCGGGCGAATCGGTGCCGAGGATGATCAGATCGACATCTTCGGGCTTCTTGCCGGCGCGTTCCAGTGCGAGCTTGGCTGCGGGCAGAGCGACATCGCTGGTCGCCCAGTTTTCGGGGGCATGCCAGCGTGTCTTGATGCCGCTCGTAGCCTCCATTTTGTCCACGAAATCCGGGATATGTTTGAAGCGCTCGCGCAGCATGTCATTGGTTACTTCTATTTCAGGTACGTACCTCCCGGTAGCGACAATGGTTGCGTAACGCGTCATGTATGAGTCCTTCTTGAATTGCTATTAGTTAGGTCCCCAGCACGAATCCGCCATCGACGGACAGCACGGTGCCGGTAATGAACGATGCCGCATCGGAGGCTAACCAGACGTAGGCCTCGGCAACGTCCTCAGGCTTTCCCATGCGACCGAGAGGCGTGTGCGAAACCATGGCCTGGACAACCTTCTCCGGCATCTTCTGCACCATTTCAGTGGCGATGAAACCGGGCGCAACGGCATTTACGCGGATGTTGTATTTTGCCAGCTCTCGCGACCACGTCCGGGCAAACGCGATGACTCCGGCCTTGGTGGCGGCGTAATTGGTCTGACCGAAATTTCCATACAGTCCGACGACCGAAGAGGCGTTGAGGATCACGCCTGAGCCCTGGCGGATCATGTGCGGCACCACAGCCCGCGAGCAAAGAAAGACGCCTTTGAGGTTGACCGAGATGACCGAATCGAACGCTTCATCGGTCATCGTTCCGGCAACCGCGCCATCCTTCCACTTCACGAACTGCGCGTCGCGCGTGATGCCGGCATTATTGATCAGCACGTCGACCGTATTCCAGCGGGCAACAATCTCCTGCACGCCCGCCTCGACGTCGCGGGAGTCACACACATTGGTTTTGCGGAAGAGCGGCTCTCCGCCGAGCGCGGACAGTTCGCGCAACAACTCGCCCTGCCCGGCATCATTGACATCCCAAGCCGCCACCCGGCAGCCTTCGTTGGCAAACGCCCGGGCCGTGGCGAGGCCGATCCCCGCCGCGGCTCCGGTAACGATGACGACCTTACCGCGCAGACCTGCGTCTTTCATGCGCCCCCTAAAAGTTGTACTTCAGTGCAAACTGGACCACTCTGGGTCCCGTGGTGGTCGACACGATTGACCCAAAGTTGGATGAGGGGTATACTATGTTGACCGGGTTAGCAAAATTCACGTTGTTGAACAGGTTGAAGAACTCCGCGTGGAACTCCACCTTTTGGCGTTCTGTGATCGGAATGAACTTCAGAATGGAGAAATCCGTGTTGATCTGCTTCGGTCCCACGATGATATTCCGTCCCAGGGTACCGAAATCTGTTGTGCCGGCTGTCGGAGCAGCGAATGCGGTCGTGTCGAAGTAGGGAGGATTCTTGTCAATCCCCAATCGGTCGGCCACGTTGCCGCTCTTAGTTGCGGATGCGACTGTCCGGCCGGGCTTCAAGTCGGCTTGAGTAAACGCAAACAGGGAATCCGAGCCCTGGATGGAGAACGGAACGCCGGATTGCAAGGTCACGATTCCCGACACGCTCCAAGTGTTTACCAGCTTTTTCGCCAAAGCCGAGCCACCATGATAAGCGTCCGGAAGGTTGTATAAGTAACTCGCAACGAAGCGATGCCGGCGATCGAAATCCGAGGTGACCATAGTTATGCCCTTGATTCACCATATCACCTGGAAGCAGTGTGACGTCGCTGACGTCACTCCCGGAATAGTCGTCGAATGAGTGCGACCAGGTGTAGCTGAGCCTCATCTGCAGGCCATGGGAGAAGCGCTTGTCGACGGTGGCCTGGAGAGAGTTGTAATTGGAGTTGGAGTTGCTTTCCATCATGAAGCTACCCAAACCGGGGGCAGGCAAATCGCCGAAGCCGGGGAAGAGAGGCCCACCTAGACTTCCATATGCAGGCACTCCAGCGAACGAGGGACCGAACGCCTGGTTGAACGAGAACAGGCGCGGGAACTTGCGTCCAACCGAACCGACGTAACCCAGGTCGAGCATCCAATTATTCGCGAAGCTGTTTTGCACTCCTAAGTTGAAGGTTTGCGTGTATGGAATGCTCCAGTCGTGCAGATCGGGATAGATCCCGGAGGCCGGAACTATAGTGCTCGAGGGAGCTCCACCGGTGAGCGACCATGCCTCTACGGGCAGGACCGCCGGATATCCGCCAAATGGAAAGGTGCTGCTGACACTTAGAGGATTCAGCGGGAATTGGCTGGGCAGGGGAACCGTCACAAATGGATTTTCGTTCTGGGCGAACAGCGCCGTGGCTATCATTTCGTAGGGCATATTGAACAATTGGCTGTTATACAGCCGCATGTTGGGCCGGTCAAAGAAGATGCCATACCCTCCGCGCAGAACAATCTTGCCGCTATCCGTCATTTGATAGGCGAAGCCCACCCTCGGCCCGAAGTTCTTATAGTTCGGATTTACCAGCCCGTCGTTGCCCTTGGGAAATCCGGGCAAGTTTCCATTACCAGCCTGGACGAAACCGCCAGTAACGGCAACCCCGCAGGTATTCCCACACGCCGGTACAATCGGCGTGGTCGCAGCCTTCGACGGGTCGAAGCCCACAAAATGGCCCTGGGTCTCGGTGGTAGGACCGAAATAGTCATAGCGCAGCCCCAGATTGAGGGTAAGGCGAGGCGCGACTTTCCAGTCGTCCTGGAAGAAAGCCGAAAAGTCGTTGGCGCGGTTGTGGAGACTGTTGGTGCCTGAACCAATCACGGATACGCTGGCCATTCCGGCCAGGAAATCAGTGAACGGATTGCCGTTAATGAATCCCGCATAGGCAATTTCGCCGTTGGGGAATACATCGAAATAGGGTGCGTCCAGCTCCTGCCGCTTGTATTCACCGCCGAACCTCATGGTATGGCGGCCCTTCGTCCATGTCATCATGTCGCTGGCGCTATACATATTGGTCGCCGCATAAGTGATGCCCAACGGAGACGGCCCAAGAGTGAACATGTTTGGAAAAACCATCGTCGGCATACTCGGAAACAAGCTGCTCAATGGCGATGTAATTCCCAAATCCGCCGAAGTCACGGGCGTAGAAGGTTTACCGGGGCCGTAAATCGTACTCCAGCCGAACCTGAATTCGTTCAGCAAATGACTCGAGATCACCGACTGTACGCCTGCCGAAAGCACGCGCTGGTAGATGTCTTCCTCCGTGGGCCAGCCGGGAGCCTGCAACGCGTTGCCATCGCCAAACTGATCGTAGAGCGCCTGATCTTCGCGGTTGAACGCTTGGAAGTATTTGGCGAAAAATCGGCTTCCTTCCGTTAGCTTGACGTCCAGATTGGTGTTGAACTGGTCTTCTTTGTAAGTCGAGTTAGAGGGAACTGTTTCCAGAACCGGCGGTGCAGTTATCCCCTGCCCTGGCGAACAAGCAACGCCCGCTTGAAAGCCCGTTTGTGTAACGCCCGGTGCGGACGGAATCATAAGCTGCCCATTGGGCAGCTTCATGTTGAGCGCAGCATAGGTCGAAACCGGGTCAAAGAAGCCGCCCAAGCCATAACACACAGAAAGATTAGCGAGAGACGTGAAATCACGTTGCGGTCCCAGATAGGCCGGTATGAACATCGTGGAGAGCGAGTTGGTAAGGGATGTGCCGTTGGTTTCGCGCGTGCCCTGATAGGAGATAAAGAACCAGGCCCGATCCTTCAGAAGCGGGCCGCCCAGCGTGCCACCAAATTGGTTGCGTTGTAGGTCGGCCGCGGCGTGACTACGGGCACCCCTGCGCTTTGCTCCGCTCCGTTGAGGAAGAAATTGTTCGCATCGAGGACCGTATTCCGCAGAAACTCGTAGGCATCGCCATGGATGTTGTTGGTGCCCGACTTGGTGACGGCGGCCACGTTGCCCCCGGCGTTGCGACCCGCGGAAGCATCGTACATGCTAGTTTGCACGATGAATTCCTGGAGCGAATCGATGGACGGGACAGAAAGATTTGGGTTCTCGCCCGTGCCGATGGAATTCGCATCGACGCCGTTGATGATGATGTTGTTAGAGAGAGCACGTTGGCCGTTGACATAGACAGCGACATCGCCGCGCCCCAGATCGGAGGAGTTGCTGGAGCGAGCCCGAGGCTCCAGTGGTCAGGGCCAGCAATTGCTGAAAGTTGCGGGTCGGCAACGGCAGCGAATCGATCACCTGGGTTTGGTCGATGACGGTGCCGCGGGCAGAGCTTTCCGTCTGCACCAGCGGCGATTCGCTGCGTGACCGCAATCGTGGTCGGCGCACCGGCCACCTTGAGGGCAACATCGATGACTGTGCTTTCGGTGATCTTGACGACGATGCCTTGCAGTTTGACCGATGCGAATCCGCTCTGGCTCACTTCGAGCCGATAGGCTCCTGGATCGAGCAGAGGAAACGCGTAACGGCCGCTTGCCGCCAGTTTACGGTTTCACGGCGCACGCCGGCGTCGCTCGTCAGCGCGACTTTTGCACCTGTCACCAGCGCCCCGCTGGTATCCGTCACCACGCCAACGATTTGTCCGGTGGTGGCCGTTTGCGCTTGCGTCATCGGCGTCATGAAACAGAGAATGGCGGCGGCCGCCAGCAGGGTTGTGAGGGTTCGAATTCGCATATTTCCTCCTTAGTGTCGCAATTACGGCTGCGCAGCTCGGTCCTTCCGGCTGCCGGTGTACAGACGGACAAACTGATCGACAGCTTCTTCGTCACTTACGCCCAGATAGCGCTTGGCGCCGAAGAGATTCTCCACCAGAAAATGGGTGACGAACTGCAAGTACAAACTGACATAGGCAAGCCCGGGGTTCACGTCGCTGGGAAACGGGATCGGCGCTTTTTGAAACAAAGCCGTTGAATAGGTGCGGAGACCTCCGGCGACCTCGCGATAGCTGTGAATGAAGTGCTTATGACGGAACTCAACCACGTCGACGTACATCAGCCGCCAGTAGTCCAGATTCTCCGAGACGACGCGGCCAACCGCCCTCCCCAGTTGCTTCAACGACTCGGGATCGGGGGATTGCATGAAGGGAAAAATCTTGCTCTCCCGGAGGGCTTCCATCTTCTGTTCCATGTGCTGGACCAGGCCGATGAATATGTCTTCCTTAGTCGGGTAGTAGAGGTAGAGCTTACCCATGGATACGCCGGCTTGGCGGGCGATTTCGCGGACCGTGGTGCCGTGAAAGCCTTGCCGGGTGAAGAGTTTGAGCGCGGCGCGTTCGATCTTGAGCCGGTTCTTGGCGACGGTGTTGTCCAAAAGCTTTGGCATAGATGCCTTCGCTCGCTGGGCCAATACGAGCGCTCGCTCTTGGAATGCCAATACGAGCGCTCGCTCTCGGAGGGGAATATTAGAACGCTTCCGGTTGAGGTGTCAAGGGGATTATTTACTCCCCGTCGTTGTCATCGATGCCGATTTTGGACAAGCGGTAGCGCAGGGCGTTGCGGGAGAGACCAAGCAGGCGCGCGGCTTGCGATTTGTTGCCACCGGCGCGCTTCAGGGCTTCGCGGATCATTTCGTCCTCCCACTGATCGAGCGTCATACCGTCGGGGAGAAAACGATCGATCCGAGGCAGCATTGCTGCGATTGCGCGGCGAGTCCAGTTGTATGTCGCTGGCCTCCAACTGGCTGCCCGAGGCAAGTGCGCAGGCGCGTTCGATCACGTTCTGCAGTTCCCGCACATTGCCCGGCCAATAATGACTGCCGAGCAACTGCAGGGCCGCGGGCGAAATGCCGGTGATTTTTCCCTCTCTACCAGAATCTTTGGCAAAGCGCGCGAGGAACAGGTTCGCTAATCCGGGGATATCTTCTTTATGTTCGCGCAAGGGCGGGATATCGATGGGGACGACGTTCAACCGGTAGTAGAGGTCCTCGCGAAAGGTTCCTTCTTCGAGCGCGGCACGCAGGTCGCGGTTGGTGGCAGCGATAAGGCGCACGTCGACCTTGATGGTGCGCGTGCCGCCCAGGCGCTCGAACTCGCGCTCCTGCAGCACGCGGAGAAGTTTGACTTGCGTGGCGGGTGGCACGTCTCCAATTTCATCGAGGAAGAGCGTGCCTTTGTCGGCGAGTTCGAATTTGCCTGGCTTGCTCGCAGCGGCTCCGGTGAAGGCGCCTCTTTCGTAGCCGAAAAGTTCGCTCTCCAGTAGATTCTCGGGGATGGCGGTGCTGTTGATCTTGACGAAGGGACCGGAAGCGCGGCGCGACTTTTCGTGGATGGCGCGAGCAATGAGGTCTTTGCCAACTCCGCTTTCACCGCCCAGCAGAACGGTGGAGTTGGTGGGCGCAACGCGTTCGACGGTGGCCAGCACCTCTTGCATCTTGGGACTGACCGCGACGATGTTGGGGTGGCTGTATTTTTGCCCGAGGGCCTCGCGAAGCGAGCGATTCTCCTCGCGAAGCAGCGAGTTGTCGAGCTCTTTGCGCACGACCATGCGCATTTCGGCGAGGGAGAACGGCTTGAGGACGTAGTCGCTGGCGCCGGCTTTCATTGCCTCAACCGCGGTTTCAACCGATCCGAACGCGGTCATAACGACGACTGGCAACGCTGGATTTTGTTGCTTGGCTGTTTGCAGAAATTCGAGACCGCTCATGCCGGGAAGTTTAAGGTCGGTGAGAACGAGGTGAACCGCTTCGGACGCGAGCAGCTTCAAGCCAGTTTCGGCATCGCCGGCGGAGAGCGTCTTGAAGCCGTCGTCGCCAAGATTCAGCTCCAGCAACCGGCGCATCTTGGCTTCGTCTTCGATGATGAGAATAGTCGGCATTCGTTTAGCTCGTGTGGGGACGGGCGCCCTCGCCCGTCCAAGCCGAGCGAACCGGGGTCCCCGTCGAGCCCGGTGTTGGCTTGACGGGCTGGAGAAGCTCGGCAGTCGCCTGCGCCTCGCCAGTTTCATCCAGCGGAAAGAAGAGCGTAAACACCGCGCCGCCACCTGGCGCATTTTCGACATGGATCGACCCATGATGACCGTCGACGATCTTCGAAACGATGGAGAGGCCCAGCCCCACTCCGGTTTTCTTTGTGGTCACAAATGGGTTGAAAATTTCTTCACGCAGTTCTTCGGGAACGCCGGGACCGGTGTCGGCCAGACGGAGTTCCACTCCTTTTCGATCATTTTGCGTGGTGGGTCGAACCTCGACTCGCAAAGTCCCGGCGTGGCCCGCATCCTGCATAGCCTCGTAGGCGTTCTGCACAAGATTCAAGAAGGCCTGTTCGCACAGGCTCTCGTCGAGCGGGACGGGCGGCAGCCCGCCGGCGTAGTGACGCTCGATGCGCACGGCTTCACTCGGGAAGCGCCCCGCGACAATTTGCAGGACGCGATCGAGGAGCGCTGTCAAGTCCGCGGGATGCGGTTGGGCATGAAGAGGACGGGCAAAGTCCAGAAACTCGGTAACGAGGCTGCTGAGCCGGTTGACTTCCGTCGAAATGTAGCCGGCTAGCTCGCGGGCCAGTTCATCGGAGGCTTGCAATTTCTGGGTCAACATTTCAGCCGAACCTTTGATGACTCCGAGAGGATTACGAATCTCATGCGCCAGTCCAGCCGAAAGCTGGCCGAGTGCGGCCAGGCGTTCGGAGCGCCGTGCTTCGGCCTGAGCCAACTCGAGGCGCCGATTGGTTTCGGCAGAGCCGTTCGGCGAGGTCACGATACAACTGGGTCTGATGCCGGCTCTGCTGCGCGAAGCGGTTGACGACCATGGCGGCGAGAAAGAAAAACATGATGCGCAGCGCCAGGTAACCGAAAGCCTCGGGCGTCAATTCGTATTCCTGCATTGCGGGATAGAGATACGAGCAGTAGGCGGCGGAGGCAAGGAGCGTCCAGACGAGCGTTAGTCCAGGGCCACAGTAGAGTGCCGCGGTGACGACCGGCAAGTAATAAATAGGATAGTAGCTGCTGTTGATTCCAACCTCTCCGGTGTGATCGATAAGCAGGGTCGCCAGCAAGATCTTGAGCAGGATGACGTAGGCAATTCCCCGCTTAGGAAAGTGGGAAATCAACTTTGACTCCAGCAGTTGCACAATTCCGATGGCGAGGAGAATTACCTGCTTGTGCCATTCCAGTAGCGGAGGGAGCACCGCCAGTATGGCCAGGAAGAGGAGCCAGATCGTGAGCCAGACGGCGTCGAGACGGCTAAGCCGCCGGGACTCGGGATCGAATATGGGAGGCGCAGGTGCCACGCAGCTTCCATCCAACCGCAGAAAGGCCCCCGGCGTCAATTGGACGTAGCTTCCTGGCTCGTCGAGGAGACGATGCGTATAGCTCAGTCCAGCCACACGCCGCGAACCGCCGGGATGCTAGGCTATCGATCCGCGTAATAGCCGTCCCTGGTTTGGACGGTCAGGTCCTTGCGCTTCACCTGCAACTGCACGTGGTGGTACCCGGAGGCTGCGCTGTCTTTATCGGGTGTGTAGCCCATGCTGTACTGGGTTCGCAGTTCCTCAACGATGCTGTCGTAAATCTGGCCGACGGTTTCCTTTTTAGAGACTTCGAAGAAACGTCCACCCGTTTCCTTGGAAACCCTCTCCAGAATTTTCTTGCCATCGGTGCGCGGGCTCTCAGAAGGACGTTGGCCTCCGCGACCGCCTCGGCCACCGCCGCCGCCCGGATATCCCCCGCCTCCTGGCCAACCGCCGCCACCGCCCGGCCAACCGCCGCCGCCCCGGCCCATGCCGCCGCCCCGCCCTTGGCCCTCATCATGGTGAGTATCCGCGAAATAAATCGAGTAAACGACCGTGTCGGCACGTTGGGCGGACTCGATTGCTCCTTCCAAATACGTCTTGCTGCCGCGGTCGACGCCGTCCGAGAGAATAATGAGAGCCTTCCGGCCCTTCTGCTTTTTCATCAATTCGTTCGATGCCAGATAAACGGCGTCGTAAAGCTGAGTACCGCCGCCATGGTGCGATCCCGATCCGGAGCGGGAATCGTCGGAGTCGTTGGGATCGTTCGAGCGCTCGCGGTCGGATGGCGTCTTGAGCAATTCGAGCGCCGATTGCAGCTTTTCACGCGACGAAGTCAAATCCTGAAGCAGTTCTACCTCACGATCAAAGTGTATGAGGAAGGCTTTGTCTTTCTCTTGCACCAGCATCTGATCGAGAAAACTGCGGCTTGCATTGCGCTCCGCTTCGAGAACGTTGGTTTGACTGCGACTGGTGTCCACGAGCAGACCCAGGGTGAGCGGAAGATTCGCTTCTTGCGAGAAATAGCCGATCGTCTGCGGACGGCCGTCTTCCTGAAGCGTGAAATCGTCTTTGGTGAGATCGCGGACGATCGCGCCATGTTTGTCGCGAACAGTGACGGGCAGTGTGACTACCTTGACGTCGACCGCAATGGTGGTAGCGGTCTCCTGAGCCCGCAGCGCCGGGCCGACTCCCGGAAGAGCGGTCAGCGCGGCAATCAGCGCATAGGCGACCATTTTCGACCATGAACGGTTGGCAATCGTTTCTTTAGCTGGCCGGGATTTATTCACCGTGTGGCCTCCGCTTATTGTGTTCCGTTTATCGTTTATCTCAGTCGAATCTTGAGGGCGCTGAATCTGCACAAGAAAATAGAATACACGGCCAGGATCGCACCCGCCCAACTTGGGAAGGCAACTGTCAACCGGTAGAGGAGGCCTGCCGCTACCGGATGGGCCTGCCTTTCGGGAATGGATTTATCGGCGGACATAGGCATCTACGCAACATCATTTGTTGGGGGCATGGCTACTGTCTTCATACTGGATGCGACGCTACGGAGTGCAGTTGCCAGGGTCCCTGTAAAAGCGACGTCAATGCCCGGTAAAACTTCGTAAAGGGTTAAGGTTGGTGCTGCCGGCGATGCTAAAGTTAGAGGATGCGATCTTTTAGGCAGACGCAGCGGCAAGCGTGCCTCGTTAGCACGTGCCTGCTCATGGCATTGGTCTCTCTGATTCTGACGAGGCCGGGCTACGTTGGAGCGCAAGATAAACCACCGGGAAGTTCCGCAGGCGCTCAAGTCTCCAAGGCCGTTGGGGTCATCAAGACCGTTCAGGCGGAATCGATCACGGTTTCGGCGGAATCCGGTGGCCAGGGCGATATTGTTGCGACGCTGATGGGCTCGACCAAGATTCTGCGCGTACCTCCCGGAGAAAAGGATCTGAAAAACGCGACCGCGCTGCAGGCGCAAGACTTGCAGCCTGGGGACAGGGTGTTGGTGCGCGGCCAGGCATCAGCCGACGGACACACCATCGTCGCGCTGGCCGTGATTGTGATGAAGCAGGCAGACGTGGCGGCCAAGCAACAGCACGACCGCGACGACTGGCAGAAGCGCGGGGTGGGTGGGCTCGTCACCAAAGTGGACAGTGCCACAGGCACCATCACGATTTCATCAGGTGGACTGAGCGCGAAGCGGAGCATCGCCGTCCACATTGCTCAGGACACGATCTTGCGCCGCTACGCGCCCGGCTCGGTGAAGTTCGATGACGCGAAACCGGCGCCCGTCAGCCAAGTCATGGCGCAGATCAAGGTGGGCGATCAGTTGCGCGCGCGCGGCACCCGCAACGCGGATGGTAGCGAAGTGAGCGCGGAGGAAGTTGTCTCCGGCACATTTCGGAATATCGCAGGAATCATCAAGGCGACCGACGCGGCGAGCAACACCATGACGGTGCAGGATACGATCAGTAAGAGCGTGGTGGTGGTGAAGGTGTCCGCTGATTCGCAAATGAAGAAGCTACCGTAGCAGATGGCGCAACTCATCGCCATGCGGCTAAAGTCCACCGCTGGCGCGGCGGGCCTCGGGAACGGACAGCAACCTGGCCTCAACGCCCTCGCGCAGAGCGGTCCGCCGGCTGCCGGTGGGGCGCGAACGGATGGCCGACCGGGCGGGAGTGGTCCTCCGGATTTTCAGCGCCTGTTGAGCCGCTTGCCCGATAGCAAGCTGGCGGACTTGCAGAAAGGTGATGTCGTGATGATCGTCGCGACCGAAGGCGGAGACGTGGGCGCGATCACAGCGGTCACGCTGCTGGCCGGAGTGGAAGTCATCCTGACCGCGGCGCCAAATCAAAGCGCATCCACGTTGCTTTCGCCGTGGTCGCTGAACACATCCGGCGGGGAAGGTGAAGCTGCGCAGTAGTGAACAAATCTCTGATCCACATCTCAATCTGTTTGATCTGCCTGGAAAGAAAAGGTGCGTGTTGAAGTTATCAGTCTGCATTTTGGCAATTCTGATTTTGGCAACGCTGATCGGGATGGCTGCGCCTGCAGCGGCGCAGGCACCGGCGCCGTCATCAGCCACGGCAGGAACCTTGCGCGGGCAAGTGACCGATCCCTCGGGGGCAGTGGTTCCGAACGCCACGGTGGCGATCGTGGTATCCGGCAAGCAAACGAATTCCACTACGACCGACCGAAGTGGCAGTTACGAAATCGGGAATCTGGCGCCGGGCACATACACGGTCACGGCAAATGCGCGGGGATTCGCCGTTTTTGTCCAGACAGGTGTGGCCGTTGCGGCGGGCCAAGTCGCGCAATTTAACATTTCGCTTGATATCAACGTACAGAAGGAAAAGGTCAACGTCCAAGACGAGACTCCTCAAGTCGACGTCAACCCCGCCAGCAATGCCAGCGCCATCGTGCTGAGCGGCAAGGATCTGGAGGCGCTTCCCGACGATCCGGATGAATTGCTGGCTGACCTGCAAGCACTGGCCGGACCTTCGGCAGGTCCCAACGGCGGACAGATTTATATCGACGGATTTACCGCCGGAGAGCTTCCGCCGAAGTCGTCGATTCGCGAGATTCGCATCAATCAGAACCCGTTTTCAGCCGAATACGACAAGCTGGGCTATGGACGAATTGAAATCTTCACCAAGCCAGGCACGGACAAATATCACGGACAGTTTTCAGTCGAGGGAAACAGTTCGGGATTGAACACGCGCAATCCTTTCCTCGCCGCCGATGAGACACAGCCCTACGATTCGGTGATTTACATGGGAAACATCGGAGGGCCGATCAATAAGAAGGCGTCGTTCTTCTTCAATGTACAGCGGCGCAACATCGACGAAATTGCAGTCGTAAACACCCCCGTGCTGGATCCGAACACGCTGAATCAGATTCAACTGAGCGAGAGCGTTCCCAACCCGCGCACCCGCACCAACATCGGCCCGCGCATCGACTACCAGGTCAGCACCAACAATACTCTTACTGCCCGCTACCAGTTTTATCGCGACACCCAGCAGAACGCCGGCGTGGGGGGCGCAACCCTGCCCGAGGCCGGCTACGACACCACGTCCACCGAGCACACCGCGCAGATCAGCGATACCCAGGTGCTGGGGGCGAAGGTGGTCAATGAGACTCGCTTCCAGTACTTGCGCGACAACAGCGGACAGACTCCGTTGCAGACTCCGTTGCAAACGCTGCCGAGCGGGTTCACGACAACCGCGTCCATCAACGTGCTCGGGGCGTTCTCCGGCGGACGCAGCAGTTCGGGAGTGCAGACGGACTACCAGAATCACTACGAGCTGCAGAATTACACTTCGATGTCGCTGGGAAAGCACTTCCTGAAATTCGGAGGGCGTCTGCGCGTAGTTCATGAGGTCAATACCTCGGGCGCTGGGTTCAATGGCAGCTTCACCTTCGCGAGCTTAACGGATTACGCGACCGCGCTGAATGATCTCCAGATGGGCAATGCGCCTCTGGGCGCGGTCAAGTTCACGCTCGAGGCGCCTCCGGTAGTCGGCGCTCCAGTACCCACCGTGCCGGTCACCGTAGCGGATACTGGTTTGTACATACAGGATGACTGGAAGGTGCGTCCCACTTTCACGCTGAGCGGCGGCCTGCGCTTTGAAACGCAAAATGCGATTCACGATCATGCGGACTGGGCGCCTCGGTTCGGTTTTGCCTGGGGCATCGGCGGAGGAGGAAAGAGCGCTCCGAAAACCGTGCTGCGCGGCGGTTTCGGCCTGTTCTACGACCGCTTCACTCAGGATCTGGTTCTCAACGCCGACCGTTTGAACGGCACAACCCAACAGAGCTACGCCGTATCATGTCTACAGTCACAGCCCTGCTCGCAGTTGAGTTTTTTCCCGACTGTACCCCCGGTGAGCCAGTTGCCGTCGCAGACGGTTTCCTCGATCTACCAGATCGGCCCGAAATTGCACGCGCCGTACATCATGCAGAGTGCGTTCACTCTCGAGCGACAGGTCACAAAGATCGCAAACGTTACGGTTACCTATCTGAATTCCCGCGGCGTGCACCAACTTCTGTCGTTGGTCACTAACGCTCCTGTCACCAACTATCCATACCCCACAGGGTCGCTCCCAAGCACGTACTATTTCCAATACTCTTCCGACGGAGTTTTCCGGCAGAACCAGTTGATCGCGAACTTCAACATCCGCGCCGGCGCAAAGCTTTCTCTGTTCGGCTACTACTCCTTGAATTACGCCAACAGCGACGCTTCGGGCGCGGGGAGCTTTCCATCCGATCAACACGATTTGAGCCTCGATTATGGACGAGCTTCGTTTGATATCCGGCACCGGGTGTTTATGGGGGGTACGATTGGCCTGCCGCGCGGGTTTCGCCTGAGTCCATTCATGATTTTCAATTCCGGCTCGCCCTACAACGTCACTGTCGGTCAGGACTTGAGCGGCGATTTGCAGTTCAACGACCGTCCCGCATTCGGGACTAATCCTTCGGGCTCGTGCCCGTTCCCAACGCCCTCCGCTTGCCTCCGCTACGTAATTCCGATTACTTCCTACTCTCCGATTCCCATCAATTACTTAACGGGCCCAAACCACTTCACGCTGAACCTGAGGCTGGCGAAAACGTTTGGCTTCGGGCCGGAAACTCATGGCAGCAGTGGAGCACAGCAGGGCGGCGGCCCTCCCGGCGGAGGTGGTCCGCGCGGCGGGGGACCCGGTGGCGGCGGCTTAGGACGGGGACCCGGTGGCGGCGGAGGCTTCGGGGGCATGGGCTCGGCCACCAGTCGGCGTTATAGCTTGACGTTCAGCGTCAATGCGCGAAACGTTCTGAACAAGGTCAACGCGGCAACTCCCAACGGAACTCTGACCTCGCCCAATTTCGAACAGTCCACTGCTTTGGCGGGCGGGCCTTTCTCAAGCATGGCCGCAAATCGGAAAATCGAAGTGCAGGCGATGTTCAGCTTTTAGGGGCAGGTGTTAGGTGTCAGGAACAAACTCTACCCTGCCTTTGGTTTTCCTGAGGCCTAAGACCTGACACCTGAGACCTTTTCTTACGTGGAGTAATCGGCGTTGATCCGCACATACTCAGCAGTCAGATCGGTGGTGAGAAATCGCACCGAGTGCTGGCCGCGCCCAAGCTGCACGCAAATGTCGCAGACCGGTTGCACAAGACTGTGGTGGGCTTTCCGCTCGTTGAACACGCACGCGACTCCGTTGCGGCATACCTTCTGACTGCCAATGAAAATCTGCACGCGTGACGGATCGATGGGTGCACCGCACCTTCCCACGGCGGCGAGAATGCGTCCCCAGTTCGGATCGGCCCCAGCCCACGCCGTCTTCACGAGCATGGAATGGGCAATCGTCCGCGCCACCAGTAGCGCCTCTTCCCTGCTCCGCGCCTGTTCGACCAACAGGCGGATCACGTGCTGAACACCTTCACCATCACTGACGATCTGCTCGGCGAGAGACTGGCATACCGTGGTCAGCGCCGCGGACAACTTCTTCCGGATGCGAATATCTCTTACCCGCGCGCCGCTTGCGCCGCTCGCCAGCAGTACCACGGTGTCGTTGGTGGAAGTGTCGCCGTCAATGGAGATGCAATTCAGTGAATCGTCGCACGCCTCGCGCAGAAGAGGCTGCAGCTCACGCGGGCTCGCGCTCACATCCGTGAACAAGTACACCAGCATGGTCGCAAGTTGCGGATGGATCATGCCGGCTCCTTTGGCGATCCCAAGCAGAGTGACTTCTTTCGAGCCTTCTGTCGACGAAGCGCGGAAGCACGCGGACGCCAGCTTGGGGCGCGTATCGGTGGTCATGATGGCGCGGGCGAAGGCGAGAACGCCACGCTGGCTGGCGGATCGCGTTGCGATAAGCTCCGGCAACTCTGCGAGTATTTTCTCTGCTGGCAGTTGGACCCCAATGATGCCGGTGGAGGAAGGAAAGACTTCGGCAGCGGGAACTCCGAACAGCTTTCCGGCTTCGCGACAAACTCGCTCGCAGGCTTGAATACCGGCACGTCCGGTGGCGCAGTTGGCGTTTCCGGAGTTCACCACAACGGCTCGAACGCGTCCGCCGGTCGAAAGCAACGACGCGCGGCCAACCTCCACGGGAGCGGCAACGACACGGTTCTTCGTGAACAACGCGGCAGCACTCGCGGCTGCCAAACTGCGCTCGGCTTGGACGGGCGAGGGCGCCCGTCCCCACACTTCCACCAAAGCCAGGTCCGGCCGGCCGCTGACCTTAATTCCGGCAGCACCCGCCGAGAAAGAAAAGCCCAGGGGCAAACGAATTTTTTCAGGAGAGCGGCGCAGCGCGGTCATGCCTGAATCTTCAACCAGTTCTTGGGCGGCGGCAAAATGGCAAACGTGGGCAGGTTTCCTCGGATCATTGCCACCTCGTCGCAGCGATAGAGCCGTGGGCACTTGTAACAATCTTTGTGGATCTTGTCAGGAAGATCCTGGTGAGCTGCGAGAGTGAATCCCAGGCGCGAGAAAAATTCCGGAATGCGCGTGAACAAGCACACGCAGGTGACTTTGTGTTTTTCCGCCTGCGCCAGAAGCGCCTTGACCAGACGCCGGCCGCCGCCGCTGCTTTGGCTCGCTGGGATCGACGGTAATCGAACGAATCTCAGCCAGGTGCATGCCATAGAGGTGAAGAGCACCGCATCCGATGATGCGTTCTTCCTGCTCCAGGACGACAAAGTCGCGCACGTTTTCGCAGATTTCCGCCAGCGTGCGCGGCAGAAGCGTGCCGTCGCCGGAGTAGGCCGAGATGAGAGCGTGAATCTGCTCGGCATCGGGAAGGACCGCTTCACGCGTGCGCATGGGCCTCCTTGCGCGCCGGGGCGGAGTCGTCTTTTCTTCTTTGTGCGCGCGCTTTTGCGTGACCTCTGCATTCTCGTGTAACGCCGCGTCCAGAGCCTTGATCACCTGATCCACGTGCTTCTTCTTGAATCACGTAAGGCGGCAAGAAGCGTAGTACGGTCTCGTGCGTGCGATTGATGATAATTCCTTCTTGCAGCAGTTGTTTGGCTACCGCCTTTGCCAGTTCGGGCGAGTCTAGTTCCAAGGCCTGCATCAGACCGACTCCGCGGACATCTTGAATCGACTTGTGTTTCTTGTCGAGTGCCTGGAGCGCTTCCTGAAAATATTCGCCCGTCGCGCGTACATGCTTCAGCAACTTCTTCTCCGCACGCAGGAATTCGATGGCAACAGCGCAGGCCAGGGGCCCTCCGCCGAACGTGGTTCCATGCATTCCCGGATGCATGCAACTCGCAACCCGCTCTGTGGTAAGGATGGCGCCGAGGGGCAGACCGCAAGCCAGGGGTTTGGCGACCGTGACCACGTCGGGCAAGACACCGTAGTGCTGGTAGGCAAAGTGGCGCCCGGTGCGCCCGAGGCCGCACTGAATCTCGTCGAGCACGAGCACGGCGCCGCTCCGTTTGGTCAAGCGCGAGGCGAGTTCGAGAAACTCCTTGTTGACTGGACAAATTCCGCCTTCTCCTTGAATGGTCTCGATGCACACGGCACAGACGCTGGAATCGAACTTTCGCTGCAGATCGTCGAGGTCGTTGAACTTGACGAAAGTTACGCCCGGCACGAGCGGAACGAACGGGGCACGATATTTCGTTTGGCCGGTGGTAGCCAGCGCGCCGAACGTGCGTCCATGAAAAGAGTTTTCCATGGCCAGAATGCGCGTCTTTGGATTAGCCTTGCCGCCGTCCTTATTATTCTTCTGCGCCAAGGCGCGGGCGAGTTTGAGCGCCCCTTCCCAGGCCTCGGTGCCGCTGTTGCAGAAGAAAGCGCGGTCAAGCCCGGAAATTTGTGTGAGTTGCTGCGCTAGCTCCGCCTGATACTCGTGGAAGAATAAATTGGAAATGTGAATCAGACGGCCGGCCTGACGCCTGATCACTGCCTGGATCGCAGGGTGATTATGGCCAAGGGCATTGACTCCGATTCCACTCAGGAAATCCAGATAACGCTTGCCGCGGGAATCCCAGAGATACACGCCGCGCCCGCGCACAAAAAGAATGGGCTGGCGCTCGTAGGTGGGAAGCAAGAGTTTCGCTTCCATGCGGGAGACGGACGCGAGGTTCATGCTCTCAGCACCTCGGTGCCGCATTCAATCTTCGTGAAATAGAACAGGGGCAGGACTTCGACTTCCGCCGCCGGCAAAATGCGCACGCGCCCCACACCCGACTTGAGGGCCTGAGTACAGGCTTCGAGCTTGGGCATCATCCCGCCGCTAATCACGGATTCATCAATCAGCCCCGCAACTTGGTTCGTATCCAAGCGTGGCATTACCGAGCCATCGGCTTGCTTTACACCGGGCACGTCAGTGAGAAAAATCAGTGCGTCAGCATGGCATGCTATGGCGCAAGCGGCGGCCATCTGGTCGGCGTTTACGTTGTAATACTGCCCGTCGCCTCCAAGCGCAAGCGAGGAGAGCACGGGAATGCCGCCTTCGGCCCAGATGGCCTTGAGCCAGCGCGGTTCGGAAAAACAGATTTCGCCGACAAATCCCAAGTCGTGCGCTGCGTCTTGCTTCTTGCGGGCGCGGAAGACTCCGCCGTCTCCGCCACAGAGACCGATGGCCGGCTGGCCAGCGGCGGCGATCGCAGCCACCAGGCTTTTGTTCACAATGCCGGCAAGCACCATCAGGGCAACATCGCGCGTCTCGGCGTCGGTCACGCGCAGGCCGTGGATGAAGTCACTTTTCTTTCCGAGAAGTTTCAGGGTGCGAGTCAAAGCGCTGCCCCCGCCGTGTACAACGGCGACCTGGTGTCCGTCCTGGGCGAGTTGGACCACCGCCTTCGCACATTTCTGAAGCGTCGGTTTGTCCTCCAGCGCCGCACCACCGATTTTGACCACAATCTTCACTGCAGGCCCTCTGCTTCATCCCAGCCATACATAAGATTCATGTTTTGCACCGCCTGACCGGCTGCGCCTTTGAGCAGGTTGTCGAGACAGGAGACAACCACGAGTCGGCGGCCATCGCGCGCCAGGCAGAAACCGAGGTCGCAGTAATTGGTGTGCACGGAGAGCTGGATTTCCGGCAAGCTCGAT
Organism: uncultured Acidobacteriaceae bacterium; assembly: GCA_963838935.1. Taxonomy (GTDB): domain Bacteria; phylum Acidobacteriota; class Terriglobia; order Terriglobales; family Acidobacteriaceae; genus Acidiflorens. The sequence goes on from CAWITH010000033.1 coordinate 115,733, forward strand.
GCCGGGAAAATACGAATCCAACGCTTGCCTTGGTAGAAATCCTGAAAACAACTTTGAATCTCGGCCGCCGTCATTTCGTGTTTCAGGTAGACATAAATCGTGGACAGAATCCCACGTGGGATGGGCAAGAGATGAGGAGTGAAGATCAACTGGCTGGCGTTGAGCGCCAATTGTTCGAGAATCTCGCCCGGTGTGACGGTGTCCGAAGACCGAGTAGGCGGAAAAGTTGTCGGCCACTGACACGAAGTGGGTGCGCGCCGTCGGTTCCTTGCCGGCCCCAGACACACCGGACTTGGAATCGGAGATGATGCCGCGATCACAATCCACCATGCCGGCCGAGAGCAAGGGTGCCAGCGCAAGAATGACAGAAGTCGCGTAGCAGCCTGGATTCGCAACCAGCGCAGCCGACGGCAGCTGGTCCGCATTCGGCTTCAGTTCGGGCAGACCATACACGGCGCGCTCAGTGAGTTCGGCTGCGGTCTGGACGTTCGAATCTTTGAAGCCATAAACGGCACGGTTCTGTTCTTGTTTCAGACGCCACGCGCCGCTCAGATCGACGATCCGCAGCCCGCGCGCAATCGCCTCGGGTACAAGTTCGCGGGAAACGGCGTGCGGCGTGGCCAGAAACAAGAGCCCCACTCCATGTTGCTCCAGCGCGGACCAGGAAAATGGCTGGACCGGCGAATGGCCGTTGCCAGAAACGCGCGGCAATCCAGCATCGGAGTCGTCCGTCTCTGCACTGCGCCGCAAGAGCAAGGGCACGTCGGTCCTCGGATGCCGGCCCAGAAGGCGAGCCAGTTCGAGGCCGGAATAGCCGGTCGCGCCGAGAACTGCAGTTTTAAGTTTCGCTGTCATGGAATCGATTCGAAACGTCCCCCACTCAGGAGTCTCGCTTAAGGCATATTTATCCATTAGAATGCATAAATATTCATCTATAGTAAATGATCCCACCCCCGTGTCAAGTCGAAAGAGCGGTTCGGCACTCTTTCGAGACTCTTCTGGCGGGTTAGGTCTCCAGCCTTTTGCGAAAGCTTTTCTGATGCCTGCAAGAAGAAATTTCTATTGGACTCCGCCGATCCGAGGCATTTAGTGTGGGGAACAATTCCAAATATGCGACTTGGAGACTTGCAAAGACATTTCATGCCGCATCTCACAGAGCCCTTCCCCACGCCGCGGCATCCCGCAAGAATAGTTAACCGCATGGAAACAGGAGCAATGCAATGACGAAGCAACCGAAGAGGCGCCTTCTGCGCCGGTCATCGTGTGTATCGGTATCGATTCTGGCGTTTCTTCTCGCCGGAATGTTGGCAGCGCTATCCACTGCCTGCTTTGCCGACGAGCCCAAGCCAGATCCATCGGGCGTAGCAACCGGGGACAAAACTGCCGCCATAGACGCCGCGGGCAATTCTTTTGTCGTCGCTGAGCCCACCGACAAAGCAGCGCCGGACTACGCCGCGAACAAAAAGGCTTTCGACGACTATCAGGCGCAAGCGGCGAAAGAACCGCTCGCGGTAAAGCTTGCTGACAGCGTCGGGCATGTCCGCGTGGCCACCAACTTTGCCTGGACCCTGAATACCGGTTATCTCGTCCTGTTCATGCAGGCAGGTTTCGCCCTGCTCACCTGCGGCTTGGTGCGCAAGAAGAATGTCGCGCACTTGATGATGCTGAATTTTGCGGCTTACGTGTTCGCCTTCCTGGCGTATTACGCCTGCGGATATGCATTCCAGTTTGGAGCCGTGGCCATCAATGCCGCGCCCACCAACCTGGGCGGCATCCCCACGCTCAACAGGTTTCTGATTGGGAGTGGTCAGTGGGGATTCGTCGGGGGTAAAGGGTTTTTTCTTACCGGTCCAGCCTATGACAGCGCCAGCAACTGCCTCACCCTATTCGAGGTCGTGTTCATGGAGACGGCGGGCTACATAATTGTCGGCGCCATCTGCGAGCGCATCACCTTCTGGGCATTCCTGCTGTGCGAATTTTTCATTGGCGCCATCCTTTATCCCATCTCCGGTTGCTGGACTTGGGGCGGCGGTTGGCTCTCACAAGTTGGATCTACGTTGAATCTTGGACACGGTTATGTCGATTTTGCCGGATCCACTGTAGTCCATGCCGTGGGCGGTTTCTGCGCCATGGCTCTGGCCATCATTCTCGGCCCGCGCCTGGGCAAATATGGCCCCGGCGGGAGGATCCGCGTCTTTCCCGCTCACAATATCGTGTATGTCGTGACCGGCACGTTCATTCTGCTTTTCGGTTGGATGGGATTTAATCCCGGTTCCACGCTCGGCGCAACGGACCTGCGCATCGCGGTAGTTGCGGTCAACACCAATCTGGCTGCGGTTGCGGGATCAGCGGCGGCGATGCTCTTGTGGTACTTCCTGTTCGGCAAGCCGGACATCACCATGGCCTGCAACGGAATGCTCGCCGGGTTGGTCGCGATCACCGCGCCGTGTGCGTTCGTGTCTCCCACGTCGGCAGTCGTCATTGGCATCTTGGCGGGATGCCTGGTTTGTGGCGGCGTTCTATTCAATGACCGCTTTCTTAAGATTGATGACCCTTGTGGCGCCATTTCGGTTCACGGCTACTGCGGCTGGCTGGGCGCTGTTTGCGTGGGCATCTTTGCCGACGGCGCTTATGGCGCGGGCTGGAACGGCGTCGGCGCCACGTCGTACCTGGGTCGAGCTGGCCAGGGAGTCACGGGCCTGCTCCACGGGGATACGCGGCAGTTCCTATGTCAGCTTATGGGGGCAACGTTGTATGCTGCGTGGGCGTTCGGCGCAACCTTCGCCGTCTTCTGGTGTGTCAACAAAGTGCGAAGCATGCGCGTGGCGCCCGAAGTGGAACAAGAGGGTCTCGACGTACCCGAGTTCGGAATGCCGGCGTATCCCGAAGACGCAGTGGCCCCGGCGTCCTACTGAGATCATCCGGCCCCTGGTTACACTCTTAGTCGCAGGTCGCTCGAGGTGCCGCCCGCCGCTGGAACGTAGCACTTGAACGTGTAATCCATCACCATGCGATCGGCGTTGAAGCGCCAGCCGAGGGTGCGGATGGTGCGCTTCATCCGTTGGATCCACCCGCGGGGAAGGCCATCGCGATCGCGCTGGTAGTAGAGAGGAATCACTTCTTCGTGCAGTACCTGCAGCAGTTCTTCTCCGTCGCGGGTGTCATGAACATTCATGTCGGAGTGAGTTCTGCCTTTTCCGATGGCGAAGCCGTTCAGGCCGTCGTAAGCTTCGGCCCACCAGCCATCCAGGACCGAGAGGTTCAAGCCGCCGTTCAAAACGACTTTCTGGCCGCTGGTTCCGGAGGCTTCCAGAGGACGCCGCGGATTATTCAGCCAGACGTCTACGCCCTGCACGAAATGGCGGCCGACATTGATGTCATAATCTTCGACGAAAACGAATTTGTCGGAAAATTTCGGATCGCGCATCAACTGGGCAATCTGCTGCAGGACGCGCTTGCCGGGTTCGTCGAGCGGGTGCGCCTTGCCGGCAAATACGAACTGCACGGGGCGCTTCGGGTCATTGACCATGCTGGCGATTTTTTCGATGTCGGTCAAAATCAGATTGGCGCGCTTGTAAGTGGCAAAGCGGCGGGCAAAACCGATAGTCAGAGCATCGGGACTGAGGACGCGCTCCAGGTGGCGCAACACGGCGCGTGGTTCGTCGCGGCGCGCGGCCTGCCTGACGGCGCGGCGGCGCACAAAGTCGATCATTCGCGACTTAAGGCTGAAATGAGTCTCCCAGAGCTCGCCGTCGTCGACGTCGTCGATGCCATCCCAGATTTTGGCTTCGCTGCTGCGCATATGCCACCCCGTTCCCAGATGGCGATCGTAGAGCCGGAACATCTGCGGGGCCAGCCACGAGGGAACGTGGACGCCGTTGGTAATGTGTCCGATAGGAACCGCGTCTTCCGTTTTGCCCGGGGAAAGTCCCGTCCACATGGCGCGCGAAACTTCACCGTGCAGGGAAGAAACCGCGTTCGCTCGCCGTGAGAGCTTCAGACCGAGCACGGTCATGCAGAAACGTTCGTCGCTTTCGGGATTCTCCCGCCCCAAAGCCATGAAACTCTGCTTGGAAAGACCAAGGGACTCGCGCATAGGTCCAAGATGCTCTTCGACCAGATCGGCATCGAAGCGATCATGGCCGGCGGGCACGGGAGTGTGCGTGGTGAAGACCACTTCCCGGGAAACCCGCGGCACGGCCTTCTCGAAACCGATGCCCTCTTCTTCCATGCGCTGGCGAATCGCTTCCAGGAGCACAAATCCACTGTGCCCTTCGTTCAGGTGAAGAACGCCCGGGGTGATGCCGAGTGCTTTCAGCGCGCGCAGGCCGCCCACGCCCAGAAGCAGTTCCTGGTGCACGCGAACGCGGCCGTCACCTCCGTACAAGCGCGAGGTCAGCACGCGGTCTTCGGGGGTGTTGCCTTCGACGTCGGAGTCGAGGAGAAACAAATCGCAGCGGCCCACTTTCACGCGCCAGACCTTGGCGCGGATCGAACCATGGCGGGTGTCGACCTGCACCTCGACCGGTCTGCCGTTTTTCCCGATGGCGGTTTCCATCGGAAGGTGATTGACATCGGTTTCGAGGTACTCTTCGTGCTGCCAGCCGTCGCGATCAAGGTGCTGGCGGAAATATCCCTGGCCATAAAACAGGCCTACGCCGACGAGAGGGATTCCGAGGTCGGAGGCGCTCTTGATGTGATCGCCGGCCAGAACCCCAAGTCCTCCGGAGTAAACCGGGAGCGATTCATGCACGCCAAATTCGGCGGAGAAATAAGCCACAGGCCGCGGCCGCAGCACACCGGCGTGGCGCGCACCCCAGGTGCGCTCCGCCTCCTGGTACTCGCGCAAGCGGCGATAGGCATAGTTGATCCGGCTGTGCAGGGTGAGTTCGGTGGCGCGCGCTTCGAGCTTGGCGAGAGGATACTCGTTCAGCAGCAAGATCGGATTGTGATTGAGCTGGCTCCAACGCGCCGGATCGAGTTCGCGGAACAAGCTGTTGGAATCGTAATCCCAGCTCCACCAAAGGTTGCGGGCCAACGCCCAGAGCCGCTCCTGCACGGGCGCGATAAAACGGTCGAGGGTGCGGGCTTCGCTGACCACGTGCGCCACCCGGTTCGCGGCCTCGGTGAGCAACCGAATCTGATCTTCCGGAAATACTCGCGCCTCCACGGTTTGAATCACCAGTACGCCTTGTAACACGCCGCGATCAATGAGGGGAACTCCCAGGAACGATTGGTAAGCGTCTTCGCCGGCTTCGCTGAAATACTTGAAGCGAGGATGACTTCTGACCTGTTCCACGGCCACCGGGCGGACCTGTTCCGCAACCATCCCCACCAGTCCTTCACTGACCGCCATGCGAAGCTTGCCCACGCATTCATGGCGCAATCCGAGCGTCGCGGCCAGAACGAGATTGGCGCGGTCGGGTTCCAACAGATAAGCGGAGCAAACATCGACGCCGAACCGTCTGGCAATCAACGCGACCACGTTCATCAGGGTCTCGGCCGGCTTGCCCGGTTCCGCCGTCAAGTTCGCGATCTCCTCCCACGTCAGCACGTAGCTGGCATCAAGAGAGCAGGCAGCGTGGTCCTGAGCCTGAACTAGCTCATCCGGTCGTTCCAAATCGTGTCTCCATTCGCCTAAATTCCCCAAGTCTTGCAACCATCGCCCAGCCTAGCGGCAGGAAAAGGTCGAAAAACCATCCTTATAAAACCATTCTAGCGGGTAAAAACAGAATGGCTCCACTTCAGGCGCAGAATTGTTAGTTACCACGGTGCACCTGGGATCCGCAAATCCTCTTCGCTCGCAGTCAGGTCCGCCATCGGGCCGGAGGGCCTAACATCCATGGAGCCAGATCGTCTGCAGAACTGCAGACGAAAAACCAGAAATGACGTGCGCGTGATTGAGAAGAATGGTCGGGGAGCCTGCATTGGCTCGCCAGATGCGCTATTTCGCCCAGATCACTTCGCTGAGGCTTTGTCGGCGGCGGCTTCCAACTCTGCTTTGAATCGCGCAGCTTTTTCCGGTTGTTTCAAGGCTTCGTAGTCTGCGACCAGATCCTTGCGCGCGGCGCGGATGTAGCTGGTGGCCGGGCTGGTCTGCCGGATCAGGTTGTTGTAGCCAGCCCGGCTTTCCACTTCTGCTTCCTTGTAACGCTTCTCGCGCAGCAGCGTTCGGCCCAGTTTGATGTGGGCTTCTCCGGTGTTGACGTTGTCCGCCCCCAGCGTCTCGGTAAAGCGGCGAATCGCGTCGCGAAACATCTGCTCGGCTCGCGGATAATCCTTCTTGTCCATGTAAACGCTGGCCAGGTTCGACACGGCAACGGCAACGAAGTTGTGATGATCGCCATACACAGCGCGATAGATGTCGACCACGCGACGGGCGTACGCCTCCGCCTGGTCGAGATCATTGCGCATGTTGGCTACATTTCCCAGTTCGTTGAGCGTGTCGGCCACGGATTGGTGGACCGGACCAAATGCGTGCTCCTGGATTGCGAGTGAGCGCAGCAGCACGGAGTCGGCCTCATCATATCTGTTCTCGTACTCAAGGGACCGGCCGAGCGATGTCAAATCCGCCGCGACTTTCGGGTGACTGCTACCGTAATAGGACTCGTCGATCTCCAGCGCCTGGCGCTCCAGCTTTTCCGATTCGCTGTAATACCCCAGATCCTGCTGGATCGAGCCGAGCGCCTCCAGATCGTCGGCGACCAGAGGGTGGCGGTCGCCGTAGAGCGAGCGATGCCCCTGTAGTAAGCGCTGGTAAAGAGACTTGGCAGCGTCATAGTGTCCGGCCGAGTATTGCACGGCCGCCAGGGCGGAAAGACTGGATAGGAGATCGACCGGAGCCACCGAGGGGGCCGATTCGATTCGCACGGCCTCATTCAGGGTCTGGATGGCCTGATCGTAGGAAGCCCGTTGCCCCTGGATCTTGCCCAGGGCAAGCAACGCTTTGGCAATGGACGGATGTTCCGGCGGCAGATGCCGCTGATCCATTTTCAGGGCCTGCCGAACCAGTTGTTCGGCCTCTTCCATGTGTCCCTGTTCGGAGCGGAGCAGGCCAAGCGCCACCAGGTTCTCGGCGACTTCTGCGCTGTCCAGTCCAAACAGCGACTTGCGCGCTTCCAGGGCGGAGCGCAGCAGAGCTTCTGCCTGATCATATTTACCGAGCTTCTGATAGATGGCGCCGAGGTTGGCGTACAGTTCTGCCTGAATCTTCGGTTCGGTGGTGAGCGATTTCGCCTGCTGCACGCCGCGATCCACGATGGTGACCACGCGCACGGAATCCGACGGTCCGGCGGCCTCATCGCCGCCCTGAAACAGGTTAGCCAGGAACTGCTGGACGCGCTGCGTGCGCGCGGCTTCTGCCATGGCGGCATCCCGCGCTCTGGCCAGCCGCAGAGTAAAAAACGCAATCAGAGAAACGATGGCCAGCAGGACAAAAGCCGCTGAAATTGCCGCCTGCCGGTGGCGCCGGACAAACTTGGCGGTGCGATATCGCAAGGTGTCCGGCCGCGCCTCCAGCGGTTCACCGCCCAGGTAATGGTCCACGTCGCGCATCAGCGCTTCCGTCGACGGGTAGCGGCGTTGCGGATCCTTATGCATTGCAGTGAGGCAAAGCACATCCAGGTCGGCCCACGCCGCTTTGCTGAGGGTCTTGCCCGCCGGCGATGTGCTTTGCCCGGCCTCCGGCCGCGCCCGCTTGACCACGGCGGACGGCTTGCCAGGTTCATGGTCGGTGATGATGGTGGCGGCTTCGGCGGGCGTGAGGTTCGAAAGATCGAAAGGAGGCTCTCCCGCCAGCAGTTCATAGAGGATCACGCCCAGCGAATAGACGTCGGTGGTGACTCCGATCCGGTCGCCGCGAATCTGTTCGGGCGACGCGTAGGCGGGAGTCATGAGCCGCAAGCCCATCGTGGTCTGGTCCACCGCCAGGTCGAGGCTCTCGATTTGTTTGGCGATGCCGAAATCCAGCAGCCGAACCGTGCCGTGGCTTTTCACCAGGATGTTCGAGGGCTTCAGATCGCGATGGATGATGGTGTTGGCGTGGGCGTGCTGCACGGCTTCGCAGACGGCGCGAAACAATTGTAGGCGCTGTTCAATCGAGCAGCTGTGGTTTCGGCAGTAGTGGGTCAGCGGGATGCCTTCGACGTACTCCATGACAAAGTAAGGAGTCCCGTCCTCGAGCGTTGCCGCGTCATAGAGGCGGGCGATGGAGGGATGGTTGAGTTGCGCCAGGGTACGCTGTTCACTCAGAAAGCGTTCGCGCCGCGCCGGCGAAAGCCATGCATCCCGTAGGACCTTGATCGCGACCTGCGAGTGAAGGTCTCGCCGTTCGCCCAGATACACTACCCCCATGCCGCCTTCTCCCAGCACGCGGAGAAGGCGGTAAGGGCCGAATTCCCTGGAGGCGAGCGCATTGGAGTGCCTCAGCGTATTGCGCGCTACCTCGGCCAGGGGGCGATCCAGCAGAGGGCTGGCGTCAGCATCCTGATCGAGCATGGCCAGCACTTGGGAGACGAGTTCTTCGTCTTCGCCGCACCTGCCTCTTACGAAGGTCTCGTGCTCCGATCGCGGGACAGAGGTAGCTTCGTGGAACACATTTTGTAGGTGCTGCCAGCGCGCGCTCTCCATGGGGTGTTAGAACTCGTCTTGCTGTCCGGGCCGCGTCGTGGGGGGAAGCACTACAGGCACGGGGAAACGGGAAAAATCGCTTGTAATTATTCCTGCGTCGTTGTCGCACCGGCGCGGCGCAGTCTCTGCCCCAGCCATGCTTTGGCGGCCCGCCAATCCCGCAGAATCGTGGCTTCCGACACACCTAACAAGCTGGAAATCTCGCTGATCTCGAGCCCGCCAAAAAAGCGGGCTTCCACAATGGCTGCCTGGCGCGGTTCGAGATGACCCAGTTCGATCAATGCCGCGTCCAAGGCAAGCAGATCCTCCCCGCCGGTCACAACACTGTCTAGCGATTCGTCCAGCGTCACAAAAATAGCGCTGCCGTTGCCTCCGCGCTTGTGGGCGTGCCGACGCCGAGCGGCTTCGATGAGCAACTGGCGCATGGCGCGGCCGGCAATCCGCTTGAAGTGCAGAGGAGATTCGGCCTTGATCGCGGGGGACTTGGCGAGCTTCAGCCATTGCAGAAGGTAACGGGGACGGGCAACAGTTACATCGACGCCACCTTCAACAACACGGGAGCAGTGACGGTATCGGGGGCGACGTTGCTGATGCGGGGAGGGTCGGGATGCAGCACGCCGTGCACGGGATCGTGGACGGTGAACACGGGCGGGACTCTGCAGTTTCCATCGGGGGTATGGACGCTGGGCACGGGGATGACGAACAACAGCACGGCGGCGGCGGGGATCCTGTTCAACGGTGGGACGATGGACTTTGCCAACACGGGGACGGACACGTTCACGGGACCGATCACGCTTGCCGTGGGGGTGGTGGAGGGACCGGCGACGCTGAACTTCAGCGGACTACTGACGATCCAGAGCGGAGCGATCTGCACGACGTATGTGAGCGGGGCGTGCCCGGCGGGGACGAACGCGGTGGTAAACATCAACGGGGGGATGTACGTGGATGGGTCCGGGGCGTCGGTGCAGGCGCGAACCCTGAACCTGCCAGCGAGTCAGACGGTGACTTACGTGGAGGGAGGAGCGTTCACGCTGTATGCCGCAGCGATCGTGAACAATGCGGGGACGTGGGACTTGAGCAATGACGGCAGCATTTTTCAGTCGGATAACAACGACATGTTCAACAACAAGGGCACGCTCCGGAAGACGACGGGCACGGGAGCCAGCTACGTCGATCCCACCTTCAACAACTCCGGCTCGGTGCTCGACGACGGCAGCACCGGCACAACGGTGCTCTTCCGCGGAACGTTCTCTCAAACCGCGGGTACCACAAAACTGGGCAATGGCGCGGCCCTGCAGTTCACCAACGGGACCGCGACGTTCAGCGGCGGCACCTTTACTGGCAACGGCAACGTGATCGGAAATCTCTCGAATACCGGCGCGAACTTCCAGGGCGGCACCGATACCACAACCGGCACGGTCGCGGTTTCGGGAACCTACAACCAGGGCACAGCCGGTATCTTCACGGCAAAAATCAGCGGGGCGAGTTGCACGCCCAACGACGAATTCACCTTCACGGGGGCGGCGACGCTGGGCGGGCCGCTGGCCATCGCGACGGTGAATGGCTGCGCTCCGGCCAGCGGTGCGCAGTTCACGGTGATGACCTTCGGCTCCAAAACCGGGACATTCTCCAGCGTCACCAAAGGCTGGTCGGTGACTTATAACACGACGTCGGTGGCGGTGACCTACTCGGCCGGGTCTCCGGCGGTTACACTAACGCCGGCGTCGCTGAATTTCGGCACGGAGCTGATCAACGTGAAGTCGGCGGTGAAGAAAGTCACGGTGAAGAACAGCGGCACCGACGGGTTCTACATTGCCAGTATCAGCATCAGTGGGGACTTCGCCGAAAGCGACAACTGCGCAGGATATGTGATCAATCCGGCCGCGACCTGCACGATCTCCGTGACCTTCACGCCCACGACCATGAACACGCGCACGGGCACGATTACAATCACGGACGACGCGGGTACAGGTTCGCAGACTGTGCCGCTGACGGGCATGGGCACGTACCTGAAGATTACGCCCAGCCCGCTGGCCTTCCCCGCGCAGTTGCTGAATACAGCCAGCAACCCGATCACGGTGACGCTGCAGAACACCAATCCCAGTTCCACGCTTTCGATCTCCGGGATGACCTTCAGCGGGACAGGGGCAGCGGACTACTCGGAGAACAAGGCGTGCGATACTGCGATCCTGGCGGCCAGCGGCGGCACCTGCAGCTTTACGGTGACGTTCACGCCGTCGGCAGTGGGCAAACGCTCGGCGGATCTGAAGATCAGCGAGACGGGAGGCGCGAGCCCGATCTCGGTGACGCTCTCTGGCTCGGGAACGTATGTCACACTGACGCCTTCGCCGCTGGCCTTCGGGTCGGTGACGGTAGGCACGTCGCAGGCGCTGCCTGTGACCCTGACCAATAACAATCCCTCGGCGGCGGTGGCGGTGACTTCGGCCACCATGTCGGGGACCGACGCCAAGGACTTCACGACGCAACTGGGGGCCAGTTGTTCGTCCGTGCCGGCGAACGGCGGGACCTGCACGATCACGGTGACCTTCAAACCGTTGAAGACGGGAGCGCGAGTGGCGCTCATGACCGTGAAGGACAACGACGCGGGAAGCCCGCAGGTGGACAACGTTACCGGAACCGGCCAGTGAACCACGCCAAGGGAGCACCACCGGGATTCCCGGTGGTGCTCGCCGGCCTCCATGTGCTTGTCGCTGCCCTCACATGGCCGTGATCCTTTCGCCTTGTTCTTCTCGGCGTCCATAAAGCAGTACGCTGCAGATCGAAAAAAGTTACTCACATTTTAGGGGACGAGGAACCCTCGGCCGGACTCCTGTCTGCTCGTAGAATGCGATCTTCCCCAAAGTCACACGGCGTGATCTGCGAAACGGAAGATCAAGTGTTGCTTGCCGCCCATTGAGGTCGGATGACGGGCAATCCGGAAGTTATTCCGGGCCAGAAGTCGACTTCGAGGAGGTTTCGCCAGATCGGTACTGGGAAACGCGCTACTGGTTAGGAGATCGGGGACAGGATCACGCTTTTCGCCGCGGCAGCGGAGGGCGCTTCCAATCGCGAAGAGCAAACGAGTTCCGAAAACGGTCCTCAAATTACTCAATCTAGGACAATCGAAATCTGCGGTCTTGAACAGCCTCACGTCGGCGAGTTCAAAGCGCTCGTACGACCATGCCATTCGTGACAGGAGGCGCAGGAAAGACTTCGACTGGCCACATTCGGGAGCCGGCAGGCGGGCCAAGTCGGCACGAAGCGCCGAACAAGTACTCGTCCCTAATCTTGGCGCGTCTATCCCTTCCTCGCTACCGCTTTGATCAAACAGCTGGTCTAACTATTTTGAATACCTTAGACGTTCGACACGACCGCTCGAGGCGTCAAGCGATCGTCACCCGTCTTATTCTGCCAACGGGCGCTGAATCCGGGAGTTTTGGAGAAACCGTTTCTGATGAGAGCATTCTTGCTAGTTAAGGATGTGGCTGTGGCATTCGCTTTGTCATGTACACTCACTTGGGCGCAAGCTGCAGTTTCCGATCTCCCGGCGGCCATGAAGGGCTATGAGACTGCAAAGTTAGCAGACGAAATTTACGCTTTCATCTCCCCCGAGTCCAACGGTGCAATCGTCACCGGGAATTCCATCGTTATCATTGGCGACGACGGCGTTCTGGTGGTCGACTCGGGCCACTTTCCCTCGTTGACCGCTCGAATGATTGAGCAGATCAAGCAATGGACCGACAGCCCCGTTCGCTTTCTTGTAAACACCCATTGGCACCCGGACCATAACTCTGGAAACGGACTGTATCGACAAGCCTTTCCTGGAATTCAAATCATAAGCACACCAACAACCCGGTCTGAAATCGAGACGGTGCTTCCCAAAAAAGAGGTCGATGAGGCGCAGATTAAGAAAATCGAAGATATCGTCAAGAAGGGTGCTTTTTCGGACGGGACCCCGGTCGGGCCGGATGACCGGAAATACTTTGAAAAGGTCGCGGTAGAACTCGAAGCCTTCCGTCCTGAGCTCAAGAAGGCTGACCATTCCTTGCCAACACTTACCTTCAAAGATGAACTGACTATTTACCTGGGGAAGCGCGAAGTACAAGTGATGTTCTTGGGGCGAGGTAACACGGGCGGGGACGCAGTTATTTACGTGCCAGACAGCAAAGTTCTTATAACGGGCGATCTGCTTGTTTATCCAGTTCCGTATCCATTTGGATCGTACATCGGGGAGTGGATCGGCGTTCTGAAACAGCTTCAAGCCATGCACGCTACTGTAATTGTGCCGGGGCATGGGCCAGTGATGTATGACCATGCATTACCTGGACCTGACAGTCCGATTGTTGGAGTCTACCAAGAGTCAGGTGGATGCGGCGGTAAAGCAGGGCCTGTCGCTTGAAGAGACCAAGAAGAAGATCAACCTCTCGGAGTTGCGCGCATCGTTTGTGCTTAACGACAAGGGCCGCGCGTACGTCTTTGATGAGGGATACATTCCCGTTGCGGTGACACGTGCGTATCGCGAAGCGAAGGAAGGGCCACTGCACGATGAGAACTAAGAGCTAGGTGTCACCAAAATCATGATGGATGGGCAGCGGGGAAAGAAACCCGAAAGAGGGGAAATGACGGACCTTGCCATATGGACGCTGCCCGTGTGGGTTCTCACTTTCCTCGTTGGCACAGCACTTGGCCAGGCACCACCTGAAGGACGATGGATCGGTGCTTGTAGCGCTCCTCACATCTATCGCCACTTTGTCATCTACATCGATAAAGATGATAAAGGGGATCTAAACGGCTTCTATCTTGAGCCATTGAAACCGGAAAATATGATGTCGAAAGTCAGCTCGATCACGTCCCGCGGTCAGCGGATTGGCTTTCGGATGCAAGATGGCGATCACAACCTTTCCTTCGACGGAACCCTTGCTGCCAACGAATTGGTTGGCTGGATGCAGACGATGAAAGGCAAAGCCAAATGTCATTTTCTTCACGTTCTCAAAACCCCGCCGGATCTGCTGCGTAAGGCGACTGGCACGTATAGGGTTTCTGAGAACCGAATCATTGTCGTCAACCCGGAGATGCGATGGCTGTATTTCTATGACACACTCACGCACGAAACGCGCCGCCTCTCTCCTTTATCTGAAACAAAGTTTGTTTTCGGCCCCAATCGGGGAATTCACTATCCGGTTGAGGGCGAAGTGACTTTCGAAAAGAACGATGCCGGCAATTTTGTCGCACTGAGCATCAAACTGAAAGATAAGCAAAAGGCTCTGCACGCTACGCGAGCGAAGTTCTACGAAGACCACGAGATCACTTTCGAAAACCAGAATGTAAAGCTCGCCGGAACCTTACGGGTCCCGTTGGGAAAGGGTCCGTTTCCTGCCGTGGTTCTCTTGCAAGGTTCGAGCCCGCAAACGCGATGGGGAGTGGATGGTTTTGAGGGTTTTCTTGCGGATCATCTGGCACGGCACGGAATCGCCGTTCTGCTCTTTGACAAGCGCGGCGCCGGCGAGTCCGGCGGGACAGCAACCGACGACTATGCCACACGCACAGCGGACACTCTTGCCGGCATACGCCTTCTGCGGACCAGACCTGAAGTCGATGGCCAACGCATAGGACTTTGGGGGTTAAGCCAGGGCGGCCAGATTGAGCCGTGGGTTGCGGAACAGGCGAAGGTGGCATTCCTGGTGAACACCGGCGGCTCGACCGTGAACTCAAACGACCAAGAAGTTCAACGCACTGAACTCCAGCTCCGGTTTGACGGGTTTTCCGAGGCAGAGACTAAAGACGCAGTTGCTTTTCAGCGCCTGAAGTTCCAATACGCCTGTAACCGCGACAACTGGGAGAAATATGGGGAAGCCTACGATAGATTCAAGACCGCGCGGTGGTTCCCCGATCCCTACGTTGGGCCGCCATCTGCAAAGACCGACACGGCTTGGGACTTCTGGAAGTGCGGGGAGGAACCCGCGAAAGCATGGGAACACTATCAAGGTCCTGTTTTGCTGACTTTCGGCGAATATGAGGGATATAGCTCGATTCCGGAAGATCTCCGAACTTTCCGTGACGCCATGAAGAAGGCGGGAAACACTGGGTACGATATCCGCATTATCAAAGGTGCCGAACACTCAATGGGCGTGGCGAGAAACGGAGGCGAACGGGAGTTGGCCTTGGTGAAGCGCCTTGACCCGGAGTACTTCCAGATCATAAGGGAGTGGATGGTGAAGCATTTCCAGGCTCCACAGTTTGGTTATTAAAGACTGCTGCTTCGACAGAGTCGGCCATTCAAGCCGTGGACGAGGATAGCTATGGAAATCGATACGCCGGTACTTGGCAGGGATGACCGATATCCAAAATTCAGGGCCGCATTAGCCGCTCTGTCGCTTGAATCCAAGACACCGAACATGAATCTACGTAGGCATGACAAGTTCGACCGAATTCAACCTGGCCGAGGCCATAGCAGTTCTCACCCGCACTCCCGCGACGCTGAACGCTCTGTTGCGCGGGTTGCCCGACATCTGGGTGCACCGCAACGAAGGGAAAGATACCTGGAGTGCGTTCGACATCGTAGGCCACCTGATCGTCGGGGAACTCACCGACTGGATTCCGCGGGTGCGGATCATTCTGGAGAGCAATGAAGCGCGCGCATTTGATCCTTTTGACCGTTTTGCACAGGCGAAAGAGAGTGAAGACAAGTCGTTGGAGCAGCTCTTGGACGAATTCGCCCGCTTGCGAGGAGAGAATCTGGCTGCGCTGCAGGCACTGAATTTGCAGCCGGAAGACCTGAGGCGGCGAGGAAGGCATCCAGCACTGGGAGTGGTGACGCTATCAGAGCTTTTGGCGACATGGGCTGTCCACGACCTGACCCACCTGCATCAACTGTCCCGCGTGATGAGCCACCAGTATCGCACCGCAGTGGGTCCATGGAGCGCCTACCTGGGCGTGCTGCGGTGTAGTGGTCACAGCGCTAAGTGAAGCCAATGAGACTGCCGAACCTGCGCGTGGCTGTATGTCTGATATCCGGGTTCGCTTGTCAGGTCGCGGCTCAAACGGTGGAGGCGCCAGC
This sequence comes from uncultured Acidobacteriaceae bacterium, assembly GCA_963838935.1. GTDB lineage: Bacteria > Acidobacteriota > Terriglobia > Terriglobales > Acidobacteriaceae > Acidiflorens. The sequence continues at coordinate 131,418 of CAWITH010000033.1, forward strand.
CTGTCTTGTTCGCGGAGTGGTCCTCGATCCGATCCCCTGTAATGTTGATCCCACCCAGAGTTACGCTCTTTATCTTCCGTCAATCTACCCCCCGCTGAAACGGTGGCCGATCATCTACGCTTTCGACCCGGGTTGGGCTAGCTCCCCCGCCCAACACCGTTTGCGGCCAAGGATAACAGGAGCAATGCCCTTGCAGCACGAAGTGGGCGGCAGGTGAGACTGCGGCGGCCGGGCATTATTCGATCCGTATTCGTTGGCATTTCCCTCTGGATATATGAACCCATGCATGGGACAGGAGCGAGCGCGAGCGACGAGACGCAGCCCGCGCGGGACAAGCGACCGGTTATTGAAAACAGACGGAGGCGGCAAAGCCTCGCCTTGCGTACGCTCAGCCAGTTGGTTTCATTCAATTGCTAAATTCCGGCCGTCGATCCCTTAAATCGATGTAGCCGTGCCGCAGAGATAACAAAAGCAGGCTTCGATCGTCTGTTGAGACGCCTGACACCAGTCCAAGGAAAAACCTGCCTCTGGCAAGAAGAGCGCACGCGACTACGGATGGATACTTTTCGAACCTCATCGTGCGAGCGGCAGCGCATGAAACCCAGAGATTCGCAAGTGAGAACGGCTCGAGTCAACATCTTCTTTGAGAAAGGTGCGGTCTGGACAATTATGAAAACCTCGACTATTTCCAGGATGACACAGGGGGTGCTCGTCCTTTGTATGGGACTGTCGTGTGGTATAGCCAGCAGCGCCAAGACGCGGGCGGCGGCTCAGACGGATTCTGAAGGCGCCAATCAACGCAGAGTGACCCAACTTGCCGAAGGCATTTACGCAATCCAGCATAAGAATGCCCCAGATCATTTTCCGCAAGGGAATACTGTGGTCATCATCGGCGACACCGGCGTCCTGGTGGTGGACTCCTGCTATCTGCCGTCCAGCGCGCGCGAAGACATTGCGCAAATTCGCCAATGGACGGATAAGCCCGTCCGTTATCTGCTCAACACTCACTGGCATAACGATCACAATCAAGGAAATAGCGCCTATGCCGATGCTTTTCCCGCCGTGACCATCATCGCGCAAACCGAAACGGCAAAGCTCATGGCCCTTCGCATTGCGTCCTACTTGTCGGAATACCCGCACCGCATGGAGAACTTCCAGAAGGAGCTCGACACCGGAAAGTATCCAAACGGCACCCCGTTGACCGAATTCCAAAAAGAAGATTTGAGGGTCGCGGTTTCGGGAGGCAAGGCAGCAAGCGACGCGGTGTCAGCGGAGTTTCGGGATTTGAAGGTCAAACTTCCCGACGTTACCTTCGATCACGAACTCGATGTGGATCTGGGAAACCGCGTCGTGCAGTTGAAATACCTGGGACGCGGCAACACCGTTGGCGATGCCATTGCTTATCTGCCGAAAGAAAAGATTCTGATTGCCGGCGATCTGGTGGATTCGCCCGTGCCCTACCTGTCAGGCGGTTTTCCCATCGAGCAAGTCGCCACACTGAAAAGGATGATGCAACTGGATTTCGGGACACTCGTTCCTGGCCATGGCGGTGTGCTCAAAGGCAAAGCGTTTGTGCAACAGGAGACCGAGCTGATCGAAGCAGTGATTGCAGCCATGAACCAGGAGATCGGGCGCACCAATGCTAGTCCGCAACGGAGATTCGACGAGATCAAGAAAGCTGTCGAGCAAAATGTGGACGAAAAGGCGTGGCGGCAGAAGTTTGCCGGAGATGATCCGGATGAGGGAGATTTCTTCGATGTTTTCGCCTGGCCTGGTCTGCTCGAGGCAGCGCACGCGGAGATGTGGCCGCGCTAGCAGGGAAGGATTGGCCGGGAGTTATTCAGTCAAAATGTCCGCTCTTGGAAACTATGTGCTCTGAAGGATGATGATGAAAGCATCGACGATGTCCAAGGTGCTGATAAGGCTACTTGCCAACTGGCCAAGCTTTGGCTGGAATCTTATGGGCTGAAACAAGAGGTGTTCAGTGAAGAACTTCACAATGGGGTCTCTCGCCGCAATCGTGGCTCTTGCGGTCGGCGCGGCTGGATACCTCGGGCTCGGGTTTGCCAATGTGGGAGCTGATGCGAAGCCTCCCATTTGGGAAGCCGTATTAATGAATTCGTCCGTACACGCTTCGGTCCGGCGGGAAGCACCAAAAGTGCAGAATTCGGGTGTCGCGACGGATGAAATCCTCATCGCGGGGGGAAAGCTCTATTTGAACGATTGCGTTGGGTGCCATGGCGCACCCGGGAAGCCAGCGAGCGCCTTTGGGGCCACTTTTTATCCGCCCGCGCCTCAATTTTTCTTGATCGGAACGCAATACTCGGAGGCACAAGTTTTCTGGGTAGCGAAGCATGGCATCCGCAGAACGGGGATGTTCCCCGAGGGCCGATACTACACGGATACGGAACTGTGGACTCTGTCCGCCTTCGTCACCAGGAGCGCGACCCTATCCCCCATCGTCATGAAAGGCATGCAGCAGCCGCCTGAGTAGGATGCAGGAGAACGGAGGCATATTACGAAGAACTTCATTCTTGGTTTCCTGGCAATGATTGCGGCCCTTGCCTGCGGATCGGTGGGATATCTGCGACTGGGACTTGCCGAAGTTCGGGCCGACATGAACACTCCCACCTGGGAAGGTCAGTTGGTGAAGTTTGCCGTGCAGGCGTCAGTCCGGCGGAACGCAGCGGAGCTGCACAACCCGCCGCCGCCCACCGATGAAAACCTGATTGCCGGAGGAAAACTTTACCTGGGCGGCTGTGCGGGGTGTCATGGCAAGCCTGGGAAGCCTCCAGACAATCTCCCCGGTTACTTGTCCCCACGCCAGTTCTTCCAGGCAGGGACGCAATACTCGGAGCCGGAACTGTTCTGGATTGTGAAGCACGGCATACGGAACACGGGGATGTCTGCCTACGGCCCATTTTATTCGGATCAACAAATCTGGACTCTGGCCGCATTCGTCAAGCGGGTGAACAATCTGCCTCCAACCTTACTGGAGGGCATTCGAGCGAAGAGGTAGCTTCGGCTGAACCAGGCCCCTGCGAGCAAAAGCGAGGCGATTCCCGGTGTCCGGTGTCAACGCGGACGAAACAATCGCGCTGCGCATGGTTGTGGTGCCCAGAGGCGCCGCACAAGAACTCGCAAATTCATTGCGGGAAAAATTATGGGCAATGACGAGAATTAACGGTTGTTCTGGCCACAAAATGGCCACAATTACGTCGGTCGCTTCGGCTGACAATTGGTCGGGGAGAGAGGATTTGAACCTCCGACCCCCTGGTCCCGAACCAGGTGCTCTACCAGGCTGAGCCACTCCCCGACTGACGGCCACCATCGGAACGACGTGGCCAGTCAAACTCAGACAGTATAGCATTCTGCGGTTGGTGGTTTGCTCGCCTTGGGGAGGCTGCCGTCTCGAGCAGACGTGTCCTGCACTATGGTTGCAGGGAACTGTATTGACGAGAGAGTTTGCTGACTCCTCGTCCCGTCGCGCCTGCCGGCGCGCGCATGAAGGCTGCTACAATCTTGGTCATAGTCGTCATCTTGCCGCTGTTGAAACCTTTTTATGCTGGCTTTTGCTGCTGGAAAGCTGTTGACTCCGATCGACGCCATTGAGCATCCTCTCGTGCTCGTCGAAGACGGACGCGTCCTCGAGATTTCGCCACAGAATGGCCGTCAGGTTCCCACCGGAGTCTCCCTGTCCGATTTCGGTGATGGCGTGATGGTGCCCGGGTACATTGATCTTCACATCCACGGCAGCGCGGGATATGACGTCATGGATGACACCGCCGACGCGCTGCCGGCGATCGAACGCCTGCTGGCGCAGCATGGGGTCACAAGTTATTTCCCAACCACCGTCACCGCTCCGATGGATACGATTTTGCGGGCACTCGAACGGCTGGCGGATGCGATCGAAAAGCGCGAATCAACAAATGGTGAGGGCAAGGGACGAGCACTCCCGCTGGGAATCCATCTTGAGGGACCATTCATCAGCCATGCTCGGCGTGGAGTGCACCCGCCGGAACTTCTGCTGGCTCCGACGCTGAACTTGTTCGAGCGGATCTGGCAAGCGGCCCGCGGCCGTATTCGCATGATGACGATAGCTCCCGAATTGGACGGCGCGCCCGAGGTGATTGCCGAAGCGGCGCGGCGCGGGGTTTGCGTGAGCCTGGGACACTCTGACGCCGATTTCGAGACGACGGAGCGCGGAATCGCGGCGGGAGCGCGGCACGCCACGCACACCTTCAATGCCATGCGCCCGCTGAGTCACAATAGGTTGGACCATCGCAGCCCTGGAATCTTGGGTGCGGTGCTCACGGATGGTCGCGTGAGCGCGGACATCATCGCCGATGGCGTTCATCTTGATCCGTCAATCGTTAAGCTCTTTGCCAAGGCCAAAGGTCCGGAGCAAACCGTGCTCATCACCGATGCCACCTCCGCCACCGGAATGCCGGATGGCCGCTATCGTTTGGGATCCTTCGAAGTGGATGTTCGCGATGGCAAGTGCATGTCTAACGGCAAGCTGGCGGGAAGCGTTTTGACCATGGATCGTGCCGTACGCAATCTGGCGCGTTTCGCGGAGTGGGAACTACCCCAGGCAGTGGCAGCCGCCAGCCGGAATCCGGCGCGGGTGGCGCGAATCGCGAATAAGGGGGTTCTTGCGGCGGGAGCTGACGCGGACTTCGTGGTCCTGAACCCTGCGGGCGAAGTGTTGCGGACTTTTATCGGCGGCGTCGAGTGTTTATCGTAGAGACGATGAAGGAGAGTAATGGCTGAGACGCGCAAATTTCCGCATCATCTGATTCGCGAGATTTTTGAGCAGCCTGACGCCTTGCGGCGGACCATTGCACCCCGCGTCTCGCGGGACGGGCTGGTTCGCCTGGATGAAATCCATATCTCGCGCGAGGAACTGCGAGCGGTGCGGCGAATTAACATCGTGGCTTCCGGAACCAGCCGTCATGCGGGGATGACGGGCCAATTCATGATGCAGGAACTGGCCCACGTTCCGGTCGACGTGGACTACGCCAGCGAGTTCGAATATCGCAACCCGATGATTGGCCGGGGAGAACTTAGCATTTTTATTACGCAGTCGGGAGAGACCGCCGATACCACCGCATCGCAGCGCGAAGCCCAGGAGAAGGGGTCGCACACCATCGCCATTTCGAATGTCGAAGGCTCAACCATCGCACTCGAAGCCGACGGCGTCATCTACACCCATGCCGGGCCGGAGATCAGCATTGCCTCGACCAAGGCATTCACCGCGCAGATGGCGTGTCTGTTTCTGTTCTCGCTGTATCTCGGCGAAATCAAGGAGAAGGTTTCGAAGACACTGGCCGAGCGCTATATCGGCGAACTTCTCGCCCTGCCGCAAAAGACGGAAGCGATTCTGTCAGCGGTCGACCGAGTGGAGGAACTGGCTGAGCTTTACTATCGCGTGGACGATTTCATGTTCCTCGGCCGCGCCATCCACTATCCCATCGCGATGGATGGAGCTCTTAAGCTGAAAGAAGTTTCCTTGATTCACGCCGAAGGCTATCCAACCGGAGAAGCCAAGCACGGACCGAACGCGCTGATTGATTTCCGCCTGCCGCTGGTCATGATCGCAACCTGCGATCCGAACGATGTGGGTTCTGTCGCGCGCTACGAGCAGAACGTCAGCAATATGGAAGGGTTCAAAAAGCAAGGCGCGACGGTGATTGCGCTGGCGACCGAAGGAGACGCAACCGTACCGCAACTGGCGGACAACACCATCTTTATTCCAGCGGCGCCGGAACTGCTCTCGCCGATTCTGGAGATTGTTCCCCTGCAGTTGTTCGCTTACTATGTCGCCGCCAAGCGCGGTCTCGATGTGGACCGTCCGCGGAATCTGGTAAAGGCGGTCACGCTGGAATAAACCTAGCTGTCAGCTCTCAGCCGTCAGCTCTCAGTTAGTGTCGCCCCTACCCCCTCCCCTCCGGTCTAATGAAGTCAAAGACTTAGAAGGTGCCGTGACGCCAGGTCTTTGAGGAATAAAGACTTCGAGATAAAGTCTTTATAAACCAAAGACTTACCTACAACGTGTGCGGGAAACCACCTTGCGAGAGCCAGAAGACGGTCGTACGCTTTCCGGCTCCGGGTTGCTTAAGTTGTCAAAGAGCGTAGCAGATTTGACTGCTACCTTTATTTTATCGCGGGGTGTCAAGAAAAATTAATCGTTGCAATACCCGCCACAAGCCTGAGCGCAGCCCCATAAGCGCTAGCCTTAAGGCCTGAGGGCGGCCCCTCAATCTTCCGGAAGCCCGTTTCTGGATCGTTTCCGGATTGCCGACCACTAGCCCGTAATTCCGGCTATCAGTCGACGTAATTGGTTTTGTGAGGCGCGATCGTTCATTGGCAGCTTAATTATTGTCTGAAAATCCTTCGCAGACTTCCCGCTATGGCCAAGTGCTGATCGGCGAGTAGCGTATCCACCGCTATCACCAGCTTGTCATCCAAAACCCCAGTTGCTATTGAGGGATTGCCAGCCAGGAGGTCCGCGCTGACTTGCTCAACCAGCGCGGCACCACCGGGGCATTGCACGGTCATGCAATTGACGGGATCATCCAGAAGGCGTTCGTCCATCGTGAAGTATTTTTGCTCGGTGCGAACATCGGGTATGTCGGCAAGCAGACTGCGCATGGCGGCCACTTTTTCTCGATAGCTGGCCCAGCGAGCCTCATGATCCATAGCGATCCAGTCTTCCAGAGCCAAAACGGTAGCCACGATGCTATGGCGATCCATCTTCCAGGGACGGCCGAAGGTGAGGTACTTTCCAGATTCGTAACGAGTGAAATCAATTCCGGCAACGGCGTCTATAAGATCGCGACGGCCGCAGATAAAGCCGCTCGAGTTCGGCCCCCAAAAGTACTTTGCGCTGAAACAGACAAGATCGGCTCCTCGCGGACGGAAGCTGCTCATTAGAGACGGCGGGTCGTTCATATATGCGGCATCCACAAACACAGGAACCCCATGCCCGTGAGCGACAGAGCTCACTTCTTGCAAGGAAATCGTGCCGGGCTTGCGTTCCAAGTGTCCCGGAAAGAGGACCATTGCCGTTTGGGAACCAAACGCCCGATTAAGTTCCAGTAAGCTCGTTCCGTTCCCTGATCCCACTTCGACGAGCCTGCCGCCGGCTATCCGCACCATGCGGTCGTATTTGTAGCGGTGCGCTTTTTGGATGATGATTTCGTTCTTCAGGCCGGAAGTCTCGGGAAGTTGCTCCCAAGCGTGCCCATCTCGTCCCGCAATGCAGGCGGCTGTGCCCAAAGTAATAGCCGCAGATGCGCCGGGTACAACGCGGGCAGCTTCCGCGCCTAGCAAGGACGCCAGCATTTCTCCAGAGCGATCAAGGAGATCCACCATGCGCACGAAACTTTGATTGATCTCTTGCATGGCCTGCCAAACGTGAGGCGAAAAGACGCTGCCTCCGAGGTCGGTATAAATTCCGCAAGCATTGATCACCGGAGGAACACTAAATTTTTCGAAGACGAGGGGTTTTTGAGCAATGGGCATCATGATTTCAAGTTTTCCCGGTCCTGGAGTAACTTCAGCAGACGAGTCTTCGAGTCGTGGAGATGCTTCGTCAAGAGTTTTGTACTTTTTTTGATGTCGTCCGATTTCACAGCATTCACTATCTGTTGGTGATCGGTTACGATCTGCCCCACTGAATCGGCATGGCCCTTGCGATCGAGAAACGCCAGAGCAAGCCGCAACTCGGAAATCAGAATGGCGTGGAAATGCTGCAGGCGCGGGCTATCGAACACGCTGAGCAGTGCTTGATGGAAACCCAGGTCCATCTCAATAATGTCGCGTTCCTTCTGGGCCGCAACCGCTCGCCCTAAGCCATCGACTTTGTCCTGCAAATTGGGGAGGATCGTAGTGGGTTGTGCGCACGCTCGTTCCAATGCAGCGACTTCGAGCAATTCCCGAATCTCAAACAACTCGTTCACGTCGTCCGGGGTCAGGCTGGGAACGACAATGCCCTTGTGGGGAGCCCTGGAAAGCAGGCCCTCTGCTACCAACGTGCGAGCCGCTTCGCGCAACGTATTGCGAGACACGCCAAGCGCATTCGCGACTGGAATTTCCTGAAGGTTGGTTCCTGGAGCTAGTTCACCGGACAAGAGCAAATCGCGTAGCCGCTCCGCGATCCGATCGACCGTACTGCTGCGTGGGAGGGGGCTGAGTCGCACGAATAGATCAGTCGTCGCCATGGCAACGAGTTTATGTAGTCTTGTTGAACAAGTCAACAAGATGATAGAGTGATATCCATGCTGGCTGCTTTTCGAGTTTTTGAGGCGTGTGAAATTTCCAAAGTTGCAACCTTGAATCCTGCCTCATTAGAGATTATTGAGCAAGCATTCAGCGCGCTGGCGGAGGGCCGAGTGATTATGCCTGCCCCACTCGGGTTGCGTATTGACAATGATGATGTTGAAGGCGAGGTGCACGTCAAAACCGCATATATACGCGGAAGCAAGGGATTTGCCGTTAAAGTGGCAACCGGGTTCTACCAGAACGCGCGGTTGGGACTGCCAACTTCGAGCGGAGTGATCCTTTACCTGAATTCACAGACGGGACAAATCATCGCACTGTTTGCGGACAATGGCTACCTGACCGATCTCCGGACGGCGCTGGCCGGAGCGGTAGCCGCAAAACATCTTGCGCCGACGCGGATCGCAACTGTGGGAATCGTGGGCACGGGAATCCAGGCGAGATGGCAATTGCGAGCAATAGCGTTGGTACGAGAGGTCCAGCAAGTTCTTGTGTTTGGCCGAAGCGCGGCTGCTACCGAAGCGTACATCAGGGATATGCAGATCGTTGTTCCCGCAGACATTCGACGGGCCGACACCGTCTCTGAACTGGTGCAGAAAAGCGACTTGGTTGTGACGACCACGCCGTCGCGGGAAGGGCTCATCAAGGCGCGGGACCTGCATCCTGGACTGCATATTACGGCTATGGGTTCGGATGGACCAGGCAAACAGGAGCTGGAGTCCGGTGTCCTGGAGCAAGCGGATGTAGTCGTATGCGATTCCTATGACCAGTGCGTCCATGTCGGCGAATTGCAGCAAGCGGCTTTGCCCAGAGCGAGAGTGCTCGAACTAGGCGAACTGACCGCCGGAATGCGGAAAGGTCGCTCCAATGATCATCAGATCTCGGTCTGCGACCTGACTGGTACCGGCGTGCAGGATTCGGCGATCGCGGAATATGTTTTTTCGGCGTTGCAGCAGAAGGAAGCAAGGACATTATGAACCTGACCCGAAAGGAATTTCTGTTTCTCAGCGGGAAAGTGGCAACTGGGGCCGCATTGGGGCCGTCTCTTCTTTCACTGGGGATGAAAGGCGCGGTAGCAGACGACATACGGAACTCAGTAGCGGTTCAGAAAATTCACGCCCACATCGCGCGTGAGAAGGAAAAGCACATTGTCAACGTGCAGGCGGATTTGCGGCAGCCTTCGGTGAGCAGCTGGAACATGGGCATCAACGAGATGGCTCACCGGATGATCGATTCCTTTCGGGCCATAGGCTGCAAGGAAGTGGAACTGGTTCCGACCGATGGTCTGCCGGGCATTTGGGCCTACCACGATGCGGGCGCGACCAAGACCCTTGTGATTTACATGATGTACGACACGCAGCCGTGGGAGAAAAACCGTTGGAGCGTGGACCCGCTTTCGGCTACTCGAATGCCAAAGTCCCCCTTCCCGGAGGTAATCGTCGGTCGCGGCGCGGTGAATGACAAGGGGCCTAATCGTTTTTTTCTGAACGCGTGTGAATCAATCCTGGCGGTGAACGGCCGGCTGCCAGTGAATCTCATGTTTACCTGCGACGGGGAAGAGGAACAGGGATCGCCGCACTTTCACCAGGTGCTAGATCGTTACGCATCCCGTCTCAAGAAAGCGAATGCCGAATTGAACGTGGTACCGACGCAAGATGTCGAAGGCCACGTTGCGATGTATCTGGGGGTAAAAGGGATACTCGAATTTGAGCTTGAAGCTTCCGGTGCGAAGTGGGGGAAAGGTCCGCAGAAACAACCGATTCACAGCGGCGCGAAAGCGATTCTGGACAGTCCGGCGTGGCGATTAGTCGATGCCTTGCGCAGTATGTACGATCCACAGACCAACCGCATTCTGATCGATGGATTCTACGACGCGATCCGGCCACCGAACGACGAGGAAGAGGCGATGTTGGGACAACTCATTCGCCAATCTGGAAGCCAACTTCTGGAAGAACAGAAGAAGAATTCACGATCGTGGATCAACGGCTGGAGCGATGCCGAGGCCATGCGCCATTTTTTGTTCGACACCACCATGAACATCAACGGCATGTGGTCAGGCTACACGGGTCCGGGCGCGGCCACGATAGTCCCGGAAAAGGCTACCGCCAAAATCGACTTCCGCCTGGTGCCCAATCAGGATGTCGCGACACACCAAAAACTGCTTGAAGAGCACCTGCGGAAGCATGGTTTCGGCGATCTTGAGTATCGCTCGATGGGCGGCGGCGACGAGTGGTCACAAACGAGTGTGCATGAACCGCTCGTCCAGTCGCTTCTGGCAATTTATCGTGGGAATCGCGTGGAACCTGCGGTGTGGCCGCGCTCACCTGCTTCGACACCGGAAGCGCAGTACACGAGAAAACTTGGCCTCCCTTCCGTGCGGGGCGGGATGGGACACGGCGGCAACGAACATGCGGATGATGAGTACATCGTGATCGAGGGAGCAGGAAAAGTAGCCGGTATTGTTCAAGCGGAGCAAGCGATCGTCGATCTTCTCTTTACATACGCTCAAGTCTAAAAGGCTCCCAGGAATCCGGCATTTGGGCGGACCGGAAACAAAACAAGCCGCGGCAGTGCCACGAAGCCTGATTAGAGCCTGAGTCACGGGCTATTCGGAAGCTATCCCCCACCGGGCCGTGGCTTTCGCATGATCGGATAGGTCGTTGCATGCATCATCTCAGTTCAGTGTGGCGACGCGCGGGCAGCGTGGCTGCGCCACGCGAACTCCAGCAAAATTCTTCCCGATTGCTTATGATGGAAGATCGCATTTCTACCCGTGGGGGCAGTGTGGCAGAGACGCAACCGACAAACGGAATCGAAGTATTGGAAACGCGGGAGTGGCTGGACTCGCTGGATTATGTTCTCTCGCATGGCGGACCGAACCGTGCTGGGCGGCTTTTGCAGCAACTGGCGCTGCATGCCCGGCGTGAGGCTGGCATCAACTTGCCGTTCTCCGCAACCACTCCCTACCAGAACACAATCCCTTCCCGGCAGCAACCGCCGTTCCCCGGCAGCCAGGAAATGGAGCGCCGCATCAAGAGCCTGGTGCGCTGGAACGCCATGGCCATGGTCGTCCGCGCCAACAAGATTCAGGAAGGCATTGGCGGACACATTTCTACGTTCGCGTCGGCGGCCACGCTTTACGAAGTCGCCTTCAATCATTTTTTTCACGCAGCCACCGAATCCGGCGACCGCGATATCGTCTATTTCCAGGGTCACGCCGCGCCCGGAATGTACGCGCGCGCCTACCTCGAAGGCCGCATCCCCAAAGAGAAATTAGAGAACTTCCGGCGTGAACTGAAACCGGGCGGCGGATTATCCTCCTATCCCCATCCCTGGCTCATGCCTGACTTCTGGGAATTTCCAACCGTCTCCATGGGACTGGGTCCGATTCAGGCGATCTATCACGCGCGCTTCATCAAATATCTGGAAAATCGCGGGTTGAAGACCTCGACCGGCGGCAAGGTCTGGGCGTTCCTGGGCGATGGCGAAATGGACGAACCTGAGTCGCTCGGCTCGATCACGCTGGCTTCACGCGAGCGGCTCGACAACCTGATTTTCGTCGTCAACTGCAATTTGCAACGCCTCGACGGACCGGTACGCGGCAACGGCAAGATCATCCAGGAATTGGAAGCGATTTTCCGCGGTGCGGGATGGAACGTCATCAAGCTGATCTGGGGCAGCGATTGGGATCCGATCATTCAGGCCGATCGCGATGGCCTGCTCGTCCGCCGCATGGGCGAGATCACCGACGGCCAGTACCAGAAATATTTCGTCGAGAGCGGCGCGTACTTCCGGCAGAATTTCTTCGGCACCGATCCCCGGCTGCTGAAGATGGTCGAACATCTTTCGGACGAGCAACTCGCCCGCATGCGCCTCGGCGGCCATGACCCCATCAAAGTGCATGCCGCTTACAAGGCTGCGGTTGACCATACCGGATCGCCAACCATCATTCTGGCCAAGACCATCAAAGGCTACGGGCTGGGTGAAGCAGGCGAAGGCAAGAACATCACGCACCAGCAGAAAAAACTGAATGACGATGAGCTGCAGATCTTCCGCTCGCGCTTCGGCATTCCGATACCCGACGGCGAACTGCACAATGCGCCCTTCTATCGTCCCGCTGACGACAGCGCCGAAATCAAGTACATGCAGGAGCGCCGGAAACAACTGGGCGGCTACATGCCGGTGCGGAAGGTGCGCGCCACGCCGCTGAAACCGGTCTCTGAAGGCATCTTTGAAGAGTTCTACAAAGGCACCGAAGGCCGCGATGCTTCGACGACTATGGTTTTCGTCCGCATGCTCTCGAAGTTGCTGCGCGATCCCGAGGTGGGGAAGTTCATCGTGCCCGTGGTTCCCGACGAAGCCCGCACCTTCGGCATGGAAGCGCTCTTCCGCCAGGTCGGTATCTACTCGAACGTGGGCCAGCTCTATGAGCCGGTCGATATGGATACGCTTCTTTATTACAAGGAGGCGAAGAACGGGCAGATTCTCGAAGAAGGCATCACCGAGGCGGGATCGATGTGCTCGTTCATCGCCGCCGGTACCGCGTACGCCAATCACGGCATCAACACGATTCCCTTCTTTATTTATTACTCGATGTTCGGATTGCAGCGGATAGGCGACCTGATCTGGGCCGCCGCCGACATGCGGTGCCGTGGTTTCCTGATCGGCGGCACGGCCGGAAGAACGACGCTGGCAGGCGAGGGCCTGCAGCATCAGGATGGCCACAGCCATGTATTGGCTCTCTCGGTGCCGAACCTGCTGGCGTATGATCCAGCCTTCGCCTATGAGATTGCCGTCATCATTCAGGATGGCATCAAGCGCATGTACGTCGATGGCGAGTCTATCTTCTATTACTTGACGGTCGGCAACGAGCCGCTGCCCATGCCCGAGATGCCCAGCCAGTCGGGCATTCGCGAAGGAATCTTGAAGGGCTTATATCGCTTCCGGACTTCTGAAAAGAAAAACGCGAAGCTACGCGCACAGTTACTAGGCAGCGGCGCCATCATGTTTGAGGTGCTCAAGGCCCAGACCATTTTGGAAAAAGACTACGGCGTTGCAGCCGACGTGTGGAGCGTAACCAGTTACAAGGAACTCTACAAGGAAGCAAACGACTGCGCGCGCTGGAACATGCTGCATCCGACACAGAAAGCGAAGGTTCCGTACGTTACCCGGACACTAAAGGACGCGTCTGGCCCTTTTATTGCGGCATCGGATTACATGAAGGTTTTGCCGGAGAGTATCGCCCAGTGGGTTCCAGGCAAGCTGGTGTCGCTCGGCACGGACGGCTTCGGACGCAGCGAAAATCGCGCCTCCCTGCGAGACTTTTTCGAAGTGGACGCGAAGCACATCGTGCTCGCCACGCTGCATGCGCTGGCAATTGAAAAGTCCGGCGAGAAGAAAGACGACGGCGTCAGTGCGAAACTTCTGGAGAAAGCAATCCGCGATCTGGGCATCGATCCGGAAAAACGTAACCCGGCTACCAGCTAGGACTAAAGAGCGCGAGGGACAACGAAAGAATGGCAACGGAATTTAAACTGCCGGAACTGGGCGAGAATATCGAAAGCGGCGACTTGGTCCGCTTGATGATCAAGCCCGGCGCCAGCATCAACGAAGGCGAGCCGGTGATGGAACTCGAAACCGACAAGGCCGTCGTCGAAGTGCCTTCGTCGGTTACGGGCACCATCGGCAAGATCCACGTAAGAGAAGGCGACAAGCTGCGCGTGGGGCAAGTCATCTTCACCGTAGAAAACGGAGCTGGAACTGGAGCAAGACCTGCTTCGAAAGCAGAAAAGATAGCCTCACAGCCCAGCTCAGTTGCTGCTGCCCAAGCCTCAGCGCCTCCACCGGCGTCCCCGCAACCATCGGCTTCTGCTTCTTCGGCTGCAATAGACAGCGAGTTCAGGTTGCCGGCACTGGGAGAAAACATCGATTCCGGCGATCTGGTGCGATTGATGATTTCGCCAGGCGCGAGCGTTTCCGAGGGCCAGCCAGTCATGGAACTCGAAACCGACAAAGCCGTTGTCGAAGTTCCATCCACGGTCAGCGGCATCGTAAGCGCGATTAAGGTCAGAGAGGGACAGAAGGTCAAAGTCGGTGAAGTCATCTTTACTTTGGAGGGCGGTGCCGCTGTCCAGGCCGAACCTGCCCGCAAGCACGAACCGGTGGAGCATATGTCTGGACAGCAAGCGGCCCGGCTGGCGTTTCAGTTGGCAATGCGTGCCGAGGGCAAGACCGAAGAACAGGCGCTGCCACCCGATCAACCGCCAGCCCCGGTGCCCGCGTTCAGCATGCCCGTGCAACTCGGGAAGGTAGCCGGCACAGACCACGATCCCATTCCGGCTGCCCCGCATGTACGCCGCTTGGCGCGCGAAATCGGCGTGAACATTCGCAGCGTCGCAGGCAGCGGTCCAGGCGGACGCATCAGCGAAGATGACGTGAAGCTGGCCGCCAAGCAGGCGCTGCTGGCGGCTGCGGCTGCCGCACAAACTCCGCGCGGAACCTTCGTCGAACCTGAACTTCCCGACTTCGCCAAGTGGGGCAAGACGGAACGGGTTTCGATGCGCGGAGTGCGGCGCAAAACCGCCGAGCACCTCCGCCAGGCCTGGAACACGATTCCCCATGTCACGCAGCAAGATCGCGCCGACATCACCGAGCTCGAACAGTTACGCGCCAAGTTTGCGCCGCGAGCGGAAGAAGCGGGCGGCAAGATGACCGTGACGGCGATCGCGCTGAAAGTCTGCGCCTCGGCTTTGAAAGTTTTTCCCCAGTTCAATGCGTCGATTGATATGGGGAAGGAAGAGATCATTTACAAGCAGTACATCAACATCGGCGTTGCCGTGGACACCGATCGCGGTCTGCTTGTCCCTGTGATTCGCGATGTCGACAAGAAAAACATCGTTGAGTTGGCAGCGGAGATGACGCAGTTGTCGAAAAAAGCTCGCGAGCGCAAGCTCACTCCCGAGGAGATGGAAGGCGGCACATTCACCATCACTAATCTGGGAGGAATCGGCGGCACCGGGTTTTCTCCCATCGTGAATCATCCCGAGGTGGCGATTCTGGGCCTGTCGCGTTCGCGCATGGAGCCGGAGTGGGTGAGCAACAAATTCGAGCCGCGCTTGATTCTGCCGCTCTCCCTCTCGTACGATCACCGGTTGATCGATGGCGCCGACGCCGCGCGGTTTCTACGCTGGATCGCGGAAGCGTTTGAGCAGCCGTTCTTGCTTTCGGTCCAGGGATGATGAATTCTGTGGTCGGGTGACGTTTGTGAAAAGTCGAGGATCACGGTTCGGGCTGCTGGGGTTGGCTTTGCTTCTTCTTCTACTCGCCGCATATTCCTGGTTATGCTTTGTCGCGCAAGGAATTGCTTACGGCGATTTGTTTGGTATTCGGGGGAGGGAGAACGATCTCGCCGCAATGGCGTCGCGTGGCACGAGGTGCATGCAAATCGCACTTGGGTCTGAAGCTTTGGCGATCATGGGGATTGCGTGGTTCTTTTCGGCTGAGGTCAAGCCCCTCTGGCAAAGGCTGTGCTTTTCGTTGATTATCGCCTCAGTCGCGGACGTCTTTACCTTTGCGCTGATACGCGGACTGTAAAAATAGACATTTATTAAGGACAAATATCGAAATGGCAAATACTCCAAATCTTAGCGTGGCAGTAATCGGCGGCGGTCCCGGTGGTTATGCCGCTGCATTTCTGGCTGCCGACCTGGGCATGAAAGTTACGCTGGTCGATCCGGAAGTGAACCCCGGCGGCGTCTGCCTGTATCGCGGCTGCATCCCATCCAAGGCCCTACTGCATGTGGCCAAGCTGCTCGAAGAAGCCGAGCAGGCAAAGAATTGGGGCGTCGAATTCGGCGAGCCCAAAGTCGACCTCAACAAGCTCCGCGGATGGAAAGAAGGTGTAGTCAGGAAATTGACCGGCGGATTGGGCCAGCTATCCAAACAGCGCTCGGTGCAGTTCGTACAGGGCAAAGCCGCTTTCGTGAATTCGACCACATTGAAAGTGACGAAGACTGCAGCCGGCGGCGAAGAGAACCTGACCTTTGACCGCATCATCATCGCCACTGGTTCGCGTCCAACCGTCGTGCCCAGCCTCAAGCTCGACAGCCCGCGTCTGATGGATTCAACCGGCGCTCTCGATCTGCCAGATGTCCCGGGAACGCTGCTCGTTATCGGCGGTGGCTACATCGGACTGGAACTCGGCTCGGTCTATGCCACGCTCGGCACGAAGGTGACCTGCGTGGAAATGATGCCCGGGTTGCTGCCCGGCGCCGATCGCGACCTGGTGCTGCCCCTGCACAAGCGCCTCGAAAAACTGTTTGCCGCGATCCTGCTGAATACCACGGTCAAATCGCTCAAGGACGAAAAGACCGGCATTCGCGTAACCCTCGACGGGCCCAACGTAAAAGAAAAAGAACAGGTATTCGACCGCGTGCTTATGTCCGTCGGACGCCGCCCGAATTCCGAGATCCCTGGCCTCGATAAGACGAAGGTCAAAGTTAATCAGAAGGGATTCATCGAAATCAACGAGCAGCGCCAGACCGCCGATCCGACGATCTACGCCATCGGCGACGTAGCCGGCGAACCGATGCTGGCGCACAAGGCGATGCATGAGGGACGCACCGCCGCCGAAGCTATCGCCGGACACAAAGTTGCTTTCGAGCCCAACGCGATTCCCGCCGTTGTGTTCACCGATCCTGAGATCGCATGGGCAGGACTGACAGAAACACAGGCCAAAGAACAAGGACGCGAGATCACAGTCGCCAAATTTCCGTGGGCTGCTTCCGGCCGCGCCATCACGCTCGACCGGCCAGAAGGCCTTACCAAGCTGCTGATCGATCCGAAGACGGAGCGCGTGCTTGGTGTCGGAATCGTGGGCGCAGGGGCGGGCGAGTTGATCGCCGAAGGCGTGCTGGCCATCGAAATGTGCGCGCTGGCGGCCGATGTGGGTATGACCATCCATCCGCACCCCACGCTATCGGAGACGATGATGGAATCGGCGGAAATCTTTTACGGACAAGCCACCGACATTTATCGTCCCAAGAGGTAATGGCAGTTTTCGTCGAGTCTATCGGCAGCTGCCGAGCAGTGCTCGGCGTGGACGGGCGAGGGCGCCCGTCCCCACACGAACACTTATTGGAACGTCGATGAAAAAATTGCTGTTGGTTCTTGCCGTTTCCATTTCCATCCAAAGCCTTGTGGCCCAGTCCGTGACCAGCCTGCTGCCGAGTGGGGCGCATGCTCCGGGAACGGCTAGCGCGTCCGCCGATCAACTGGGGCGCGATACACCGTCGGGGAGCGTGCTGGGGTTTCTACAAACCGCGCAGTCCGGAGATTACAAGACCGCCGCTGACTACCTGCAAATGAGTGCCGCGCGCCGCCAATCGCAGGGCCCGGACCTGGCCGAAAAGCTGAAGCTGCTCATGGATCGCGCCTTCTTGGGCAAACTGCGCCAGCTCGCCGCCACCTCCGAAGGCAATCTCGAATACGGCACCGCGGACGTGCAGACGATCGGCGTTTTTTCCTTTGGGGATGCTGACGTTCCAGTTGTCCTCGTCCGGGTCGCCGACCCGAATTCCGGAAAAATCTGGCTCTTCTCTGCCGAGACACTCAGCAAAGTCCCTGAGCTGTATGACACCGTCGAGGCTCACCAGGTCGAAACCAAACTGCCGCAAAGCCTCGTGCGAAATGTGTTTCTCGGGATGCCGCTCTGGCAATGGCTGGCGCTCCTGGTGGCGATTCCCGTGGCGCTCGCCATTGGCTGGGCGATGGTTGTGCTGCTGGCGATCCCCCGCCGCCTTTGGCTCAAGTTCAGAAATCGTCCCAACCTGCACTCTTACAGCCGCATATCCAAGCCGCTGCTGGTCTCATTCAGCGCCTTTGCTCATCGCGTGATTGCCGGCTACTTTGGCCTGCCCCTGCTGCCCCGTCTTTATTATTCCCGCACCATTCAGGTCCTCATCAGCATCGGCTTCTTCTGGTTTCTACTGCGCGTCACTAATCTCACGATGCAACGTCTGCGCATCCGTGCCATCGGCGCGGGCCGCATCGGCACCGGAACCCTGATGGTGCTGGGCGAGCGACTGCTCACCGCGCTGGTGGTGATCGTCGCCGTCCTGACCACGCTGGGCATCCTGAACTTCAACCTGACCACCTTGCTCGCCGGCCTCGGCATCGGCGGTATTGCCATCGCCTTCGCCGCCCAGAAGACACTCGAAAATCTTTTCGGTGGAATCTCCGTTCTGGCCGATGAAGTCATTCGCGTGGGCGACTACTGCCGCTTCGGCGACCGCACCGGAACCGTGGAAGACATCAGCCTGCGCTCCACCCGCGTCCGCACCGATGCACGAACCGAGCTATCCATCCCCAACGGCGCGCTCGCCACCATGAGCATCGAGAATTTCACCCGGCGCGACAAAATTCTGTTCAATCCTGCGCTCGCGATCCGGTGTGAGACCACGGCAGATCAGTTGCGCTATCTGCTGGCTGAGGTTCGCCGGATGTTATACGAACATCCGAAAATCGAAAGTGACAGCGCCAGTATCCGCTTTGCCAGTTTCGACAACAGCGCTTTGCGCCTGGAAATCTTCAGCTACGTGCTCACCCGCGACGCCACCGAATTCGCCGCCATCCGCGAAGACCTGTTGCTGCGCATCATGGAAATTGTCGAAAAATCGGGCAGCAGTTTCGCCTTCCCGTCGCAGACCGTGTACTTCTCGCGCGATTCCGGCCTCGACCAGGAAAAAACCAGCGCCGCCGAGCAGCAGGTCCAGCAATGGCGTGACCAGCATAAACTGCCATTCCCCGATTTTGCGCCTGCCGACAAGTCGGCTTTTCGCGGTTCGATAGTCTATCCTCCGCCCGAGTCGGCAACGGGGAAAACCTAGCGGATTCCCTAAACTATTGGGATCCGCCCACTTACTCCAGTAACTTGCGGCTTTCCGCAGCCGTTCCTAGCATGGGAGAGTCATGCCCCATGCCCTGCTGTTGTCGCCCGATGACCAGGCGGTCACCGCTATTACTGACGTGTTGGAAGAAATGTCGGTAACTTGCGAACGCCCTCTAGACGGAGGATCGGCTGCCCAAAAACTCAATTCGCACAGCTTCGACCTGGTGCTGGTCGATTGCGAAAATCTGCCGGCAGCCAAACTGATCTTTGACGTTTGCCGTCGCGGAAAGAGCAGCAACAACCCTATTCCGATCGCCATTGTGGATGGCCGCGCCGGCCTGCCCACTGCGTTTCGCCTGGGCGCGGAACTGATTCTGACCAAGCCGGTCGCAAAGGACCAGGCCCGGAACACCATTCGCACCGCAGTCAGCCGCGTGCGAAAAGACGCTCCGGCGAACGAGAGCACGCCTGCGCACGCGGCCGGCCCAGCCCAGCCCAGCGCCGCCGTAACCAAAGAACA
The DNA here is from genome assembly GCA_963838935.1 of uncultured Acidobacteriaceae bacterium. Lineage (GTDB taxonomy): Bacteria > Acidobacteriota > Terriglobia > Terriglobales > Acidobacteriaceae > Acidiflorens. The sequence continues at coordinate 151,109 of CAWITH010000033.1, forward strand.
CGCTCAGGCCGCCGCCGCTTCTTCGCAGTTGACAAGCTTTGCGGATCCTGTTGCAAACGCGGCTCTCTCCGCGCCGGCCGGTGCGACGCCGATGCGTTCCGCCATGGCCGACATCGCGGCCCCCGCAGCCGCTCCAAAGTTCAACCCTCGACCTACATCGGTTTTGCCATCGTCTGTGCAACAGTCATCTGCGGCGCCAGCGGCTGCGGAAGATTCGAAGCCAGCGCGACTGCTCTCTGACGATCCGGTGCTTGCGGAACTGGAAGAGACGGAATTCAAAGAAGTGGATCGGAAAGAAGCGGAACAAAAAAGTAAGGAATCGGTCAAAGTAGTGCCGGATCAAAGGGCACCCGAATCTGTGGCTCCGGTCTTTTCGGCCTACCGGCAAAGCCAGCCGAAAAAGCGCAGTCCGCTGGTCGCGTTGTTCGTGTTCGTGCTGGCCGGCGGCGGCTTGTATGCCGCGTGGACGTATCAACCCGGATTCCGGGAAATCGCCCAATCGCAGATTGATCGTGCCCTGGCCCTCGCTGGAATAGCGAACTCCCCGAAGAGCAATCTGCCAGCGCCAGTTCGAGTGAAGCCAGCGACTCAGCCGCCAACGGCCACAAGCTCAGCGCCAACGCCCGCATCGCCAACCGATCCGAACCAGAAACAATCATTGGTCCAGGATTCCACGGCAGGTCCCGCAGCGACTTCCGTTGCTGCGACTCCTGTCCAGCCGGCAGCGACCCAAGGCACGACGGTAGCTACGGCAACTTCCGGAGCCACAACCAGGCCGGCACCTGAGGTCAGCAGGCCCAGCGATAGCAGGAAAGACGCCGCCGCAACAACTTTATCCGGCGCTCAGTTGCCCGGGGAGGACAGCGCCATTATTCTCTCTTCGAAGGGAGCCGAAAAACGGCTGGCGCGCGGCATTCAACCCAAGTTTCCGGCCGAAGCGCGCCCCGGTGAAGCGCAAGCAACGGTAGTCCTCAAGGAGGTCGTTGACGAGAACGGGAAGGTTGAGGGCGTGCGACTGGTCGAGGGAGACCCTATCCTGGCGACCGCCGCCATCCAAGCCGTGAAGCAATGGCGCTATCGGCCCTACGTCCGCAATGGCAGGGCTCAGCCCTTCCAGACCGTCGTGATCATCGACTTTCAGCGGCCGTAACGGGGAACGTCGTTCGTCGATCGCCAGCGGCTGCCAGTGTTGGCAAGGAGCGAACGACCAGCGACAAACAGCCAACGAAGCCTCAGAAATTCAATTACCCACGTAACTTGCTGGTACCCACGACATTACCTAGGATGGCCTCATTATGGGTTACCAAGCTGTACTCTTCTGTCCCGACGAAAAATTGGCCCGGGTTGTAAGTCATGTGTTCAGTGAACTGGACTTCGCGGTGGAAACCGTTCATGAGCCTTTTGCCGCGGTCAAGAAATTCATGGCACAGCGCTATGACGCCATAGTCGTGGACTGCGAGAATGAGCCGAACGCTACCCTGCTATTTAAAAGTGCAAGAAATTCAAGTTTCAATCAAAGCTCGCTGGCGATCGCCCTGGTCCTTGGACAAGCGGGCGTGGCCAAGGCCTATCGCATCGGCGCCAACCTGGTGCTTACCAAACCGATCAACGTCGAACAGGCAAAAGGAACGCTGCGGGTTGCACGAGGACTCCTGCGGAAGAACGCTGATGCTGCCGGTGCGGCAGCTCCCGCAAACACAGATTCCCATGTGTACGCAGGGAAATCATCCCAAGCAGCCAGTCGGGACCCGGAATCCTTTGTTCCACAGCCCAGCAGTCCGGACTTCCCAGAAGTTGCGGCCCCTCTACTGGCAATGGTTCCGGCCGCCCCTCCCGCAGCAGTCCCGGCCATGACAGCGTCGGCAGAGGTTGAAGACAAAGCTGCGGTCGTTCCCGAACCTGCAGCGCAAAACGAATTACCCACAGAGTTTACGATGGCAGCCGAACCCGCAGTGGAAGCCAGCCATCGGGTAGTCGAAGCCGAGGCAGTCAATAATGACGTAATCAAAGGCGCAGAGGTCAAGGACGAAGCAGCAAAGGTCGTCGCGGCGCATCTACCGTACCCAAAACCGAGTTCTGCCTTCACGTCGGCTCAGGGGTCAGCCGCAGCCCCGGCTCCAGCAAAAGAAAAAGAGAGCAAGATCGTTGAATCAGAGGCGGCCAACCCGTCGCACACAGGTGCTTCGGCGAACCCAACCGATGTCCCATCTTTTGCTGGATTTGGCGAAGGAGATTCAGAAGGATCGGGCATCGGCAAGAAAGCCCTGATCGGGGCGGTGGCTCTACTGGTTCTAGCCGTGCTCGGCTACCTGGGTTATGAGAACCTGGGCAAGTTCACCTCTATCTTTGCCCCGCAGCACGCCAGCACGCCCCAAGCGTCGATACAGCCAGCTCCTGCTCGAGTGCCCACGTCCTCTCCGGCGTCGGCTCCTTCGACAAGGACACCAGAGCCGGCGAGCCCGGCAACTCAAACCGTAACTCCTAAAACGGCTACTGCGACACTGCCCGAGAAGCCATCAGCCGATGTTCCGGTGATTCGGCTCAACGCGACCGCAGAGCCGGAAACGAAGAAGCCCGATTCCTCACCCCTACGAGTGAAGTCGAACGTCGCAGGAACCAAAACGCAGGCCCACCCAGACGAGTCTGCGCCTCAGCTTCCCAGTCCGCTCGCCGTTTCCTCCGCCGACGACAGCACCGTGAGCGGCCTGATGACGGCATCACCGAATCTTCCCAAGCCTTCGCTGGCAACACTGAGAGTTTCGCAGGGCGTGTCTCAGGGGCTTCTGATCAAGCGGGTACAGCCAAAATATCCGCCAGCGGCGCTTGCGACTCATACCCAGGGCGTAGTACAGATCGAAGCCACCATCAACAAAGAGGGCAATGTCACCAACCTGAAAGTCCTTAGCGGAGACCCTGTTCTTGCGAAAGCCGCGCTGGACGCGGTTCGCCAGTGGAGATACAAGCCCTACTACCTCGATGGCGAGCCCGTTGAAATCGAGACGCAAATCACGATCAATTTCAAAACGACGAACTAGCGAAACAGGGTGTCAGGTCTTAGGTCTTAGGTCTGAGTGTGCTTGGGTTCTTAAGACCTAAGACCTGACACCTGAGGCCTGGTCTAATTCAACTTTTCGTTCAGAGGACGATGCCGCGGACGCCCCGGATGCGCCGTGATGCTGCGGAATTTATGGTAGAGTCCGTGCAAATCGTCGCTCAACAGCCGCACCACCTGCATACAAAACTCGGCGTGCTCGCGTAGAAACTCGAGGAACTCCTTGCGCGGAATAAACGCCACCGTTGCTTGCTCGCCCGCTTCGGCTGTAATCCGATACTTTTCTCCGGTCATGCTCTCGCTCAGACCAAGTATGGTGCCGGCGCCCACCACCTCCAGTAGCTGCCTTTGACTCTGGCCGGTCGACAGCAGGACACGCACCTCGCCGCTCTCCACCAGGTAAACTCCCGTGACCGTGGAACCTTGCTCAAACAGAGTGGCGCTCTTGGGGAACAACCGGATTGCTTTGATCCCCTGAAGGGCCTGCAACAGATCGGGACTCAACTTGCCCGGCGTGGGCTGCAACGACACAATGTCACTCCCCTATTGCCTCAGCCTATCCTGCACGCACCCGGAACCGCGGGCGGTGATTTGGAGGACGGCTCAAAGTGACTGGCGACTGGGAGCCGCTGCCTTCAGATTACACCTCCGATAGGCTGGCTGTCGGCTCATTGCTGATAGGGTTTCGATGGGTCGGTAGCCAGTTGCCTGGACCTGAGTTATCGCAAGGGAAGTAGATAGAACGGACAGGTCGCGCCCGAAGCGTGACCGAATCGCCGTTTATTGCCGCTCAAGAATTTCGTCGACTGCGACTTTGCTGCCTTTGTCGACGCTGACGACCTTGTGAATCGGCTTGAAGCCGGTCAGGGTGACATCCACAATGTAGTTCCCCGGCCCCAGCATGACGTCGACGGGCGATAACTTATCCAGGACCCGTTGGTTGATCGCGATTTGCGCGCCTTTTGGCTGAGTATGAATGCTGATGGCACCCATGCCCGCAGTGCTGTCACCGCCGCGTCCAAACAGCTTGTTGAACTTGCCCACAGTCCGTATGTCCTCGGCATTGCCGAGCGCTCGCAATGCGGGAGAGTACTGAAAATTCTGGCCGGGACCGAGATCGGCGGTGACTGTCTCCTCCAAATACCCCTGCTTGCGCAACAGGACTGTATGGCTTCCTTTTTCCACGGCGAACTGCGCCGGGGTTAGTCTTCCGGTAGACTTGCCGTCCAAAACAACCTCGGCGCCGGGTGGCGCGCTGCTCACCACCATTAGCGCATTGACCGGCGCCAAATGAAGCGCCAGAGTTGACTTGCTGTTGGCAGCAACATCGATGGACCGTACCTCGGACGAATACCCCGGCTTGCTCACCGTTATGACGTGCTTACCGGGGCTCAAACTCGCCACTGTAAACGGCGTAACCCACGACGGATCGCTTTTCCCATCGACTTGAAATTGTGCGCCCTGCGGGCTGGAGTCAACGAGCGCCTGCCCTGGGATCATGACTGGCACTGGGGCCGGAACCACCCGCCTGCTCTTCGGTGCGCGTTTTTCGACTTGGCGCACCGTCAAGCTTGGTTCAGCTTCAGGTTCCACAACCGGCGCAACCGGTGGAGCTGGTTTCTCCACTTGCTGTACCACCGGAGTCTGCGCAACCGGTTGAGCGGGGGTTGATTCTACGACTTTCGTCGGCCGCGGAGCAGCCGTGGAATCATCGTCTTCCGAGCGGACGTGAAAAAAGACGGTGATCGCAATCACCAGAATCAGGCCCACCGCGCCCAGGATCGCAAACAGCATCAGCCGTGGCGGAATGGTGGCGATTTCCTTCATCGCTTTTTCCGCGACTTCCCGCGGCTGGATTTTCGGCTTTTCTTCTTGTTTTCGCGGGAGGAACTGCACCACCGGCTGCTCCGGCTCGGCCGGTTCGGGAGCTGGCTGGGTGAAAACGGGTTCCTTGAGCGGAGGCAGCTCTTCCAAATCAGAAAAACTCACGCCCGATGAACCCGCCTCGGGGTCGGACATCATGGGATCAACGGCCACGCGCGGCAACTGCTGCTCAGATTCTTCTCGCTCCACCGCCGCCGCTGATAACACGGGACCTCGCGAGGCTTGGAATTCTGGAGCCTGGACTTCAGGTTCGCCGGCAAATTCGTCGATGAGCTCCGTACCAGAATCCGGAATCGAGCTCGCATCGGATGCGCGCCAGTCGCCCCCTGCGCCCGCAGCGGCCGCAGCGGCTTTGCCTTCGACTGCTGGCGGATCGACGGAAAACACCGGCGCGTCGACTCGGGGAGCGACAGGTTTGCGCGGAGCGGGTGGAGCGGAAGGCACGGGCTTGGGTGCGCTTGACGCTGCCGAGACAAACTTACTGGCCGCAGCCGCACGAGCCGCGGAACTTATGGCGAGACCCGGCGCCGGGGTCGTCTTCTTGGATTCGGTGACGGCCTTCTTTCCGTTTTCCTTGCATTTCTCCAGATCATCCAGAAGTTCGCGCGCGCTCTGATAACGTTCCGCCGGATCTTTCGCGAGCGCTTTCATAATCAGCGCGCTCACCGCCGGTTGAATCTTAACGTTCACCCGAGACGGGCTGGCGGGCATCTCGTTTTCAATCTGACTTACCAGCGCAACCGCATCCGCAGCATCGAAGGCCTTCTTGCCCACCACCATCTCATACAGGATCGCCCCCAGAGTAAACAGGTTCGAACGCAGGTCGATAGCCTCGCCGCGAATCTGTTCAGGAGAGCAATAGGGCATGAGCCGGCCCAAACCACTCTCCGATTCCGCTCCGATCAGGCTCATGTTGGAGATGCCATAGCCGAGAATCTTGACCATTCCGTCCCACTGCACCATGATCTTGGCGGGCTCCAGCGAACAGTGGGTCACATTCTTCGCCCCAGCGTGCTCCAGACCGGCGCAAACCTGGCGGGTAATGTCGAGCAGATCCCAGATGGAGAAGCCTTCTTTGCGCGCCAGCATGGTGGCCACGCTGTTGCCCTGGATGTATTCCATGGCCGCGCAGAACTGGCCGTCGATTTCGCCTGCGCCATAGAGCAGAACAATGTTCTGTCCGACCAGATCGCGGGTGCTCTCGCCTTCGGCGATCAGCGTTTCCACAAACGCGTCCGCGCGGTCGCCCAGTGGCTCCAGACTCTGCGTCTTGAGCGCCACGACCTGGTTAGTTTCCGTGTCCAGCGCCTTATAAATCAAGGCGGTGTCGGACTTGGAAAGCTCACTCTGAATTTCGAAACGGCCAAACATCGTCGCCATTACAATCGCCCTCGCGGTGACAAGCCGCACTCCACCCTGAAATATAGTTTTGGCTAAGAACAGGGCAAGAATCAAAACTAGAATACTGCCATCGACTGTCCAACTGAGAGTTACGAAGGTCACCGAAAACGGGCTGGAAAGACGATTGCTTGGCGGCTGGGACCGGGACGATTTCAGCGCCTAACACGCTCCCAACTCCCGCGAGATGCAAAAGAAAAACCGCCCAGACATCGGGCGGCTCATCTGTGATCTCGTGTCGATAAGAGCAGTGCGGCCTCGTCGGAGTTATTGTACGATCTGATCCCACGCGGACGATGTGCTCTTGGCACAAGCCGCATCCCCCACATACTGAGCTGTGATCGGGTGCGTACCCACGGCGAGCTTGGACTTGGTGAGCTTAGCTACACCTCCGCTCAGCGTCGCTGTCCCTATCCCGGTGGTTCCATCCATGAATTTGACGTTGCCGGTCGGCGGGTAAGGCCCGGTCGGAGTAACCGTCGCCGTAAAGGTCACCGCCTGCCCGAAGTATGAAGGATTGGGACTCGAGGTTAGGCTCGTGGTCGTCGGATACCCATTCACAACTTGGGTAACCGTCCCAGAACTCGGCTTGAAGTCCACGTCCCCTGCGTAGGTTGCTTTGATGGTATGTGTCTTGGCGGTTAGCAACGAAGTAGTGAACGTTGCCACGCCACTCGTCGTGGCATTGGTTCCAATCGCAGTCCTCCCGTCGTAGAACGTCACTAGTTCGCCATCTGGAATCGGGCCGTAAATCGACGTCGTCCTTGCTGTGAAGGTCACCGACTGGCCAACAAACGTTGGCGAACCCGATGTAATCACCCGAGTGGTGGTTGGGTGTGGCGTCAAAATGGCTTCCGTCAGCACGGCAGATGTGCTGCCAGCAGCGGTGTTCAGGATGCCCGAGTAAGTGCCCGTGATTGAGTGCGTTCCTTTCGCTGTGTAACTTGTGCTGTACGCCACCTGATTGCCTGCCAGCGTCACCGTAGCAACTGGGGAAGCTCCATCCTGGAATAGCACGGTTCCATTCAGCCCTCCGCCGGATGGGCTCGTCACCGTAGCTGTGTACGTGACCACCCAGTTTATATCCGCGGGATTCACGTTTGAGACCAAGGAGGTCGTCGTGGGTGGAGCCCCAACATTGTTGAGCAACACTCCCACCGCACCTCGCGTTTTATTGATCGGGCCTCCGCAGTTGTAACCGTTGCTGCTGCACTCAACGGCTACGAGCAGGTCCGTGCGACCGTCGCCATTCACATCACCCACCGCGACCCGGAGAGCCTGATACCCACCGGAAAGGTAGTTCACCGCCGCCTGGAAGGTTCCGTCGCCATTGCCCAGCAGCACAGCCACAGCGCCACCATTATTACCGTTGCCGCCGATGGACTGGTTCACCACCAGGAGGTCAGGCTTGCCGTCACCATCCACATCCACGACCCCAACCGAGACCACTACCGTGGAAGGCGAACCCGGGTTGGAACTGTAGATCTTGGCTGGCTGGAAGGTCCCATCGCCGTTGCCCAGCAACACCCCCACCGCGTTGGGCACCAGATTGGACACCTCCAGGTCTATGTTGCCGTCCCCGTTTACATCCACGGCTGTCACTGCGTTGGCATGAATCCCACCCGAGGCGTAGTTCACGGCCGCCTGGAAGGTGCCGTCGCCATTGCCCAACAGCACTGCGACGGCGCCCTTTAGCTGCGAACAGTTGCCGAGGCAGTCGTTGGCAACCAGCAGATCGGGTTTGCCGTCGTGATTCACGTCCGCAACCGCTACCGACTGGGCGACGTTCCCGCCCGAACTGTAGGTCACTGCTGGCTGGAAGGTGCCGTCGCCGTTACCCAATAACACGCCCACTGTACCGTCACAATTAGAGTCGCTGCAGCCATTGGTCACCAAGATGTCGGGTCTGCCGTCGCCATTCACATCCGCGACCGCCACAGACCCGGGAAACATCCCACCCGAGCCATAGATCGTCGCTGGTCGGAAAGTTCCGTCGCCGTTTCCCAGCAGCACGCCCACCGTATTCGAGCCAGCGTTGGTCACGACGATGTCGAGATTGTGATCGCCGTTCAGGTCCGCAATTGCCACTGCCTCTGCATAGCCGAAGTTCGCGGCACCGCCCGAATCGTAGGCTACGGCCGCTTGGAACGTTCCGTCGCCGTTACCCAACAGCACGCCGACCGAGCCTTGGCCGCTTGCACAACCGCTATTGCTGCACCTGTTGCCAACCACCAGGTCGAGTTTGCCGTCACCATTGAGATCTCCTACGGCTATAGAGGAAGCAGTGTATCCGCCCGAGTCGTAGGCCACCGCCGGCACGAAAAGTCGTGGGCCTGAGTTAGTCGAGTAATCGTCAAGTCGACCTCTCCCGGACAACTGACCTGCCCCTATTGTTTGTGCAAGGGCGGCGAGAGCGATCATAACCATCAGGAACGCAATGAACGGAGCGGTGCCAGGGAGAGCGCTAGTGTTGTGAGTATGCTTGCGCGTCATGGTGGACCTCCTTCACGAATCGTCGTCGACAAACCAATTGTGAGAGGGGTCAGACGTTCAAAGCCCTCCCCTCCGGGGAGGAGCCCTTTAACTGACGTGAACTGCTCTTCGGAGAGGCGGGACGTGCTAATACAAGCACAAACGAGCGCGCGTTGTCAGTGAAAAAGGTCACATCTTGATGTGCGATGATCGCCAGGAGCCACCCAGCCAAGCTGGCCAGACCTTACTGTGCACAGGTCGCGCTCCATCCCCTGCACAACAATCGACACGTCAAGGCTGTCAGACTCGCGTTCGTGGCCGAAAAAAAGTTCACGCAAAATTAACGAAAAAGAAGTTCAACCCCGGTTGTCCACACCGCAACCTCTGCTTTATCCTCAAAGCAAGCGCAATCTGGGATTGGCTGTCCCGCTCGCGGAATTTTCTTAACAACTGGTGGGTGTTCGTACTCGCATGACCTTAACTCGCTTCGTGACCAAAAGCGCGTTTCGCAACAGGCGGCGCAGCATCCTGACCGTGTTGAGCATCACGTTCTCGCTGCTGCTGTTGACCCTGATGATGACCATCTGGCATGGCTTCTACATTGACAAAGGAAGCGCACAGTCGGCGCAGCGGCTGATCACTCGCCATCGCGTTTCTTTGACCGAGAGTATGCCGATGTATTACCGGGAAAAGATGCGCACCGTGCCCGGAGTGGTCGCGGTGGCTCCGACGCAGTGGTTTGGGGGCTTGTACAAAGACGAGAAGCCCGAAAATTTCTTCGCGCAGTTTGGCACTGACCCCGCCGAGATCTTCAAAGTGATGACGGATTTCAAGATTCCCGACGACCAACTGGCCGCCTGGCAGCGCGATCTAGCTGGCTGCGTCGTGGACAGTGAACTAGCGAAGAAGTTTGGCTGGAAGATCGGGGATCGCATCGTTATCAAAGGAACCATCTTCCCGGTCGATCTGGAACTCACGATTCGCGGAATCTTCGTTGCACCCCAGCCCACCATCACGGTCTACTTCAACTGGAAGTATGTCGAGGAGGCAGTTGCCTTCGCCAAGGGACACGCTGGTACTTTCAACATTCTCGCAGACTCTCCCGACGACGTACCCAAGGTCGCGGCTGCCGTGGATGCCATGTTCCACAACTTTCCCGAACCCACGAAGACGGAGAGCGAGAAGGCGTTTCAGCTGAGCTTCATCAACAGCCTGGGCAACGTGAAAGCGTTCATCTTGAGTATTTGTTTCGCAGTCGTGTTCGCGACGCTGCTGGTCTCCGCTAACACCATGGCCATGTCGATCCGCGAACGCACCCGCGAAGTGGCCGTGTTGAAGACGTTGGGCTTTACCCGGCAATCGATTCTCCGTCTTTATGTGGGTGAGGGGGTCACTGTCGCTTTGTCCGGGGGCGTACTCGGCTGTCTGCTGGCGGTCGGACTGGTAGCGGCATTGGCACATGCTCCCGGCATGGGATTTTTCCTCCTTGGAATGCATGTGACCATCTCCACTTTTCTTCTGGCTGTCGTCGTCGCCGCCATGGTGGGATTCCTGAGCGCGGTCTTGCCTGCCTACCACGCAGCAAAATTGGATATTGTGGAGGGCCTGCGCTACGTCGGGTAGCGAAGGAAACATATGGCGATTCCGATCAGCTATAACATTCGCAATCTGAAACTGCGCAAGGGCCTCACCATCATGACGGCTCTGGGCATTGCGCTCACCGTGACCACCGCGGTTTTCCTGATGGCGCTGCTGGCGGGTCTGCAGAAGGCTTTTATGGCCAGCGGCGATCCGGTGAACGTGCTCGTCATGCGCAAGGGTTCCACCGCTGAACTTTCAGGAGGCTTCAACGCCGATCTTTTCCCTACGCTGAAAACACTGCCCGGGATCGCCCAGGACCGCGACGGACAACCGCTTGCCTCCGGGGAATGGGTGGTGGTGGTGGTGCTGCCGCGCAAGGATGGAACCGGTGAAGTGAACGTCTCGGTTCGCGGCCTGATGCCGGCCGGCCTCGCTCTGCGTCCTGGCGCAAAACTGGTCGAAGGCCGCTGGTTTACGCCCGGACAGCGCGAAGTGGTCGTCGGGAATTCTATTCACAACCGTTTTTCTGGCGCCAACGTCGGCGACACTCTGGACTTTGCCAAAGGACAGTGGAAGGTAGTCGGCGTTTTCAATTCGGGCGGCACCGCCTATGATTCGGAAATCTGGGGCGACGTCAACCAGATCGCCGCGGACTTCGACCGCCAGGGAGGCTATGCTTCCGTCTATTTGCGGGCAACCGATCCGGTTGCGGCCGACGCGCTGAAGCACCGCGTCAGCGACGATCAGCGGCTGAAGTTGGAGGGCACGCTCGAAACCGAGTATTACGAGAAGCAGACCAGTTCTGGCGGAGCGATTAAATTTATCGGCATGGTTGTGGCCATCATCATGGCGATCGGTTCCAGCTTTGCCGCCATGAATACGATGTATGCGGCGGTGGCCTATCGCTCGAAAGAGATCGCAACCCTGAGGATCATAGGATTTTCCCGGCCCAGCATTCTCACGTCGTTCGTGATTGAGTCGCTGCTGCTTTCGCTGCTGGGGGCAGCGGTCGGAATTGTCTTGATGTTGCCGTTCAACGGTATGAGCACAGGCATCGGCAACCAGCTCACCTTCAGCGAAACAGTTTTCAGTCTGCACCTCACGTGGGGAGTCGCTGTAACGGCGGTCGTCTTTGCGATGATTATGGGCTTGCTGGGTGGCTTCGCTCCCGCCTGGCATGCGGCGCGGCAGGATATTCTGACCTCGCTGCGAGCGTAGGAGGCTGCGGAGAAGCTTCTTGAGCCATATTGGGCTTCGTATCAGGGCATCGCTTTAGCGATGCCGCAAGCAGGAAAGCAGACGCCCCTTTAGGGGCTGTGCTTCGTACATAGTGCGTACAATTGTTGGTGCCTTGAATTTTGCATCAGCATAAGAGCTTGGAGCATCGTTCATCCATGCCGACGGACCTCGGATCTGCGGACACTAAACACGACGACCTGCGAAGTCTGCGCATCGATCATTCGCTGCGCGACGGAGGCGGAGAACCGCCCGCGTGGTCGCGCCGCTTCATTCTGGGCGGAGTCGCCATGGTCGTCTTGCTGGGAATCGTCTCATTGGTTTATCGTGCGCTCGCCTCGGACGCGCCAGAGGTGGAAGTCGCTCGCGCCACAGCGGAGGGCAGCGACGTCGTGGGCAGCACCGTGCTTTCGGCGAGCGGGTACATAGTCGCTCATCACAAAATCAGCGTGAATTCCAAGGTCACGGGCCGCGTGGCCTGGATCGGCGTAGAAAAAGGCGACAAGGTAAAAGAAGGGCAAGTTCTGGTGCGGCTGGAAGACGAGGAATTCCGCGCCCAATACGAACAGGCTCGAGGCGCGGTAGAGAGCGCCAAGGCACGGCTCCTCGAAAATGAAAACGGTTCGCGCCCCGAGGAAATTCAGCAGGCCGATCACAATCTGGAGGAGGCGCGAGCTACCGCGCTGAATGACAAGATCAATCTGGATCGCACCCGCGACCTCGTTGCGCAGGGAGTCATGTCGAAGCAGAATCTGGACGACGCTATCGGCAAGTGCGACGCTTCGCAACAGAGAATGAATTCGCTGGAGCGAGCTTTCAAGCTGATGCAGCTTGGTCCGCGCTCCGAAGAGATTCTTCGTGCCCGCGGCGACTTGTTGCAGGCCGAAGGCCAGATGGCCTACGCCAAGTCGCAACTCGATGCCACCGTGATTCGCGCGCCCGTCAGCGGCACGATTCTGGAGCGCACGGCGGAAAAAGGTGAGTTGGTCACCGCTCAGTTTGCCAGCGGCGCCGAAGGCGGCCCGCGCGGGTCGGTGGTGGCCCTGGCCGATCTCAATGACATTCAGGTCGAGCTCGATATCGCGCAGGACGACTTTGCGAAGCTCTCTCCCAAGCAGGAAGGCATCGTCACCCTGGACGCGTTCAAGGATCGCTCCTACAAAGGTGAGATTGCCGAGATGTCGCCGGAAGCCAATCGCCAGAAGGCAACGGTCCAGGTCAAGGTGCAGATTCTGAAACCCGACTCCTACCTGCGCCCGGAAATGAATGCCACGGTTCAGTTCAAGGCAAAGGCCAATAATAATGACGACAAGAACGCCGGCACGAAACAGACCAATATCTTTGTGCCCACCGCCGCGTTGCGCGACAAGGATGGGAAGAAGTTCGTGCTGCTCGCCTTCAACGGCAAGGCTCTCCGCCGTGAGGTTCACGTTCAGGGCCAGCGCTCGGGAGGTTATCTCGTCGACTCGCTGGTCGGCGGCGAAAGTGTAATCACTACGGCGCCCGCGGATTTGCAGGACGGGCAAAAGATTCGCATCAAGGGGAATTCATGAGTACGATAACGACGCAAACACCAAGACAGCCGACCGTGGGCAGCAAGGTCGTCCAGGCCAATGGGGTCAGCAAGATTTTCAAGCGCGATGCCTTCGAGGTAACCGCGCTCGACAACGTTTCCCTCGACATTGCCGGTGGCGAGTTTCTGGCGCTGATGGGGCCTTCCGGATCAGGAAAGACGACCCTGCTGAACATGATCGCCGCCATCGATCGTCCCACCTCCGGCGAACTGCTGGTGATGGGCGAAAATATTTTTCGTCTGGGCGATGGGCAGTCGGCCAAATGGCGCAATACCCACGTCGGATATGTCTTCCAGACGTTCAATTTGATCCCGGTACTGACCGCATTTGAGAATGTAGAGTTGCCGCTGCTGCTGACCAGGATGACGCAGCAGCAACGCCGCGATCACGTGATGACCGCGCTCAAACTCGTCGGACTTGAGGATCGCGTCCATCATCTTCCCAAGCAGCTATCCGGTGGACAGGAGCAACGGGTGGCCATCGCTCGCGCTATCGTCAGCGATCCCACGCTGATTCTGGCCGACGAACCAACCGGTGACCTCGACAGTAACTCGGCAACAGAAATCCTCGAGATTCTGAAGCGCCTGAATGAAGGCTTCAACAAGACGATTGTGATGGTGACACACGATCCGCACGCAGCCCAGTATGCGCACGTGACGCGGCATCTGGAAAAAGGACGCCTGCTGCCCGCGTAGCAGGGTGCTGGAAGGGTTGGTATCAGGGCATCGCTTTAGCGATGCCGAAACTGGGATCACGCCGTTCGCCTCGAAGCCATCGCTGCCTCCGCCGGCTCGACGTCGCTGATCCACTCCCAAACGCGCCGCCCGCGATCGTTGCTCAGGCTGCGCGCCTCGCCGTAATCCACCAGGCGATTCAAAACGGTCGTGACCGAGGCCAGCGGATCCTTGTGCCGCGCCAGGATCGCCGGAACACATCGTTCCAGTTCCACGCAAACCTCTCGCGCACCCAGCGGACGCTTGACTTCCATGAGCACCCTCCGGCAAGCCTTGGTGAATCCGGGCTGGCGGCCGTTGGGCTTGCGGTCGATCAGCTCCAGCAAGTCGTCGTCGAGCACCTGCTCGCCGAAAAGATTCGCGAGTCCAGCGATGGTCTGCTTCACCGTCCCAATGCGCTTCATGACCTCGGCACGCTGTCTCAGCAACTGGAGGAGTTCTTCGTGCGCGGCCTTCACTACCTGCTGCGCCGAAATGCTATTAGCATGCACATCGACGGAATGCGCGTGTAAACCATTGCCGCTGTTTTTCCCAACTTCCATAACCCATCCTCCACGAAGCGGACGAAGATCTCTCGGTTCTTGCCTTCTAATACGGAGAACGACTCTCCGAGGTTCCGTGGAGAGTTGGACTCGTTTGCAGAGGAAAGGTTATCGAAGAAAAGAAGTACTGTGGCGCGGACATTCCTGTCCGCGAACTTTGGCGAAATGCTCAACCGGTGTTCCAGAGGGTGTTTAGGCCACTACCCCATCACCGTCGTGTGTTCCGGCCGGATTTTGTAAAGTACGCGAACCTCTCCCGGCTGCCCATATGGATACTTGTCCACTCCCAGGTACTTCTTCGCCAGCTTGTCGATGTATTGGTCGGCGCCCTCTTCGGTAATCTCAACCACGGTGCCGCGGATCTCCAGATAGCGGTAAGGATTGTCGGGATCGACGATGGCCAGCGCTACTCGAGGATCGCGGCGCACGTTGCGATCTTTCTGCCGTCCGCGGGCCGAGTTGAAGATGACGTGTTGGCCGTCAAAATCGCACCACACTGGTGTAACCTGCGGCCGCCCGTCGGGCATGAGGGTACCAAGACTGCCGAAGGCGCGCTTTTGAAAAAGGTCGGCGTACTTCTCAGGAATGACGTTGGACATCGCTGACTCTCCTGGATTGAGGGATAGCCTACTAAATTTTGGCTGCCCCGATTATAGTAGCCTTTCTGAAGAGTTCGACGTCATGCGGATGACATCAGCCCCGGCAGGAAAATCACCGCCAATATTCTGTTGGTGGTTCGTCTGTTTACTGCTGGCCGCGAGTCGTCTTCTAGCGCAGCAATCTGCCGTACAGCCTCCGCCAACCGTTGTCTTCATGACCGATTTCGGCATCGTGGACGATTCGGTAGCGCTCTGCAAGGGCGTAATGTACGGCATCGCGCCCAACCTTCGCATTGTCGATCTCACGCATCAGGTGAATGCTTTTTCCATTCGGGACGGCGCTCGCTTCCTCTTCGGCGCCACACCCTACTTCCCGGCCGGAACGGTATTCGTGGCGGTGGTCGATCCCGGAGTAGGCAGTTCGCGCAAAGCTGTGGTGGTGAAATCGAAGCGTGGGCAATTCTTCGTGTTGCCCGACAACGGCCTGATGACCATGGTCGAGGACCGCGACGGCATCGAAGGCATTCGCGAGGTCACAAATCCTGATTGGATGGTCGGCGCCAAGATTTCCTCCACTTTCCATGGCCGGGATATTTTCTCGCCCGTGGGCGCTCACATAGCGCGTGGCGACGACTGGACTCAGGTCGGCCCCGAAGTCAAAGAACTAGTCCGGCTCGATCTGAAACCCGCCAGCGTGGATGAGAAAGGGTTGACCGGTGAAGTAACCGCCCTGGATGGTCCGTTTGGCAACCTGATCACGAATATCAGCACCGATGATTTTATGAAACTCGGCTATCAGCGCGGGGATAAGGTGAAGGTGAAAATCGCTGGTCGCGAACTGGAGATGCCATTCGTCAAGACGTTCAGTGACGTGTCACTCAAACAGCCATTGCTGTTCATCGATTCGCGTGGACGAGCCAGCTTTGCGCTCAATCAAGCCAGCTTCGCGGCAGCGTACGGTATAGATCCACCGCAGGCGGTGTTCATACCCCGCAAGAGCCACTGAGCCCGCGTTTGTTCGTGTGGGGACGGGCGCCCTCGCCCGTCCAAGCCGAGCGAACCGGGGTGGAGAAGCTCGGCCCTAGCCGGCCTTCTCCAACTCCTCCGCAATCCGCGGCAGCACCGCTCGCAGCAGCGCAATGAACTGTCCCATCACGCGTCGTCCCACTTCGAGCACTTCTTCGTGGTTGAGCGCCTGATCGAGAATTCCCGCGGCCATATTCGTCACACATGAGATTGCCAGGACGTTTATCCCCATGTGCCGTGCAGCAATCGCTTCGGGGACGGTGGACATGCCCACCAGATCGGCGCCGATGGTACGCAGGTATCGAATCTCCGCCGGAGTCTCGTAACTCGGCCCAGCCAGCGCCGCATAGACGCCCTCGCGCGGAGGAATGGAAAGCCTCTTCGCTTCCTCCAGTGCGATCTCGCGATAGCGCTTGGCGTAGGCATAAGTCATGTCGGGGAAACGTGGGCCCAGGCGCTCGTCATTCGCGCCCGTCAGCGGATTCTGCCCTTGAAGATTGATGTGATCGCGCAGGATGACCAGCGCGCCCTGTCCATACTCGACGTTAATGCCGCCAGCGGCATTGGTCAGAATCAAGGCGCGTATTCCAGTTCGCCCGAGCACGCGGGTAGGAAACGCAACCTCGGCGGCCGGATAGCCTTCATACAAATGAACCCGCCCTTGCATCACGGCAACAGGAACGTCGCTGGATTTGCCGACTACCAACTGTCCAGCATGCCCAACCGCCGTCGAACGTGGAAATGTAGGTATGTTGGCATAGGGAATGCGGACGGCATCGGAGAGGTCATCGGCAAAAGATCCCAGGCCCGAGCCGAGGACAAGCCCGATCTGCGGACGCAGCTTGGTCTGCGAAAGCACAAATCCCGCCGCGGATTCAGCGCGATTGAACAGGTCTGGACTCATAAATACACATTGTCATCCTGAGCGAAGCGAAGGACCTGCCGTTCGCTGCAAAAAAGCAGGTCATTCGTTTCGCTCTGGATAACAACCCTACCGAAAAATTACTCTAAAACTTCTTCTCAAACTCGGCAAAAGCCTTCTCCAGTTGCCACTGCACGCGAGCGCGCTCGCTGTTCTCGAGGAGCGCCTTGCAAGGTGGAGAAGGGCTCTCTGGCTTTCGAAGATCGAGTTCGCAAACTGCGACTCTCGACTCGGACTTCTGCCAGACGCTCCTTCCCGGAATAAAACTGTGTTCCAGGCTTGCACGCGCCATGCGCTTCAGATCGGCATACGACAAACCGTACGTCTCGACCGCCCGCAGATATTCGTGCGTCATATCGCCGCGCGAGACGCCTTCATCGTCGGTGGCGAGCGCCACCGGCACTCCGTATTTCATGTACACCGGCAGCGGATGGCGGTCGCCGCTCACGCCGAGGATCACATCATTCGACGTCAGGCAAATCTCGACCAGCACACTCTTCCTGGCCATTTCCTGCAGCAACCCGATCGGGTCGTCTTCGCTCATGACGGCCACGCCATGGCCAATCCGTTCCGCGCCGCCGCGCTCAATCGACTCGCGAATGTGAAACCGCATGCCCTCCGGTGGAACCAGCCCCAGCGCCAGTTCGTCGGCGTGCAACGACACGTGCGTCGCGGGATAGAACTTGTGCAAGGCTTCGATGATCCGCATATGCAGATCAAAGTCGTGCATGGGCACGTAATAGTCTTCGGGCATCACCAGGTTAAAGCCGACGAAACGTGGGTCCGCCTTCGATAGCTCGAAGCCCAGCAAGATCTGTGCGAATACCTGCTCCCGCGGCAAGCCACGCAGCACCTGGTACAGATAGTGGAGCGTGACGTCGCATCCCGGGGTAGCCTGCGCCGTCCCGCAATGCAGCACGTCTTTCTTGTCGCGACTCGTCGGAATCGAGTTGGTTGCGAACCGATGCCACCACATCCGCCATTCCGCCGGCCAGCAGCTTATCGCGGAGTTTGCTGAAGTCGTCATCCCATCCAATCTTGCTGCCGAGAATGGCGGCCTGCGCTCCGTCAGACGTGTTCATCAATTCCACATACTGCAAATGATCGGCCGCGGCCCGCGATGCAACCTCGGCGAAAGCCTCGCCGATGTGCTTCTCCAGCGCTGGGCCGAATTTTTCGAAAGTGGCGAAGAAGTGGTCGTGCCCCGATTCCTCCTCGCGATGCCAGTTGCGCATCGACCAGGCATCCACTAGCTGGTCGTAGAGAATGTGGTCCTGGTAGGCGCAGCGCACCGACGGCTTGACCTTGTAGGGTTCGCAGGAATCACACGACGCGCGAATCAGTTTCGAAGTGCTGCGGTCCACGCAGAGAGCGTTTTCCGAGGCCCAGTCGATCATGCTTTCCGCATAAACCGCGCCGGCCAGGTGGACATGCAGGTCGCCGCCCTTCGGCATCTGCTGCAGAAATGCCAGCAGCAGCCCCGGCTGATGCCGCACCGATTCAAGATACTTCGCTGTTTTCTCCTCGTTCTTCTCCAAATCGCTCTGCGCCTGGGAGACTTGCGCCACGCAAAGAACGGTGAGGAAACAAACGATGGCTGCCAAACGCTGGCTTCGCATCACAAAAAGGCCTCCAACCATGAAAGCCAGTATTGTAGAGGATTTGTCGTCAGAGCCGCAGGCAGTTACTGCCCGAGAATGAGCGGTAGGCCGTTCTTGCCGCCGCCGATCACCACAATTTTGGTATTCGGACTCTTTGCCAGACTTTCGGTGGCTTCAATGCCTTTCCACTCCAGCAGCTGGGCGCTGATGCCTTGGGCCACGATTTGCTGAAAGTCGCGGACGCCGGCGGCTTCGATGCGTTTGCGCTGCGCTTCCTGCGTTTCTTTTTGCAAGCGGAAGCTCATGGCCAGCGCTTCCTGCTCGGCCTGCTGCTTGGCTTCGATGGAAGCTTTAAGGGTAGCGGGCAACTGGATATCGCGCAGCAGGACGCTTTCCACGATGAAGCCGCGCTGGCCCAGAAGATTGGTGAGTTGGTCAAAGATCTGCTTGGCGACCATCTCGCGTTCGCCGGTGTAGAGGGCGTTCGCCGTATGCGAAGCGGTGGCTTCACGAATGGCAGCCCGCAGGTTGGGCTCGACCAGGACGTCCGCGTAAGTGGGTCCGATTTTCTGAAAAACGTCGGCAGCCCTATCGCGGGTTGAGGTGGAAGATCAGGGATGTATCGAGGTTCATGACCAAGCCCTCGCTCGAGGGCACGCTGGCCGTTTCCTTGATTTCCTGGGTACGGATGGAGAGTTCGTGATTGGTCTTGAACGGGTTGATGACGTGGATGCCTTCGGGCAGAGCCTCGCCCGTGACTCGGCCAAAAAGCGTCAAGACGCCAACCGCGCCCGAATCCACCCGGGTCACCGCGGAAAATAAGAAGACGACAATCAGCAGGCCGAGAACCAGGAATCCCGCAACGCGAGCCATGGAACCGCCCTGCATATCGATGATTCGGCCGCGGCCGGGAGGATCGTAGATCGTCATGACACACTCCTATTCACAATGGATTGTAGGAAAGTCCATGACAGGAAGTAAGTATCTGCGCAGGGTCTATCCCCGGCGAACTATCCCCGTCGAACTAGCGTCCCGGCCAGCATATCGTGCAGTCCCTGCTTGCGCTCCGTGAACCCGACCATCATGTAACCGATGGACAGGATCATCCCGGAAATCCACTTCGCAAAATGCCTTCCGGTCGCGCGTCCGAATGAGATTCGGTTGCCGTTGAGGTCGGTAACTTTCATCCCAAAGAGCATCTTGCCCAGCGTCGCCTGGTACGACGAGCTTTCCATAAAAGCCTCGTACAACCAGGAACCGAAAATCAGCAGGACGATGGTGACGCCACCGCCCAAGAGACCAAGTCCAATTCCAGCGTGCGGAACCCCACTCATCATTCCGGCCAGTCCGAGACCACCGAAAACGAGGTGAATTGGAGCCACCACAACCCGCAACAGGACGCCGTCGATGATGGCGGCAAGCACGCGAATCCAGAACCCTCCGTAGCCAACTCCCACGACCGGCGCAACCGCCTGATAGGCAGCCGCCGGGGCTGAGTACGACCCCGGGTTGGACGACGCTGCGCCGGGTGCTCCCGGCACTGGCGCCGAACTCGTAGGCGCTCCGCAGCGATTACAAAACTGGGCGCCCGCTGCATTTTGCGCACCGCACTTGTTGCAAAAGAAAGTTCCATTCATGCCCGGCACTATAGAACTGGATTGGCGGATTGTCAAAGAATGAAATATGCGTTCACTGGGCCCGCAGCACGTCCCGCAGGGTCAGCTCCAACCCGCCGAACTCTGGATGGTCGTTCATCCCGATCGAGTAGGCGATGTCGAGGCGGTCTCCGGCCAGCAATTGCAAGCGGTCGCAGGAATCTTTGAGGCCCCAGCCCATCGCTTTGAACGCCATGTTGTTGCGCCATGACGATGATGACGAAGCTTGTGTGGTGGCGGGGCTTTGCCCCGCTTGGACGGGCGAGTCGCCCGTCCCCACACTGGCCGGTGCCACGCGCAGCCGAACGTACTTCTCCTTCACCGCCTGCGGAGGCGCCATCAGCCGCACTGCCCGAGCAGTGAAAATCGGCTCGCGATTTTCCATGCCAAAAGGCTCCAGCAGAAGCAGCGCTTCACATAGCTCGGGCGTAACTTCTCCCAGCGGCAACTCCCGATCGAACTCGAGCTGTGGTTCGAAATCGGCGGGAGTTAGCCGGGCACGCGCGTAGCCATCCAGATGCCGGCGCAGTTTCTCCACGTTGGCGCTGGGCAGCGCAAAGCCGACCGCGTGCGCGTGTCCGCCGTAGCGGGAAAACAGTTCGGGGCACGATTCCAGGGCCTGCAGCAGATGAAACGCCGGGATCGATCGTCCCGAGCCGTGCGCTTCGTCGCCTTCACGCGAGACGACCAGCGTAGGCCGCCCGTGGCGTTCCACCACCCGCGACGCTGTAATGCCGATCACCCCACGATGCCAGCCTTCGCCGTCCAGCACCACACAATACGCTTCGCGCAAGGCTGGCTCTTCCTCCAGGCGACGCTCGATGCTGTCCATAATGCGCCGCTCTTCTTCCTGACGCTCGGCGTTTAACTGGTCAAGCCGGACGGCCATCTGCCGCGCACGCCCCATGTCTTTCACGTTGAAGAGGTCCACTACGTCGCGGGCCACGTCCATGCGCCCGGCGGCGTTCAGGCGAGGCGCGACGCGGAAAGCGACTTCGGTCGCGGTCAGCGCCCGGCCGTCGCCGAGTTTCGCCACTTCCAGCAGCGCCTTCAGCCCAACGTTTACCGGACGGCGCAGCCCCTGCAATCCCAGCTTCGCGAATACCCGATTCTCGCCCAGCAATGGGACAGCATCGGCGATGGTCGCGATCGCCACGATTTTCATGAACGACATCAACAGGCGCGATTGATCTTTCAAATCCAGCCGCCGCTCCATCAATCCCTGAGCCAGCTTGAAGGCCACGCCCGCGCCACACAAATACTTGCAGGGATAATCGCATCCCTTTTGATTTGGATTGACAACAACCAGCGCCTGCGGAACGCCCTCCATTCCCGGCAAGTGATGGTCGGTAACGATCAGGTCCACCCCAGTGCGCCGAGCCGTTTCGGCCGCCGCGAAGGCACGAATGCCGGTGTCTACGCTGATGATCAGCCGCACGCCGTCAGCCACGGCGCGCTCGATCACTTCGTCGCGCATGCCATAGCCCTCTCGGATGCGGTGCGGCACATGAAAATCCGCCGCCCCGCCGCACAGCTCGATCGCCGTCTTGAGAATGACAATCGCGGTCGTGCCGTCTACGTCGTAGTCGCCGTAAATGAGGATCTTTTCTTTACGCTCCAACGCCGCTTCCAGCCGATCCAGCGCGGCTTTCATCCCGCTCATCCGCAGCGGATCGTGGAGATCACCAAGCGCGGGCGAAAGAAAACGGACAGCCGCCTCCGGGTCGCCGATTCCACGCCCGGCCAGCAGATCGGCAAGCACGGGCAACGCAGAGCCAGAGATTTTCAACTTGGAATCATGCAGCGCAGCTTCCAGAACCCGGGCATTAGAAGAATTCAGCGGATTGGCGATCCAGCGCATTGGGGCAGGTCTTAGGTGCCAGGTCTTAGGTCTTAGGAAATCTTGCGGGCCGGTAGGTGGAGAGGTTTTCCTGAGACCTGAGACCTGACACCTGACACCTGACACCTGAGACCTGCCCTACCGTTCTTCGTCCTGGTCCGGCTCGTCGATCATGAATCCGCCGGCGTCATCTGACAGCTCGCGCAGGTGCTGGTAATGTTCGTACCATTCGGTACCGGCTTCGTAGACGAAGACACATCCCTGGTACGCCCATCCGAGCTGCACAAATCCGGTCTTGCCGATGTAGGTCCGCAACCAGCGGGCTTCTTCCATATCTTCTTCGCTGTTGTAATCGCCGTCGGCCAGGCGCTGGGACAAGCGGTCGAACTCCTCGCGCTCGAGAGTCCAGAAATGCATGGTCAGGAAAGGCGCGCCTGTGGACTTGGCCAGCTCCACGAAATCCTTCCAGCCATCCGGATTCTGCTCCGAGTCCCAGAGCACGCTGGGAACCTCTTCGCACTCGACATAGCCAAAGAAACGGCGCATGCCCAGCCCTTCAATGAAGGCGGTCATATCGTCTTTCATGCCCGTCAAGTCGTCTGGATGTGGAGACATGGAATTGCCCTCATTGTAAGGCTTACGCCAGTCAGCCGCCACTGCCAGACCGAGGCGGTCGTTGGTCGCTGGTCGTTAGTCGTTGGCAAACCCTTTCTGCGAAATGTTCCTCTCGGCCGGATCGACGCGAACTGAGCCCGCTGGCGAACGACGAACGACCAGCGACCAACGACTGCCTCGCTTGTGTTAGACTTTTCGTTCACCCAAAAGCTATAGTCATGCTCTTTTCCAAAGAATATGTGGGCTATCTGGCCCGCGAGGTTTCCAAAAAACTGGTGGCGAGCGGTCTCATCGAGACCAAGGCGATGCCTGCTCTTAACGAAAAGGTGCACGCCGCTCTGCTCGAAGAACTGGCGCTCGAGGACCGCATTAACGATGAGGTGCGCGTTATCCTCGAGGCGTATTCCGAGGAAATGCAGAAGAGCGGCGCCAATTACCAGGAAATGTTTCGCAAAGTGAAGACCGAGCTGGTAAAAAAATACAAGGCTGTTCTTTAAAAGCTTGAGGATTTCTCTGCCGTGCGATTGAGCCGGGACAAAGTCAACAAACTCGCCCACACCGTCACCGACGCCGTCGCCGACATGGATGAGGTTGACTTCATCGAGGACCGCAACACCATCCGCCTCGAAGTCCGAAAGATTCTCGAAGAACTCCTCATGCAGGAAGCCCGCATCGACCAGTCCGCGCGCCAGAAAATCGAAAGCCAGCGCCGCACCATCATCGAGGGCTCCGAGGAATGGTCGATCCTCTACCGCAAGTATTACAACGATGAAGTGAAGAAGCTCGGATTGTAACTGTAGAGACGCGGCTTGCCGCGGCTCCCTCCGCGTCCAAGCGAAGACGGGGCAAGCCCGGCTTCTACCGCTAGTTGATACTGGGTACCGCCGATTCATCCGCAGCACGTCATCCTGATCCTTATCCTGGCTCTTGATCCCCGCCGCATCCAGTTGACGCGCCACGGGCTGCACTACCTCCAGAATCCGCGCCAGTGTTTGCCCAACGGCTTCCTTGTCGCTGTTCTCCGCGCCGCGGCGCTCTATCACGCTTTCGAGAAGAGTCTTTGGCCGCGGATAGACCACGATCTTGACCTCGTCGCCTTCGGGAATCCTGGCCGCTTTCTTGGCCAGCTTCAGCGCCGTGTCGTAGCCGCCGAGTTCATCCACCAAGCCCAGGTTCTTCGCATCCTGGCCTGACCAGATCCGCCCCTTGGCAATCTCCAGCACTTTTTCCTTCGGCAGTTTCCGCCCGTCGGCAACTTTGCTGGTGAAATCCACATACACGCGATCGAGCCACGCCTGGAATCGCGCCCACTCGGCGGGAGTGTAGTCGTGCGTTCCGGTGAACATGGTAGCGTTGTTGCCCTGGTGCACTTCGTCCCATGAAAGTCCGACTTTGTCCCACAACCCGTTGGTCAACATTTTTCCGCCTAGCACGCCGATCGAAGCTGTGATGGTTCCCGGCTCGGCAACGATCTTGTCGGCCGCCATGGCCACAAAATATCCGCCTGATCCCGCCAGATTCCCCATCGAAACGATCACCGGCTTACCCGCCTGATGTGCACGCACCACTTCGCGCCAGATGGTATCGGACGCAACATACGAGCCGCCCGGGCTATCCACTCGAAATAGGATTGCCTTTACGTCCTTGTCTTCCGCCGCCGCTCGAATGGCGCCCGCCACCGTATCCGAACCCATATTCTGGCTGCCCCCAACCGGATCGTAATCGCTTTTGCCGCGGGTGACGCCGCCCACGCCGAACACCAGCGCAATCGTCTTCCCGTGATCATGCGGACGCCCGGCCCGTTGCAGATATTTATCCAGGTAGAGCAGTTCCGCTCCGTCGCCTGCCTGGCTCTTCACGTCTTTGTAAACCTCGTCTCGATACTTGACCGCGTCCACCAGTTTCGCTGCCACTGCTTCCTTCCCCAGATACGGCCCCGCGTCCACCAGCGCCTGGAATTTCTCCGGCGCGATTTGCCGCGCCTGGCAGATGCCGTCCTTCATCTGGTTGAACCATGAATTCATGATGGCGGTCATCGCTTCTTTGTGTGGACCCGTGTATTTGGTCTCGGTGTAGAAGTTGAGCGCGTTCTTGTATTCGTAGCGGTGATCGCCGTGAAAGGTCACGCCGAGTTTGGAGAGCGTCCCCTTGATGAATGGCGACTCCATGAGAATGCCCGTCAGTCCAACGTCGCCCGAGGGCTGCAGATAAATATGGTCGAAAGCGGTCGCGAGATAGTACGCGCCGTTGCCCGGACCGAACTCGCCAAAGGTTTCAGAGTAGGCGACCGCAAATTTCTTGTGCGCGCGAAATCTCTGGACGGCATGGCGAATCTCCTGGGTTTGCGCCATTCCCATCGGCGCCGCGCCCACCTTGGCAATCAGGCCGACGACGCGATCGTCGCTGGCTCCGCGATCGATGGCATCTACCACGTCGCGCAGCGTTTGTTTTTCGGTCAACATCAACTGTGCCGTCGGCGTCTCGGGCGCGTTCTCCAGAAACGACTGCTCGAAATTGGCTTCCAGAATCGTCTTGGATGGAACTTTGCCCTTCGAGCCAATCACGGCCACCAGCACGATGACCATTCCGATCAGCCAGAGAGCCCCTAAGATGGCGAGAAACCTCACGATCAACTTGGACATGGCTTGCTCCTTTTGCTAAGAAAGAGCAGTCTAAACAAGTCCGAGCCTTCCGCGCTACAGCGTGTATTTTTTGCCAACAATGCGTATTGTTAGAAGATGATCAGGGGTAGACTCGCGAAATGAAGAAAAAGCTCCGATTCCTGGTTTCTCTCCACACCCGCGAGAACGATTTCCAAGTGGCGCAAGCCCAATCCGCGGAAGATGCCGCGCGCAAATTGGGGAGCGATGTGGAGATCGTGTTTGCCGATAACGACGCGGTGAATCAGAGCACCCAACTTCTAAAGGCAATCCAACGCCGGGACGAGTCCCGGCCCGATGCCATTGTGGTGGAACCGGTTGGGGCCACGGCCTTGCCTCAGGTTGCCCGGGCCGCCAGCACCGCCGGAATCGGCTGGGCGGTCGTGAACCGGAGGCCCGATTACTTGTCGGATCTCCGCACGGCGGCCGCCGCCCCACCCATCTTTGCTGTCAGTTCCGATCATGTCGACATTGGACGCATTCAAGGGAGACAATTCGCAACCTTGCTGCCCGGAGGCGGTTCTGTTCTGTACATTGAAGGGCCTTCGCACAGTTCTGCCGCCCATGAACGTACGTCCGGGATGCTGGAGACGAAACCGTCGAATATTCAAGTGCGTACGCTGAAGGCACAGTGGACGGAGGAAAGTGCTTGGCGGGCGGTGCGGTCCTGGCTGAAGCTGGCTACTTCACAAAGCGCGTCCATTCAACTGGTTGGCGCGCAGGATGATTCGATGGCCATGGGCGCTCGCAAGGCCTTTCAGGAGATCACCACCGAAGAAGAGCGTTCGCGATGGCTGAGCTTACCGTTTACCGGATGTGACGGTCAGCCGGCGACGGGCCAAACCTGGGTACGCGAAAAGTGGCTCACGGCGACGATTCACATTCCACCGCTTACCGGACCGGCGATGGAGATTCTCGCAAAGGCCATTCAGGACGGTACTCAACCGCCTGAATATTCCTTGACCACGTCCTCCTCGATTCCTCCCCTCGAATCATTGCTTCCGCGAAACCCGTGAGCAGTTTATGGCTTGGAGTAGCTCTGGTGGGCGGGGGTTGTAATTGCGCCCTCGGCCGCCGACCTCACCAGCGCCGCGTACTTTGCGAACACACCGGTTTTATAGCGCGGCGCCGGGGCTTTCCATTCTGCCAGACGGCGCGCAATCTCAGCGTCGGAAATTTCCAGTTCCAGTCTTCGGATCTTGGTGTCAATGGTGATGCGGTCGCCCTCGCGGATTGCGGCAATTGGGCCTCCCAGCGCCGCTTCTGGCGCTACATGGCCGACCATCAGACCGCGGGTCGCGCCACTGAAGCGTCCGTCCGTGATCAGCGCCACACTTTCGCCTAAGCCTTCGCCCACAATCGCTGCGGTCACGCTCAGCATCTCTCGCATGCCGGGTCCGCCCTTAGGGCCTTCATATCGGATTACGACCACGTCCCCGGCCTTAATTTGCTTGCTGGTTACCGCCTTCATCGCGGCTTCTTCGGAATCGAACACACGCGCCAGACCGCTTTGCGACTGGCGTTCGTGGCCGGTCATCTTCACCACCCCGCCCTCGGGAGCGAGGTTGCCTTTCAAGATCACAAGTCCGCCTGTCGCTTTCAGCGGCTTGCTCAAGGGAGCGATCACCGTTTGTCCAGCGGTTTCTTTGGCCGCGTTCGCCTCTTCGGCAAAGGTTTTCCCCGTAACCGTCATCGCCGTGCCGTTGGCATGTTTGCCGTCGAGCAGGCGCTTGGCAATCACCGGAATGCCGCCGGCTGCGTCCACATCCGCCGCGACGTATTTTCCCGCAGGCTTCAGGTCCGCCAGCAGCGGCGTGCGCTCGCTGACCTTTTGAAAATCGTCGATCTCGAGCGGTAGTCCCATCTCACGCGAGATTGCTAGCAAATGGAGCACCGCGTTGGTCGAGCCGCCGGTGGTGGCCACGCCTGCGATCGCGTTCTCGAACGCTGCATGGGTCAAAATATCGCTGGGACGAATCCCAAGCTTCAATAGATTCATCACCACTTCGCCGCAGCGGAAGGCGACCTCGTCCTTGCGTGGGTCCATAGCCGGAATTCCGTTGAACCCCATAGGCGAGAGGCCGATCAGTTCCATCACCGTGGACATGGTATTTGCGGTGTACTGCCCGCCGCATGCGCCCGCTCCCGGACACGCCACGTTTTCGAGCGCCAGCAAATCGGCGTCGCTCATCTTGCCCGCCGCATTCGCGCCCACAGCCTCGAACACGTCCTGAATGGTGACGTCCTTGCCTTTGTACTTGCCCGCGGCAATCGTTCCTCCGTAAAGCACCAAGCCGGGCAGGTTCATGCGCGCCAGCGCCATGGCCGCCGCGGGAATCGTTTTGTCACATCCGACAATGCAGACCGCCGCGTCGAAGAGCTGTCCCCGGCAGACCAGTTCGATGGAGTCGGCAATCACCTCGCGGCTCACCAGCGATGCCTTCATGCCTTCGGTACCCATGGTCTCGCCGTCGGAAATGGCGATGGTATTGAACTCCATGGGCGTGCCACCCGCGGCGCGGATGCCTTCCTTCACCTTGGCCGAAAGCCGCCGCAGGTGGAAGTTGCAGGGCATGGTCTCGATCCAGGTGTTGGCAACAGCGATCAGAGGCTTGGCAAGGTCGTCGTCGGTGAAGCCAATGGCTTTGTACATGGCGCGCGCCGGAGCCTGGTCGCGCCCGTCAGTGATACTGCGACTGCGGTGTTTGAGGTCGGTGTCCATGGGAGTGATGCGGACAGTGTAGCTGAAAGGAAAGAAGTTATCAGTTGTCAGTTGTCAGTTCTCAGTGAAAACGGGGTTCTACTGAGAACTGATAACGACAACTGAGAACTGCCTTTTTACGCGTTAACCACTTTCGGCGCCGCCGGCTTCGTCTCGGCCGCCTTTTTCTTCTCCGACGGAAGCCACGACATCATGGCTCGCAATTGCTCGCCTACTTTTTCAATCGGGTGCTGCTTGGCGGCTTGGCGCAGCTTGGCAAACTTCTTGCCGCCCTTTTTGTTCTCTGCAATCCATTCCTTGGCGAAGGTGCCGTTCTGGATTTGCTTCAGCACTTTCTTCATCGCCTTGCGTGTCTCGTCTCCCACAACCTTTTCGCCGCGGGTCAGGTCGCCATACTCCGCCGTATTCGAAATCGAATAGCGCATGCGGCTTAATCCGCCTTCGTAGATCAAATCAACAATCAGCTTCATTTCGTGCACGCACTCGAAGTAGGCGATCTCAGGCGCGTAACCGGCCGCCACCAGCGTTTCGAAACCTTTCTGCATCAGCGAAGTCAACCCGCCGCAGAGCACCGCCTGTTCGCCGAACAGGTCGCTCTCGGTTTCTTCTTTAAAGGTAGTCTGCAGCACGCCGGCGCGCGTCGAACCGATGCCGTGCGCATAGCTGAGCGCGAATTCGTGCGCCCGCCCGCTGGCATCCTGGTGGATGGCCAGCAACGAGGGTACGCCGCCGCCCTGCGCATACACGCGTCGCAACAAATGACCCGGGCTCTTGGGCGCGATCATGACCACGTCCACATCTTTCGGCGGCTTGATTGTCTTGAAGTGAATCGAGAATCCGTGGGAGAAGCCGAGAATCTTTCCTTTACGCAGGTGCGGCTTGATGGCTGATTCGTAGAACTCGGCCTGGGTCTCGTCGGGCGTGAGAATCTGAAGCCAGTCGGCGCGCTTGGCGGCCTCGGCCGGAGCCAGAACCGTCATGCCATCGGCGCGGGCCTGCTGGGCCGAGCCCCGCTCGGGATCGAGCCCGATGATCACGTCGTATCCGCTATCACGCAGGTTTTGTGCCTGCGCGTGTCCCTGCGAACCGTAGCCGAAAACCGCGATGGTCTTGCCCTTCAGCGCGGAAGGATTGGCATCGTTTTGATAAAAGACTGTCGCCACTGGAAAACTCCTGATGGATGTGGACTGAAATACTAGATCATGTTTGGAAGCAAAAACCGACCAATCGGTCGGTTCCTGAAATGCTATCGACTCGGCCTTTCCCTGTCAACCCCAGATTATCCGGTGCAAATCGTGCCAGTAGAGCCGGGACCCCGTTCCGCGATACCATCACCTGTGATGCTCCGCGAAACTACGGTTGAACACCGGCAGGAACCGCGCCAGGAAATCCTGCGCGCCGCCGCCCGGCTTTTTCAGCAGCAGGGATACGATGCCACGTCCATGAACGATGTCGCCGCCGCGCTCAAGCTCTCCAAGGGCGGCCTCTACCACCACTTCCAGTCGAAGGACGAAATCCTCTACAACATCATGTCGCACGCCATGGACATCACCGAGGAACGGGTCATTAATGTGGTGCGCCGCATCGACGCGGCGAGCGCTGCCGCAGCCCGCGTGGACGTGACAGAAGAGCGCCTGCGCACTCTGATCCGGTTGCACATCCAGGTTGTGCTCAGTCCTGAAGACCGCGAGATTACCGTCATGCTGCACGAGAACCATCCTCTCTCGCCCGCGCTCCGCCGCAAGATCAACGGGCGCAAGAAGGATTACCTGCACTTCGTCGAGAACCTGGTCGCCGACGTCCAGCGCAAGCGTAATTCCCAGTCGCCGGTCACGCCGCGCGCAGCCGCCCTAGCCTTGGTCGGCATGATCAATTGGATCTACCAGTGGTACAAGCCCGACGGCCCGCTGACCGGCGATGCCATTGTGCAGCAGTACACGGAGATTTTTTTTCGAGGCGCTGTCGGCTAGTTCTCAAGTGCCAGTTGTCAGTTCTCAGTAACAACGCAGTCTCCGCAGGCGTTACTGAAAACCGGGAACTGAGAACTGTTTTTATGCCCAACTTCTTCCACATCGACGATCTGACTCGACAGCGGCTGAGAAGAATAAGCTCTACCTCGAGATTCATCGCGTTCCTGCCATGAGCGCCGGCGTCTACGTTCTGCCCAAAGGCGGCATTGATCCGCAGACACCGCACCGCGAAGACGAGATGTACTACGTCGTCCGCGGACGTGCCCGCATGCAAATCGGCTCCGACCATGCCGAGGTGCGGCCCGGTTCAATCATTTTTGTCGAGGCGGATTTGGAGCATCGCTTCTACGACATCGAAGAAGAACTCGAAGTCCTGGTTTTCTTCGCCCCAGCAGAACAGGAGTGACAGGTGCTTAGCTGTCAGGTCTGAGGGGACCCGGCGCGAACCGATTTTCCTGAGACCTGAAACACCTGAGACCTGAAAAGAGAACAGCCCGCAAGCTCTTCAGCCTGCGGGCTGCCCGGTGGACTGTTTGGGATTGACTGAGGTGGTCACTCTCGTGGCCCCTCGCTCACTCCGGTGCCAGGCACAGCCTGTGCCCGGCGGATCAGCCCATACTCACGGATGGTTTGCGAGAGATGTTCTCGATTCCCCCGACCAAAGGTTCCTCGAGAACTCCGCTTAGAGCAACCGCCCTAAGACTCAGCCACCTCACCTGGTCTGGTACTTCTACTGTGACTTTCAGAACTTGTCATCCGACCACCTCCTTTCCGGTGTAACGGCAGAGTACAAAAAAGCCGGGCGGGCGTCAACGGCACGGAAGAGGCGTGCCTCGAAAATCAATAGTTCGCAGGTACACTTATTTCGCCGGCTGAAAACCATTCAACATGCCAACCGTAAGTGTGGCCGCTACCGTCCTCAATGAGTGCGCCGACATCGACACACTGGTCGAGAGTCTGATGCATCAGACTCTCGCTCCCGCCGAAGTCATCATCGTCGATGGCGGTTCCACCGACGGAACCTGGGAGCGTCTCGAATCCGCCCGATTAAAATATCCGACCCTGCTTCCTATTCGCGATGAGAGCTGCAGCCTGCAGCGTTCCCCGGGGCCGATCGCACGCGGCCGTAATGTCGCAGTTGCCGCAGCTTCGTCCGATGTAATCGCATTCACCGATGCCGGATGCACCCACAGCCCTGACTGGCTCGCCAATCTGACAGCCCCGATCTTCAAGGGAGATTCCGAGTATTCCGTCGGCGGATCATACATTGACCTCGCAACCTCCACCGTCTGGGACGTTGCCTCCGCTCCCTTCTTTGGGGTCAAGTTGAACCCCGAAGCCGCCACCAAATCTTGTACCGCCCGGTCCATGGCCTTCCGCAAAGAACTCTGGCAACGTGTCGGCGGATTCCCCGAGACGGTATTCCTCGGAGAAGACACCGTATTCGATGTCAAGGTGCGCGAAATTGTGACGCCCTGCTTTCCCGGAACGCGCCAAGGCGTCTTACCAGCCTCGCCACACCTTCCGCTCCGCTCTCCGGCAGATGGTCAGCTATTCCGTAACCGATGGCGTTCTGGGCGGACGCTCGGCCCGCCTGTGGCGAAATATAGCTCGATGCCTCGCCGAACTTCTTGCCGTTCTAGCTCTCTTCTACTCACCCATTCCGTTGTTGTGCGTGCTCGCACTCGAAGTGTATTTTGCCTTCCGGCTGGACTGGACTGATGTCCGAAAAGCTCCCCTGCGAACGTTGGCCGCACGTCTGGCATTTTCCCTGATCGTTCCCTGGGTGGTCGCGTGGTATCAGACTTTGGGCAGCATCATCAAGAAGAATCGTCCCAACCGGCAAAACTTCACCTAGGGGCACTCGCAGTACATGCCCACCAGATACCTACCTTCGTTACTGCCCCTTCCCTAGACTGAAGGCAGTCCTGCAAAGCAGGAACGATTTCGTCCAAGTCATCGATCTTTAAAGCAAGTTCTCGGTTCTCAGTGAAACCTGCAGAACCGCAGCACAACGGTTTTACTGAGAACTGAAAACTGAGAACCGAGAACTGCATCACCCTTTCCACCGGTATGCGTCCGGTTGGGCGAGTCCTATATGCGCCAGTACGCGGTTCGCGAATTCGTGAGCCATGGCGTCGGCGTCCGACGGATGGTTATAAAACGTTGGAATCAGCGGGAAGATGGTCGCTCCCGCGTCCGCCGCCAGCGACATGTTGCGGATGTGGATCTTGTTCAACGGCGTCTCGCGAACACAGAGTACGAGCGGCCGGCGCTCTTTAAGAGTCACATCGGCGGCACGTTCGATCAGGTGCGAGGCGGTGCCGTTGGCAATGCGGCCCAGGGTACCGACGCTGCACGGGATCACGACCATCGCGTCCGCAGGATACGACCCGCTGGCCACGTTCGCCCCGATATCGGTGTTGGATTGCTGCTGAATCTTTGCCGAGGGCGTGCCGATGATTTGACGCAGGAGTTCGGAACGGCCTTCGACGCCGAGTTCCTCGGCCATGACACGCAGGCCGCTGTCAGATGCGATGAAGTTCACCGTCTTCACCCGAGGATCGTGTTCCACGGTGAGCAAAAAGTGCTTTAAGAATAACGACCCACTGGCGCCGGTAGTGGCAACAGTCAGGTTTTCAGGAATCAGAAGGGACAAAGTTGGCGCTCCACGAGGCCATCCAGGTCACGGCCTCGAAAAACTGAGGATAGGGACGCGGGAAAAGCAAGTCAAGGCGAGAGAAGCTGGTTGATTTGTGATTTCTGATCTTCATTCGCCGTTGAGCACAGTTAAGGCGAATAGCGAACGACCAGCGACCAAAGACCGACGACGCATTTATGGCAGCCACCGGCATCTTACGATCGCGGCGCAATGCCGCCCAACGCCACGCCATGGCCAGCGTCGTACGCAAGATTGGCGCCATTGATCCCTCTGCCGGATGCAAGTATCTGCGCGACTTTCGCGAGGCCTACCGCTCCTATGAGAAAGTTCTCGCCCCGAACGATGTCCGCCACGAAATCGCCGAGGCTGGGCTCGTTTTGGTCGGCGATTACCACGCCCTGCCCAACTCGCAGCGTTACTTGGCCTCGCTCCTCCGCGATCCCGAACTCCACCAGCGCCCCGTAGTGCTGGGAGTGGAAACGATTTTTTCCCGCGACCAGCACATTCTCGACGAATGGTTCCACGGCGAGATCGATGAACATGAACTGCGCCAGCGCATCCGCTTCGATCTCGACTGGGGATACGACTGGCCGACATTTTTCGAGGTGCTCTCTGCCGCCCGCGACGGCGGCGCATCCATCTACGGGCTCGATTGCATGCCTCGCGAAGATCTGCGCAAGATCGGGGCCCGCGATCGCCACGCCGCCGACAAGATTGCCGAACTCCGCCGCCAGCATTCCGACGCGCTGATCGTAGTCCTGTTCGGCGAGTCGCATCTTGCGCCTCAGCACCTGCCCGCCCTGCTCCAGGAGCGGCTTCCCGCCGAGCCGATGCTCACCGTTCTGCAAAACGTCGACGCCCTCTACTGGCGCGCTGCCGGAGAAGCCCGCGACCACGTGGAATCTGTCGAAGTCCGCAAGAACGTTTTGTGCGTCTTCAACGCCACGCCGCTGGAGAAATACGAGACCTACCGCATTTGGCTCGACCGTTGGGGACGCAGTGATAAGGACGATAACGGCCCGGACCTCGGTCCCACGCTCTATAACCTGATCGAGGGTATGGTGCGTTTTCTGGGCATCAATCAGTACTCGTCGCACAACACCACGCAGCCCAGGCTCCTGGTGGACCTGATGCCCGAAGTCTATTCGCGCAGTTCCGACGCGCTTCTGCGCCGCCTGCTCTCGCGCAAAGGATTTACTGCCGAACAACGCCAACGCCTGCTCCGCCAGGTCCGCGAGCGCGGCAGCGTCTATCTCACGCCCATCAACGCCGTGTACGTGAGCGAGTTCCGCATGATCTCCGCCGCCGAAGACGCTGTTCGCTGCCTTCATCAAGCCTGTCGCGGCTTGCCAAATCTTGGGCACGGCAAGGCTCTTGCCACGCAGGCCGCGCCTGCCGCCAAAATACTGAATCCAGACGACGCGTTTTACATGGCCGTCTTCGAGCACGCGCTTGCCTTTTTCGGCTCGCGCATCTTACACCCCGCGCGTCCCGCTTTCCGCGATGCCGATCTGGCGGAGTTGTTCGAGGTGACGCGGGAAGACCTCGAACAGCAGACTTCGCTTCCCTTCGCCGACGCCGTCGAGGTTCTCGACTTCCTGACCAAACATCGCCAACACGAGTTTCGCGACGTGCATGCACCAGCCTTCACCGCTCGAAAGTACGAATACGCCGCCGAGCAACTCGGATACCTCACCGGCACCGATCTCTATGACGCCTACATCGAGGGCAGCCTGAGCACCGCCAACCTGCGCAAGCTCTTCCTGACGCACATCGAAGAGCCCGGCGTGGCCAGCCAAGCCTACGTCCAGTTGAGAAAGCGACTGCGCTCCGGATTACCCACTTAATTTCAATTCGCTCTAGATTGGTGACTTTAGGCTCGATTGAATTGCACTAGGGTACGACAAATCCAAAACTGAGGACCGAAAACTATTACCGGGAGTTACTAAAGAAATACCTATTCACAAACCATTAACGCTGCCTTCATGAAGGTGCAACCAAGGCAAGGCGAAAATCAGCCATGCCTAAGTCGCCAATTGCTGGTGACGAGGAACAAGGAGTACTGACCGAGCCGCCGCTTCTGCCCGGGCTTCCGGGCTTCGCCGGGAGATTCCTTCCCATGGAGCAGGCGCGCGAACTGTATGAGCGGGTCCGCTCTGCGCCCCAGGGTTTTCGGCTGGAAGCGCTGCTGGCGGAAATGAAGGTGAAGCTCGATGTCCAGCCCGCCGACCTTGATCGCATCCCAGCCAAAGGCCCTCTGGTGGCCGTGGCCAATCATCCTTTTGGCGTGCTCGACGGTGCAGCGCTGGCTGTGCTCCTCTCTCGCGTGCGCCCTGACGTCAAGATACTGGCCAACTCGCTGCTCCAGGGTATCCCTGAACTCCATGAGCATTGCATCTTCGTCGACCCCTTTCACACCAGCTCTTCGGCGGATAAGAATGTGAAGCCCCTGAAACAAGCACTGGAATGGCTGCGTCAGGGCGGAGCGCTGGCCGTGTTTCCGGCCGGCGAAGTCTCGCAGTGGAATGTCCGCGAGGGGCAAGTTACCGATCCCGCGTGGAACACCGTGGCCGCTCGCCTGGTGCGCAAGACTGGAGCCAGCGCGCTACCCGTATATTTCTGTGGCCGCAACAGCATGACGTTCCAGTTGCTGGGGTTGATCAATCCGCGGCTCCGGACGCTTTTCCTGCTGCAGGAGTTTCTGCAGCAGCGCGAGAAAGACGTGCAGGTGCGCATCGGCGGCGCCATTCCCTCCGAGTTGATCGCCAGTCTCGACAACGACGAGGAAGCGACCGAGTATCTTCGGCTGCGAACTTACCTGCTCTCGTATCGTGGTAAGAAGCCGATCTCCCTGCCCGCGAAGATGCGCTCCGCGCTCCCGCGCAAGCCGCAGGAAGCAATTGCTGCCGAAGTTCCTGCGCGATTCGTGATCAACGATATTGCAGCATTACCCGCCGAGCGGCTGCTCATCGAAAACGCGGATTTCGCGGTGTACGCTGCGCGCGCTTCCGAACTGCCCCACGCGCTCGATGAACTCGGGCGACTACGCGAAGTTACCTTTCGCGCCGCCGGAGAAGGCACCGGACGCAGCGCCGACCTCGATCAGTTCGATGCCTATTACTGGCACCTCCTGCTCTGGAACAAGGGGAAGCAGGAATTGGCCGGTGCGTACCGGGCCGGCAACACCGACGAGATCATCCGCGCCCACGGCATCAAGGGTCTCTATACCAACACCGTGTTCCGCTACGACGAACAACTGTTCTTAAAGATTGGCTCGGCTCTGGAACTGGGCCGCTCGTTTGTGCGTCCCGAATATCAGCGCCAGTACGCGCCGCTTCTTCTGTTGTGGAAGGGCATAGCGCGTTTCGTCGCCGCTTACCCCGAGACCCCGGTGCTATTTGGAGCAGTCAGCATCAGCAACGAGTACAGCAGCATGTCGCGCGAGATGATTGTCCGCTACTTTGAGCAGCGCAGAGGTCAAGATGAAGACGGCCGCGAGTTTGCCGACCTCATCCACGCCCGCACGCCCTTTCGCGCCCCCAAGCTCCGCCGCTGGGATTGCGGCGCCATCTGCAGCGCCTTGCGTGATCTCGACGAACTCGCCGAGCCTATCTCCGATCTGGAGGAAGATGGCAAAGGGATACCCATCCTGATCAAACAGTACGCCAAAGTGGGAGGCAGGCTGGTGGGCTTCAATCTCGACCGCAAATTTTCTGACGTGGTTGACGGTTTGGTGATCGTCGACCTGCGCCAGACCGATCCTTCGGTACTCGAGCGCTACATGGGCAAGGAAGGCTACGCTAGCTTCCGTCGTTTCCACGGCCTCGATTAGCGTCTTGTGTGGGGACGGGCGCCCTCGCCCGTCCAAGCCGAGCGAAGCTCGGCACCTTTGCCAAATCCGCCATCATGTTGAACAATGAGTAGTTCACCCGGCAGCGCCGGCCGATTCCGAATCCGCTTGGCACCCCGGGGAAAACGCAAGGAGCCTTCATGCCCGCAACTGGAGAACTTATCCGCCTGATGAATTACATCGACGACATCGCCACCACTCTGCGCCGCATCAGCGCCAGCATCCCGGCGATGACCAAGGAGGAGTGCGCTCGCCTGGGCGAATATATCCGCAAGTCCGAACCCAGCTATGAGAGCGTGCTTCAGCACCTCGAACAGGCGGGCAGAGAGCAGGCGCGCAAAGGCGAAGAAGAGTGACGGAAGTCCGCACGGTTGCTGTCATCGGCGCCGGCATCGTGGGCCGGGGCATCGCGCATGCTGCCGCTCTCGGCGGCTATCGCACCATTCTCGAAGACATTCTTCCTAATACCCTACGCAAGGCCGAGACGGAAATTCGCGCCCACCTGGACCAAGCCGTCGAACTCGGCCACGTCAATTCCGCCGACGCCGACGCCGCCTTTTCCCGGTTGGAGTATGCCGGTTCGGTTGATGAAGCCGCGCGCAAGGCCGATCTCGTCATCGAGGCCGTCCCCGACGAAATGGAATCGAAGCTCGAAATCTTCACCATGCTCGACAAGTTCTGCCGTCCCGCCACGATTCTCGCCTCGAATACATCCTCACTCCGCGTCAGCGAGATCGCCAGCGTTACCTATCGCGCCAAAAAATGCGTCGGCATGCGCTTCTTGAATCCCGTGTACACGATGAAGCTGCTCGAAATTGTGCGCGCGCTCGAAACCGATGACGATACGCTGGCCGCTGCGGTCGCAGTCGGCAAGCGGATGGGCAAGGAGGTTGTGGTGATCAAGGAGCCGACTTCATCGCCAGCCATCAGTGTCAGTGTACGAAATTGATCGCTACTGCCGGCGTGACGGTGGCATGCGTGTTATGCGTGGCCGGAATTACGCGGGTGCCAAGGAGTACGCCCAGGGTGGGTTTCCAACTGTATTCGACCGCCGGCGCGAAGGCGAATACCTCGCTAGAGCCGGAGTTCAGCAGAATGCTAGGCGGATTCTGCAGGCTGTTATACCCGGTTACGCGTGTGTTCCAGTTATGGCGGTAGGTGGCGTCGAGCGCCAGCACCCAACTTCGCGTCACGCTGTATTCCCAGGCCGGGTCGACCAGGAAGGAGGGGCCGGGCTTGGCATGTCCTCGGAAGCCTGCTGCAGTGCCGTAGACGCTGACGTCTTCCACGTTCACGTTGTTCGAAAACGCCTGCGACACGTTAAAACGCATGCGCAGAATGCGGCCATTCGGCAGCCACAAGTACGTCTGGGAGTAAAGTGCCAGCGTCGTGGTACAAGCCCCGCTGCCAAGGCCGTCGCTCGGCCGGTTGCCAAGCCGATCGTACTTTCCGGTCGGCAACGTTTCCTGTACGGCGACGGAGGTCGTCGGAAACCAACTGCCTTCATGAAACTTCGTCAGCCGGAACTGAGTTTGCACGGTGAGATCACCCAGCCCCACGCCGGAACTGCTCGGCCCGTCGCTCACCTGGTTGAAGCCTGCGGTGGGGATCATCCCGACCGTTACTTTGTCTGCGAGTCCGTAATTTATGTAAGTCAGCGAACCGAAGCCGTTCGAATGAGCGGAGATCACATCGTAGAAATAGGGTTCGATCAGGAAATGTCCGCGCGCTATCGTCGACGCGTTGGGCGCCAGCATGGGGCCGGTCCACCAGGCATCGTCCAACGATTGGCGGACGACGGAAGATGGCGGAGAAGCCTGCTGCTGGCCCTTTGCGCCCCCAGTTCCGGCGAGCAACCCCGCGACCATCAGAGCAGCCCCCGCGACGTATCTCCGCATGACCCGAGTCTCCTAGCTGCCGCCAGTTTACCTTCCAGGTCCTGCTTTCATCATCCGCGAATGACCGGTCGCGGCGCCCGCCCCTCGCAAAATCGCAAGGAGCGGGCCACCCCTGGTATTTTTACTGGTTGATGTCCTGCTTCGCCTCCAGTCGCTTCACCAAGCCCTCCACATAGCTCTTCTGGTCGTCCGGAGCTCCTGCCATCGCCACCTTCATTTCCTTGGCAGCATCGTCAAACTTGCTCTGCGCGCTATACATCCGAGCCAGTCCGGCATGCACGTACCACTGATCGGGATGCTTCTTGGCATTCTCGCGGAAGACCGCGTAGGCTTCCTCGTTTCGCTTTTCACCCAGCAACTGCCGGGCGTATTGATGGAGCTCCTGCGGACCGGCAAGTCCCAGCGCCTTCTTTTCTGCGGCTGCGGCTTCGTCCTTGCGATTGAGCGCCACCAGGACTTTCGACTTCGTCATCTCATTGTCGAAGCGGTCCTCATTCCCGATCGATTTGTTGGCGTACGTGAGAGCGTCGTCAAGGCTGATCTTTTCCGCGAGCAGGTAATTGGCCGCGTTGTCCCAGCTCATCCACGTGTATTGGGAAAGGTTGCGAAGCTGTTTCTTCAGGCTGGCTTCGACCACGTCGTGGACATCGACCGAGACCTTGAACGGCACGGCGACTTTCTCCCACTCCAGTTCAACCACCACCGAATCCTTCTGCAGATCGTCGAAATCGTAGGTCAGGGCGTTGTGCATGTCCGCAGCTTTAGGCTTCACTGTCACGCGGAGCGCGTCTTCTTTTTCATCGTAGGTGAACGATCCCCAGGAAGTGGAGTTCTTCGAAAAAATAATCGTCCACTCATCGGCGTTCGGGATCATGTGCAATCCATAAGTCCCCCTGTCTAACGGCTTGCCTTCGATCTGGACCGGATCGCTGAAGCTGATCGTCGTGTTCATATTTGCGCCTGCGCGCCACACCTTGCCATAGGGAACGAGGGCATCCCAAACCTTGCGGTCATTCACCAGCGGCCGGTGATAGTTGATGGTGATGTCGGTGATGCCAATGCGTTGCGAAACCTCCGCGCCCTGGCTTTGCAGGGGAAGATCGAGCGTGAACGACTGGGCCGGGCTCACGCCCGACAGGGCTGCCATCAGCAGGCAGAACAGTGCTCCTCGTAAAGCTGCACGAAACATGGGGAATGCCTCCTTCAATGTGCATTCAGCACAAATTTTGATGAAACGGGCCACCGATCGCGGCCTCACCTCTGATCGGCGTCTTAGACGTGCCCCAATCCCGGCGGTGAGCAGGAGGATGGACTTAAGTCGACGCCGCTAACCCGGGAACTCTCTCGGCGTCCGACCCTTGTCAAAGTGTGTTTTTTTTCTGGAACTACAACGCCCTCCGCCCCGTACTACATCACAGAGTGCAGAGTCCAGGCGTAGCCTCGCATACCCGGCAGCCTGCTACGAGCCACCCATGCGGATGCTCATCGAAATCGTTCACCAGTCGCTGGCCACCCTCTGGGCCCACAAACTGCGTTCGTTTCTCACTATGTTCGGCATTGCCTGGGGCGTGGGTTCGCTGCTCCTGCTGGTCGGCTTGGGCGAGGGTTTTCGCAGCGGCCAGGCTAAGCAACTGAAAAATCTCGGCCAGGACATTATGTTCACCTTCCCCGGCCGCATTCCCGCCGTCGAAGGCAGCACGCAGTCCGGCCGCACCTACCATTTCACGTATGGGGATTACCTTGCCATTCGCAGTGACGCCCGCTCGCTCAAGTATGTTTCGCCAGTGCTCAACCGTGAGGACATTCGCGCCGTCAGCGATTACGGTTCCACCAACGGCCAGGTCTTTGGCATCGCTCCCGAATACAACCAGATTCGCACCATCCCGGTAGGCCCAGGCCGCTGGTTCAACGATGAGGACAACACCGAAACGCGCCGCGTGGCCGTCGTCGGCTGGGAACTTCTCAAGAACATCTTCCCCGGACGCCCAGCAGTGGGTTCGTTCATCCTGCTCAATGATATTCGTTTTGAGATTATCGGCGTGCTCAGCAAGGTCGGGCAGGACGGCAACAACGGCACCAATGCGCGCATCTTTATTCCCATCGAGACCATGCGCAATCTGTTCCGGCTGAAAGAACAGAACAGCGAAGACGCCATCTCATTCCTGAATTACCGTCCGCTCACGCCCAGCGGGAATCTGGTTGCAAAACAGGAGGTCCACGAGATTATTGCCCGACGCCACGGTTTCGATCCCAAACTGGAAGACTCGTTTGAAGACTGGGACACCATTGAGGACAACAAGCGCGTCGACAAAATCTTCAACGGCATGGACTATTTCCTCGGCGTGGTTGGCGTGATCACGTTGGCGCTCGGCGCCATCGGCATCATCAACATCATGCTTGTATCCGTCACCGAACGCACCCGCGAGATCGGACTGCGCAAGGCGCTCGGAGCCACGCATCGCGCCATCCTGACCCAGTTTTTTGTGGAAGGCGCCTTTCTGACCGCACTCAGCGGAGGCATCGGGCTGGCCATCACCACCGCATTAGTCACGATCCTCGCCGCATTACCTGCGCCTGAAGGATTCGATACCCCTCGCATCGTTCCGTCGTCAGCGGCGATCGCCATTCTCTCGCTCGCGTTTGCCGGCATCGTAGCTGGACTTTATCCAGCGCGCCAAGCCGCGCTGCTGCAGCCAGTCGAGGCCCTGCGCCAGGAGTGATTATTTTTGTAGAGACGGGGCTTGCCCCGTCTCTACGGGAAATTGACTATGATTCTCGAACTCGCCCGCCAAGCCTACAGCGCGCTCAAGTACAACCGCCGCCGCAGCATCCTCACCATGCTCGGCATGGCTTGGGGCATCGCGACCGTCGTGTTGCTATTGGCTTACGGTTCCGGCTTCGAGCGCGGCCTCTGGGTCGCTTTCCGCTCCTGGGGCACAAACCTGGTCTTCATTTTTCCCGGGCGCACCTCCCTGCAAGCTGGCGGTACCAAGGCCGGCAGCGAAATCAAACTCACCGTCAACGACCTCGATTACCTGCAGGCCGAGGTTCCCCTGCTCAAGCGCATTTCGCCCGAAGCCTTCAAGCAAAGCACCGTCGCTTACGGGACGCGCAGCGCCAGTTACGGGGTCAGCGGAGTCTATCCCTACTATCAGCGCATGCGCCGCATGGATGTCGAATCCGGCAGTTTCTTCACCGACCTCGACGAAAACACCCATAGCCGCGTCGCTATCCTCGGCGCCGACGTCAAGAAAAAGTTGTTCTCCGGGCAGAACGCTCTCGGCGAAAAAGTGCGTGTCGACGGCATTTCCTACGAGGTCATCGGCGTGCTCAAACGCGTCATCCAGAACGGTGACGACAACCTGAATGGCAAAGTGTACATCCCGTTCAGCGCCATGAACGACCTCACCAACACGTATTACCTCAACGCCATCGCCATGGAATATGAAGGCGACCATGAAAAAGTCGCCACGGCGGTGCGCCGGTCGATGGCCTTTCACCACGAATTCGATCCCAAGGACAAACGCGCCATCTTTGTCTTCGACGTCTTTGCCGATCTCCTCGATCTGCGCGTCATCACTACGGGCATCAAGATTCTGCTCGGCTTCATCGGTCTGCTGACGCTTGGCATCGGTGGCGTGGGCCTGATGAACATCATGCTGGTCTCCGTTACACAGCGCACCCGCGAGATCGGCGTCGAGAAAGCTCTCGGTGCCCGCGGTTGGCACATTCTGGTCCAGTTTCTTGCTGAAGCTCTCGCCATCACCCTTCTCGGTGGACTCGCTGGCGTTGTTCTCGCTTATATCGTGTCCTGGTCGGTCGGATCGCTGACCCTGTGGAGCGCATTCGTGGAAAATGGCACCGAAGGTGACATCCATCTCACCATCGATTCCACCACTCTGCTGGTATCCACCATGATTCTCGGATTCGTCGGCGTCGTCAGCGGCATGCTGCCCGCCATCAAAGCCTCCCGCCTGGATCCCATCGAAGCTCTGCGCTACGAATAAAGCAGATGGTAGGTCTCAGGTCTTAGTTCTCAGGAAGACCCAGAATCCTACTGCTTTGAGGTTTTCCTGAGACCTAAGACCTTAGACCTAACACCTGAGACCGGACACCTCGCCCCTTGTGTTATATTTCTCGCAAACTTAGGGGAGGATTCATGCGTCCACTTGGCGTCACTCTGGTCGGCTTTTATCAGATTTTGCGCGGTGTACTCGGGCTGCTGTTCGGAGTTTCCATCCTGTTCTTCGCTGGTCTGGCCGCCAAACTCGCTGCTGTGGCCGCTGAGGCCAATACCGCCGGACGCTTCTTTGGCGGTCTTGGGCACCTGGCCATTCTGGTGATGATTGTGTTTGCGGCCCTTCACCTGATCGCCGGCTATGGAGTTCTGGGGATACATAATTGGGGCCGTCTTCTCACCCTGTTTCTTTCCGCGCTCGGCCTAGTTTTGCTCGTGCCGGTCATATTGATCGTGCACGGAATTCCGCTGGCTCTAGGCATCATCAATGCCGTCGTGATCATTTATCTCGCCTTGCCACCGGTCAAGCGCGCCTTTCACGAACAGCGCCACTCGCTTCGCATGGCAGCCTAGCGCCGCGACCGAGGCATGATTCCTAGGGTGGAGAGACGGGCGCCCTCGCGCGTCCAGGGTAAATAAGGACCAGCCTCAGTAGAATGAATGCGTGCCCGGTTCCAGCAAACTCGGGATGGTTCAGGAACACCTCAAGCTCTACGAGCATCCCCTGCTCGCTTTTTCGGCGCGCGAAAACAACGGCGCGATCGAAGTTCTGATCGATCTGAAGAACTCAACCGTCCCGGTTCACACCTACGTGCTCCCGATTCATGCGCGCGA
The DNA here is from genome assembly GCA_963838935.1 of uncultured Acidobacteriaceae bacterium. GTDB lineage: Bacteria > Acidobacteriota > Terriglobia > Terriglobales > Acidobacteriaceae > Acidiflorens. The sequence continues at coordinate 194,454 of CAWITH010000033.1, forward strand.
CCTCGATCATTCCCAGTTCGCCTGGCATCTGCAGCGTCAGCTCTATGACGGCCTGCACGACTATTTCATCGAAATGTTCACCCGCACGCCGCAGGATCGCGCTGTTCCCCGCAGCCCCATGCCTGCCGAAGAGGGAAGCCGTGGCAGTCAGGGAAGTTAGCGCCGTGTCCGTCCGCGAACAAATCGAGCACGAAATCCGTCAACGCGGCCCCATCCCGTTTTCGCGCTACATGCAGATCTGTCTTTACGATCCTGACCACGGTTACTACTCCGCCAACGCCGAACAATTCGGCAAAGCTGGAGACTTCTATACCTCCAGCGACGTTCACGCCGTCTTCGGACGCCTGCTGGCGCGCCAGTTTGACGAAATATGGCAAGCGCTCGACCATCCCGCTCAAATCGAAATCCTCGAACTCGGACCCGGCCGCGGCCTGTTCGCCCGCGATGTGCTCGACTGGTCGAAAAAGAAATTCACCGACTTCTTCACGGCCCTCACCTACACCTTGCAGGAATCGTCGCCCGCGCTGCGAGCGAAACTACGAGACAATCTTCGCGAACACATAGGTGCTGGGAAGGCGGCAGTTCCGGAGGAACGACCCAGCTTAGCCCAGTTCGTGTGGGGACGGGCGCCCTCGCCCGTCCAAGCCGAGCGCACCGGGGCCCCCGTCAAGCCCGGTGTTGGCTTGACGGGGTGGAGGAGCTCGGCATCTGCGGACATCCATCGCAGTCTCGCGCCCGACGTGCCCCTCATCGTCTTCGCCAACGAATTCTTCGACGCGCTCCTGGTGGAAATTCTCAGCACCCAAGGCAAGCTCCACCTCGCGCTAGACAATAATCGACTGCACGAAATCTGGCTCCCGCCCCTCGCGGAAGAACTGGAATTCCTCGATCGCTACGGCGTCCATCCCGAAGCCGACGAACGCATCGAAGTGCCCATACAGGCGCAACATTCGGCGCAGCAAATCGCGAGCGCCATCGAGTGCGGCGTGCTCGTGATCGTCGACTACGGTTACACGCGCCACGAACAACTCGCCGGACGCCACCGCGGCACGCTCATGGCATACTGTCATCACTCCGCCAGTCCCGACCCCTACCAGGCTCCCGGCGAGCAAGATCTAACCGCTCACGTCAATTTCACGGCGCTGGCTGCCGCATGTCAGCAAGCCGGAATGAGGTGCGAAAAGCTGCTCACCCAATCGCAATTCCTCATGGGCATTGGCGAGAACAATCAGTTTGCCGACGCCTTCGAGGATTGCCGCATCCCGCAAGAACAAGCGAAAGTGGCCCTCCAGCTCAAACACCTGGTGACTCCCGTAGGCATGGGAGAAACGTTTCAAGTCCTGATTGCCAGCCGAGGGATAGGTGCTGACAAAATGTCCGCCCTGAGCGGACTGAGCTTTGGGAAAAGTTCTCAGTTCTCAGTTCCCAGTTCTCGGTAAGGCTGTCGTTCTTATCCTTTGGGAGTTGGGTTGCTGAGAACTGAGAACCGAGAACCGAGAACTGGCCTCTAGTTACCAAAGATGTGCACCATTTTCGTTGCTATTTAACATTCCTGAAATATCTTTGCAGTAAACTACGCACAATGAGCCCGCTACGCGTCTCTCAATTCGCGCTGCCTCTGCAGGTTGCTGCGGTCTGCTACCGGCGGGTGAATTCGCATGCTGAGTTTCTGTTGGTCAATACCAACGGCGGCAGCAAGTGGACGTTTCCCAAGGGAGCCCCCGAACCTCGCCTCTCGCACAGCCAAGCCGCCGAACGCGAAGCCAAAGAAGAAGCGGGCGCCATCGGCACCATCGAGCCCCGCCATTTTCACATCTACATTCATTCGAAGGGCGTCTTCTGGCAGCCCGGCGGCGTGCAGGAATATGTGGTCAAAGCTTTCTTGATGGACGTCCGCCAAACTCGCCGTCCGCAGGAAAACGACCGCAATCCCACTTGGTTCGACGCCGAAAAGGCGCGCGTCATCCTGGCCAAAGGCCGCGAAGTCAAATACGCCTATGAACTCCAGACCGTGATCGACCGTGCCCTGGAACACCTCGGCTTAGCCCGCATGGCCGCGGCGCGCTAGGACCAGTGAAACGAGGCGTCCTCGCCCATCGAGCACCACTCTCGTCCGTTATATTTAACTAGAGACACCCATGATCCAACTTTCCGGCGCCGGCAAGCGCTACGGCCACAAGCTCTTGTTCGAAAACGCCGACTGGCTGATCACGCCCGAATCCCGCATCGGCCTGGTCGGAGCGAACGGCACCGGCAAGTCCACCATCATGAAAATCCTCGCCGGGAGCGAGACTCTCGACTACGGTTCCATCTCGCGCGCCAAAGGCATCTCCACCGGATACCTCCCGCAGGACGGCCTCGCCCTGACCGGCCACACCGTTTTCGCCGAGTGCATGTCCGTCTTCGCCGAACTCCACGCCATCGAAAAAGAAATGGAGTCGCTCACTCGCAGCATGTCGGAACTCGACCATGAGAGCCCGGAATACTCCAACGTAGCTGACCGCTACCAGAAGCTCGAACACGAATTCGTAGCCCGCGACGGCTACACGCTCGAAGCCCAGGTCGGTCAGGTCTTAACCGGACTGGGTTTTCATCGCGACGACTGGAAGCGCCATACCGAAGAGTTCTCCGGTGGCTGGCAGATGCGCATCGCCCTCGCCAAACTTCTGCTGCAGAAGCCCAACCTGCTGCTGCTCGACGAACCCACCAACCACCTCGATCTCGAAGCCCGCAACTGGCTTGAGGAGTACCTGACCACCTATCCCTACGCGTTTGTGCTCATCTCGCACGACCGTTTCTTTCTCGATATCACGGTCAAACGCATCGTCGAAATCTGGAACAAGCAAATCCACTTCTACGCCGGCAACTACGATCAGTACCTGACGGCGAAGACTGCGCGCAAGGAGCAACTGGAATCCGCCTACAAAACGCAGCACGACCGCATCGAGCAACTCGAAGTCTTCATCAATCGTTTCCGCTACACCGCGACCAAGGCCAAGCAAGTCCAGAGCCGCATTAAAGAGCTCGAAAAAATGGAGCGCATTCAGATTCCGGAAGAAGAGAAGACCGTCCACTTCTCCTTTCCGCAGCCCAAGCCGAGCGGGCGCATTGTAGCCGAGTTCGCGAACGTTGCCAAAGGCTACGGCGATCACAAAGTGTTTGAAAAAGTGGATTTCATGATCGAACGCGGCGAGCGCATCGCGCTGGTCGGAGTTAATGGAGCAGGGAAGTCCACCCTGATCAAGCTGCTCGCGCAGCAAGAGAAGTTGAGCGCGGGCGAATACAAACTCGGCCACGAAGTCCACCCGGATTATTTCGCACAGGATCAATACAAAGAACTCGATCCGGAAGCCCGCATCCTCGACGATCTCGGAGAACTCGCGCCCGCCTCCACGCAAACCCAGCTGCGCAGCCTGCTCGGTTGTTTCCTTTTCTCCGGCGACGACGTGTTTAAGCGCATCGGCGTCCTCTCCGGCGGCGAGCGCAACCGCTACGCGCTGCTCAAAATGCTGCTGCATCCCGCCAACTTCCTGCTACTCGATGAGCCCACCAATCACCTCGATCTGCGCGCCAAAGACGTCTTGCTCGAAGCCCTCATGAAGTACAGCGGCACAGTAGTCTTCGTCTCCCACGACCGCTATTTCATCGACAAACTAGCCACGCGAGTCTTCGAAATCGGTGAACGCAAAGTAGAAATCTATCCGGGAAATTACGAAGACTATCTCTGGCGGAAACAGCAGCCAGTTGCCAGTAGCCAGTTGCCAGTGAGTTCTCCGTTCCCGGTTCTCAGTTCTCAGTCCCAAGCCAACGGTCCGAACGGCGATGGAGTTGACGCGGGTTCGCCCGCCGTCGAGCCCAGATCGAAGCGGCTGAATCCGATCAAGCGGCAGCAGATGGAAGACCGCCTGCACGAAATAGAAGAAGAGATTGCGCGCGCCGAAGCCGCGATTGCGCTGTGCGAAACGGAACTCCAGAGCTTTGTGAGCGCGGAAGAAACCCAGCGGCAGACTCAGGAACTGGCTCGTCACAAGAGCGCGCTGCGGAGACTGATGAAGGAGTGGGAAGAGCTGTCGGAAGCGCTGGAAACGGCGGGCTAGCACTTCCATTTGAACCGGAGGCTGATTGCAAGCTGTCCGAGCTGTCACTTTGTGGTAGCTGCTGCAATCCTGTCGTCGAGTTTCTTAAGCACAGCCTTCTGAGTTTTGCTCAGACTCTCCATGCCGAAGTTCTTCTTCGGCTCATACCAGATTTGCCCGGAAACGTGATCTTTCACGACGGCGTCTTCCGGTTCCTTTCCATAGGTCGCCAAAAGTAGCTGTTTCAGACGGCGCAGTTCGACAGCGGATTGTATTGCTGCGTGATTCTCTTGCTGCTTGCCGTCGGGCGCTTGCAGTAGGGGCTTCGGGTGCTGTGTGTCGACTGTTGATGAGTTGCTGTCTGCCAGATTCTTGAGAAACCGATTGACGAATGGGTCTACGTCGTCCGGCAGTTGAGGAAGCGCCGTCATGAAGTAGCTAATTACGAGCGAGCCCTGCGGCTTGTAGTCTGTGTAGCTCCAGTGCACGCCGTGCTCCACCTTCTTCCACCCGTCGGGCTTGATTTGCCGGAACCACCACGGGTGAATGACAGGGAAAGACTCTTGGAACGTTCTGTCGCCCTCGTCTTGCTCTGCGTCGAGAGCGGCAGGCGGCCGCTCTTCCAATCCGCGAACATCTAAATAACGCTCAAACGGCTCCGTGATCACTGTGAACGTTGCCTTTTCTACGTTTCCGGCCCAAGAGGAGCCGGTGGAAGTGATATATCCCACTATTTCCTCCATGGCGAGGTTCAGCAACTCTTGTTCGAGAGGGGCATCGAACGCATGTTTAGCACTATCATCTTTGCTGGTTGAAGCCAGCCCCATGGTAATCGGCAAGCGGTACTGGACAATAAGCGTTCGCGTCTCCATCGGCGCAAAGCGCATATTCCAAGTGAAAACCTCGCCGAATTCTCCGGGACCTCCGCATGGTTTCCGACGGACAAACTCAACGTGATAGGTACTATTTTCATCGCGCGCGATGAACGAGTATGACTGCACCCATTCGCTGGACTCCTTAGGCGATATCGGAGCCGAGTCTTTCCCAGCCTCTCGTGCGAACTGTGAGTCCACGGGAAAGCCGATCCGCACATCCTCTTCTTTATCCGACAAACTGCGGAGGACAAAAGTGCAGTTGTAATCCGCCTGATCCATGCCCGGCACCGAGCCGTCAAACAGGAACCGACCGCGGCCAGGGACGATCACAACATCTATGCTGACGAGTTGCACATTCTTGGAGGAGATCTGGTGCAAACTCTGCCCGTTACCGGTGAACACGCCAGCATCGGCTACTGCTGATGAACGCATGCCCAAAATCATCAGTAGAAGGACAAATGCAGTCACAAGGGCACAGTGCTTTCTCACGTAACACTCCCTTCGCATCTGATAACGCTGAATCCGTTTTCTCAGGAGATTCTATAGAGAATCTAGCGCGGCCGCGACCACAGGCGGCTGCCGAGCTTCGCTCGGCTTGGACGGGCGGGGCGCCCGTCCCCACACGAGCAAAGGCAGACGCGGCAAGTCGCGTCTCTACAGAAAGGTTGTTTTGGGTTTTACTGACAACTGACAACTGACAACTGAGAACTGCCCTACCCGCCCTGCTTCAACTCCGTCAGCACCTGCCGCGCGATTTCCTTGAGCGTTTCGAACACGCCCACGCCCTGAAATGCGACCGCCTCCACCACCGGCTCGTTTTTCTTGCGCAGTTCCCGGGAGAGATCTTCCACCGGCAGCGCATTCGGCAGGTCACGCTTATTCAATTGCAGGACATAGGGAATCTTGTTGAAGTCGTACCCGTGTTCTTTCAGGTTGGCCGTCAGATTGTCGAGCGCTTCGACGTTGGCGTCGTGCCGCTCCTGCTGGGAATCAGCCACGAACACGATGCCATCCACGCCGCGCAGAATCAGCTTGCGGCTGGCGTCGTAAAACACCTGCCCCGGAACCGTGTACAGGTGAATGCGCGTCTTGAAGCCTCGCACCGAACCCAGATCCAGCGGCAGAAAATCGAAGAACAGGGTTCGATCGGTCTCCGTGGCCAGCGAGATCATCTTGCCCTTCTGTTGTTCGGCTGTTTTCTGGAAGATGAACTGCAGGTTCGTCGTCTTGCCGCCCAACCCGGCGCCGTAGTAGACGATCTTGCAGTTGATCTCGCGTGCTGCGAAGTTGATGAAACTCAAAAGGTTTCCTCAAAAACTCCTGCGAAAAAGCCCGTTGCGAACCACTCCCTCAACGCGCGAGCCTTCTCGCCACATTTCCATGCTGACTACAGTAACAGTATCGGTTACTGCTGGTTTTTATACCACACCGGAAGCCTCTGGCGCTGGTTACGCACGTTACTAAACGACCACGCCTTGGGAGTGGCCACTACCCGGCTTTTCGACGATTGTGCTGCTGCGGGATCGAGACCATCCTGCGGGATTGCGGTTACAGGCTGCACCGCCCACTGGCCACTGACTATCGCGCCGTCGGCAGCGGATAGTATCCATGCTTGGCGTAGACCTTCACGTCTGGACGCCGCACCTGTACCTCGATCTCCCGGTAGCCTCCGATGGCCGACTTGGGCGAATACCCCAGGGTGTACTGGTTGCGCGCGTCTCCGATGGACTGGGCGTAAGCCCGCTCGATGTCGGCTTGCGCCAACTCGCCGTGCACCGTGCCTCCGCCGGTTGCGTTGACGTATTTCGGCAAAATGTCGCTGTAGCCCATCGCCGCAGCCGTCTTCGGCAGGTGGATTCGCTGCAGCCGGTCGTAGATCGGGATCGCCGCGCCTTCCACTCCTACTGCATACACGGTGATGTTCTGGGTCAGCAGCACTTTCAGCGTGTCAGCGTAGCTGGCCGTCGAGCCCAGTTCCCGTCCGTCGCTGATAACAAAGATAATCTTCCGCCGCGTCCGATCGCGTTTCGAAAGATCGCGCGCCGCCTGCAGGATGGCATCATTCATTACCCGCGCGATCCTCGGCGGCGTGGAAACCGGGTTTACCGGATAGTCCACCGGTCGGCCGTTGATGTACGGTCCTTGCGGACCGAGCGGCCCGCTCGTCACCGGAGGTCCATTATTTTCTCCTCTGTATTCCTTGACCTGGTTCAGAGTCGCCGTCAACTGTTTACCCACGCCGGTAAAGTCGGAGGCGCGGCCTACCGTGCTGCTGTAGGTGTAGACGCCAACTTCATCGAACTGGCTGAACGCTCCCTGCAACGCCGATAGCGTCTCCTGCACCTTCTTCAAACCGACATCCGCCATGCCGGTATCAATGACTACCGCCGCCGACAGCGCAAACGGATCGCTGGTGAAAAATTTCAACGTTTGCTTTTGCCCACTTTCCAGAACTGTAAAATCTTTAGGCTGCAAACCGCCCACCAATCGTCCCTCGCTGTCGGTTACCGTAACCGGAACCAGCACCAGGGTTGGGTTCACCCGGATTATGTAACCGGCATCTTGCCCACTCTCCGCATCCCGCGGAACACTGCCCGCCGGCACCGTCCTGACCGGAGGCATTGGAGGCGGAGCCGGTGTCTCCTCTGTCTTCTGAGTGGCAGAATCGGGCGCACTCCGGGGCATCTTCTCCGACCCGGGGTTCACCCCTGCGCCGGAATTATCCGCTGGCGGCGTATCCGGCATGTTCTCATCGTCCGCCCCAGGACGCGGGCTGGGCGGAGGCGGTGGTGGGATCGGACGAACCGCCGACGGAGCGTCCGGGATGTCCTCAGGCTTCTGCTGCGCCGCCAAGTTGCCCGCCAGCAACCCCCAGAGCAACAACGGCAGCCCCAGCCTCAAAACCGCGCTAATCTTCGTGGCCATCCCTGGAATCCTCTATCTTTCTTCTTCGAGCTTGCTGCTCTGATCGCTTTTTACCCATTCAGATGCCAACCGCGCCGCCTTTGGTGCATCTAACCGTTACGGGCTCCTACAGGATAGACTAGCAAAGTCTCGGGATAAAAACGCTGATGCCTAAACTCCATTGCAAACGGTACCTGGCAACAGGCTTCTTCGCTGTTGCCATAGCCTTGTCGCTGCCCGCTGGCGGACAGAATTCCCCGGCCCCGGCTGCGGATTCCAACGCCCAGTCGCAAGACCAGTCCGTCGCGACCCTCAAGGTCAACGTCGAAGTCGTCCAGTTGTTCTTCAACGTCAAAGACAAGCATGGCGCACTGATTCCCGGCCTCACCAAAGACAACTTCGACCTGCTCGAGGACGGTCAGCCCCAGACCATCAAGTATTTCAAGGCCGAATCCGATCTCCCGTTAACCCTCGGCATCCTCATCGATACCAGCGGCAGCCAGATGCGCGTCCTCGATATGGAAAAGACTGTCGGAGGCTCTTTCCTCGAAAGTATTCTGCGCCCCAAAGACGAGGCCTTCGTCATCAGCTTCGACACTGACATCTACCTGTTGCAGGATTTCACCAACTCCGTCAGCCGGCTCCGGCATGCGCTCAATGAGGCCAAGATCAACACCGGTGGCGTCGGCTGTGCCGGTGGTCCCATTGGCCCGCAAGGTCCGATTCCATGTTCTTCCACCGGCCAGCGCGGCACCGCGCTCTATGACGCCGTCTATCTAGCTTCGCACGACGAATTCAGCCACGAAGTCGGACGCAAGGCGATGATCCTACTCACCGATGGAGAAGACGAAGGCAGCCGCCTCAAGATCAAAGATGCCATCGAAGCCGCGCAGAAGGCCGACGCCATCTGCTACGTGCTGCTGATTGCCGATCGCGGCTTCTATGGGTTCGGCGGCATTCGGCGATTCGGCGACGCGGACATGAAAAAGCTTACCCAGGAGACAGGCGGCCGCGTGATTGAAGTCGGCAACAAGATCGAAAAACTGCGCCAGGCCTTCGACCAGATTTCCGCCGGAACTGCGCAGCCAGTACAACGCTGGTTACACACCCACGAACACCGCCCGCGACGGTTCATTCCGTAAGATCGAAATCAGGCCCAAGCAGGGGGATTACAAAATCCAGGCCCGCAGCGGCTACTACGCCACCCCTCACCCGGAAGAATAGACCTAAAGCTTGTGTGGGGACGGCGTCCCGCCCGTCCAAGCCGAGCAAAGCTCGGCAGCCCTGTCCTGGAATCTGCCCCCGGGGACACATTCAGTTTGCGTTGAACCCCGCCCTCAGCATATGATTGCCCCGACTCGTCCTCCCCCCTCAACGATCAGGCTCGACCATCAGCTGCGAATCACTCGCATGGAGGAACATCAATGCACATCACTCGTAGTTTCACGTTCTTTTGCCTGGCTTTGGTCATGCTTGCCGCACTCAGCGGACAAGCCTTTTCGTCCACCGTTGCCGTCGGGAAGTGCAAGCCCAGCCTTCCGCAATTCACCACCATTGGGGCGGCGGTTACCGCGGTTCCGGCAGGATCCACGGTTGACGTGTGTCCTGGTATTTACCCCGAGCAGGTCCTAATCACCAAGAACTTGACTTTGATCGGAGTTCTAAGCGGTACCAGTTACGCTGCGGTGGTGGTGCCGCCAGCCGGCGGCTTGGTTTCGAATGGTTCGGACATTCTTGGCAGGCCCGTAGCCGCGCAGATCTTTGTTCAGGGTGCGAATAACGTCACGATTTCCCATCTCACCGTAGATGGCAACGGCAATTTGCTGTCCGGCTGCGGCGTCAACCCGATAGGAATCTACTACCAGAATGTGTCAGGGAAGATAACCGACAATGCAGTCCGAAATCAGCTTATGGACCCGGCTGATCAGGGTTGCCAGGTCGGATTGGCGATCAACGTGGAAAGCAACTCCGGCGCTCCCATAGTCACTGTTTCAGCGAATTCCGTGCGGAACTACGACAAGAATGGAATTACTGCCAGCGGCCCCGGCACTGGCGGGGGGCCGGCCGTCACGGTCAGCGGAAACACCGTTATCGGTCTAGGTGCCACTTCGGTCATCGCCCAAAACGGCATTCAGATAGGTTTTGGCGCGACGGGATCAGTCACGGGCAACTACGTGGCTGACAACATCTACACCGGGCCCTACTATGGTTCATCCGGTATTCTGATTTACGCCTCCGCCGGCTTGACCGTTACCAGCAATACGGTGGAGAGCGCGCAGCTTGGAATTGTCCCCGCCACCGACCCAACCTACGGAGATGCAAACGGGACAATCATTAAGTCCAACCATGTGGGGGGAACACAGAATTACGATGCCATCGATCTTTGCAGCGATAACAATACGGCGCAATCGAATGTTATCTATGGCAGCGCCGAATCCGGCATCCACGTGGATGACGAGTGTCCGCCATCTACCGGAAGCAACACCATCGCGACCGGTAATACGATTAACGAAGCTTGCGCAGGAATTCTGATTGGTCCTACCAGCGCGGGCAATACAATCGCTCCGAATACCGTCATGAACGTCACGAATACGACGCTGGCGGGTGACACTTGCACGCCGTCATACACTGTGTTCGCGAGTACGCCTGAGGGGTCGAGTGGGAAACAGCAGTCACTTCGACCTTCAGCATACAAAATGAAATGAAGAGATGATGGAGAGTAGGCTGAATCCTGTCCGCCGACGGGGGCCTTATGCCCGCCGGGTACCCCACTCGTCGCGCACCTTGCGATGAGTGGGACCCCCAGCGCGGCGCCACGAACGCCGCGTTTGCTCCCTCGGGACGGCCTCGTTTATACTCATGAAGTCGAGCGGGAGTAACTCAGTGGTAGAGTGCGACCTTGCCAAGGTCGAAGTCGCGGGTTCAAATCCCGTCTCCCGCTCCAGTTTCTCGAAGCCCTGCCCCGGCGAGGGCTTTTCGTTTTAGCAGGCTGCGGAAAAGGTCGAGGTTGTACTTGATTTTGGGTGGCGCAGCGGTTCACCGCTGCGGTAGTTGGATTGCTTAGAATGCGGCTTTAGCCGCTGAGGGCGCGGCTCTCGCCCAGAAACGACTTTTTCGGCAAGCTGTTAGTGAACTATCCGGCGCGGTAGCCAAGTGGTAAGGCCGAGGTCTGCAAAACCTCTATCGTGAGTTCGATTCTCACCCGCGCCTCCAAAACCCTTAGGCGGATCACTCTCACAATTCATCCGACCACATCTGGTTGAGCGGATTTACTTCTTTTCGCCATCCGGTGCAACCGTAGGTGGGCCCACCAGCTTCTTTGTGTCGTCCACAAGGGCGGCGATCGCACTAACGAAGGACCTGTTTAACGCTTCCGGACGACGCCCAAAGAGTTTTTCTTGCTTGATCTGCTCGGCAAACCACCACAAGGGAACACGCATTTTATTATCGAGGATCACCAGTCTCACGGTCTGGTCAGTAGAGGAAGAGCAACCCATTGAGCTGGTACCGCCAACGCCGGCGAGTGAATTGGAAAAGCTTAGTTCAAAGATCACATCGGCGTCGGCGGGGGCGGCTACAAGCTCGTATCGTCCCCAACTTTTCATTGCCGCGTAGAACTCGTTGTAGGTTCGTTCAGGGCCACCGAGAGACGCGGGAAGATTTTCTCCCGGGGCATTCGCAATAAACACCTTCTTGGCGGTCGTGATTGGGGCGGGCACCGGGGCGGGTGGCGCCATGTCCTTTGGCTGCTCGGCTCCGAACACTGTGAGCGACAGCAGCCCAACCGCGAAAAAGACGCAGAGGATTCCAGACTTCCGAATGAAAGGTCTTACGACTGCCAGCATAGGTTCTCCATTCAAACGCGAGCAACGCTCTTTGAATATAACTCCCAACTCGCCAGAATGTTGTCCGAGAGCGGCGTTCAAGGAGTGTCCATCCGGCTGCGGTCTATGTTGGTTACGTTTATTTACACACCGTCTTTCAAGCGACGCGAATCGGAAAGAAAAAAGGCGGCCCGAAGGCCGCCCTCGAATGCTATCTAACTCCAGCTACAGTCCGAGCGCACACCGCCTTGGTCTGCGTGTACATTTCGAGAACGTCTTTGCCCATCTCGCGTCCCCACCCCGACTGCTTGTAGCCGCCAAACGGCAGCCCCGCATCGAAGATGTTGTAGCAGTTGATCCAGACCGTTCCCGCCCGCAGCATGCCGCCGCCATTCGGTGCGCCTTCGAAATATCCTTCGTCCAGATGCCCGCCGCCAGTCCGTACATCGAATCGTTGGCGCGCGGCAGCAGTTCTTCCGGATTGTCAAACGGAATCGCCGCTACCACCGGACCGAAGATTTCTTCCTGCACTACCCGCATGTTGTCTTTCGTATTCACTAGCACGGTGGGCTCGACGAAGTATCCCTTGTCGCCCAGCTTCTTTGCCGCCGGTCACTGCGGTCGCGCCTTCCGCCAAGCCAATCTCCAGATAGTTGCACACCCTCTGCAACTGCTCTTGGGAGACCAGCGGCCCCATCGCTGTGTCCGGCTCCAGGCCCGATCCCACCCGGATCTTCTTGGCCTTCGCCGCCACCCCTTCCACCACGCGATCAAACACCGGACGCTCCACGAAGAGTCGTGAACCAGCGCAGCAGCATTGTCCGTGATTGAAGAAGATGGCACTGGCCGCCCCGCCAATCGCGGTGTCCAGATCCGCATCCTGGAAAACGACGTTCGGCGATTTACCGCCCAGTTCGAGCGAAACTTTCTTCAGATTTCCCGTGGCCGCATGAACAATCAGCTTGCCCACTTCCGTCGACCCGGTAAAGGCAACCTTATCGACCAGATCGTGCTCCGCCAGCGCTGCGCCCGCCGTCTCGCCGTATCCCGGGACGATGTTGACCACGCCATCCGGGAATCCGGCTTCCATGATCAGCTCGCCCAAACGCAGCGCCGAAAGCGGCGTTTGTTCGGCCGGTTTTAACACCACCGTGCATCCCGAGGCCAGCGCCGGCGCCAGCTTCCACGCCGCCATCAGCAGGGGGAAATTCCACGGAATAATCTGCCCCACCACGCCGACCGGCTCGCGTAGCGTGTAGGCGTGGTAGTTGACCCCGGGCGTATACATCACCGAGAGCGGAATCGTGGTGCCTTCGAGCTTGGTCGCCCATCCCGCCATGTAGCGGAAGATATCGACGGCCAGCGGAACATCGGCGGCCCGCGCCACCGTGAGCGGCTTGCCGTTATCCAGTGTCTCTAACGTCGCGAATTCTTCCAGGTGCTCTTCCAGCAGGTCGGCCAGTTTCCACACTAGCTTGCCCACGATCGGAGGCAGTGATGCGCGACCAGGGACCGCTGTCGAACGCCTTGCGCGCGGCCTTCACGGCCAAGTCAATATCCTGCCGGTCGCCTTCCGCGATCTGCGCCAGAACTTCACCCGTGGCCGGATTATAGGTTGGGAAAGTTTTGCCCGACGCGGCATTCACCCACTTGCCGTCGATCAGCATTTTGCGGGGCTTCCCGATGAAGTCGCCCACGCGCGAATCAATCTGCATTGGGGAAATTGCAATGCCCATACATCCTCCTTCTTAGTGCAAAGTCGAGTGAGAAAATTCCGCCGAGGTGATATGAATTGGGAAAATAGTAATCCCGCCGGACGGGGAAGGCAACTGGGGGATAATCCTCAGGGAAACGGGTGCTCCCGGCCCGCCCGGCCTACCGCCCGTCTTCATTTTTTTCTTCCCCTCCGCCGATTTTCGACATATACTCCGCCCCTGGGGCCGACACATAAGCTGCACTTGTATCCTTCATTCAAGATCTTTGGAAGCTGTTCGCCGGACACAATACTCCAGCGCAACTCTACGGGAGGTGCAAATGTTGATCCGCGATCTGCTGAGGAATCAAGTCACCATCTTCGCCGAGGCCCATCAGACGGTGCTGGAAGTTGCCAAACTGATGATGGAGCACAACATCGGGGCCGTTCCGGTTTTGCAGGAAGGCCGGATGATCGGCATTTTCTCCGAGCGCGACCTGATGATCCGGGTGGTGGTTGCCGGCAAGGATCCCGCTCAAACCCTGGTGGGCGAAGTCATGACCGAAGACCCTCTGACGATCGCGCCCGACGAGCCCCTCGAAACCTGCATGACCCTGATGAAGCGGCATGGCTTCCGGCATCTGCCGATCTGCGCCGGACGTGAGCTGAAGGGAGTCATTTCCTTGCGCGACATCCTTCTCCACAATCTCGACGAAAAAGACGATGAAGTACGCATGATGCGCGCCTACCTCCATTCCACCCCCGAAGCCAGCTAGCTGGTGGCAAGAACCGCCGGCAGAAAAGACTGCGGGGAATGCAGGTTTGTATCGGGGTATCGCTTTAGCGATACCGTAAGTTCGTCAACAATGGATGCCCCTTTAGGGGCTGGGGACTTTTTCCCCGGTGGTTCCAGACCCCGCCTTCGCGCCCGTTGCTGACCCTGTTTCCTCCGATTCTCTTGCATCCATTTCGGAGGCTTTCCCTTCGCCGCTGAGGTACTGCACGATGATCGAAATGCGACGGTTCGACGGGTCCAGCGGATCCTTGACGTTACGCAGGCGCTGGTCCGCGAAGCCCCGCACCTGCGAGATCTGGTCGCTGCGCAATCCCGACTGCTGCATCAATCGACGCGCCGCGTTCGCCCGATCCGCCGACAGTTCCCAGTTGCTGTAACTGCTCTTGCCGGCATAGGGTTTGGCGTCCGTATGTCCCTCGATCGAAACATGGTTGGGAGCCTTTCCTAGTTCCGCTGCCAGCAGGGCCGCAATCTCCTGCCCGCTCTTGTTGAGCGTGGAACTCCCGCTCTCGAAGAACGTTCCCTTTTCCGATTCCAGCAACTCGATGCGCAGGCCTTCCGGCGTCACCGTGATCTCGATATTGTTTTTCAGCTTGGCGAAGTCGTTGATGCCCTGGATACTCTTTTGCAACTCCTCTTTGAGCTTCGCCATGTCCTGCTTGCCCGGTTGCACACTCTCGCCGGTTCCCGTCAGACTGCTTCCAGTCTCCTTCCCGGTTCCGCTGGGATCTTTGAAATACCCGCTGATGGCCACCTGAATCGGCTTGCTGCTGTTCATCAGCCACAACACAATGAACAGCGCCATCATGGCCGTGACGAAGTCGGCATAGGCAACCTTCCACGCGCCGCCGTGGTGGCCGCCATGGCCGCCTTTTTTCCTGATGATGATGATGGGTGGTGTCGGCATGACGCTGCTTATCCCGCGGCCGCGCCTGTGGCCGCCGCATCCGGTGCCGTCGCCTCATCCGGTGTCGCAGCCGCTGCTTTTGCTTCGTCCCTCGCGCCCCGGCAAGCTTCTTCGACTGCCTTGAACCCGGGACGCACATGCCCGGGCACCGTCCGCCGTCCAATCTCAACCGCCATGATCGGAGCTACACCCTTCAGAAAAGCAATCATGGTTACCCGCAACACCAGCAGGAAGGCGTGTTCCTCGTCTGCGATCTTGCCCATACGCGACGCCAGCGGTCCGACCAGCCCGTAGCACAACAGAACGCCCAGAAACGTCCCCACCAGCGCCGCTGCCACTTTCTTCCCAATTTCTTCCGGAGGCCCGCCCATCGCGCTCATTGTGATCACCACTCCCAGCACCGCCGCCACAATGCCCAGCCCGGGCAGCGAGTCCGCCATCGTGCTTAGAGACGTCACCGGTTCGCTGGCTTCGTGATGATGCACGTCCATGTCCGCCTCCAGCATCTGATCCAGATCGAATACTTCCACTCCGCCGCTCACCGCCATGCGCATCGTGTCGCACACGAAATCCACGGCATGGTGATCCTTCCCGAAATCTTCGTACTTCGAGAACAGCGGACTCTTGTCCGGCTCCTCGATGTCCGACTCCAGCGCCACCAGGCCCTCCTTGCGCGCCTTTTGCAGCAGTTCGTACATCATCTTCAAGGAATCGACGTAGCGCTCGGTGCTGTAGTTTGAGGACCCAAATACCCCAATCACTCCGCTCATCATTTTCTTCAGCGTGTGCACTGGATTCGAAACCAGCACCGTGCCCAGCGCCGCTCCGCCAATAATGAGCAACTCCGCCGGTTGCAGCAGTACTCTGATGTTGCCGTGCTCCATCAGGTAGCCCGCCAAGATGCAGCCGAAAACCACCACGATCCCAATGATCGAAAACATGGAACATCATCCTCGCAATTGCCCGGAATCGTCGTCGCCTGCCGCCGCCGGCTTCGCCTCCGCACTCGAATGCGAAGCCACCATCTCTCTCAGTAGCGATTCCAAGTTGCTGCCGGCTGCCGCCATCGCGTGGGCCACCTCGCTCTCAATCGGAAAACGGTCGCCCCACCACAACACCTCCGACTGGCGCAGCAGGTTCCATACCGTCTCCGCCGTGGTTGCCACTGTCACCGGACTCGCCGTCGGCAGTACCGCCAGAAACTCGTTCTCTCCCCAGCATCCCAGAAAATTTTCCGCATCCAGGCTGTGTCGCAGCGTCTGCGCCGCGGTGCGCAGAAACGGCACAACCGACTGCGGGCCATGCTTGGCGCGAAACTCCTCCAGCCCCAGCACCCGAATCCGCAGCACCCCAAAGCCCAGATGCGATTCTTCCACTCCCGCCATGCATTCGTTCAGCACGGCTCGTGTCAGACGCCGCGAAGGAATCCCCGTGGTCGCGTCCACGCACCCGTACATCGGCGGTCCAGCCAACTCCTCGCTGTACACAAACGTTTCTTCCAACAGAACCGCCACTCCCTCGATCACTTCTCCGTGTCCAAGTACCGCCAGCGTGCGGATCCGCAGAGCCACCCGATGCCCATGTTTGTGCAGGTAGTAAGCAGTGCATTGTTGCGGCAGTCCGTGCCAGAGGGCGATCGTCACTGGGCACTGTTCGCCACTCCATCGGTTGCCCCTCCGGTCGCAGGCCTGCACAATGTCCTCCAGAATGTGTCCAACCACTTCCTGTCCCAGGTGTCCAGTGAGGTGCTCCGCGCAACGGTTCCAGAAACGAATCTTCCGTTCCCTGTCCACGATGCAAATCCCCACCGGCAAGTCTTCCAGCACATGCCGGAACAGCTTCGGATTCTCAAGAAGGTTGTGGAACATGGCCGGCCGCGCCGCCTTCTGGTTTCATCGGCAATCCACTTCGGAACTTCAGGGGCCAGAAGCGCAGCACGGTAGAACGCGGGTATGTTGCAAAATGTCTGACCCA
>CAWITH010000034.1:0-288791 GCA_963838935.1 uncultured Acidobacteriaceae bacterium
TGCCCGGAAGCTCTCGTCAGCCTAGTATATTTTGTGCCAAAAGCCTTGCTGACGTTCTCTACCCCGCGTTCGCGGTGATAGTGGTACACAAAATGGCGTACAGAGCGGCGCGGCTCAGTTTCGAGGACACGCCGCTCCGAGTCCAAAACGAGGGTTGGGTGGTCGCAGTCGGGAGCTCTGTCTGTGTTTCATCCAACAGTCAATCAAACAAGGGCTGTTTTGTTGACTTTCGATAAGAGCCACCGTCTAATTCATGCCGAACTTGAGAGGAGATTTGTGAAATGAGCGGAGGACCTTGTTGGGTATCGAAACTCCAATTTGTGAGTGAAGTGTTTTGTTTCTGCCTGTCGTTACTGGCGCCGATGTACGCGCATGGGCAGGACACGCCATTGGACGATGCCGCGCGATCACGGATTGTCTCCAAGATTGCGGACTTGCTCAAGGCCAACTACGTTTTCCCTGACATGGGTGAACGATCCGCTCAGCACATACAGGCCCAACTTGCCCAGGGCGCATATTCCAAGCTTACGACGCTGTTTGATTTTAGTAATCGGCTCACGGCAGACCTGCAGAGCATCAATCACGATCATCATGTGATTGTTTTCATGCCGCAAGGTCCTTTGGAGGAAGAGGTCGCCACAGCAGCAGAGAACGAACTGAGGGCAAAAGAAGATGCCAGGACTAATTTTGGCTTCGAAAAGCTCGAGCATTTGCCCGGCAATGTGGGATATCTTGACCTGCGCAGTTTTGCCGACGCTGACTGGGCAGCGCCCACGGCGATTGGCGCCATGAGTTTTCTTGCGAGCTCAGACGCGGTCATCATTGACGTCAGGAACAATCATGGCGGCCAGCCGAACATGATCCAGCTGATCAGTTCTTATTTTTTTGACAAGTTTACCCACTTGGGCGATATGTATTGGCGCAAAGGAGACCGTACCGAGCAGTTTTGGACACAGCCATACTTGCCGGGAAAGAGGATGGCCGACGTGCCCCTATATATCCTTACAAGTTCGCGTACATTTTCCGGGCCAGAAGGTTTTGCCTATGATTTGAAAATCCTCAAACGCGCCACCATTGTTGGCGAAACGACGGGTGGCGGCGCGAACGCCGGGTATTCATATCCCGTGGTTGATGGTCTAGCCATTTTTATTACCACGGGACGAGCGATCAATCCTATTACGAAAACAGACTGGGAAGGCAAAGGTGTTGAGCCAGATATTAAAGTCTCGGCGTCGGATGCATTCAACGACGCGTATCGCGAGGCGTTGAAGGTGATTGCCGCCCAGGCTGAGGACCCGAAGCAAAAGACAGAAGCCGTCTGGGCCGTGGATACGCTGGACTCTCACATGAAACCCTTGTCACTTTCACAGAATGAAAAGAACGCATTGGTGGCCGTTTATGGACATAGCCAGATTACTCTAAAGGCCGGAGAACTCTATTTGGAACTGACAGATCAACCGGCGTTTCGGCTGCTCCCGCTCGTCCCGGACACCTTTGGGCTTGAGGGACTCGATGACACTCGCCTCCGTTTCCTCCGAGACAACTCCGGCAAAGTTACCAAGCTCGTAGTGATGTACTCGGATGGCAGCGGGAATGAAGTCGTGCGGAAGTAAACTTAACACCGGGACGGCAGTCTCCTGCAATTGGTTGGAGACGCAAATCGCCGACCTGGCTCATTGCTTCGCGCAAGAAAAAGCAACTCTTGAGACGTCGAGCAGAAGCACGCACTTGCGGAGAACATCCATGCCAAGCAGTCCGTCTGGTCCGCAGTCGCTCGAAGAACCGCCGATCGTGAGATCAAGCATCGTCTTCACACCGCCAAGATCGAGATTCACGCCCGCCGCCCGCCGGCCGTTCGTGACTGTACCGCCGACTCCGACGGTGCGTCCCTTTTCGACACTGCGGTGGGACAGCTTTTGCCCAATGCCAGAGTTGGCTACTACCAACGTGCGCGTGGCTCCCGTATCCAGCAGCAACGTACCACTGGCATCATCGACCGAGACGCGGGCCGCGTATTGACGATTGGTGAATTGCGACTCGCGGTTCGTGCACACGTTCCCCTCTGAAAGCACCCCTGCCTCTAGCGGAAGTTTCGCCAAAGCCTCATTGAAGGGCTGAAACACGAGAACAGGCACACGCAAATCCAACAGAGCTGCCTGCCCGGCAGGAGCCAGAAGTTGCGGGGACAACAATCCTCCGAGTTGATGATCCTCGAATATGCGTGGCAGATCGACTACGATTGCTTCGTCCAGTCTGAGGGGAGTTCCATCATCAAACACTCCCGAAATGCCTGAAACCACCTGAATATGATTTTCCTCTCCAGTCGAACCCCGAACAGTTGCCGTTGAATCGTGTACGGGAAGCCCAGCGGCTTTCGCAAACCATGCCGCAAACGTATTGACACCTGCACCAGTATCAATAATGAAAAGGGCCTGCCGACCTTGAATGGTGGCGCGCACCAGCGGATTGGGAAAGCCTGCCGTCGAGAGCGCGGCGTCATAGCGAAGCGGCACCGAAGGCTTGCCTGGCTTTGGTTGTGCCACGGTTGCTGGAAACAGGAAGATCACCAGCACAAGGGAATAAAAACAACTCAGCATGAGTCGACTTCTTAATCGCAATCCTATTACATAAAAGTGATGTGTCTAAGAAAAATTCCAGAATGGAAACAGAAACACAGGTAGTGACGCGATTTGTTCGGGGCGCAGTAACTGTTGGAAGCTGGAATTAATCATTCAACGCACCTTTAGGCCAGCGCCGCGCGGTGACGGGCTCTCGAAAGGAGCGGAGATTTTGTTATACTCTTGTTTTCGCCTTTTCGGCGGCGCTATCGTCTAGGGGTTAGGACGGAAGATTCTCAATCTTCAAACCCGGGTTCGATTCCCGGTAGCGCTACCAATTCTGTTTCAATTACTTACGCCATCTCCTGACACAGTTCGTTGATGCACCAAACGTCCGAGTTTTACATGCGGCCTCGACTACGAGTCTCCGAAGAAATGACTCCTAGGAGCGCCATTTCGCTCTCGTTGAAAAAGTGCCGTATCCAACCAAGGTTCGCTCGCAATCCAAGTTCAGGTCAGGACTCAGTCCGACCCATGCATCTCTTCGGTCCGAAACTCGATCATGATTGCTAGTTCGAACTCCCTGCAACAGGGAGCGGGCTGCCCAATCGATTACTCGGTGTTCGACTGCACACCAACGCCTGTTCCGGGCTGGCCCGCGTGCGGACCGAACTTTTTCCACTGCTCGTAATCCCACTGCTTGCGCCACATCCAGTACAGACGAACCGCCAATCGTCTCGCCTTGGCGACTATGGCGATCTTTCGTCCTCGCCGCGGTGCCAGATGGAAATACTTGCGCCGCCATTCGGCATCGCTGCGTACCGTGACCTGGGCCGCTTCCACCATTAAAAAACGCAGCAGCTTGTTGCCTTGCTTGCTGCCATGTCCCAGGCGTTGACGGTCACCACTCGACTCCTCTCCTGGCGCCAATCCCAGATAGCTCGCCACCTGCTTGCCACAGCGGAATCTTTCGGCTTCACCGATGATCAGCACAAACCCCAATGCCGTCAGCGGGCCTACTCCAGGATGAGTTGCCAGCCGCTGCGCCGCCGGACACTTGTCAGCTTCTTGCCCCACCGCTTGCGTCAGTTCCGCAATCATGGGAGTCAGGCGATCGAGCATTTCCAGCAGATCACGCCGGCGTCGGCTGGCCCAGGGCGCCAGCGTGAAAGTCTCCAGTTGCTTGCGTCCGGCCTCCCGCCACAGCCCTTTCTTGCGCCGTACTCCTTCATTAAGAGCTACCGCTTGCAACTGATTCATCAGCCGCGTGCGCATCTGCACCATACGATGCCGATGCCATAGCAGTTGACGCACATCCCGATTCTCCCAGTTCGCTACCCAGATCCGTGGAAAGCGATCTTCTAATAACAATCGCAACAGCAGTTGCGCATCCCGCCGATCGGTCTTCTGCTTTCGCACCCGCTTGCTTCGGATCTCGGCTGCGTCTCCGTTCCACAACTCAAACTGCAGCTCCACCAGCAGTCGCTCGAACCAGCGAGCCTGCCCGCTGGCCTCCATTCCCACCCGCACCTTCTGTCCTTGCTGTTTTAGCCCGCGATAGAACTTCTCTGCTTCCAGGCTATGTTCCAGTCGCTGCTCCTGAAACTCTCCTGTGTCGGTATCGACCCACGCAATTTGTTGGAAGCCCGGGTGATAATCACATCCTATAATCAGCATATTCGGCTCCTTTCTCCCGAGCCTTGGTTGGTTGGCACCACCAAAGATTACTCGGGCACTGGAGCCGACATTGTCATGGAATCAATTACACGCGTGCGACGTTATTGAAAAAGCGGGACTTGCGGAAACGACAATCGTTCAACAAAAACGCCGAGAAACCTTGAGACCAGCGGTACCGCCGACCTTCTCTGGGCCTTAGCCCGCTGCGATTCAAAGCATTCCGGCCGTCCAGAAGGGGTGCGGAGGGGTGAAGAGTAACCGACCTTACGCTGGCTATGTCCTTTATTAGGAGCTCGATGGAGATTTCTTGAGGCGGCCTCGCCTATGACTTTACGGGCCGAATCAATCTAACTTTTCGGACTTATAACCTACAGGAATAATCTCCCTCCGAAAAGTTATTGGACACCCTCATTGAGTGCGGGTAGTTTTGCGCCACACGCAGCAGAGTTTAGCTGCTCCTGGAGGCGCAAATGTCATCACGTTGGTTCCAAGTCCATCGTATCCGCCCAATCCAGACCTTCTTTTGGTCGAAGTGGGCGCGTCCGACCGTCCTTCTCGCCCTACTTGTTGTCATGCCTGTGGCCGCGCTAGCGCAGGGTGGATCACCGTTCGACACCGGCTTTACCGCCATTCAAAGCCCTTTCACTGGCACCATTGCGAAGGTCGCAAGTCTGGTTGCCATCGTGATCGGCGGCTACGGCTTCGCGCACGGCGAACCCGGCGCAAAGAAGGCGCTTGCCGGCGTTGCCGCCGGAACAGGCATTGCCGTTCTCGCCGTCAATGTCCTGAGTTGGCTCTGGGGCGTTTAGCACCCTTCCGAGCCGTTTTCGACCCCTTCACTCGACACGCAATCGTTAGGCGAGAGATTTATGGCAGACAAAACACAGAAGCATCGCACAAATCGAGTCTTCAAGAGCCTGCATAAGCCTCTCACCTACTTGGGCGTCGAACGCACGCTGTTCTACTTCGTCTGCCTCGGCGCGGTCGGGGCCTTCAATCTCTTCAATTCCATCCTTGCCGGTATCGCCGTCTTTATAGGTGGTTTTGCCTTCGGCCATTGGGTAACGAACAGCGATCCGGCGTTCCTTCGCATCCTGGCAAGGTCCGAACGCTACAAGCTGCGCTATGACGCGGCCAAACAGCTCATCCCCCGCATGGAGGTGCTATGATGCTGCGAGTTGCTAAGGCCATCAAGCCGTGGAAAGAGAGCGCGTGTCTCAACGACCACATCAACTTGTACGGCTTCTGGAATGAGATCGCCTTTCTTACCAAGGGCGGTGACGTCGGCATGGTTCTCAGTGTTCCCGGCGTGGACTACGAAAGTCTAGACCGCTCGGAACAGGAATATGCAGTGAAGCGATTGGAGGCGGCTCTGAAAGCCTTTGGCCCCGGCTTTCACGTCTACCAGTATCTCTTCAAGTCGAACCGGCCCGACGTACCCTTCGCGAAATATGACGACCCGATTGTGGAAGCGGCGATCGAGCAGCGGCGGAAGTTCTTTGAAGCCAAGCGTGACCATCTTTATCAGGTGGAAATCTTTTACTGCATTCTACTCGAAGGCTCGCGGTCGAAAACCGGAGTGGGCGCGGCGCTCAGCCAACTCTTTCGCGATCCTGCGGGGGCCATCGGCGAACTGAAAGCGCGGTTCACCAACGACAACATGAAAACTCTGCTGCGCAGCCAGATCGAGCGGGATGTTGCCTGCCTTGACCAGCGCGTGCAGGCATTCGCTCGGCAGCTCGCGGACTTCATGCAAATCCTGGTCTTGGACAGGCAAGCGCAATTCAGGCTTTTCCGCCGGTTGCTTAACTTCGACGACTGGCGCGTTGCGGGCAAGCCGCAGTCCACGCAGTTTCTCGACTATCAAGTCGTCAACTCGAACATCGAAGCCGAGCGTGACCATCTGCGCGTGGGCGATCACATCGTCCGGGTGCTGACGATGAAAGAGGCTATCACCGAAACACGGCCACTGGCGCTCGATGCGCTGCTGAAAATCCCGGCCAACTTCCGAGTCATTACGGAATGGACGCCGCTCGCGGCGGACAAGGCGCGCAAGGAAGTCAACAAGCGCCGCCGCCATTTCAACATGTCGAAAACGGGGTTCGTCTCGCAGATGGGCAACGACGCCACAAAGACCAACCCGCGTGATGTGCTGGTGGACGAGTCGAAGCAGGCCGACATCGAAAACCTTGGCGACTGCCTCCGCGCCCTGGGCGACGGGCAATCGCTCGGCGATTTCTCGCTGACGATTGTCCTCTACGGTCGCTCCAAATCCGAGTTGGAGCAACTCGGAGCCGAGTGCGCTGGAATCTTCACCAATGCCGATGGCAATTTGTTTTCGGAAACCTACAACCAGCTGAACGCCTACTTCGCCACCGTACCCGGCAACTATGCGCTCAACCTGCGCAAGCTGTATCGACTCAATACGAACTACGCCGACCTGTCTTTTCTGTTTACGATCCTTCCGGGCGAGAAGACGAACGCCCATCTCGGCATACGAAGTGTAATCGTTTACAATAGCAAACGCTAATTGTAAAGTCCTAAACTTTGGAAGGTCCCGGCGATCGTCATGACCTAGTGAAAGGAAGCTCATGCACAATCCGCACCTCCGGCTTTTTCCCTTGGCCACGGTTTCTTTGGCCCTCGTCGCTATGATTAAGCCTACTTTGGCCCGGCCAACATCGAACTCAAGTAGCGCGATTGCGATTGACGCGAGCGGCCCAGCTCTTCCTCCCGAAAGCAGCTATCTGAAGATGGACGGACGATCGTCCAGCGGCCATGAAATCCAGGTCAATAGCAGATATTTAGCGCTTGATGGGAAGCCTTGGCTCCCGGTGATGGGGGAGTTCCATTTTTCCCGCTATCCAGAAAAGTATTGGGAAGAAGAGATTCTGAAAATGAAGGCGGGTGGGATCCAGATCATCTCGACCTACATATTTTGGATTCATCACGAGGAAGTTGAAGGCCAGTTTGACTGGACAGGGCAACGCGATCTCCACCACTTCGCGGAGCTTTGCGGGAAGCATGGAATGTATGTGTTCGCCCGGGTCGGGCCTTGGGCACATGGGGAGGTGCGAAACGGAGGTTTTCCGGATTGGCTTCTGCAAAAGGGGCCGACGCGGCGAAACGACCCTGCTTATCTTTCCCACGTGGAGCGCTTTTATGGAGAAATAGGCAAGCAGCTCAAGGGGCTGCTGTGGAAGGACGGTGGTCCGGTTATCGGTGTGCAACTTGAAAACGAATACGGCGAGCAGGGTCCCGGCACGGGAGCGGCCCACATTGCAGCACTAAAAAAGATTGCGCTTGAGGCCGGACTGGACGTTCCAATATTTACGGTTACTGGCTGGCCCACTCTCGACTTTCCGCCGGGAGAAGTGATACCTGCATTCGGCGGCTATCCCGATGGTTTCTGGTTTGGCAGTCTGAAAGAATTGCCCGCCAATGACATTTACTTGTTCAATCTCAGTCGCGAAAGTTTCGGCCATTCGCCGCAATATGACAAATTCAATGTGCCTAACGAAAGGCTCTCGCACTATCCATACCTCGTTGCCGAGGGCGGCGGGGGTATGGCAACCGCTTATCACCGCAGGCCCGTCATTACCGCTGACGATGTTGCCGCCAGCATGCTGACACGTCTCGGTTCGGGGACCAACCTGTACGGGTACTACATGTTTCACGGCGGAGCAAACCCCGAAGGGAAACTCTCGACGCTGCAGGAGTCAAGCGCCACCGATTATCCCAACGATCTGCCGGTGGTCTCCTACGACTTTCAGGCTCCGCTGGGAGAATTTGGCCAAGTGCGGCCTTCCTTCCGGCAGTTGAAGCTCCTGCATCTTTTCTTGGGTGATTTCGGAGAGTCTCTAGCGCCGATGGTGGCAACTCTCCCTGCCACGATCCCGGGCACGCCGGCAGACACCGGGCCAACGCGCCTTGCCGTTCGTTCTGATGGGCAGCATGCATTCGTATTCTTCAATAACTATTTGCGGAACTATCCGTTGCCGGCCAGAAATGGGCTGCAGGTTTCCGTGAAGCTCGCCTCGGAGACGGTCTTGGTTCCGGACAAGCCCGTGGACGTACCCTCCGGCGCATATTTCGTTTGGCCCGTAAATATGGATCTGCAGGGCGCGAACCTTACGTACTCCACGTCCCAACCGTTATGTAAGGTGAATCACGCAGGCGCAACCTATTATTTTTTCCATGGCGTGCCCGGCGTAGCCCCCGAGTTCGTCTTCGATAGCAACACCATTACGTCCATTGACGCAGGAAAAGCGGTCGTATCACGGGGGGGCGGCAGGATCTACGTCAGTGGTGTCGAAGTCGGCAAGAAGATCGCAATCACCTTGCAAACTCGCAAATCGGCAACCGTACACATCATTCTTCTGTCCCAGGAACAGGCGCGCAACATCTGGAAAGCTTCGTACGGGGGCAAGGAATATGTCTTGTTCTCGCCTGCGGACATGTTTTTTGATGAGGCGGCCCTCCATTTGCGAGCGCGTGACGTGGCCGAGTTGCGATTCGGCATCTTTCCCGATCTGAAGTTTCACAGTCCTGGCGGGACAATAACAAAAGCGGGCGATGACGGACTTTTTTTCGAATACGCGGCGTCAATCGCGCCAAAGAAGTTGACGGTCCAATTGGAGGCAGTTCGCACAAACCAGGCGCCAAGCCCCATACGGATGGGAAAGCCAGTCGCGTGGCGCGACAATGCCGCTGTGGCCACACCTCCTGAGGATTTCGATCACGCTGATCTTTGGCGGGTCGTGTTGCCCAAAGGCGCTCTGGATGGCCTGAGCGACGCATTCCTGCGAATTGCGTACGTTGGAGACACTGCTCGCCTGTACGCGGGCCCACGGCTGCTCGACGATGATTTTTACAAAGGGACCGTTTGGGAAGTTGGGCTGAAGCGCTTTGCACCTGGCATCACAGGCGCTCCACTGGAAATCAAGATTCTGCCATTGCGCAAGGCGGCGCCGATCTACCTTCCGAGCGCTGCTTGGCCCGGCTCGTGGCCGGGCGACGCGATCGGCGAAATTCATCAGATCGGCCTAGTGCCGGAATACGAAGTCAGCGTCCAAGTACATTAAGCGTGGGAGGGCAAACCACTATGGAGAGAAGAGACTTCATCAAGAAGACCAGCACTCTGGTTGCCGGGGTGCTAGCGCAGAGCGCCTTTGCAGCGACGTCCAGTTCGTTTCCCCTGCCTGTGGCGAGCGGACGGGTCGTTCTTCCGATGAACCGGAACTGGCGGTTCAGCCGCTCCGCGGTTGCCGACGCTCGTATGAAAGACTTTGACGACTCAAAGTACGAGCGCGTGGTCGTTCCTCACACCAACATTCGCTTGCCCTGGCACAGCTTTGACGATGAGGACTACGAATTCGTGTCGGTCTATCGCCGTCACTTCAAGCTCCCGCCCTCAGCGCGTGGCCGGCATGTCTTCGTCGATTTCGAAGGGGTAATGACAGCTTCCACGGTTTGGCTAAATGGAATTCGGCTCGGCGAATACAAGGGAGGGTACACACCTTTTTCTTTTGAACTGACGCCGCATCTCGATTTTGACTCTGACAACGTGCTGACCGTCGAGGTTGACTCTACCGAACGAGCGGACATTCCGCCTTTCGGGCATCAGATTGACTACCTCACCTTCGGTGGCATCTACCGCGATGTCGCGCTGCGTATCGTTCCCTCCACTTTTGTCGAAAACATCTTCGCCAAGCCGAAAGATTTGCTCACTCCAAATCCCCGCCTTGAGGTGGATTGTTTCTTGCAGCATCTGGAACCGTCCCGCGAAGCGCTGTCGCTTGAAGTAACGCTGTGCGACGGGGATCGTGTGCTCGCCACGGGTAGGCAACCAGTTGCGGCCTCCCCTGCCGCGAATGATCCGGTGCCGCATACCGTGCGGTTGGAAAAACCGGGGCCAGTGGTGCTCTGGGGCCTGGCGCAGCCCAAGCTCTATTCTGTCCACGTTCGGTTGCTGAATGGAGCGCGTTTAGTCGACGAGGATTCCCGCACCGTCGGGTTCCGCGAGGCCCGCTTTACCGAACATGGTTTCGAGCTGAACGGCAAAGTGGTCAAGTTGCGCGGGCTCGACCGTCATCAGACGTTCCCCTTTGTGGGCCAAGCCATGCCGGGACGCGTGCAGCGGCGTGACGCGCAGGTCCTTCGCACCAACTTTAAGTGCAATATCGTGCGGACCTCTCATTATCCTCAATCGCGCGACTTCCTCGATGCATGCGACGAACTCGGCCTTCTGGTCTTGGAAGAGATTCCGGGCTGGCAGCACATCGGCGATGCCGCCTGGAAAGACATTTCCGTAGACAATGTGCGCCGCATGATCCGCCGCGACTGGAATCACCCTTCGATCATTCTCTGGGGAGTCCGCATCAACGAATCCCCGGACGATCACGACTTCTACACTCGCACTAATGCCGTGGCCCACCAACTCGACTCGACGCGGCAAACGGGAGGGATTCGCAACCACTTCGACTCGGAATTTCTTGAAGATGTGTTTACCATGAACGATTTCGGCTTCCCGCTGAAACCGCCGAACCATCCTCTGTACTTAAATACGGAATTCATGGGGCACACCTATCCCACAAAGAGCATAGACAATACGGAACGGCTCACCGAGCACACTCTACGTCATGCCCGAATCCACAACCAGTTGGCTTCGAATCCGCAGTACGCCGGTGGCATTGGCTGGTGCGCCTTCGACTACAACACCCATTCTGATTTCGGTTCCGGCGACCGGATTTGTTACCACGGCGTAGCCGACATGTTCCGCGAACCCAAGCCCGCTGCAGGTTTCTACAAGTCGCAGTGCGACCCGGACGAGGAAATTGTGCTGGAAACTGCTTTTCGCTGGGCGCGTGGAGATGAATCAACCGCATTCACCAAGGGCGTGGTTTGTTCCAACTGCGACCATCTTAAGTTTTATATCGATGGACAACTGATCGCAGAACTTGATCCCGACCGCAGCGAGTTTGGCAACCTTCGCTATCCACCGTTCATCCTCCATTTGGAGCCTTTCCGCAATGCCTGGGGAGACCTGCGAATCGAGGGCTACATTCAGGGCAAGCAGGTGATCGCGAAGAAGTACTCGGGCAAAGGGATTGACCAACAATTCTCCGTTTTGCCTGATGACACAGAGCTCGTTGCCGACGGTGCCGATACCACCCGTGTAGTCTTGCGCGTCACCGACGAATTCGGCGCCATACGTTCCTTGGCCAACGACGCCATCCAGTTGGAGGTTGAGGGCCCGGCCGAGATTATAGGGGATAATCCTTTCGCCCTGGTGGGCGGGACCGGCGCCGTCTGGCTGCGAGCGAAAGAGCAAACGGGGAAGGCAAGGCTGACGGCGTTTCATCCCGTTCTGGGCAAGCGCCAGGTCGACTTGGAAATGATTGCCGCGTCCCCGGAAGCCGTGTGAACGCTGAGAGGCAGCTACCTATTTTTTCACGAACCGGCCCCGGCGCATTCCGAGCAGTAGCATAGTGATTCCGAAGGCGAGCAGCACGAGCCCCCAAACGAGATTGACATTGATTCCAAGCGACCGGCCATAAATAGCGGGCTTACTCAGAAAACCAAAAATCGTCAGAATGACACCGAACACACAAAACATCAGGCCTATCGGCGTCCGGATATCCAAACCCATAGACAAACTCCGTTTACCAGAAAATCAGGTTCAGCACCAAAGCAATTCCGATTACTATCGCGCCCAGCACCGCCGGGCGCATGTACCACGCCACGTGCTCCTCACTCGGCCTCTCGGTTAAGGAATACACCAACCCGACCAAGTCTTTCTCCTCGCGTGCGCGAGTGCAGAGGCTGATCACAATGCTGACGACGAAGCATGCGGACCACGCCCAAATTGCAGTCCAGAAGTTCTGTGCCATTTCACTAGGATAGGTGTGAACCGAGCCCAGCCAGCCACCTTTAATGCCGATGCTGGCGCCCAGTGGCAAGGTCAGTCCGTGATGCACGGCGGCCGCCGTGGTTCCTGAGAGCAAACCGAAGAATGCCCCATGTCCAGTCGTTCGCTTCCAGAACATGCCGAGCAGGAATGTGGCAAATAACGGCGCGTTCACGAAGGCAAAAACCAACTGGAGGAAATCCATGATGTTGTTGAAGCGCGATGCCGCATAAGCCGCGGCTACCGACAGCGCGATACCGAACACCGTGGCCATGCGCCCCATCCAGAGGTAGTGAGCATCTTTCGCGTTGGGGTTGATATAGGACTGATAAATGTCATAAGTCCAGACCGTGTTGAACGCGGTCACATTGCCAGCCATGCCCGACATAAAGCTGGCCAGGAGGGCGGTCAGCCCCAGACCAAGAATTCCTGTCGGAAAGTAATGCAGCAGCATATTCGGAATGGCCAGATCGTAGTCGAGGATGGGCCTGCCGTTCGAATCCAATTTCGGAGCGCCCGTGGTCTCGTCCACTTTTACGGGGATCAGTCCCTTGCCGCCCGGGTTGGAGAACTGCATTTGGCTGGTGCTCGGATTCATGGCCGTTGCCGTCGGACTCGGCAAGGAGATCGCGATCATGCCCGGCAGAATCACGAGAAGCGGAAACACCATTTTCGGCAATGCCGCAATCAGCGGCGTGCGACGGGCGGCGCCCATGGAGTCGGCAGCCATGGCACGCTGGATCACCAGAAAATCCGTACACCAGTAACCAAACGAGAGCACGAATCCGAGTCCCATGACCAAGGCAAATGCATCCACCCCCATCGGATTGGTGTGAGCGCTGGACATACCCTGCCAGGAATGAGTGAAGGCGGTGGGCAGTTGGTGTTTCAGTCCGCTCCACCCCCCAACGTTCTTGAGCCCGAGAAAGACCAAAGGAAGAAAACCGGCGACGATCAGAAAAAACTGCAGCACTTCGTTGTAGATTGCGCTGGTGAGCCCACCCAGGAGAATGTATCCGAGCACAATCAGTGCCGAGACAAGAATACTCACATGGAAGCTCCAGGTG
The DNA here is from genome assembly GCA_963838935.1 of uncultured Acidobacteriaceae bacterium. GTDB lineage: Bacteria > Acidobacteriota > Terriglobia > Terriglobales > Acidobacteriaceae > Acidiflorens. Next base: position 13,212 of record CAWITH010000034.1, read on the forward strand.
GTCGAAACCCCGAGCTTCGCGAACGGGCCGTCCAGAATGTGCATCGTCTGAATCAGCTTCGCCATGGCGTACATCGAGATGCCGGACGAGAAAACGGTCATCACGGCAAAGGAAATGGCGTTTACCGCACGCGTTTTCTCGTCGAAACGCAGGCGCAGATACTCAGGAACAGACCGCGCACGCGAGCCGTAGTAGAACGGCATCATGAACACGCCCACAAACACCATGGCGGGAATAGCGCCGATCCAATAGAAGTGGCTGGTTGCGATCCCGTACTTGGCCCCGGAAGCGGCCATGCCGATTACTTCCTGCGCTCCCAGGTTCGCGGAAAGGAATGCCAGGCCACAAATCCACGCCGGAAGTGAACGTCCGGCCAGAAAGAAATCCGAACTGCTCTTTACATAGCGCTTCAGGACAACACCAATGCCCAACACAAAGGCGAAGTAAACCGCCATCAGCAGCCAGTCGACGGGGGTAAGATTCACGTTTGGGTCCTGTCCGCTAGATTTTCTGGCAATCCGGTCTGTAGCTGAACCCGCAGTTCCCAGGACTTCTTTTCCCCGGGGAGAATCCGGGCGCACTCGCCGCACCCTATGGCTTCGGCCAACGAGTCCGCTCGGCTGGTACATGGTTCCAGAGCAGCCGTGTAGTGTCCGTCCTCTGGATTCGGCCATCCGCCTTCACAAACCCAGATTCCAAGGTAGGGAACCATCGCGGAATTGAAATGAAATGAAATGGACTCGATCGAGTCCGGGTAGTACAAAGCACAAGCTCCGTTGGAAAGCCGTGGCGTAAAAAGTTTGTCCGCAGTTTGACGCGACGGAGCTCCTAGAACGCTCAGGTCTGTTTCGGCGCCGTCGGCGAGGCGAGTCCGCGGCCATCGACCGCTGTGACCGGATTCTCCCAGGCGTTGATTCCGAGAGGATTCGACAAGCACGTTTGTCACCTCCTTTGGCAGCATAATCCGGCAGCCGGGATCAACTTTAAGCAGGGGATGAGCGGACCAAAGATAATAAAATGGCGCGTCGGTCACGCTTTCCAGTTTATATTGCAATATGACCGCTTCATCTTCCAGACGGATGCGCTTACGGAATATGTAGGGTAATCGCCGCCCTGCAGTTGCCAGCCATAACTCTTCCCCGTGTACCTCGAACTGCCAGCGAGACGACCAAAGTTCGCCATGATCGGGCAGCGCGAGACCGTTAAAAGATCCGCCCGCGTATTCGCAAGCGGCGATGGTGGGAAAGCATTCGTCGAACCCGCTAGCGTCATAATTCTCAAATGCCGCGCCATAGACGGCAGGTTGCAGCGGGCGACTCACTGGTTGCCGCAAGAACTCGCGGCCCGTGTCGGCTCGGATCAGCGATGACATTTTTCCGCCAAGTTCAGGCAACACAGTGGCTCGGATCCGGCCGTTGTCGAGGATCACTTGTGTCATCCCGGAGCACCCTCGTGTTGTGATCATCGTTCGCCGCTTGTCTTGCAGTTCCACCGCGGTTCGTTGAACGCCGCCAACATCGGGTAGCGCCACAGCTTCCTCCCATGCAACCGTGAATTGTAATCGATTACAATCAACTAACAAACCTATATATTTTTCTGACGGACAGTGGTAGTAATCTGAGCGAGCATGAACATCAAGGAAGTCGCTGCACGCGCCCGCCTTTCGACGGCCACCGTTTCACGCACCATCAATCGAAGCGACTTGGTGCGGCCGCGAACTGCCGAGAAAGTACAGCGCGCCATCCGCGAGCTTGGTTATTATCCGAATACGCAGGCGCGGGCCCTGGTTTCCGGGCGCAGCCAGATGTTCGGTTTGATCATCTCGGATATCGTCAACCCGTTCTTTCCGGAGTTGGTGAAGAGTTTTGAGTTTGCCGCCATCCATCGCGGGTACGAAGTTATCGTCGCCAATACGGACTACAACTCCGAGCGCATGGGCGGGTGTGTGCGCCGAATGATTGAGCGGAAAGTGGATGGCGTTGCCATCATGACATCGGAAATCGACCGCCATCTTCTCGATGAGCTTTCCGATCGAAGGCTACCCATTGTGTTTCTGGATGTGGGGAAACTGAAACCGCTCATCAGTAACATCAGGGTCGATTATGCCAAGGGAATAGGAGAGGCGGTTCAGCACATTGTTTCGCTGGGGCACCAGCGCATCGGATTCATCAGTGGCCCGCTGGCATTGAAGTCGGCGCGGACACGTCGCTCGGCGTTTTTGAAATGTATCGCCGCTTGCGGCATTGGGGAACGTCAGCGGAGCGTGGTCGAAGGCGACCACAAGATCGGCGGGGGAGACGTGGCCATGACGGAGTTGCTCTCACTCCCGAAGCCACCAACTGCTGTGCTCACCTCCAACGACTTGACTGCAATTGGGGCACTCCGCGCCATTGCCCGCGTTGGGTTACGAGTCCCCAACGACATCTCCGTAGTTGGCTTCGATGACATTGAGCTTAGCCAGTTCACGCAGCCGCCGCTCACAACAATTCGCCTCTCTCGTGACGAACTAGGGCGAAAAGCGTTCGATGCATTGTATGAGACAGTTGAAGGGAAGCGGCGTCAGGGACAAGAGGTCAAAGTCTCCACAGGTCTGATACTTCGGGAAACCACGGCAGCGGTCAAGGTGATGTCCTCCGGGCAGGCGACCTGACAGCGGTTGCAAATGAGAGGTTCCAGTGTCGGTCCTGTCTCGCTTTTACGGATCAAACAAACTTGAGCTTCCAGGTGACCTTCTAGCCTGGTCCTCCGGTTAGTTCTTCGAGCGCGGGATAAGAACTGGGCGTGCTAAGAGTGCGTTGCGGTGGCTGTACCCCCGAGCGAATGGCCTTGGCCATGATCTCGAAGGCCAGTCCCATGGTGGGCGGGACGACAACTGTCGCCGCGAGGAGACCGCGACGTACCCATTCCTGGCCAGTTTTCGGGGCGCCGTCGCAGCCAGTGAACGGCAGGCTTAGCCACTCTTTCCGTGCTTGACTTTCCTGGACTTCCTCGCATGCTCTTCGGGCACCGATGGCCATGGCGTCATTCTGGCATCCGATCATGCGAATGTGCAGTTGCTGGGATGTACTCAACGACAACCAGGACTTTACGGCTCGGTGCCCGCTAGCCTCTGTCCAATCTCCTTTGAGTACTTTCGGGCTTACATTCTCAGGTTTGGTGGAATACATTCCCGACGCGCGCAACCGGGCAACGTCGGTCGCGGGTCCCTCGATGTACAGGACACCTCCACCTTCCTTCAGGAGCACCGCGAACTGTCGTCCCTGAATTCGACCGACCTCTTCCTGATCGGTGGTCACGGCAAAGATTGGTGCCCGACCGGCCCCGCGAAGTTTGGCAACATAGTCGACGTCACGATTCAATATTCCCCAACCGATGCCCGCGGCGGCGGCGGCGCCCGCCACTTGCGGCATCCCAGTGCCAACCGGTTCCACCAGAATTGCATCCGGGCGCTGAGACGAGCCCTGGATAACCTTCAACAGTTGTTGACTTTGATTGACAGCGTCGTTGCCGGCATACACGATCTGAATGTTGGCATCCAGACGCCGGGCAGCGTCTTCGGCTGCCGCCGCTTGTTCCTTTTGGTAGTCGTTCTCGTTGGTGATGAGTGAAACCAATATGCTGAGCTTCGTCATTGAAATCCAGCACCCCCGGCTCTAAAGTCGCTTTAGTGCGGACCTGAAGGTTGTCGATTCGATAAACCTACCCATGCAGCCCTGGATTGTTGCGACGCGGTAGCCGCCTTTTTCAGCCACTAGGTTGGGTTTTCCTCCGGTGCGTCTTGAATGCGCACTCTGGCCAGCCGCTGAAAGGCCCAAATTGCCAGCACAGTAAACGCGATCGCTTGCGCCACGTGGATCCAAAACCAGTTGTCAGTCCCACGATCCCAAACCAGCCGTCGCGCGGCATCGTGCGGCCAGACCGAGGTGAAGAAAACTAGGTCCCCCACAACGTGAACCGGGATGGCTGGCAGGATTGAGTTGGTGAGGTAAGCCGTCACACCGAACGCAACACCCACGAGGAAGTAGAAAAGAAGCTTGGGCCACAGGAAGCCCTGCGTCGGGCCGTGCGCAAGCGCAAAAACAACCGATGAGGCTGCGACAGCGACTGCTCCGCGAAACTCACGCTCGAGTGCGACCTGGAAATATCCGCGAAAGCTAGCCTCTTCCATGAAGGGAGCAACCAACGACCCCATGAGAATCATCAGCGCTACAGTGATTCGCGGATAGCTCGACATGTCCGGGAGCGCGTTGAGTGGCATCTTGACCAATTGGAACAGCACGATCCAGTATCCAGCCAGAGCAACCACCGACAGAATACCCGCGACCCATGCACACAGGTATGTCCGGTCAGACCTTCGGTTCGCCCGCAGATAGCGTTGTCGCGCTTCAGAGGTGCTGCGTGGCCATCCTCTCCCGCCGAGGTAGCTCCAACCCAGCCAGAGCAGAAACGCCATCGTCGGAACGGACCAAGGTACTGCAGGGCTGCTCCGAAGATTGGTGACGAGCAGGGCGCTCCAGACACCACCGGCGAGAATGGTGATCGCAAACGCCAACAGGCCAAAGCCGGCCACCTTCAACGTGCGAGCAGCAAGAGATCGCTCTACCTCCATCCTTCGCCTCCAGGCTGCTGCCCCAGGACTGCTCCGCAATTTAAATGTGTTCGACCGAAAACTCGATGCCGGAATGCCAATTTGGACACGGACTGCTGCGCCTGCCCGCTAAAGCCTCACTGGGGCAGAATCCGCGGTCTGCTCACCGCGGCCAGTGAGGGAAGACCACGCCCCCGAGCCAATGTCCGAAATCTCGGCCTGCGTATCGAGAAATTAGCATCTGAACTATTCCGCTCCGTTGGGCTCAACCCTCGCGCCATCGGCTGCCGAACAGATGTAGACAGCCGGTTCAATCCCCGTCGCCTTTTGGTAGCGACCCGAAATTTGATCGGCAAAGGATTCCGCATCCGCCGCCTCGACCAAATGTATCGTGGATCCACCAAATCCGCCTCCCGTCATTCGTCCGCCGTAGTAGCCCGGGAGGCCTTCGGCAACCTCGACCATGATATCCAATTCGCGGCAACTGACTTCATACAGGTCGCGAAGACTGCGGTGTGATTCCCGCATCCGCTCTCCAAAGCCATTCAAGTCTCCGGCGCGGAGATGGCCAGCACCATCGCGCACCCGCTGATTTTCCTCTACCACATGACGGCATCTCTTATAGATTGTCTCGGGAAGATCTTTCGAGTGCTTGACCAATTGATCGAAAGAAAGATCGCGGAGAGCTCGAATATCCGGATACCACCGTGCCAGGATTCTCACGCCCTTCTCGCACTCCTCGCGGCGCCGATTGTATTCCCCGCTGGCGTGCTGGTGTTTGACCATGGTGTTACAAACCACCATCCGAACGCCATCGGGAATGGGAATGAGTTCGAACTCGAGTGAACGGCAGTCGAGCAAGAGTGCGTGTCCCGCCCTCCCCAGGCATGAGACAAACTGGTCCATGATGCCGACACGTGCGCCGATGAAGGTGTTTTCGGTATGCTGGCAAAGCTTCGCCACCTCGGGCAACGAGAAGACAACGCCATTGAGGCAAATCAGTGCGAGCGCGCTGGCGACCTCGATAGCCGCCGAAGAACTGAGACCCGCACCAATCGGGATCTCGCTCTGCACGAGCAGATTCGCGCCCTTTAGAGCATGGCCTGCTTGCTGTAAAGCGACAACGATCCCCAGCACATAGTCATACCAAGCTCCGGTAGCATGCTGGGGCAGGTCGTCCAAATCAAACTCGAAGAACTGGGGAAACTCCCGGGACTGAATCAGCAGCTTGCGTTGGAGACGAGGAAATATAGACACGCGAGTACGCAGACCGATGGCACAGGGCATTACAAAACCATCGTTATAATCGGTGTGCTCTCCGATTAAGTTCACACGACCCGGCGCGCTGAAAATAGTGGGTTGCAAACCGAACGAGCCCGCAAGTTGCGGGACCAACTGTGTAGAATCCATGCTTAAGTCCCGACGAAACAGCTGAGAACTCGACTGAAACCGTCGCGAAAGCAGTAAAAATGCAAGCGATTACATTCGCAAGCAAAACCATATGCCGCAACCCGCGGCATGTCAACCGTTATCCACGCCACCTCGGAGCCAGAGCTATGCCCGGGTGCTTCATGGGCGAGGCCAGCTTTGAAAGCGGACCGATGCCCCTGCAACTGGATCTTCCCGGATGATGACAAGTTGATTCGCGGCGACGCTCTTCACGGTGTCGATTCCCCCGAGCGGCCAGCGCACTTCAATGTCGGCTGTCTTCTCAGCCCCGAGGCCAAAATGCAAGCGCGGATCGTTGGCCGAAAGGTAGCTGGATTGGCTCATCACTTCTTGCACCTGCACTTTGCCGCCATACCGCACGGTGACGCGCCCGTTAATGGCGCTGCGATTGCTTTTGGTGCCTTCCAGCCGCACCTTCAGCCAGTGGTTGGCCGCCGGAGCATCGTTGCGCAGCAATGACGGTGGCTCATTCTGGTTCATGATGACTACATCGATGTCTCCGTCATTGTCAAAGTCGCCGAAGGCACAACCACGGCTGCAATGGCGGGCCGAGACCCCGGGTCCGGCCTCTTCGCCCAGCTCGGTGAATCTTCCGTTCGCCTGATTGCGAAAGACCAACCGCGGCCCGCGCCTTGGGTACTTGGGATAGACGGGTTCCAATTCTGGATAGACGGTTCCGGTCACCGACAGGATGTCGGGGTACCCGTCATTGTCCAAATCCACGAGGGCAGTGCCCCAATTGATAAACCTGCGCTCCGTGGCTAGGCCGGCTTGTGCGGTCACATCCTCAAACTGCCCCTTGCCGAGGTTATGGTAGAGTCCGGTCGCTTGGTTTTGAAAGTGGGTCCGCACCACATCCAGGTGGCCGTCCAGATCGTAATCTCCGACGCCCACTCCCATGCCAGCCATTTGCCCGCCATCGCTGCTGAGCCCAATACCGCGCATCAAAGCTTCTTCTCGAAATGTGCCGTCATGATTGTTCATTAACAGGAGGCTCGGCGTAGAGTCGCAGGCCACGAGAATATCGGGCCAGCCATCTTCATCCACATCAAATGCCGCGGCGGTCAACCCATAGGAGCCCTTGAGGCTCGCGATGCCCGATTGCTTGGAAACATCCGTAAAGGTCCCATCGCCATTGTTCCGGTAAAGAAAGAATGCTGGCAGCGGCAATCCACTCGGCCCACAGTTGACGGGCACCCCTTCATACTGGCAGTTGGGCATCTGCAAATTGGGCCGGGGCGCATGCGCCAAGTCGATGTCGCAGTAATTGGAGACAAACAGATCGAGCAGCCCGTCACGGTTGTAATCCACGAAAGTACAGCCCGAGCCGAAACGAGTGCTGGGGTAAAGTAGACCGGCCTTGGCGGTTACGTCGGCGAAGGTTCCGTCGCCGTTGTTGCGATACAGTCGATTCTGGCCGAAATAAGTGACGAAGAGATCCTCAAAACCATCGTTGTTATAGTCGCCGACGCAGACACCAACCGCCCAGCCGGCATCGAGCAGTCCGGCCTTCTCGGTAACGTCGGTAAACGTACCATCGCGATTGTTCTTGTAAAGGCGATTACTGGCTCCAGGCGGGATGCTTTCCAGGCGGCGGCCACCGAGGATAAAGATGTCCATCCAGCCATCGTTGTCGTAATCGAAGAAGGCGCAACCGCCGCCCATGATTTCCGTAACGTAGGTTGCACTGGTGCCTTCGCCGTAGAACATCGTCTGCGTGAGTCCAGCACTCGCGGCTATGTCCACAAAGCGGGAAAATGGAGGCGGGTTCTTGGCGGTACCGGGGCTGGCGCACCAGCCCGCGCGGACAAAAGCCGCAGCAAGCGCCGCCGGAACCGTTTGCAACAGACGGCGCCGGGTCCACGGAACAGGCATCCGGGAAATCATTGCGGCCAGTGTAGCACCGGCGATTTCCACCGAAACGCCGGCTCGGAGTTGCCGTTGCTCCAATGGCATCGGTACACTTACTCGCTAGCGGAACCAAAACTCTCGACTCGCTTGGCTCGTTCTCATGTCATATCCGAACTAAGCTACGATTTGCACCAGCGTGCGCAGGGCTCTTACTTCAGGGTTGCGCCGAATCCAACGCGCTATTTAATTTCTGGGCCTGCGGATTGTCCGGCTCTACCTGCAAAGCACGCTGAACCGCTTCCTTCGCCTCCGGCAACTTGGACTCAAGATATAACGTCGCCGCCAGATTCACCCAGGCCTTGGCGAATCCTGGAGAAGCGCGCACCGCCAGCCGGAAATGCTCCTCCGCGGAAGCTGTCTCTCCCGCACGCGATGCCAGGTATCCCAACTGGTTATGGGCTTCGGCCATGTTCGGATCGATCTGGATTGCCTGTTCAAGTGCGATTCGCTCGTTCACGGGATCGCCAGCTTTATCAAGTGCCATCGCCAGTTTGTAGGCCAGCGTAGCTTCTTTGGGGGCCGCAGCGAGAGCCTCGCGATAGAGATCGACGGCTTGCTGCACGTCCCCCGCGGCTAATTTCTGGTCCGCAAACGCAGCTTTCGCAGCAGCCTGAGTTAGGTCGGACTTCGCCTGCGCTTCCTGCTGGTAGAGCTTGAATTGTTCTTGGGCCTGCTCGTTCTCGCCTAACGCCCGAAGCACGCCGGCCAATTCAAAACGGACCTGCGGATCATGGCTTCCCAGCGCGATAGCCTTTTCCAGTTGTTCTCGTGCCCCTTGGTTGTCCTTGTGTTTAGCCAATACGCTCCCCAGGTTGCGGCGGGATTCGTAGTGGTCCGGATTCAAGGCCACCGTCTGTTCCAGATGATCACGAGCCGCCGCGTATTCTCCCGCGCGCTGTTCAAGGACGCCGTTCAGATACAGCACTTCCCAGTTATGGGGAGTCATCTTAAGCAGCTTGCTTCCCAATTGATGTGCTTTCACGGCCTCGTCCTGTATCACCAGCAGCCGCAGATAAAGCAACTGCACGCTCAAATCCGCAGGGTGCTGCTTCATCGCCGTTTCCAGAATACCGGCAGCCTCTTCCCTTCGAGCTTGTAAGACGAGCGTGGCCGCAAGAGCCTTGGCGAGTGGCAGGGAGGTGGGGTGTGCGCTCAGCGCGCTGCGCAGTAGCGAATTGGCGTCCTGGAGCATTCCGATTTGCCCGTAGGCCAGCGCCAGATCCAGGGTCAACTCCGGCGTCAACTGCCCGGAAGAGGAGGCTGCGCGGAGCAGGGCGATCTCTGAACCGTAGTCTTTCTTGGTGAGCAGATCCTTGCTCAGTGCAGCGCGTGCGATTGTCGATTTTGGATCAAGCGTGAGTACCGCCCTCCATTCGATTTCGGCATCCGTCGTGTCATGCACGTCGTCGAGCGCCGCGCCCAGGGTCAAATGGGGTTGCAGAACTTTGGGATCGAGCCGCACCGACTGTTGCAACGAACCGATTGCCTCTTTCGAATTCCCAGCGGAATACAGGCTCGCGCCCAGCAGATACGCGAGGTGGGCCGAGCCGGGGTTCATTTCTAGCCCCTTTTCAAAGGCCTTTGCCGCGCAAGCAAATTGCCGACGGTTGCTAAACCAAGTCCCGAGGTCTGCGTACGCATTCGCGCTGGGATGGGTTCGCAGTAACGCCTCAAGCCCTGGAGGGCCGCTGCAAGACGCCCTGAGGGAAGGCGCCGCGATAAGCCAGACTACCGCCAATAGTAGAGCTTTTCGATTCCCGAGGTATCGCGCAAAAAGTTTGGCTAGCTCCAAAGAAATCACTCCAGCAGACGTTGGTCCGGGGCGCTCACTCCGAGGCACGATTCCAATTTGCGCCAAACCATGTAAATCGAAACAACGAGGGGGCAGACGTGCAATCGATTCGTATCGCGCATAGTATACGTCAGAGAATCGCCGCTCATGCTTGGGGCCCTCAGCACCCACGGACATTGGCTCGCATTTTTCAGGAGACTGATCTCAAGCCCCATGCGTTTGTTGCAGACCAGCGCAGTATCCCGATTTTCGTAGCAACAATATGTCCGATTGTATGTTTTATTCTGAGGGGGCCCGAAGCGCCCGGTCCCACCGCTTTCCTTGGCGAACATTATCATTCGCCACGACATCGACGCAAAAAGCTCTTGACAAATGCTCTGCCAAGTAATAAACAAGAACTTCAGTTCTTTTGTAAACGATTACATTGTCTGAATTTTCCGGAATCGTTGGTGAGGCAGCAAAGAGTTTCGATCGGTTTCGCGAATCAATCCTTTTCACGATTGGATGTTCACCAGTAAATTCGACAGCTCCAAAAATGTAAGCGATTGCAGGATTGCGACGTCCTGCCCAGCGATGCTACGAATGCGGCGGTTAGTTCCGCGGAGGTTTACCCATGCGATTTTTCATCAATAGACTCATACTGGTTTCAACCCTGATGATGTTGTCCTTTGCCGGAACCCTGGTATTTGGCCAAGGTACTAGCGCTAGTCTCACCGGCCAAATTACCGACGCCACCGGAGCCGCAGTGACAGGTGCGACCGTCACCGCGAAGAATACCGCCACGAACCTGGCCCAAACTACGACCTCGAACGCAGAGGGCCTCTACACGATTGCACCCCTGCCGCCCGGCAACTACGTGCTGACTGTGCAAGCGAAGGGCTTTGCACGCTACGTGCAGCAAGGCATTGTGCTGGGCGTGGACATCTCGGCGACGCAAAACGTCTCACTGAAAACCGGAAGCGTCCAGGAGACCGTCACGGTCGTCGAAAATGCCGAACTGATCAACACCACCACGGCCGAACTGGGCACGACGGTTGACCAGGCCGCGATCACCCAGTTGCCCTTGAACGGCCGCGATCCTTCGTCGTTGGTCTTTCTGGCGCCTGGAACGACGAATGTCATCGGAGGCTCGGGAGGAGGCGAGGGTAGCCAGCCTGGCATACAGTCCGGGTTCTCTTTCCCCACCGAAACCGGAGCTTCGGCGAATGGAGGACGTCAAGGCAGCACGTATTACCTTTTAGATGGCGTGCCTCACATGGACAACTACCTGCTCATAACCGCGCCCTTTCCCAACGCGGACGCCATCCAGGAGTTCCGTGTCATAACCAACAACTTCGATGCCCTCTACGGTTTCGCGCCCGGCGCCGTGGTCAGCATCGAGACCAAGTCCGGAAGCAACAGGTTCCACGGCGGAGCTTTTGAATTCATCCGCAACAAGGATCTGAACGCCAGCAACGGTTATTTCTCCAATACGAGTTCCCCGGACCCGCTGCGACGCAACCAGTTCGGTGGCTATGTGGGCGGGCCCATCCTCAAGGACAAACTCTTCTTCTTCGCTAACTATCAGGGAACACGGGAGAGTGCCGCCTCATTGTCCAACTTTACCTATACTCCCACAGCAGCGATGCTGACGGGCGACTTCAGTGGTTTGGACACCGGGGCCAATCCCTTGCTGTTATGTGGAAGCAAGCCGACGGGGGCGGATACACCCACGTGTCCCTTTGCAACGATCGGCGGCAAAGTGAACCAGTTGGATACCACCATGGCGCAGCTCAATCAGGCGGCCCTTACGGTCGCCACAACCGGCCTGCCCCCCGGGACGCAACCAAACGGCGGGGTCTTCTATCCGGGAGCCGCTTTGATCGATAGCTATAACGAGTTCACCGGCAGAGTCGACTACAACATCTCAAATAGCCAGCGGGTTACACTGCGCACCTTTGTCGACAAATTGGTTGAGCCCTCCGGCGACATTGCCGGCAATATGCTCTCCGTGCTCAACCTCAATCCCTGGTCACAGGCGTTCGGGGAACGGATGGAGTTTTACAACGAAGCGCTCACTCACACCTGGACAATCAGCCCGACGGCGGTGAACACGGTGTCGGTTTTCTGGATGCAGATGCAGGCGCACAACTCCGCCGCCGTGAAAGATAGCGGCGGACAAAATATGTGCTGGTCGCGCTACATCACCGTGAACGAACTTCCTGGCCAGTGCTATATGGAGGGCTTTTCGGTAGGCGCAGGCGGCTTCAACGGCGGATGGACAGAGCCTTCGCAGGAGGGTCGCACGACCTACGGCTTGTATGACAACTTCAGCAAGACCCTGGGCAAGCACCTGCTTTCGTTTGGAGCGAACCTGCAGCATCAGTATGCCCAGGAGGCGACGCAATATCCGACGACGCCGATCATTGGCTTCAACGGCCAGTACACCGGCAGCGGACTGGCGGATTGGTTGTTGGGTTTCATGTCCTCGTACGAGCAAGGGGCGGGTGAAATTGCCAGCGTTGCCGGCTGGCAACCGGGCTTCTACGGCCAGGATCAATACCGGTTGCGGCCGAACCTGAGCATTACCGCCGGCCTACGCTGGGATCCAAATATTGCTCCCGGAGTGGCGGGTGGACGCGGCGCGGCTTTTGTTCCGGGGCAGCAGAGTACGCTTTTCCCCAACGCTCCCTTAGGACTTGTGTTTCCCGGAGATAAGGGCATAGGCAACGGCTTAATGCCAAACACCTACGGCTATTGGGAACCGCGGCTGGGCGTGGCTTGGCAGCCCCACTCCTTACCGCACACTTCGTTCCGGGCCGGCTTCGGTATGTTCACTGCCCCGTTGATGTACTCCATGTACAACCACACGGCTGACATCGCGCCGTTCAGCCCGTTGTACTCATTATATGGAACCTCTTCTACGCCCCTTTCCCTGAGTACTCCTTGGTCGCAGAACGCGGGCACAGGCGATGTCAGTCCATTTCCGCCGTTTGCCCCGTTCAAGCCTCCGTCGACTGCCGCGTTCGCGCCGCCGTTCACCGTTCCGGCTATCTTCGCCCAAAACTTCCATCTCGGCGTCACGCAAAGTTGGAACGTTTCGGCCGAGCATGAATTCGGACAAAACATGATCGTCCGGCTCGCCTATGTCGGTAGCGAATCCTATCACCAGTCGGACATCATCGATCAGAATGCCGGGATTTATGCGACTGGCGGCACGCGCAGTACGTATCCCAACTTTCTAGCGATTCTAACCGATTTCAGTAATGCCACGGCCAGCTACAACGCGCTGCAGATAGGAGTGGAGCGGCATTTGTCCAAAGGTCTTCAGTTCCAGTCGAACTTCACCTGGTCGAAAACCATGGATACTGCTTCTTCGGGAAACATTTCCTTCGGGAGCAACGAGCTACCGGATCCCTTCAACTTAGGCTACAACCGGGGCACTTCGGCATTGAACGTTCCCTTTATCTGGGTCAGCAACGTTGTTTACACCACCCCATCGCTTTCGGCGGAAAACCAATTCATGCGGCAGGCGCTCGGAGGTTGGCAAGTGAGCGGGATCATCACATTGCAGTCCGGTTTTCCGTTCGGCATTAGCGGCGGCGACGGGAACAATAACTCCGGGGCCCTGCAGTACGAGGATCGTGCCGACGTCGTCCCCGGCCAAAGCTACGATGTCCGCCAGGGAAGCAAGTCGCAGTGGCTGAACAAGTACTTCAATACAGCCGCATTCACGCCAAATGCCGCGGGAACCTTCGGCAACAGCGGTAAGAATCTATTCCAAGGCCCGCCAGTTAAGACCATGGATTTGGCCTTCTCCAAGAATTGGACGATTATCGAGGGTTACCGCTTGCAGTTCCGCTGGGAGATGTTCAATGCCCTCAACCATCCCAGCTTTTCTAATCCGGATAACACCGTCACCGATGGGAGTTTCGGCCAGATCACGAGTTTAGGCCCGATTCCTGCGCGCGTCATGCAGGCGGGTCTGAAGTTTACGTTCTGACGTTTTATCTTCTCGACGTGGCCCGGGCTGAACTACAGCCCGGGCTATTTTTTGATTACCGCAGGGAGTGCGATTTTACGAAATGCTCCGCTTTGCAAAAAGGTGGTATCAATAAAGATCGGCGGTTGCGAATCGGCGGAGACAGTTTTCGGGAGATAATCATGGCGGCCAATGCGGAGCGGCAACGAGCGGAGGTTGCGCCGGTCGAGAAGCGGGCCATCACCAATCACAGCGTCCTCAACGAGGCCTACGAGTATGCCAAGCCCAGTTCATTCTCTCGCGGTATGCGCATCGATCTGAATGGCTTGGTCATTTTGCTGATCTCAGGCACGGCCAGCATCGATCAGCACGGCGCCACGATCCATATCGGAGACTTCCGCGCGCAATGCCGCCGCACTTTCCAGAACATCACCGCGCTCGTTGCAGCCGAGGGCGCCACGTGGAAGGATATCGTACGCACGAGTTGCTACCTGCGCGACATTGATCGCGACTACGCGCAGTTCAACGAGGAGCGTACTGCGTTTTACACCGAGCAGGGACTGAACCCGTTGCCGGCTTCCACTGGCGTCCAGGCTAAGCTCTGCCGCCCTGAACTGCTGGTTGAAATTGAGGCCATCGCGATGTTTCGCGAGTTGCCCCGCGAGTTGGCGAAGGAATAACGTGATACCGGATCGCAGCGCTCACCGTCTCGTACGATTCAGCGTGCCTCTCCTTGGAGCGGCTCTACTACTCGCGCCTCTGGTGGCACAGTGGTGGTCCTCACATCAGCACTCTCTGCAGGTCCCTCCCGTGTTGGCAGCCGCCGCACAGCCTCTGGGCAACGGTTCGCGTTTGCCGGAGTCCGGCGATGCATCCATCATCATCGATTATCCCGAAGACGGCTCCATTTTCCCGCCTGAGATGACGCCGCCAACCTTCCTCTGGCGCGATGCGGATGCTTCCGCCAAGACGTGGAGTATTGACATCACCTTCGCCGACGGCTCGGAGCCAATCCACGCCAACTCTTGTGGCGATCCCATGCGCATTGGCGAAATTGACCCGCGGTGCGTTTCCGAGACTAATCAGCCCCCGTCCCTGACGCCCGAACAGGCCGCCGCGCACACCTGGATACCCGACGCGGCCATGTGGGCCGTCATCAAGCGGCACTCCGTAGAGCGACCGGCTACTGTGCTAATCGCGGGCCTTAGCGGCGGGGTGTCGCACAATCCGGTTTCACGGGGACACATCACCCTGACTACGTCCAAAGATCCGGTGGGTGCGCCCATCTTTTATCGTGATGTCCCTTTAATGCCGTCGGAGGGCGCGAAGAATTTCATCCAGCCCCTGGCCCCGTCCTCGATATACCTGATCAACTGGCGACTTCGCGATATCAGCCAGCCCGAGAGTCGAATCGTAATGCACGACTTGCATACCTGCGCCAACTGCCACTCGTTCTCCGCCGACGGCAAAACGATGGGCATCGACGTGGATGGCCCCAAGAACGACAAGGGTCTGTATGCCGTCGTTCCGATCCGGAAGCAGATGTCCATCCGCAACGAGGACATGGTCTCCTGGAACACCGACATGCGTGTGGGACAATCGCGCGTCGGCTTCATGTCGCAGGTCTCGCCCGACGGCCAGTATGTGCTGTCCACTTTTGCCGGACAAGACCAGAGCATCCCCAGTTCCTATTACGTTACTAATTTCAAGGACTATCACTTTCTCCAGGTCTTCTATCCGACCCGCGGCATTCTTGCCTGGTACAACCGTGCGACTGGCCGTCGGCAGCCACTTCCCGGTGCCGATGATCCGCGTTACGTTCAAACTGACGGAGTTTGGAGTCCGGATGGAAAGTACATAGTCTTCGCCCGCGCCGAGGCGAAAGACCCTTACCCGGCTGGGCAGAAGCCGGCGCTCCACGCCAACGACCCGAACGAGGTGCAGATTCAGTACAACCTCTACCGCGTTCCGTTCAACGACGGGAAGGGCGGTCAAGCCGAGCCCATCGCCGGCGCCTCCGATAATGGCATGAGCAACAACTTTCCCAAGGTCTCTCCAGACGGCCGCTGGATCGTCTTCGTCAAGTGCCGAAACGGCCAGTTGATGCGCCCCGACAGCCGACTCTACATCGTGCCAGCCAGCGGCGGAATCGCACGTCTCATGCGAGCCAACACGAAGCTAATGAACTCATGGCATAGCTTCTCCCCGAATGGACACTGGCTGGTGTTCTCGTCCAAAAGCCGTTCTCCTTACACGCAAATGTTTCTTACTCACATCGACGACCAAGGCAACGACAGCCCGGCCATCTACATTGACAACTCGACTGCTGCCAACCGCGCCGTCAATCTCCCCGAATTCGTGAACATCCCGCCCGACGAGATGCAGCACATCGACGTCCCTGCGTCCGATCTCTATCGAATCATAGACAACGCACTGGACCTGCAGAAGAAGGGCGAAAACGCCGCAGCGCTAGCCGAGTGGAAGAAGGCCCTGGAATTGGATCCCAATGACGCTCGGGCGAACAATGGAGTCGCCGTTGCCTTGTCCGTAGCTGGGAATTCCGACGAGGCCATTGCTTACTTCCGGAAGGCTACTCAGATTAACCGGAACTTTTTTGAGGCGTTCTACAATCTGGGCCTTGAGCTGGTGAAGAAAAACCAGCTAAACGAGGCCATCGATGCGTGGTTGGATGCCGTCCGCATCAGACCCAATTTTGCCGCCGGCCACGAGAACCTGGGCTATGCTCTTTATTTGCAAGGGAAATTCTCGGATTCACTTACCCACCTGCGGTTGGCGCTGGAGGACGAGCCCGATCGAGTCTCGGTCCTCAACCTGGCCTCAAGTCTACTGGCAACCTGCCCAGACTCCTCGATCCGCAATGGTACTGAGGCTATTGCTCTGGCAAAACGGGCCCAGCAGCTTACCGCCGGCCACGACGCCGCAATTTTCGACACGCTGTCCGCCGCCTACGCCGAAGCGGGCCTCTTTCCTCAGGCCATCGAGGCCGAACAGCAAGCTGTGGCCTTAGCGACGCAACAGGGCAAACTTCCGCTCGCAAATACGCTGAAGGCCCATTTGGCGCGTTACAAATCGAATGCACCGCTCCGCGAACCTCCGGACGCCGTGTCTTTCTGATGTGCTGGTCAGAGGGGTCGATCTTCCCGTGAGGGTGGCCAGTTCTGACCGAATCAAGCGAGAGTTGCGCTGGGAACCAAGATTCTCGAATCTGGAAGATATCATTGGCAGTGCGTGGTCATGGCGGCAACAGCACCCACGCGGATACGGAGGTGACGGTTAAATGGAATCGGGGAATCTTCATCAAGACCCTCATCGCCGTTTCAATCCACTCACGCGCGATTGGGTGCTGGTGTCACCGCATCGCACCGAGCGACCCTGGCGCGGCCAACTGGAGTCGGCCTCATCTGCCCCGGCCCTGACGTACGATCCCACTTGCTATCTCTGTCCCGGTAACGAACGGGCAGGCGGAGCACGCAACCCCAAATACGAGACAACTTTTGTTTTTACCAACGACTTCGCGGCGCTAAAGCCCGAGGTTCGACCAGCGAGACAAGATGACTCCGGGCGCGGTCTGCTTCTGTCGGAGTCTGAAGCCGGTACCTGCAGAGTGATGTGTTTTTCGCCCCGCCACGATCTGACCCTGGCGCGCATGACGGTCCCGGAAATCACCAGCGTGGTGGACATGTGGGTGGAACAATACGCTGAGATTGGCTCTTTACCCCACATCAACTACGTTCAGATGTTTGAAAATCGTGGCGAGATCATGGGATGCAGCAATCCGCATCCGCACGGTCAAATCTGGGCCAACCAGACCATTCCTAATGAGCCTCGCAAAGAGCAAGAATCGCAGAAGGCTTACCTGGAGAAGAACGCCGCTTGCCTGCTCTGTGACTACCTGCAATTGGAAACACAAGCGGGGACGCGCATGGTCCTCGAGAACGCCCATTTCGCGGCCCTCGTTCCTTTCTGGGCGGTGTGGCCTTTTGAAGTGCTGCTGCTCGCCAAGCGGCACAGTGGAGACTTGGGATCTCTTGATCCTGTGATGCGCAGCGGTCTTGCGGATATCTTCAAACAACTCACCACGCGCTACGACAATCTCTTCGAGACGTCGTTCCCCTATTCAATGGGCTTTCATCAGTCCCCGACCGATGGCGAAGCGCACCCGGAATGGCATCTCCACGCGCACTTCTACCCCCCGCTGTTGCGTTCGGCCACAGTTCGCAAGTTCATGGTCGGCTACGAAATGCTGGCCAGTCCACAGCGAGACATCACCCCGGAGGTGGCAGCCGCCACTCTCAGGAAACTGAACGGGATACACTATGCCGAGCGCAGACTACGCTAACGTTCTCCAAATTCAACCCACGAGCTTCACCCTGAACCCGCCGTTTGGGCACGTCGAAGATCACGAGCTTCGTCTCGTGTTCACGATTACCAACCCCGGCGTAAACATTAATGCTCAGGTTGATCGCACAATCGCCGAGGTCAAGCATTATTTGGATTGGCTGCGCCCGTCCGTTGAACAGATGAAACGTGATTTGATGCAAGTCGCAGTACCTCTCATCGCCCAGCGAAAGCAGCAGGCGACTGCACATGCCCAAATCGTCGGAGGACTGGGCATTCCCATCAGGCAGGCGCAACCGCAAATGAAAGAGTCCACGCCGGAGATTCCCGTCGTGATCGAATCGAAGAGCAAGGGTCAGCCTAGGAAACACGAGGAATGGGATGTTTTTGTCTCCCATGCTAGCGAGGATAAGGATGAAATCGCTCGCTGGCAGAAGCCCTTCGATCCAGAGGATTGCGGGTGTGGTACGACGAGTTTTCGCTGACGGTGGGAGATAGCCTTCGAAAATCAATTGATCACGGCTTGGCACACTCACGGTTCTCCCTGCCTAGTATAGCGAGAGCGAGTCGTCAAAGGTTACCTCGGGAAGTACGATGTGCGTCTGTTTGAAATCTGGGAGCTGTCTCGAGAAATTACTGACGCGCATCTGCAATACCTTTTTCTGGTCGTCATTCAAGTTTTCACCGTCGGGTGTCTTCCCGTTCGCGAGCATTTGGCGATCGGATTCCCCTGCACCTTCTCTTTCGGAAGGTCCGGCTCCGCCAGCGCCTTCTCCAGGCCACTATTTTGTCAATCGCTGCTGCGAAGAGCCATCCCTCTTCATCGTATAGACCTCGTACTGGCCGTCGCGCGTGCTCTGGAAGAGCAGACGGCCGTCGGGCAGCCAAGCTGGTGTTTCGTCAAGGTAGGGGTGGTCACGATGCGTAATGGTAGTAAATTTCCCGGTGGCAACATCCAGTAGCACAATGTCCGCGTCGCCTTTCTTGCCGGTCCATGTTTGATAAGCGATGGTCCGCCCATCCGGCGACCACGCGGGCAACTGGATGAACCCCGGGAACGTCGCCAACAGCCGGCAATCGTGGCCGGAGGTGTCTGAGATATAGACAGATTCCGTCTGAGCCGTCGGGTCACCCGCGTCGGGTGGCTGCTGCGCAAACACCAAGTGCGTTCCGTCTGGTGACCAGACCGGGTCCCAGGGCCGGTCCAGTCCCGTTGGTACAGTCCGCAAATCTCGGCCGTCCAGGTTCAGGGTCAAGATAGTCTTGGCGCCCGTTTCGTCGCTGCTTTGAAAGGCAATGCGTTTTCCGTCTGGCGAGATTCGTGGCCAGCCGATATCCTTGCGATCGCTCACCACGTATCGTTCCGATCCGTCCGGCCGGATTGCCTCCAGTTGCACCGAATCGCCCCGAAACGACCGAAACACGATCCACTTCCCATCGGGGCTCCAGACGGGACCAAGATCGTCTGTCGACGAGTGCGTGAGCCGACGCACATCGCTGCCGTTCACATCCATAACGTAGATTTGTAAATTCGGCCCGTCACGGTTGGACTCAAATACGATCCGTTTGCCGTCGGGGCTCGCCCAGGGCAGCGAAGCGTGCCGCGCTAACCTGCCACTGGCCGCCACTCCGTTGATGCCGGTCAGGATGGCGGCCGTCAGAGCGGCGATTGCCAACAGCAATAGCGGCCTCAAGCGACACATGTGGCCACAATTCTGCCAGAATCTCTTAAACGCAGCACCCCAGGCAATCCCTGATTTCTTTGCATTCATCCCGGAGTTTCCGTTTTGGCTTCCGAAAACAGCACCACAGCTCGCCGGCCACCAACCAAGGTCAACCTGCTAAAGTCCGCCAGCGATCCTGCCGATCCGTTCGTGGGTGCCTTTTACCTGCTCCGATTGAGCAAGCTCTCGAGTTGGTCCAACTGTCGGTTTGTGCGTCGGAAGAACACCTCGTAGGGAGCTCGAGTGTTCAGGTCTATGCCAACCTGCCGCAACATAAAATAACTTCGGTCACTGTCCAGCGAGCCATACACTCCATCCACCGCCAGCCGTGCGTTCTTATCGCCAGAGTGGAGCCCCTCGGTGATGCACGCCGCCGCGGCTGTTGCGACTGGCCAACCCTGGTGTTCATAGCTCTCGAAAGGCACGGAGGAGAGAATGATCCATTCATTGGCGAATACTTCGTCGACGGCTACCGCGCCCCGCCCGAAGTAATCGTGCAGCAAATCCAAATACATTTGAGAAACTTGCGCGCCGGTCGGAGTCTTGCCTGCCCTGATCAGTTGCTCGACCTTCGCATCGAGTTCTGAGAACAACACCCAGCGAAAGAATCCTTTTAGCTGTGAATCCAGGGAATACAAGAGGTAGGCAATCTTCTCCTGCCGGGTTGCAGCATGATCCACCAGATAATCGTCATACAATGTTTGGGCTGCTTCCAAGCCCCCGTTGCCGAAGATAGCCGGATCATCCGGGGTATCGGGAAGACTGTCTTGGGGATAATCGGCCTTGGCCGTCATGCGAATTACGGAACCAGCAAAGGTCCGGGCACTGGCGAAGTCATCGCGATAGCTCATGATGAAGTAGGGCTTGGCTCCTTCGATTGGGGGCCAGATTCCATACGTACCGCGCTTCTGAGGCCAGGGGGGAAGATGCATCCAGCCAGCTTCCATGCGTTGCCGCAGATGGTCCTGGAAAGCAGGTCCCATCGGTGCCGCGACCTCTATAGCCATCTTCATCACCTCGGCAATTGGGAAGCGGCGATCCACGGCCGGGGGAGCGATATAGAGGTCTCCATAATCAACGCGGTTGAGGCCGAGCGCGCGTGCCCGCAGGTTCATGTATCGCTGTAAAGTAGCAAGATTGGCCCGTGCGACATCGGCCATGATGTGAAGACTTCCCTCCGGCATGGCGTCGCGGAGAAACCACATCCCATCCGCGCCGTTATTGAACTTGCGATACTTGGCGGTGGTGAGATCGGCTTCGATGCGACTGGTGTAAAGAACTCCAAAAGCATTTCGCAGAGACTGGAGGCGGTTTAACAAGGCTTTGGCCGCTCTGGTCTGATCTTCCCCCTTGAATTGCGTCTTGTAGTTATAAATGTTGACTTCGACGGTTTTGCCTTCGGCGGTTTGCATCTTCGGCCAACCTAGATCCGAATCCATGAGCGCCCAGTAAGCGTCGCCCGAAACTTCAGGCCAACCCGCCATGCTCGCCAGCATGCTGGCCTGCTCCGTCGGTAAAGCATGTGGCGTTTCCTGCAGTATCCGCGTGATCCGCATGCGATGCCGCCTCAGCCGCGGTTCCTGCTTCATCCATTGCGTTAACACGGACTCGTCGATGGCGTGAATATCCGCGGGAAGGAAGGCGACCGCCGCCTCGACCTGCGCCTCCAATTGGCGGCCCACGGCGCCCTGAGCCTGATCGGTTTCCGACCGTGTATCGAGATCGCTTTCTATTTGGCCGTAGAGGCCCATCTTTCGCCGCCCGGGTCCGAAGGTCGGAGATGGCATCGAGTTCGTCTGCCAGAGCTTTCGCGCTTTGACTTCCTGTGCCTTTCACCTGGCCGATAGTGTCGATCTTTTGCAGAATGTAGGCACGTTCGGCGTCCCAAGCCTTGTAATCGGCATAAAGTGAAGACAGATTCGAGACATAGCGATCAACGTCAGGATCACCAGGAGTTGCCGATTGCTGAGCCACGATATCTTGGGAGAGAACCGCACACACAAGTGCCAGCACGCCGAGGTAGGCGGGGATTGTCAATTTCGGTGGCTTGTTAGGCATCGGAAGTCTCCTCGCGCCGTTTCTTGGTGGCCTGGTCAATGTGGTGCATTGAGCAAGCTCTCAAGTTCATCAAGTAGCCTGTCAATACGGCGGATCGCGGCGTTGTATGGTTCTGGCGTGTTAAGGTCCACACCCGCTTCGTTTAGCAGGTCATACGACACGTCGCTCTCTCCGCGGCCGAGGACTTCATCAAAACCTCTGCGCGCTTTCATGTCGCCGGCACGGACCTTCTCCACGAGCGAACAGGCGGCCGCCATCGCGAACGGCCAGTTGAGGGTTTCAAAAGAGCCAAAGGGAAGCCTCACGGACATCCATTCCGTGGCGAAAACATCGTCCACTTGGTTCGGGCCTTCGCCGAAATACTGCCGCAACAGTTTCAAGTACAGGGCCGAGATCTGTTCTCCGGAAGGCGGATGGCCGTTGAGTATTTGTTCTTGAATGGCCGATTCAAACTCGGTGGTCATGGCGTGGCGGAAGATGGTTTGCGCAGTCCGGTCGAGGGCGCGTATCAGATATGCCATGCGTTCATGGCGATCGCCGGCATGGTCTTTCAGATAATCAACGTGCAGGATATTCCCAGCATAGAGGATAGAGTTGCTATAAATGCCGGGGTCATTGCGGGTGTCGGTGGGGTGGCCGGGTGGGATATTCTCATACGACGTCAACAGAGTCGCGAGCCCAGCTAACCCAGTGGAATCGTTGAAGGTCTCCCGGTATTTCATGAAGCCGTATGGTTTTGCGCCACCAACGGCGTACCAAATGCCATATTCCTCCCGTTTTTGAGGCCAAGGCGGAAGATGCGCCCATGGCGTCGCCACTCGTTCGCGGAGCCTTGCCTGGTAATCCTTGCCAAGAGGCGCCGAAGCAGCCGCGATGGCGTCCATCGTCTCCTGCACTGTGAAATGATGGCTGCTGCCGGGTAAATCGGCGTACACATCAAGGTAGGACGGCTGATCGACTCCGAAAGCACGACTACGAAGCGCCAAATAGCGGTGGAAAGTTGCGAGATTGTCATGGGCGACCCGGACCATAGTCTGTTGCGCGCTCGGGGGCAGCCCTTCACCGAAGAGCTGCGCCTCTATTCCGTCACGAAACTTGCGATCGCGGGCGATCGTGAGATCGGCTTCGATGCGCCGAGTCAGTAGAATTCCGAGGGGTATCTCTAGCGACTTCAGCTTGCCCAGATACGCAGATGCCACCACCGCTCGGAGTTTGCGGTCTTCGGATCCACGCAGCCGGAAGTATGCCGACCGGTTGGCGGCGGTTTTCTCGCCGGACGGGCCATCGATTATTACCCAACCCAGATCAGCCTCGGACAAGGCCCAGTAAGTGTCCCACGAAACCGATGGCCAGAGGTTCAAACTACTTACGATGGCCTGAGCTTCTGGGCCAAGTATATGGTTCGCTTCGCGGAGGATTTCGTGAATACGGCGGCGGTGTACCTCAAGATCAGGCCGCTCGCGCATGTATTGTTCGATGCGCTCGGGAGGAATGTTCCTGACTTCATCTTCTACAAAACTGACGGCTCCTTCGACCTGCGTCTCCAGCGAAATCCCCACGTTGTACTGAGATTGCGCTTTGTCTGACGACGTATCTGCCATCGACACCAGGACGCCGTATTCGGCCATCTTCCCTGCGCGGCGTCTGAGATCCGCTATTTCATTCAGGGCACGAGCAAACGCGTCCGCATTTTGCCCGACTGTACCCTTTAGGCTGCCAATTGTCTGGAGCTTGAGAGCAATGGTGCGACGGTCGTCCTCCCAAGCTGCTTCAGATGGATACAGTGATGACAAATCCCAAACATAACGATCGACGTCCTGGTTGCCGCCGACCGATTGCTGGGCCGTAATGTCTGGCGCGAGGGCAAGGAAGAGGCAGACTAATACCCTCTTGCCAACCGTGGATGCACGAAATAATTGAAGCTTTGTCAAGCCTCTCTTCACCCAGCACCTCTCAAGTCTCTAGAAATCTTGCGGTTTGTCCGCCTTTAATCACGCGTCGAACCTCTCGATTAAGGCCGCATTTCTCGCCAGAGAGTACGCAGCAGACTGCGAGCACGCAATGGAAATGCGGCGACACGAGACTGCGGTACGACGAAGCGTTCGTGTCGAGCGACAAAATAATCCTGCTGCGGCGAGGAGTTTGTTCTGAGGAATGGCCGCTCAACTGCGGCCGTCAATCAACCGTTTCAGCGCCTGGCGGTAGTTGCGGCTGAGTTTCAGGTCGACGCCGTCGCGAAGAAGAACCTGGTACTCTCCATTATCCAGAGTTCTCATCTCGGCAATCTTTTCCTGGTTCACGATGGTCGAGCGATGAATGCGGATGAAGCCTTTGGCTTCCAGCTTTCTCTCTATTTCTGAAATCGTCTCCCGCAGAAGCCACAATTTCCTCCCGACGTGGAGAGTAACGTAGTCACCCGAAGCCTCCACCCAGTCGATCTCTGCGATCTTCACAAACACGACCCGGCCACCAGAACGCACTACGATACGATCAGGGTTCGCATTTTAGGCGGGTGTTGCTTGCTTCTATGGGCAGTTGGTGGAGAACCGAGGTCAACCGACGTCCGATGTCGCTGTCCCGCTCACGGGCCAGTGATTCTCTGGCGCGCTGCAGAGCCAAATCGAAGCGCTCGTCGTCAATGGGCTTGAGCAGGTAGTCAAGCGCATTCACCTCGAACGCCTGGACTGCATAGCGGTCGTGGGCGGTGACGAAAATGACGTGAGGAAACACGTCCCATCCGATGCTCTCGACTACTTCAAAGCCAGTCTTGCCCGGCATTTGAACATCAAGAAACACAACGTCGGGAGCTTCACGCCGTATAGCCTCGATTGCCTCTCGCGCATTGCCGCACTCGGCCACGATTTCGATGCCGCTGCGGCGCTCGAGGCGGGTACGGATTCCGCGGCGCGCCAGTTCTTCATCGTCTACAATCGCGACCCGCATTCTCATCAGCGCTCTCCTTGCTCGCGAGCGGAGTTGGAGGTTGCAGTGCGGAATGGAATCTCGACCCTCGCAGTCACGCCACCGCCGGGAGAGCAGGCCACTGAGAAGTGCGACTCTTCACCGTACAATTCCTTTAGCCGGGCCGCCGTATTGGAAAGACCAACCCCGCGCTGGCCATTCCGTGCCTGGGACAGGCCGGGCCCATCATCGGCAACGCATAGGTGCAACCTGCCGTCGTTCCGAGCGATGGTGACCGTCACCGAGCCTCCCTGCTCCCGGGGCAGCACTCCATGTTTGACAGCGTTCTCCACCAAAGGTTGGAGCACTAAAGCCGGAACCAGGCCCCGCGCGGCCTCGGGTTGGGCGTCAATCATAACCTGCAGTCGATCGCCGAATCGCACCTGCTCGATTTCCAGATATCGGCGGACGAACTCGAGTTCCTCGGTCACAGAAATCTCCGGGGTTTCGGCCGTGTCGAGTGTGAGGCGGAGGAAGTCGCTCAGCCGGGCAATCACGCGAGTCGCCGCCGCGTTGTTCCCTTCCGCCACAAGCGTGGAAACCGCGTTCAGCGTATTGAACAGAAAGTGCGGTTCGAGTTGAGACTGCAGAGCGCGCAGCCGCGCCGCGTGCGCCATGGCCTCCGCCTTTGACGCACGTTTCCTTTGTTTCTCGATCTCTGCCCAATCGTTGATTCCGTAATACAGCAGCGACCAGGCCAGCAGGACAAAGCCGTCGTAGAGAAGTGTCCCTAGGGGAATTCGCGCCAGTCCAACCGCGATCTCCTCGCCCATAATTGCGCGGAGGCAGACCTGAAACAGCAGACTCTGAGTCTCCCGCCAGATCGCAGCCCCGGTAAAAGAAACCACGAGCACCAGCAAAGCGGAAGTGAGCGGCGTCGCGGCTCGCGCGCGGGTTCTACGATAAAGCGCGCGAAAAAACAGGGTCGTTCCGAAGCCCGTAAGAACCAGCAGAGCCTTGTTCACCAGCGCATCGCGAACGCTGTAGAAATCAAGCCCCCATCCGAACATGGCAATGCCGAAAGCCAGCCAGCCGCCACATTGCAGAATCCAGAAGAGTGAACTCTTATCTATCCAACTGGCCAGAGTAGTCGGTGGCCCAGCGGCTCCCGCGTTGAGGTGCCGCAGTGGTCCAGAATCGCGCTCGTCTGAAGAAGCCGATTTCAAGGCCGGTGCTGCCTCCCGATCTGCTGAATCTCCATCAAGGCCGAGGTTCATTAGTATATTCCATCGATAGGATCTGTAAATGGACTCCGAGTTCTCCGTAAATCGTCATGTCCTTCGTCTCAAAAGCAGGAATGTAGACTCATTCAGCCGGCTCTCGACACACAATCGCTTCCTACGCGGACTATGGCAGAAGCCACGACTCTCGGGCGTTGATATCTCTTAAACATGCACTGTTGACCGTGCGTTCTTGAGCAATGACGAGGGAGAGGCGAGAAGTCGCCCAAATGAATTCTTCCTCTAATGGTCCCCACCCGATGTGCACCTATCCCATTCTTCTTGCGCGGATGAGAGCGCGGCCCTAACGTTCGTCCGAGATTTCAATGCACTGACAGTCCAGAACCCTTGTCGGTAGCGCTTTTTCGGTCGGAGGTTTAGGGGTCATCGAATGATGGGTCACGACCACCTGTTGGCGGTAGCCTAATGCCTTCCTCCAGAAGCAGGCGGTTGGCTCAAAATCGTCGACGCAACGCCAAGCTTACTTTCCCCCCAGTTTTCTGAGGAGCGGGTTCCATGACGAATCGAAACGGACTTTTGCACTTGATCCTGGTTGTTACTATCGCCCAGGGGGTTGCCCTATCAGCCCAAACCGCGCTATGGGGACAATCCAACTCTTTAATCACGTCGACGATCGACAACAATGCCGTCGTGCGCATTCCCGGCACGACGCATCCTTTGGTCGCGCGAGCTAACGAGGCCGGTCGCGTGAATGGGGATTTGGCCATGGAGCGCATGGTCCTCGTTCTAAAGATGAGTGTGGCCCAGCAGAGTGCGCTCAGTAAGCTCATCGATAGCCAGCACAACCGCGATTCGGCAAGCTACCATCAGTGGCTCACGCCGGAACAATATGGAGCGCAATTTGGGGCTACCGAAAGCGATCTGAAAGGAATCGTCAGCTGGTTGCAAGAACAAGGATTCAAGATCGGGTCCATCGCTCGCGGAAAACAGTGGATCGAGTTCTCTGGCAACGTAGGACAGGTCGAGCGCGCGTTTCACACCGAGATGCACAACTATGTGGTGAACGGCGAAAAGCATATCGCTAACTCGCAGGATATTTCGGTGCCACAGGCTTTGGCGCCCGCGGTCGCGGGTGTGTTGTCGCTCCACAATTTTCAAAAGACTAGTGCTCACGGACAGCGTGGGCTCGCGCACAGAGACCCAGCGACCGGTCAACTCGTACCCGATTTCACGCTCACAACCTCGAATGGAACGACTCATCTTCTGTCTCCTGGCGACAGCGCCAGGATTTATAACACCGAGCCCTTGCTAAGCCAGGGGATCGATGGCGCCGGCGTGTCCATCGCCATCGTAGGAAGAACTGACATCTTTCTTTCCGATGTGCAGACCTTTCGTCAGATGTTCCAACTCCCTGTGAACGATCCCGTTTTTATCGTAAACGGACAGGATCCAGGGCTTATGAACGATGTGTTCGAGTCGGACTTGGATGTCCAATGGGCCGGAGCGATAGCCCCGCAGGCCGAGATCAAGTTTGTGACTTCAGCAACCACGTTAGCGACCGACGGTGTAGATCTTTCGACCTCTTATATCATCGACAACCTGGTCGCACCTATTATGAGCAGCAGCTACGGCGCATGCGAAGCCGCCCTAGGGACGGCCGGGAATGCGCACTTTACTGCTCTCTTTCAGCAGGCTGCCGCGGAAGGAATCACCGTTTTTGTTTCCACCGGGGACAGTGGCAACGCAGGTTGCGATCCCTCCGGACCCGACTTCCAACCGGCGCAGAATGGATCTGCCGTCAGTGGATTGGCAACTACCCACTACACCGTTTCGGTCGGTGGCACCGAGTTTAATGAAAATGGGTTGGATGGGGATTATTGGCTGGCGAACAACCGCCCCGATCTGTCGTCCGCGATTGGTTATATCCCAGAGGAAGTCTGGAATGAGAGCTGCGACCCGACGGTCGATCCGAACCAGTGCAATGGAACAGGGCTCTACTACCTGCTGGCAGGAGGCGGAGGGCCAAGCAATTGCAGCACCTCGACCGTTAGTGGCGGTCAGACCACTTGCGTCAGTGGGACTCCGAAGCCATCGTGGCAAGCTGGGATTGGCGTGCCCAACGATGGGGTGCGCGACATTCCCGATCTCTCGCTGGCCGCAGCTGGCCACGATGGCTATCTGGTTTGTGACTTGGGCGACTGCATCACCGAACAGGTGGGCGGGCAGACCGTCATCCTGGATGCGTCTGTGGAATCTGGAACGTCAGCTTCGGCGCCATCGATGGCGGGCATCATGGCACTCTTGGAGCAAAAGAACGGAACCTATCAGGGTGTAGCGAATTATTCGCTCTATCAGCTCGCTGCCGCTGAAAACCTGGCCAACTGCAACTCCAGCAAAATTAAGAATCCTCACCACGTGAGCGATTGCGCTTTCTATGACGTGACGGTGGGTAACAACAATGTTCCCGGACAACCGGGTTACCAGGCTGGCGTGGGATACGACATGGCCACGGGCCTGGGAACGGTGAACGCGGCGAATTTGGTTGCCGCCTGGAGTTCGGCTGCAAAACTGGGAACAACAGCCACACTAGCGGTCAAGACCAGAACAGTTGAACATGGACAACCGGTGCCGATCAATCTGGCGGTGGCGCCGGAAACAGGCTCGGGCGCGCCCACGGGCGATTTTTCTCTCGTGTCCAGTAAGAACGGTTCTGTCTTTGGCGGGACCCTCTCCAGCGGGAGCTTTTCCGGTGGAGTGAATGGGCTGCCGGGAGGGACGTACAAGGTCAGCGCACATTATGGCGGCGACGCCATGTTCGCTTCCTCCAACTCCGCCGGCCAAGCCATTACCGTCACACGCGAAGATTCGGCAGTGAAAATGTATGCCTGGTATGCGGGCGATTTCAAACCGATACCAGTAGATGGGCCAGTGCAATATGGCGACGAGGTGGGCTTGCAGATTCAGGTTGTGGGAAAATCTGGGGTGGGTTCGCCCACGGGCCGAGTAAGCGTCACACTCGACAACACTACCGACCTTGGAACCTTCGCTCTCAATCAGCAGGGCAGTGCTAACTTCGAAGTGGACAACCTTTTGGCTAACGGCCTGCTCCCCGGACGACACGTATTGGCAGTGACCTACGTCGGAGATGACAGCTTCAGAGCATCACCACCGGCTGAGGTCACGGTGAACATAGTTAAGGGAAATCCGGTAATGTCCATCTTTATTACTTCCGGACTCTACGAAGTTACGGTGGGAACCCCGGTGGAACTGTTCATCTGGTCACCTATACCCCATCTGACCGGAACCGTCAACCTCTACGACAATGGAAAAAAAATCGCCGGGCCGATTCCACTGGTTATGAACGGCATACAAGGAGTTGGCTTAGCTCAGGCGGAGTATACCGCCCAGTTTGCGGTTGGTTCTCACAATATTGAATATTCATATTCTGGAGATTCGAACTACATTCCGCTGCCACGACAATCGCACGGCAACTTTGGGCTTACGGTGGATCCGCCCTCGGGTGCCGCGACTACCGTCAGCATGCTGCAGACACCGTCGACTATAACACTCGGCAACTCTGTGACTTATGTCGTGTCAGTGCGCCCTGCCAAGGCGGGTGGGCCCATTCCGACAGGGGTCATAAACCTGGTGATCGATAGCGAATCTGCTTCCAACCCGCTGGGCACTCCCGCGCCGGCAACGCTTGTGAACGGGAACGCCACACTTGTGCTGCCCGGATACGTAACGGGAAGATTTGTCATGCTGGCAAGCTATTCGGGTGACGCGAACTACAACCCTGCCAACAGCAAGAATGTCGAGTTGAACATAACGGCGGCGACTCCGACCGTGACTTTAACGACGGAGGGAAACGTCGTACCCGCGGGGGGCAGAACGGGTCTGATGGTGGCGGTAACAGGGCAGCCGAATAACCCCAATCTCTCTCTGCCTTTTGGCTACGTGACGTTCTTCGATTCGTTCAACGGAGGCGCGGAACATCCTTTGGGTCCTTCGGAATACCTCAATTACGGCAATGGTAATTTCACGGTCTTCAGCTTGACCGTCGCGCTTCCCGCCGGTCAACACGTGATCCGAGCCCAGTATTACGGTTCGAATTCTGGGCATTTCCCACAAGACTGGGCGGCCGCCAGTTCGAATCAAGAAGCGGTGACGGTGGAGTGACTGGAACTTGCCTGCTGGAGATCAAGCAAATTGGCGCTTAATAATCAGGTCGCGCTTCTCCGGTGCGTCGGTATTGAATGACCGCGCAGGGCCAGCAGGATCTGTGAACACAGTTGAAAAGCCTAATATGGCGGCCAGAATACGGTGACGCTCCGGTATCCACACACTAAATCCGGCCAGAGCCGTTATGAACACGGGTTTTGGGATCGCCGTTGTATCGTTGTGAATAACGGAGCACGGAGTGCACCGGACAGATCGAAGCAGCGCAAAAGCAAGCCCCGGGACTGTGGCACCAGCCACTGAATGCGTTTCGTTTGTTGGCGAGCGAGATTGTCAAACCACATCACTGCTGGGTCTGTGGTCGGTCGCTATGAGAGTACCACCTGTCCTCAATTACTTTGTGGATATCCCAACATAGCACTTGAGTAGTTCACGATTGTGGTACGGTGGCTGCCAAATGTAGTCAATCGCAGACTGGCAGTTGCTTGCCAGTCTTACGTCGGTTCGCTGCCCCACAAGATGCGTTGCTGCGAACCGACGCCCCCAGCTACAGCACTACATCGGTAAGAGGCTTTTTATTTCAATTTCTTCGGCCACTGGTCGAGAGGGCTTGTGCGCAAGGAGCCTAGTAATCCAATGAGGACTATCCTGAGAACCCAGATTTTGTTGGTTTCTCTCGTGTTTTGCGCGCAATCGGTACTTGCGCAAGGAATCTCACCGTCACCCACAATCCAGACGGCGCCAACGGAGTTACCTCCAGTCGAACACTTCACGCCTGACATTGCGGAAAAGTCCGTTGACCCGTGCGTCGATTTTTATAAGTACTCCTGCAGTAAATGGCTGGACGCAAACCCAATCCCTGCAGATGAGGTTGCATGGGGAACGGACGGGCCGTTAGGCATCTGGAACCGCGCTGTTCTTGAGCATACTCTCGAAAAGCTATCTTCCGACGATCCACATCGTTCTGCCAATGAGCAGAAAATTGGGGATTTCTACTATTCGTGTATGGACGAGAAAAACATCAATGCGCACAGCGGCGATTGGCTGCAGCCGGAACTCGATCTAATCGCAAAGATCAGGACAAAGTCAGATATTGCGGCGGTAGTGGCCCACCTTCACCAAACTGTCCCGATCGCATGGACCCAACAGGACAACGCGACAGCCAGTACGCTTTTTGGCTTTGCTGGTTTGCCAGACTTCGACGATGCTTCGCGCAACGTCGCGCAGTTTGATCAGGGCGGCATGACTCTCCCTTCGCGCAATTACTACCTTGATCAGGATGACAAGTCAAAGGAGATTCGTGCGAAGTTTCTGGCACACGTGGCGAATATGTTCAAACTGATTGGCGAGAAGGCAGACCAAGCAACCGCGGACGCTGGTACCGTCCTCGTCATAGAAACTGCGCTCGCGCAAGCCGCCATGGACGCCATTCCCAGGCGCGACCCCAAGAACATCAACAACAAAATGTCACTTGACCAAGTCAAAGGCCTGACACCGTCCTTCGACTTCGACCGCTACCTGAAGCTGGTGAATGCTCCGCAAAGTCCACATTACATCGTAACCTCACCTGGTTTCTTCAAGGGCTTGGAAGAACTACTCCTCGAGCGTTCTCTCGATCAGTGGAAGACCTATCTTCGATGGCAACTTCTGCATGGATCGGCTCCAGGCCTGGGCGATTCCTTTTTCAGCGAAAACTTCGACTTCTTTAGTCGTACTCTGGTTGGAGCCAAGGAGATTCAACCGCGATGGCGGCGATGCGTCGATAGCACGGACTTTTACCTTGGAGAAGCTCTCGGTCAGGCATACGTCGAGCGTGCGTTCCCGCCTGAAAACAAGGAGCGAGTTCTCAAACTGGTGCAAGATCTCAACCAAGCACTCGCCAAAGATATCGAGTCGCGTGATTGGATGTCTCCGGAAACGAAAAAGCACGCCCAAGAGAAGCGAGAGGCGACGCTGGTTAAGATCGGGTACCCGGACCAGTGGCGCGATTATTCCACGTTGCGAATTGATCGGAATAACTACTTGGCCAATCGCCAGAGAGCAATCGGATTCGAGTTCGAACGCTGGGTGGCGAAGATCGGGCAACCCGTGGATCGCACAGAATGGATCATGACACCTCCCACCATCAACGCTTACAACGACCCCCCGACCAACACCATCAACTTCCCGGCTGGGATATTGCAGCCCCCGGAGTTCGAGATGAGCCAAGATGATTCGGTGAACTACGGGGCTATTGGGGCCGTGATTGGCCACGAAACGATTCACGGTTTTGACGATCAAGGGCGCAAGTTCGACGCGAAAGGCAATCTCCATGATTGGTGGACCTTCGAGGATGCGAAGGCTTACGAGGAACGCGGTAAATGTATCTCCGATCAATACACAAAGGAGATCCCCGAGGCTGGCCCTGGAGTGAAGCAAGACGGTCGTATGACTCTAGGAGAGGATACCGCCGACAATGGCGGTCTTTACATAGCTTTCATCGCTCTACAAGACGCCTTGGCACGACAAGGAAGAGATTTGGACACCAAAGAGGCAGATGGCCTGACGCCACGGCAGCGATTCTTTCTGGCCTTCGCTTTTGGTTGGTGTACCGAATTTAGACCGGAACTTGTGAGGTTACTGGTTTTGTCTAATCCGCACTCCTATCCTAAGTACCGCGTAAATAACACTGTTGCAAATATGCCGGAATTTGCCGCGGCTTTCGGATGCCAGAAAGGCAAGCCCGAGGCACGTGTGAACGCATGCCGCGTCTGGTAGGCGCAAAAGAATTTCGCAAGCTGTAGAGCTGTGTTTTACGTGAAGGTTCACTTCGAGAAAATTACGGTAGACTTAAACACAATTCCATGGCTCACAACTTCGATCCCCGGTAGCGCTACCAAGGCCTGCGCTACGCGCCGATTCCAAAGCGAGTTGCCAACCGTTCAGCGCTTCGCTGCCGCCGGCGCTTCAACTTGCGCCAGGATTTCAGCCAGTCCTGGGTGCGTGAGTTCTTCTACCTCGTAGGTGACCCGCAAGCTGGGCTTATTGAGCTTGATGACTCGCGCCAGATCAATCGGCGTAGCGATCACAACCAGGTCGCAGGGCACGCGGTTGATCGTCTCCTCCAGTTCGTGCCGTTGCATCACGCTGTAGCCCATGGCGGGAAGCAGATGGTCGAGGTGCGGGTAGCGCTCAAAGGTGTTGAGAATGGAGCCGACCGCAAAAGGCTTGGGGCCTATTAACTCTGCCGCTCCCCATTTGCGTGCGGCCACAACTCCAGCGCCATAGGGCATTTCGCCGTGGGTCAGGGTGGGGCCATCTTCCACCACCAACACGCGCTTTCCCTTCACCAGTTCAGGGTTAGGAGCGGAAAGCCGGCAGGCGGTCTCAATAATCTTGGCCTTGGGATTACTTAATTGGATATTGCGCCGCACGGTCTCGATGTCCTGCTGCGCGGCCGTATCGACTTTATTGATGACCACCACATCGGCCCGCCGCAGGTTGACCTCTCCGGGAAAATACGACAATTCGTGCCCGGGGCGCAGCGGGTCGACCACCACGAGTTCCAGATCGGATTTGTAGAACGGGGTATCGTTATTCCCGCCGTCCCAGAGAATGATGTCCGCTTCCTTCTCGGCCTGGCGCAGGATCTTCTCGTAGTCCACGCCGGCATAGACGACGGTTCCCTGATGGATGTGCGGTTCGTATTCTTCGCGTTCTTCGATGGTGCATTGCTGCAAATCCAGATCGTCGATGGTGGCGAAGCGCTGCACCGCCTGTGCGACGAGGTCCCCGTAGGGCATGGGATGGCGGATTACTACAGGTTTCCAGCCCTGGCGCCGCAACTCGAAGGCCACCCGCCTCGACAGGGGACTCTTGCCGCAACCGGTTCGTACCGCGCAAACCGATACCACCGGGACTGACGATTTGATTTGAGTGCGCTCGGTCCCCAATAGCCAAAAATCCGCGCCGGCTGCCACCACGCGCGATGCCAGATGCATCAGGTTCTGGTGGGAGATATCGCTATAGGCGAACACCACCGCATCCACCCGCTCGTCATGAATCAGTTTCTCGAGGTCCTTCTCTTCAAAGATCGGAATGCCTACGGGATACTGCGCACTGCCTGCCAGTTCCGGCGGGTAGCGGCGGCCTGCAATGTCGGGGATCTGCGTGGCGGTGAAAGCAACCACCTGGTAGTCAGGATTGTTGCGAAAAATCACGTTGAAATTATGAAAGTCCCTGCCCGCCGCGCCTAAGATCAGAATCCTCTTCATGATGGCCTCCAGCCAGACCCACTTAACATTCTATCCATGTTCTCGCGCCGCTGGGGGGCGTGGCAGTGCGGCCGGTCACTGCCGGGTGTGACTCCGCAGGAGTGAGGTTAGCCCTCCGGGCGCACGCGTCACAGTCATGTGTGATCTTCGCCAGCCTAAGGCGTGATCAGGAACACAGCGGTCTGTGCACCGTCTCCTGTATCTACTGGAGAGCGAGCTCCGGCCGGAAGGCTGCAGGCAAGTCTCAGGCCCAACGAGCGAGCGCTGGCACCATCATGAAGGCTTTCAAAGATTCCGGACACCTGTTCCGCTTGGCAGCAGTCTTCGCCGTGGGCACGCTGCTGCTCCTGGCCATGCGCAGCGTCCTGGTCCCAAAAAGCTTTGGACAATACGGGCACTACCGCGGGGACGCCATGGCCGAAGTCGCCGCGCGGCCCGTCAGCTTCGCTGGACATGAGACCTGCGAGGGCTGCCATGACGAGGTCCTCCAGAAGAAAAAAGACGGCAAGCATTCCCACGTCAATTGCGAGGCCTGCCACGGACCACAAGCCACTCATGCCAACGACCCGGCCACGGTTCAGCCTCCGAAGCTCGACACGGCGGTACTCTGCGTGCGCTGTCACGAGGCGAACGCAGCCAAGCCGAAAAACTTCCCGCAGGTTGCTTCCGCCGACCATTCTTCCGGTATGCCCTGCGATACCTGCCACCAGCCGCACAGTCCGGTCATCGCCAGTGCGGCCGCGGGAGACGCAAAATGAGCATCTCCCGGCGACATATGCTTCTGTTGTTGCCTGCCGCTGCCGTCGCCTGGAAGCACGTTCTGGCTGGCACCCCGGAGTCCTCCCCCAACTACACCATGAGCCAGCATTGGTGGGGCATGCTGATCGACCTGACCAAATGCATCGGTTGCGGCAATTGTGTCCGCGCCTGCCAGTCCGAGAATGAGGTACCCGACGGATACTTCCGCACCTGGGTGGAGCGCTACCACGTTTCCGATTACGACATTGAGAATCCCCGCGTCGATTCTCCCGATGGCGGCAAGAAGGGATTTCCTCCAGCGAAGGACGACAGCGGAAAGAACTTCTTCGTTCCCAAGCTGTGCAACCACTGCGCCGAATCACCTTGCACCCAAGTTTGTCCGGTGGGCGCAACCTTTGTGAGCCCGGATGGCGTGGTTCTGGTGGACAAGAAATATTGCCTCGGCTGCCGGTATTGCGTGCAAGCCTGCCCTTACGGGTGCCGCTTCATCAATCCAAAAACCGAAACGGCCGAGAAGTGCACGCTGTGTTATCACCGGATCCGGCAAGGCCTGACCACCGCATGTTGCGAATCGTGTCCGACAGGTGCGCGGCAGCTGGCGGATCTGAAGAATCCCAACGACCCGATTCACGAGTTCCTGAAGACCCATAGCGTGCAAGTTTTGAAACCTTACATGGCGACGCACGCCAAGGTGTTTTACAACGGCCTGGATGGCTCTGTGCGATGAGCAGTGCGATGACCAGTGCGATGAACTCTGCGATGAGGAGAGGCGGATATGTCTGGCGTTGAAGGCTTCATGTATCCGAACGAAATCGAACTGCAGTGGAGCGTGCTCATCGTGCTCTATCCGTTCCTGACGGGACTGGTGGCGGGCGCGTTCATTCTGGCTTCACTGGAGCGCGTGTTCCGGGTACAGGCCGTCAAGCCTACGTACCGCCTGGCGTTGCTGACCGCACTGGCCTTTCTGCTGGTGGCGCCACTTCCTCTGCAACTGCACCTCGGGCACCCCGAGCGTTCCTACGAGATGTACATTACACCGCACAAAACTTCCGCGATGGCCATGTTTGGCTTTGTTTACCTCTGGTACCTGATGGCGGTTCTGGTGTTAGAAATCTGGCTCGACTACCGGCGTGACATCGTAGTTCTGTCCCAATCCACCACCGGCTTGAAACGCTGGATTTATCGCCTGATGACCCTGGGGTCCAGCAACCTTAGCGAACGCGCGCTCGCCA
This sequence comes from uncultured Acidobacteriaceae bacterium, assembly GCA_963838935.1. Lineage (GTDB taxonomy): Bacteria > Acidobacteriota > Terriglobia > Terriglobales > Acidobacteriaceae > Acidiflorens. Next base: position 49,619 of record CAWITH010000034.1, read on the forward strand.
TTGACGATCGCGTCGGCTACCTGATCACCCTGATCGGTGTCCCTTCGGCATTCTTGCTGCACGGCTACGTCGGGTTCATCTTTGGCTCCGTCAAAGCGAACCCGTGGTGGTCGTCGCCGCTGATGCCAGTGGTGTTCATCTTCTCGGCTATGGTGTCGGGGATCGCCGCCGTGATGGTGCTCTACATGCTCATGATGTGGGTTCGCGGCGAGAAGATCGATATGCGGTGCGTAGACACCATAGCGAGCTACCTGTGCTACACGTTCATCATCGATTTCAGCCTGGAAATGCTCGACCTGATCCATCGCATCTACGAGGCCGATGAAAGTTTCCGCAGCCTGGATTTCATGGTCCATACCAAGCTATACATGTCGCATATCGTGGTGCAGATTATGCTCGGCACCGTGGTTCCCATCGCGCTTCTGGCTTTGACCCAGGTGGTGAAGCTCGGCGAAATGACCCGCAAACGTATTTACGCGCTGGCCGGATGCCTGACCCTGGTCGGCATTTTTGCCATGCGCTGGAACGTAGTGATTGGAGGACAGCTGTTCTCCAAGAGTTTCTTGGGATACACGACGTACAAAATGGCCCTGGTCACGCGCGAAGGACTGCTGGTGGCGATTGTGCTGACCGTTCTGCCGTTGGTCATTTTGTGGGTGCTGGTAAAGCTCCTGCCACCCTGGCCGGAAAGAGAATCGGGTTCGCTCCCCGAAGCCGCACCCGCGAACTAATTTTCGCGCACTAAGTTCTATTCGTATTCGTTTGCCAGCCTCAAAGCGGTGGAGACTATGGACGATCTTCTCGAGGCTTTAGCGCGGATTTCCGAACGACTGGAGCGCTTGGAGAGCCGAGTCTCCGCCCTGGAACACTCCCCCAAAATCGCAGATTCTCATCCCGCCGCAATCGCGCCGACAAGCGCAACGCCTGCCGTGGAAGAGTCAACCCTCGCGCAAGATGGCGGAGTGTTTCCGGTCGTGGGTAAAGCCATGCTCGGGATTGCCGGCGCCTACCTGCTGCGAGCCGTGGCCGAATCGGGCGCTTTGCCGCAGTGGGTGATCGTAGCGCTGGCACTCGCCTATGCGGGAATGTGGCTGCTATGGGCGGCGCGGGTTTCGGCGAACAGCCCTTTTGCCAGTGCCGCGTACGCCGTTACTTCAGGCTTGATTCTCTCCCCGATGCTCTGGGAACTTACCATGCGTTTCAAGGTATTGCCCGCCTGGGCGACCGCCGGCGTGCTGATCGCATTTGTGGCTGGAGCATCGGCCCTGGCCTGGAAACGCAATCTGGCGCCAGTCCTCTGGATCGCCAATATCACCGCGGCATTCACTGCCCTCGCCTTGCTGATTGCCACGCATGATCTGGAGCCGTTCATCTCGGCGCTGCTCATAATGGCAGTAATCAGCGAATTCGCGGCGGATCGCAAGCGCTGGCTGGGCCTCCGTTTTCTGGTGGCGCCTGCGGCGGACCTTGCCGTCTGGATTCCGATCTATATCTATTCGCTGCCGCAAAGTTCCCGCTTGGACTACGCACCCGTCCAGAGCGCGCTTCTGCTCGCGCTCCCGTGTGTCTTGTTACTGATTTATGGGGCCAGCGTTACGCTTCGGACCACCTGGTTGCGCCAGCGCATCACCATCTTCGAGATCGTGCAGACCGTGATCGTGTTCTTGCTGGCGGTCTTCAGCTTGCTGGAGCTCGGGCCTGCCGTCCGCGCGAGCTTAGGGATCTTTTGCCTGCTCCTCTCGGCGGCTGGTTACGTGTCGGCGTTTGTCCTCTTCGACCGCCTGCCGGAACAACGCAACTACTACGTATATTCCACCTGGAGTGCCCTACTCCTACTGGCGGGCAGCTTCCTGTGTCTCCCGCCGCTGCAGGTCGCGGCGTTATTGAGTGTCGCCGCAATTCTCGCCACGGTGGTTGGCGTCCGGAGAGATCGCCTGACGCCTGAGTTCCACGGCTTGTTGTATCTGGCGGCGGCGGCTTTTGCTTCGGGCTTGTTGGAATATGCCGTCCGTGCCCTCGCCGGAACCTTTCCCAGCGCCCCCGGGTTGATGGTCTGGCTGGTGGCCGCTTCCGTGCTTCTCTGCTACGTCGTCGGAGGACGTTTTCCAGGAGAACGGTGGAATCAGCGTCTGTTGCGGTTGCTCTCGGCCATTCTGGCGGTCAGCGCTGTTGCCACCCTGCTGGTATCGGCCTTGGTCTGGCTGGCGGCGATTGGCATGACCCCCGGCGCGGCCCATATCGCCGTTATCCGCACGCTCATTACCTGCGCGCTGGCGCTCACCCTTGCCTACGGGGGTTCGCGCTGGCAGCACATCGAACTGGTGTGGACGGCCTATGGCACACTAGCTTTTGTCTCGGCCAAACTTCTGTTCGAAGACTTGCCGCACGGCCACTCGGGATCGATCGCCATCTCGATCTTCCTCTATGCCGTGGCTTTGATTATCGTTCCGCGCATGGCGCGCTTGGGATCGCAACGCCGGGGAAGCGGATGATCACGGCGTGGGAAACGAGTAGAGCTTGCGGGGTTAGTTCGCGCTGCGGACGACCAGGATCATGCCCGGCCGCAGGGTTGCAACATTCTGGTTGTCGCGCTGGAGAGCGGTAACGGTGGTCTTATAGGAGTTGGCAATCGAATACAGGGTTTCGCCGGCCTTGACCTTGTGATGGACGACTCCGCTGACCGAGGCGGTTGCAGTTGCAGCATGGTGTTTCGACCGGCTCGAATGTTTGCTGGCGACCTGCGCTTCGTTCCCGCTCGGAGTTACGGGAAGGTGGAGAAACAGCACCTTTCTTCCCGCGAGGCTGCGCCTTTGAGGCGGTTCCATCCGCGCAGCATCTTCGGGGAAACGCCGAAATTCTCAGCGACCGATTCAACTGTATCCCCTTTGTGCACCCTGTAGCGTGTGGTGGCGCGCGCGTAGGTGCTGGTATCGCTTTGTTTGCCGGGGACGATGGGAATGATCAGGTGGCTTTCGGGCTCGAGCGCATCGTCATTCAGGTCGTTGGCTTCGGCGATGGACTTCGGACGTCGTGTGATAGGTTCGGGCGATCGAGGCCAGCGTTTCTCCGTTTTGCACCTTGTGATAACGCCACCAGGCGCGCTTGTCGGCGGGAATCGCGGCCACCACGGTTTGAAACTTGTCCGCAGTTCCAGCCGGCAGGTGAAGCTCAAATTCACGACCCTTTGCGGAAACTTTTGGAGTAGTCAGCCGGAGCAGGCTGGGGTTCAGATCGAGCAAGTCAGAGGTGGTGACGTCCACGCATTCCGCGGCTAGCCGGAGATCAATGGGATATTCGATCTTGATGGTGTCGTAAGGGACCGGCTTTTCCTTCACCACCGTATCCAGTCCGTACTGCGCGGGATTTTTGGCCATGATGGTGACGGCCACGATGATGGGGACGTAGTTGCGGGTTTCTCTCGGCAGCACGTTGCGGCGGTAAAGTTCCCAGAAATCGGCGTAGCCGGTGCGCTTGACCGCGGCCTGGACTGTGCCGGGACCGGAGTTGTAGGCCGCCATGGCCAGATACCAGTCCCCGAACTGGTTGTAGAGGTCTTTCAGATGGTGAGCCGCGGCGCGAGTCGCTTTTTCTGGATCCTGCCGGTCATCGACCCACCAACTGCGCTGGAGTCCGTAGCCGCGGGCGCGGCTGCCCATGAACTGCCACATGCCGCGAGCGCCGGCGCGGGAAACCGCCAACGGATGGAATCCGGATTCAGCCTGGGCAAGATAGATCAGTTCCTGGGGGACGCCTTCTTCCTGCAGGACGCGGCGAATCATGTCTTCGTAGCGACCGGAGCGTGCGAGAGCACGCTCTACGGTGGGGCGCCCGCGGGTAGAGAAATAGTTGATGTAGCCGGCGACCTGGTCGGTCATCATCAGCGGCAGGTCGGAGTGGGTGGACTTGATTTCGGCTTCAGCCTTGGCTTTTACTTTTTCGTCGACGGCGGGAGTTAGCTCGTTGGCCTCGTCAATTGGCGCCGGTTCCGACTTTTGCCCGGCCAAGCCGTCGCCCTGCTGCAGGGCGGCAAGTTCCAGGCTGTTGATGCCGTCGAGGATGCGGTCGAGCTCGTGCTGAAGCCGATCGTCGGAGTGAATATCGGTCCCACTGCCCAGTAGCAGGTTGAAAGCCGTGTCAAAATTCTGTTTGGCGGCTTCGAGGTGCCCGGCGCGATAGTTATCCTGCCCTGTCTGGTATTCCTTTTCGACGCGAGCGATCAAGTCGGCTACGGGATCGGCTGCCAGCGCCTGCGGCTTCGCTTGGGTGTCATTGGATTGGCGATCCGTAGCGGCTGCGTCGGCGGGGTGCTGCTTTTGCGAATCAGTCGGGCTGCTGGCCGAGACCAGCGCTGGGGCTTGAGCCTGAGCGGGAGGCATGCAAAGTCGCCTTCTGAACGCTCTGGCAAGCGAGGGTCGTCGCCAAAAAGGCGGCGAGCAGGATGGCCAGATAAGAGTGAGAAGAAAGCCTCATATTTTCAAAAACTTACCGCAACCACTTCCAGCGCAAGAAGCGAGCGTTGCTTGGTATGAGATGGTACTATCGCAAAATTCGTTGGGTCAACGCCACATAAGACACCTGAGCACCGTTACTTTAGGAACCGAGTGGGATGTTACCCGAGGCTAGCCGGAAATGGCAAACTGGGCAGTAGCGCTCGGGCAGTGGCGGCATCAGCCCCTTTGCGGAAGCTCTCTTGTTAGCAACTCTAAAGGGTGGCGGATTGCCGCCGACGAATCTATCATCGTTCCGGATTCATCGAAGCCAACTATGAAAGCCATACAGGTAAAGCAAACGGGTGGGCCGGAAGTCATGGAACTGGTGGACTTGCCGGTTCCGCAGCCCAAATCAAACGAAGCCGTGGTGAAGATCGAAGCCGCGGGCGTGAACTTTATTGACGTCTATAACCGGGAGGGCCGTTACCCGCAGACGCTGCCGTTTGTGCTGGGACAGGAAGCGGCGGGCGTGGTTTCGGCGGTCGGCTCCGGTGTGCGGGAGGTGGCCATCGGCGATCGGGTAGCTTACACCATGGCGCTCGGCAGCTATGCCGAGTACGCCGCAGTGGCGGCTGACCGTCTGGTGAAGATCCCCGCCGGAGTCGGAGCGCGCGAGGCCGCGGCCGCCATGTTACAGGGGATGACAGCGCACTACCTTTCTCATGACACTTATGAGCTGGAGAAAGGCGAGACGGCTCTGATCCATGCCGCTGCCGGCGGAGTTGGATTGCTGCTGGTGCAGATGGCGCACAACCTTGGGGCGCGGGTGATTGCGACGGTTTCGACCGAGGAAAAAGCCAAACTGGCGCGAGCAGCGGGAGCCGACGAAGTCATCCTTTATACCCAGACGGATTTTGAGGCGGAGACGAAACGGCTGACCGGCGGCAAAGGCGTGGATGTGGTGTATGACTCGGTGGGCAAGACGACGTTCGAGAAGGGTCTGAACCTGCTGCGTCCGCGCGGCATGATGGTGCTCTACGGAGCCTCGAGCGGGCCAGTCGCGCCGATTGATCCGTTGGTGCTTACCCAGAAGGGATCGATGTTTCTGACGCGCCCTTCGCTCGGGAACTATATTGCTACGGCGCAAGAGTTGCAGCAGCGTGCCGGAGCTGTCTTCGGCATGATTCGCGACGGCAAACTCAAGTTGCGGATCGAACACGTTTATCCGCTAGCCGAAGCGCAGCAGGCGCACCGCGACCTGGAAGGAAGGAAGAGCACTGGGAAGCTGCTGCTGCTGCCGGGGTGAGCGGCTTAGCGCGATGACACAGCCTCCAGCCGCTTCGCGTCTGGCTGGAGTCTCGCCCTTACCTAACTCCCCCTTTTGCGCGAGTAGTTCTTCAAGTACGCGGGCAACTCCTGCGCGCAGCGCTCATCGCGGATTGGCGTGCCTGACTTCATCTCTAGCGGAATCACTCCTGCCCAGGTTCGGAACGAGTAATCCTCTTCGTCATCCACCGGCGGGCCGACGCGGACTTTCGCCGAAAATTCACTGATCGGAAGGCGCAGGACCGACGTTGCCTTCAACTCTTTTTCATTAGGAAAGCGCGAGTCGTTCCAGCGCTGAGGCAGGATGTGCTCGCTCAGCGCGCGCAGGGCCGCGAGTTTCTCCGCCGGGTCGTCGACCAGCGTCGCCGTGCCCAGAATTACTACCGAGCGGTAATTCATCGAGTGATTGAAGACGGAGCGGGCGAGCACTAACCCATCGACCAGCGTAACTGTGATACAGACCGGGACGCCCTGCTCCAGATTGCGCAGCATGCGACTGGCGGCCGACCCGTGGATGTACAGCACGTCTCCGTCGCGTCCGTAGGAAGTAGGGATGACATAGGGCTGTCCGTCGGCAACGAAGCCGACGTGACAGAGGAAAGCTTCATCGAGGATCTGATTGACGGCCTCGCGGTCGTAAATCGCCCGCTGCGGCTCGCGCACTACGCGGGTGCGTGGAGTTGGATTGCTGGACATGAGACTGACTTCCTAGGCAGGCGCCAAGAGTGATGAAAAGGTAGTTTAGCAGGTCGAATCCCCCATGGTCGCAATGCGCGCTCAACTGCTACAACAGGCCGCCGGTTTGTATCGCGAGAATGTTGAGCGCCATCTCCAGTTTGGTGATGGCCTCGCCGAGTTCTGGATGATCTCCGACCTTCTCTTGCAGGCTCTTCAGAATCTGGTGAGCACTGGCGACATGCTCTGCCGCCTGGGCTGGATTTTGTTCGGGTTTGGGTTCGCTCGGTGTTGGCATGGTCGTTTGCTCCCGGTACAACTTAATTCTATACAGGATCGTCATACAGGTCGTCGACTATGCCCCGATTCCGCTTGCGGTTGCTGATGCTGGTACTGTTTTTCGGTTCTGCTGCAGGCCAGCAGGAGCCAAGCTTCAGTTCCCAAGGCAACCTGGTGCCGGTGCCGACGTTGGTGAGAGACGCGGCCGGCAACGCCGTTTACGGGCTGCAGGCGCAGGATTTCATCATTGAAGACGATGGCGTTGAACAACCAGTTCATCTGGACGAAGCTGCGGAAGCTGAGCCTATATCCTTGGTGATCGCCGTGCAGTGCGGGCGCCGCGCTGTGCGGGAATTCGGCAGAATGGCTGGCTTGGCTGCCATGCTCGATCCCGTCCTGAGCGGGCCGCGGAATGAAGCCGCCCTGCTCCTCTTCGACAGCGGGCTGAATCTGGTGCAGGACTTCACAAAACACGCCGAGGTTATCGAAGAGGATCTGAAGAACTTGGAGCCGGGAGACCACGGAGCAGCGATTCTCGACGCGGTGGCCTACTCCGCGAAAATGCTAGCCAAAAGGCCGGCAGGGCGGCAACGCGTGCTGCTGCTGATCAGCGAGACCCGCGATCATGGCAGTCATTTTGCAAAGATCGACGAAGCCGTGAGACTCGTAGGAGTCACTCACACTCTGGTCTACGCGCTGCCGTTTTCGCCATATATTTCGCAGCAACTGGATACCGCGCGAGGTAGCAACCGGGACGAGTGGGGGCCGAACATGGACATCATCGAGAAACTTGCGGCCATGCGACAGGCGATGAGAAAGAATAGCGCGAAAGCGCTTGCCTCTATGACGGGCGGCGAGTATGAGTTTTTCGCAACCCGCAAAGGCTTTGAGTCAGACATGATTGGCTTTGCGAACCACCTCCACAGCCGTTATCTCCTGAGCTTTGAACCGAAAAACCCACACCCCGGTCTGCACAGGATTCGCGTTAAATTGAAAGATGCGGACTCGAATCAGACTGTCCTATTCAGGAGCACTTACTGGGTAGCCGATTCGAGGCGGTGATGGTCAAACCCTTGGAATGTCACTTACGCCTGTGTGGGGTTGTGCGTTGCGGCTGCTCTTCGAGTATCGCGAACTGAATCTTTTTCTCCACGGGGTCAATGCGGTCCACCAACACGCGCACGCGGTCGCCCAGGCTGTAGGTCTTGCGCGAACGCTGACCGATGATTTGGCGCGTAGCTTCGTGGTAGGTGTAACGGTCGTCAATTAACGTGTTGAGCGGGACCAGTCCCTCGACGAAGAGGTCGGTGAGTTCTACGAAGAAGCCGAATTTGGTTACGCTGATGATGAGGCCGTCGAAGTCTTCTCCGATGCGGCGCTCCATGAATTTTACTTTCTTCCATTCCATCAGGCCGCGTTCGGCCTCGTCGGCTCGGCGTTCGGATTGACTGGATTCGTCGGCAATGTTGTGGAGTTCTTCGAGCGTGATGGGGCCGCCGACGGGCGCGACGGCGTGTTGATGGGCGGCGCGGTCGCGGCGTTTGGACCAGGGAGAAGGCGGCGCTTCTCGCTCCGCTTTGAGCCGTTGAGAATGAGGTCCTTCGCTTCGCTCAGGATGACAATCTTGTGGAGACGACGACATGCCTATTGGTATGCCCCCGTCCATCCTTTCGGGCGACTCGCGCAGCACTTCTTTCAGGATGCGATGCACGATCAGGTCAGGATACCGGCGAATCGGCGAGGTGAAATGGGTGTAGGTGGTGGCAGCCAGCGCGAAGTGTCCGCGATTCTCTTCGGAGTAGCGGGCCTGCTTCAGCGAGCGCAGCATCAGAAAACTCAGGATTCTCTCTTCCGGCTTGCCCGCAATTTTCTCCGTCAGTTTCTGGTACATGCGCGGGGTGATGTGGACTTCTTTGGGCACTTCGATTTCGCGGACACGCTTGCCGGTGCCGCGGGCATCGCGACGGTCGGCCTTCAGTTGCACCCGCTGAATGGGTAGAGCGCCTACGCCCAGCGAATATCCGAAGGTGGCGGCGATCACTTCGAAGTCGTACACGCGCTTGGCGTCGGGCTTTTCGTGGATGCGGTAGAGCGAGGCGATTCGTTTATTTTCCAGATAGTGTGCGACCGACTCGTTCGCCGACAGCATGAATTCTTCAATCAGCCGGTGAGCGATATTACGCTCGGAGCGGGTGATGCTCTCCATCATGCCGAATTCATCAAACTCGATGACCGGCTCGGGGAGATCGAAGTCAATTGAGCCACGGCGTTTGCGCTTGCGGTAGAGTATCATCGCCAGATCCCGCATGCGCTCGAAGTGTTCGACCTGGTTTGCATATTGTGCCGCGTATTCGTGGCGAGCGGCAGCCTCTCCTTCAATCACGGCGTTCACTGCTGTATAGGTCATTCGGTTTGCCGACCGGATCACGCCTTCATTGATTTCGTAGCTTACGATTTCTCCCTGGTGGTCGATCTCCATAGTGCAGGAGAGGACTAAACGGTCGACTTGCGGGCGCAAGCTGCAAATGTCGGTCGAGAGTTCTAAAGGTAGCATGGGGACAGCGCGGTCGGGAAAATAGACGCTGGTGCCGCGCAGGCGGGCTTCCTGATCGAGCGGCGAGTCGGGCGTGACGTAGTGTGCGACGTCGGCGATGTGGACCTGCAGTTCATAGTCGCCGTTTTCGAGTTGCCGGACGTGGACGGCGTCGTCGAAATCGCGCGCGGTTTCGCCATCGATGGTGACGATTGGAAGCTGGCGGTAGTCACGGCGGTGACGCAAGGCGTCGGCGGAGATAACATTTTCGATGGCTTGAGCTTCTTCGATCACCTCGGGCGGGAAACGATGGGGCAGATGAAATTTCCGGATCATGATCTCGACGTCAACGCCGAAGTCGTTTTCTTCGCCGAGAATCTCGATCACGCGGCCGCGTGGATTCTGCGTCGCCGAAGGCCAATCGGTGATTTCGGCGTCAACTACAACGTCTTCCAGATCCTGCCAGTCGGTGTGGACTGCGGCTTCTTCGCCGATGACGCGGTCCACTGACTTTTTCCCCTGTGTCCTCTGTGTTCCCTGTGGTTGCTTTTGACCTTGACGTTTCAAGCCAGCGACAGGGGGCACAGAGGCCTGCGGGTTCTCCATACCCGGTGGAATGACAATTTCCTGCGTAACTTTTTCGTCGATCGGTTTGACGTAGTTGTGACGGTGTCCGTAGTGGAAAATGCCGACCACGGTCGGATGCGCGCGCGACAGCGAGCGTAGGATGCGCCCTTCGGCCCGGCCATCGGTGCGGACCGCCGAGACTTCGACCAGGACACGGTCGCCGTGCATGGATGATCCAACAGCGTGCGGAGGAATGAAGACATCGCCGGCGAGGCGAGCCTTCAGGCTGGCGTCGAGCGAAGCGGCCTCGGGAATCACGAAGCCGAAGCCGTCGCGATGCATTGCCAAGCGGCCGACGAGCAGGTTGGGTCCCTTGGGCATCAGCGCAAATATTTCTCTTCCAGAATTCCCCGATGATGCAGTTCGTGCCCGGCTATGACGTAGGCCAGGGCACGCACCGTCACCTCATTCTTGTTGGCCACGCCGCGGCGGGTCCACGCGGCCTCGTCCAGATGGCGGAGCAACGAGACTGTGGCGCGCCGCATCGCAATGTAGTCTTCGATCAAATCGGACAGCGGCCACCGCCCGAACTGACCATTGCGCACGTAGTCGTCCTGCTCGAAGCCGTCGATGGGAGTAGCGTCGCCGCGCGCAATGCGCAGGGCGCGGTAGCTCATGATGCGCTCGGTGTCGTTGATGTGGCCAAGAACCTCCTTCACGCTCCACTTCCCCGGCGCGTAGCGGAGTTCGCCATCGGCCTCGGTGCGTCCGGAAAGCAGTAGAAGCATTTGGCGGCGCTGGTCGTCGAGCGCGGCAAGAACGTCGTTGCCCGGCACCAGGGAGATATAGCGGTCGTAGTAGGGAGCGTATTCTCCGGGCTGAGGTCGGAGCGACGCGATCATAGTCGGGTTCATGGAATCCTCGTCAGGGATGGCACAAGGTTTGGTCGTGCCCCACCGTTCCATAGTAGCGGATAGAAGTATCGCGATAGAAGAATTACCGCAGACCGAGCAGGGCTTACACGACGGACGCTCGGCCGGGCATTCTGGGTGGCTGGGGGAACCACGACGGGAACTATGAAAATCCGTTGGAAAAGCTGGATTTCCACAAGGCAGGGCGTTTACTGACGGAGTACAATTCGCTTTGGCCCCTGAAATGCGGCGCTGAATTTGAGTTTTTTGGTACTGATTCAGAATTTCTTGATAGAGGAAAGGATTTCGACCACCATGTGGAAGCCCACGAATCAACCTGCAACCCCTGGACGGCCAGCTGAACCAGAGCGTCCAAGCACGACCGCTGCCACGACGGCACCGAGCGTGAACATAAGTGAAGCGCCTGCGGGGCCGCGCCCAGCGGTTACGACCACGACGTCGGACCAAGCCACGATTGGCAAGTCGCTGGTGATTAAAGGTGAAGTGACCGGCTCCGAGTCTTTATATATTGACGGCAAAGTGGAGGGGTCGATCAACCTCTCCGGCAATCGCGTCACCATCGGCCGCAATGGAGTAGTGGCCGCCAACATCAGCGCGCGGGAAATCGTGGTGCTTGGCAAAGTGCGGGGCAACCTGATCGCGAGCGACCGGGTCGATATCCGCAGCGACGGCTCGCTCACCGGCGACGTAGTAGCGGCACGCATCTCAATTGAAGACGGCGCCTTCTTCAAGGGCGGCATCGACATCCGCAAGGCGGGATCGAAGCCGGAAGAGGCGGGGAAGAGTGTTTCGATAACGTCGGCTGAGCCGGCAATTGCGGCAAGAGCATAAGAGCTCTGTTCGCTGATCGCTATTCGTGGTTCGCTATTCGCTCTGATGGGTGAACGGCGGCCACACATGTTTAGGAAACGGACCTCTTTTGAGGTCCGTTTTGTTTTGGTCGCTGCTACGACTGCCATGTTTCGCCGCGAAGAGCGAACGACGAATAGCGATCAGCGAACAGCTCTCACGGTTCTTTGCCAGTGGCCATCGTTTCCGCGGTCCCACCTTCGGCAACTCGTGGAAAGACTGCGGGTTTTTTCCGGCGCAGGTCTGCCGGCAATTCCGAACCCAACAACCAGAGTCCCGCGGCGACGGCTGCGGCCCAGGTTAAGCTGCCGAGCGCAAGGGCCAACAGATCGGCGCGGCGGCTGCCATCGAGAGATACGCTGCGCATGACCTCATAACTCAATCCCCCGGAAACGGCTCCCACCAAAGCGGCCTTCGATAATTCCTTCCAGTTCATGCCGCCCAGCGGGACCATGCCGCGAACGTGCAGCAGCAGCGCGATGGCCAGCGCATTGGCGGCAATGCCAACGTCGGAGGCGATGGCCAGTCCGGTAACCGACAGTGTCCGGAAAAGGAGCGAGTACATGGGGAGGGAGGCGAGCGTAATGAGGCTGGTGGCGACCATCGGTGTCAGGGTGTTACCCGAGGCGTAAAACGCCCGCGCATACAGCGCCTGGCTTGACCACAAGGCCAGAGAGAGCGAAAACCAGAAAAAATAAATGGCGGTGGATTCGGAATCCGCAAAGGTGAAGTGCCCGCGGCGATAGACAAGATCGATGAGCGGGACGGCAATCGCCATCATCCAGCCGGTCATCAGCAGGGAAGCAGCCGTAATGCGATAGACCGAACCGTTTACGATAGCGGCGAATTCCGCGAATTTCTTTTCTCCGAACAGGCGCGAGAAGAAGGGAAGCGACGCCTGGCCGGTGGCCTGTCCGAGAATGGCAATGGGAACCGCGAACAGGCGCTTGGCATAGTTGAGCCGCGCGATGTCCCCGATGCCGCTCGAGGCAAAGTAGCGCAGAATCCAGTCGTCGGCGGTGACCAGCGAAACGCCCAGCATCAGAGGAATGGAGAGCCGCACCCACTCGCGGAACGCTGGGTTCTTTACGTCGAACGATGGGCGGTAGCCGGTGCCGATTTTGGCTGCACCGATGCGCATTGATCAGAAATGGTCCGGCAATGCTGCCGGCGAGCGCGCCGAAGGCAAGAGAGGCGATTCCCATCTGGCGCCCGGCGATCACTCCGCCGCCAATAATGAACACGTTGTAGATCAGCGGACCGAAGGCCGGCAGCAGAAACAGACGATGCGAGAGCAAGCACCGCCGAAACCACTCCGCCAACATAAAAGAAAATCTGCGCCGGCAGCAGAATGCGCGTGAGATGAACGCAGAGCCGCATCTGTTCGGGCGTGAAGCCGTGGAACATCCAGCCGGCAGAACTGGGGCGTGAAGACCTCGGCCAGGATGGTGCCGGCGACCAGGACGGTGGTCATCACGGTGATGATGATGGAGAAAGTTTTCTGCGCATCCTGCTCACGCTTTTCCGCCAGAAATCGGGTGTAGATGGAAATGAAGGTGATCGAGGCGGTGCCGCCGGCAACAATGTAGTTGAGCCAGTCAGGCAGGGTGAACGCGGCGACGTAGGCGTCGGTCTGCTGTCCAGCACCGAAGGCGTAGGCGATGTAGGCCTCGCGGATGTATCCGATCACGCGCGAGAGCGTGATGGTCGTCATCAGCAGCAGCGTCGCCGAATAGGCCGTGTGCTGATGCGATGGCCGGAAGAAACGCAGCAGACGCATCGCTTGCAGATTAAACCATCCAGACGGCTCGGCGGAGAGTTAATGGGGAGATGGAATCGGGAATGGCAATCGTGTTCCCTGCGACCCCCGGTTTCCCCGGCGGTTCAAGCTTCTAAGTCTTTACCTCAGAGGACACAGAGGTACACAGGGAAAACCTTAATCTCTGCACAGCTTTGACAGGTGCCTCTTTCGACCAGCATAATCCGCCTGTGACTGAATCTGTTTCCACTCAGCAGCAACTGCGCACTCCTGTATTGCGCCGATCGTTTCGCAAGCCGTATCCCGCGGCCGTTCGGGCCGAGAGCGTCTATGTTTGGGATGCCGACGGCAAGCGCTACCTGGATTTCTCGGGATCGGCGGCGGTGAATTTTATTGGTCATGGCGTGCGCGAAATTTCAGATGCCATGGCGGAGCAGGCTCGGCAGTTGGAGTTTGTCCATACCAGCCAGTTCACCACCCCGGTGGCCGAGGAATTTGCGCAGGAGCTGCTGGATTTTGCCGGGGCAGGTTTCGCCGGTGGGGCGGTCTATTTCACCTGCGGCGGGTCGGAGTCGGTTGAGACGGCGCTGAAACTGGCTCGTCAGTATCAGGTGGAGATTGGTGAGCGGAATCGGCATCAGATTCTGAGCCGTCAGCAGAGCTATCACGGAGCGACGCTCGGCGCGGTAGCGGTCTCCGGCAACCGGAAGCGGCGCGAGATCTATCTGCCGATGGTGCGCGAGTTCGAGCACATCGGGATGCCCTATTGCTATCGCTGCGTATTTGACTGCACTGATAACTGCTACAACTGCGGACAGCAGTATGCCGCCGAGTTGGAGGGCGCGATTCAGGCGACGAAGGGCGCGGCGGCGGGCTTCATCTTTGAGCCCATGAGCGGCGCCACGCTGGGAGCGGTCGCGCCCCCGCCGGGATACTTGCAGGCCGTTGCGGAGATCTGCCGGCGGCATGGTGTGCTGCTGGTTGCCGATGAAGTCATGACCGGCATGGGCCGCACCGGCCGAAATTTTGCGATCGAGCACTGGGGAATTGCGCCCGATATTCTGGTTACCGCCAAGGGCGTTTCTTCCGGATACGCTCCGCTGGGAGCGGTGATCGCCAGCAAGAAGGTTGTCGATGCCATCGCCGCGGGTTCGGGAGCTTTTTTGCACGGCTTTACCTACAACGCGCACCCGGTTTCGGTGGCTGCCGGGCGTGCGGTACTGCGGTGCTTGCGGGCGTTGAATTTGGTGCACGCCGCCGATTCTGAGGCTAAGGGAACGGCAGGGTCGGCTCTGAAGATCGCATTGGAGAGTTTGCGCGATCTGGAGGTGGTGGGCGATGTCCGCGGCCTGGGCTTGTTGTGGGGCGTCGAGTTCGTTGCTGACAAAAGGACGAAGGCTCCCTTCGCCGCCGGAGAAGAATTTTGCCGGACTGGTGGGGCAGGCATGTCTCCGGCGAGGTCTGTTGGTCTATCCCATGCAGGGATGCGTGGACGGAATTGCAGGCGACCACCTGCTGATTGCGCCTCCGGCGGTGATTACGGCGGAGCAGATTGCGTGGGCGGTAGAGCAGATACGGGCGGCGATTAAAGAGTCTTTGTCCACTGAGGCCGAGCTTTGCTCGGCTTGGACGGGCGAGACGCCCGTCCCCACACGAACCCAAGCTCCTCAGACGAGAGCTTGCTCTAACTATCTGAAATATATAGGTTTGCCGGTTGATCCACGTTTTACCCGGGCTGCATTGTCATTCGCACGGCGCTCGCCGCATAGTGCCCGCAGAAACGGAGGCACTATGGCTACCTCACTTGCCGACTTTGCGGAACAGATCAACCCCAAGACCTTGGCCGAAGCCCGCCGCGCCAGCTTCCGGCAAGCAACGCGCGTTCACGGCAGCTTCCTGGCTGCTGCCGAGAAGCGGGCTCTTGTCTGGATGGCCGAGCGCTTGCCCGCGTGGGTAAACTCCGACCATCTGACTGTCCTCGGCTTTGCCGCCCAGATCGCCACCGGCGTTTGCTACGCCCTTGCCGTTTATGACCGTCGTATGCTGCTGGCTGCGATTGCTTGTCTTGCGGTGAACTGGTTCGGCGACAGCCTTGACGGAACCTTGGCGCGCGTGCGGCAGCGGCAGCGTCCGCGTTACGGGTTCTATGTAGACCACATCATCGACTCCATCGGCGCCGTGGCGATGATGGGCGGGCTGGCGCTTTCCGGCTATATGCATCCGGTGATTGCGATTGGGTTGCTGATTGCCTTTCTGTTGCTTTCCATCCAGTCGTATCTCGCGACCTATACCCTCGGCGAATTCCATCTTTCGATGTGGCGCTTTGGCCCGACCGAGTTGCGGGTTCTGCTGGCGGTCGGTAACCTGGCGCTGTTTCGCTGGGCGTGGGTGATACATGGGCACTACCGGCTGTTCGATATTGGCGGGGCCATTGGATTGGCTGGAATGCTGCTGATGCTGGTGGTCGTCAGCCTGAAGAACACGGTTCGGCTTTACCGGGAAGAGAGAATTGGATGAACAGCTCTCAGCTGTCAGCTCTCAGCTCTCAGGAAAGGCAACATACCCTTCTTCGGTGGATGAAGTTCAACGCCGTTGGCGGGATCGGAATTGTAGTGCAGTTGGCGGTCTTGGCCGTTCTGCGTTCCTGGTTAAAATTGGATTATCTGCTGGCTACGGGGCTGGCGGTTGAGATTGCCGTGATTCACAACTTCCTGTGGCACGAGCGCTATACCTGGGCGGACCGGCCAGCTGCACGGACGCTTCACTCGCTGGTCAGGCTGGCCAAGTTCAATGCTAGTAACGGCGCGGTTTCGATTGTCGGCAACGTCGTTTTGATGCGGTTGCTGGTCGGCGAATTGAAGTTCAACTATATGGCGTCGAATCTTCTTGCGATCGTCGTTTGTTCGCTGGTGAATTTCCTGCTTGGCGATCGCTTCGTGTTCGACGTCGAAGCTGGCCCGGCCGCGAACTCGACTTAACGGTTGGCCGAGCTTCGCTCGGCTGGGCAGGTGAGGGCAATTGCCCCTACGTGGGTTGGGGCGAGTGCGGCCTTTTGGATGTGACTTTGGAGTGTCTCTTTGGGGGTTACGGCACGAGCAAACCCGGGATATAATGTTCATAGTTACCATGCGTTCGAACGGCTACATTTCGCTTTTCCAGGAGTGCTGGATCGAGGGAGGCGCTTGTCCCCGCCGGTACCTTTCCGTTCTGCCTTCGCACGTGCGCGCCAATCTCTTTGGCAGCGACTAATTTTCCCATCCCCTTGGTTGCTTTGCTAATCGCTATCTCGCCCTGCGCTCTTAGCTTTTAGCTCCTAGCCCAAGCAGCTACGCTGCTCGCACCCCGGCTTAATAACACTGAGAATTAATAACTGATCTGGAGGACTCCATGACTACCAAGACTTTGATTGCCGGCCCCAAGCTCAAGACCGCGATTCCGGGTCCGAACGCCAAGCGCGTTCTCGCCGGCGATGAGCAATACATTTCGCCTTCCTACACCCGCTCCTATCCGATGGTTGCCAAGCGCGGCCGTGGCATTGTGGTCGAGGACGTGGATGGCAATGAATTCTTCGATTTTTCCGCAGGAATTGCCGTGACCTCGACCGGCCACTGCCATCCGGAAGTAGTCGCAGCCATTCAAAAGCAGGCAGGCGAACTGATCCACATGTCGGGCACCGACTTCTACTACGAAGGCATGGTGACGCTGGCCGAGCGACTCTCAAAGATCGCGCCGATGCCGGGACCACACAAGATTTATTACGGAAACTCCGGAGCCGAAGCCATCGAGTGCGCTTTGAAGCTGGCGCGCTATCACACCAAGCGGCAGCACATCATCGCCTTCCTCGGGGCGTTCCACGGACGAACCATGGGCGCGCTCTCGCTGACCGCATCGAAGCCGCAGCAGAAGCGCCGCTTTTCGCCGATGGTACCCGGGGTGACGCACGTGCGCTATCCCGATGTATATCGAGGCTGCGTGGGCGGACAGCAGGATGCCGAGAAGTTCGCGCTCGGTTGCGCGCGCTACATCGAAGACAAACTGTTTAAGACCGTCCTCGCGCCGGAGGAAGTCGCGGCCATTTTTGTGGAGCCGATCCAGGGCGAAGGAGGGTACGTCGTTGCTCCAACGATTTTCATGCGCGAACTGCGCCGCATCTGTGACAAGTACGGCATCCTGTTGGTGGTGGACGAAGTGCAGAGTGGCATCGGCCGCACCGGCAAATGGTTTGCCGTCGAGCACAGCGGCGTGCAGCCCGACATGGTTTGCATGGCGAAGGGTATTGCCTCGGGAATGCCGCTTGGCGTGACCATGACCAAGGGCGGAAATCATGGACTGGGTGCCCGGTTCGCACGCGTCGACTTTCGGCGGTAACCCGGTGTGCATCGCGGCGGCGCTGGCTACGCTCGATGTGATCGAGAAAGAAGGGTTGCTGAGGAATTCGCAGGAAGTCGGCGACCACATGATGAAGCACATGGCGAGCTGGCCGAAGAAGCACAAGATCGTTGGCGACGTCCGCGGGCGCGGCCTGATGATCGGGGTGGACATCGTGAAAGACCAGGCGACTCGCGAATACGGCAACAGCGAGCGCGATCGCATCGTCGAGGCGGCCTTTGAGCGCGGCATTCTGTTCTTAGGTTGCGGTCCAAGCACGGTTCGCATCGCACCTCCGCTCATTGTCACCAAGGACGAAGCCGACGTGGCCATGGATGCGCTGGAAGAGTCGATCACGGTCGTTGAAAAGAACGCGTAATCGTTGGTCGTTAGTCGTCGGATCGCCGGGAGGTGCGCAATGGGGAACGGAACTGTGGAATCGATTTATATCGCTTCCTCCGCCCAAGGGCCGCCGCAGTCGGTTGGCCAGGCGACAGCGATTCCGGGCGGGGGGCTTGAGGGTGACCGCTATGCGCTCAAGCTCGGCACGTTCTACAAACCTCAACCGGATTACGAACTCACGCTGATTGAAGCGGAGGCGATTGAGGCGCTGCGGCGCGACTATCAGGTCGACCTGGCTGCCGGCGACGCCCGCCGCAACATCGTGACCCGCAATGTCCCGCTGAATCATCTGGTGGGCAAGGATTTCGCCATCGGCGAGGTGCGCATTCGTGGCATCCGCCTGTGCGAGCCTTGTGATCACTTGGAGAACATTACCGGCAAGCGGGTGATGAAGGGCTTGCTGCACCGCGGGGGATTGCGGGCGCAGATTCTCACGCGAGGCACGATTCGCGTCGGGGACGCGGTCAATATCCTGTAGAGACGCGGCTGGCAGCGTCTCAGCAATCTAAGACGGGGCAAGCCCCGTCTCTACACATATTCCATTTGTGGAGAAAGGATGGAACGTATGGGCGACAATACACTGCGCGGACTGGTATACGGCAAGGGCGCCCACGTGGATCCGGTCGCTTGCGTCGAAGATATTTCGGCGGAACTGGCGGCGCGGACCGTGACGGGGTACCCGCACTCCATCTGGCAACTCGTGGAGCACATGAACTATTGGATGGACTACGACCTCGCCAAAATCGCGGGGGAGAATCGTTCCTATCCGGACAAGGCGATCGAAAGCTGGCCGATGCATCCAAGCCCAGCCGCCGACCCTCGCGCAGCCGAGGAGGCGTGGCAAGCCACAACACGCCGTTTCACCGTCTTGCTGGCCCGGCTGGCCCGTCTGGCGGAATCCGATGCCGCGGAACTGGCGCGAAAAGTTCAGAACGTGGGCTCGTCAAAATCTCCGCGCGAATCCACCGTGCACGCGATGCTATGGCAAATAGCGGCGCACAATAGCTATCACGCCGGCCAGATTGCCTTGCTCCGCAGGCAGTTTGCCGCCTGGCCTCCTGAGCGTGGCGGCGACACCTGGTGAGCCTTACCGGGTCCGCCGTGAATCCGTCGCCACTCTCTGCGTAAGCAGAATTCCATTAACAGAAATTCCTGCTGGAAGGAGGCCTCTCGATGCCACGCTTTACATCTCGTACTCTTGTCGCTCTGACGTTCGCCCTGGTGATCTGGGCCTCTGCTTTCGCCGGCATTCGCGCTGGCCTGCGCGCTTATTCGCCCGCGAATCTCGCCATTCTGCGATTTCTGGTCGCGTCTCTCGTGCTCGCTATCTATGCCGGGATCGCACACTTTCGCCGTCCGGATTTGCGCGACATTCCCGGGCTGGTTCTGACCGGCGCCATCGGGATCACTTTCTACAACCTGGCGCTCAATTACGGAGAGACTCGCGTGACCGCGGGCGCGGCGAGTCTGCTGATCGCCTCCGTGCCCATCTGGACGGCGCTGGCGGCCCGATTCTGGCTGCACGAGAAACTGACTGCCATCGGATGGTGTGGAGTGTTCGTGAGCTTTGCGGGAGTTGCGCTGATCGCTAGTGGAGAAGGCGAAGGCATCCGCTTCTCACCTCAAGCGCTGATCATTCTTGCGGCTGCGGTTACGTCCGCGCTCTACATGATTCTGCAGAAGCACTATCTGGGCAGATATAGCGCGTTGGAATTTACGGCTTACTCGATCTGGTTCGGAACTGGGATGATGCTGCCCTTCGGCAATGGGCTGGTGCACACGCTGCGTGCTGCTCCTGCTTCGGCCACGTTGGCTGTCATCTATCTTGGTATCTTTCCGGGAGCGCTGGCTTATGTGGCGTGGGCCTACGTGCTCTCGCACGGCGCTGCCGGACGCACGACCACGCTGCTCTACGTGATTCCGGTCGTGGCGATTGGCATTGCTTGGGTCTGGCTGGGCGAGGTGCCGAAGTTGATATCGTTATTGGGCGGCGCGGTCGCTCTCGGCGGCGTGGTGTTGGTGAACACCGTCGGGAAGAAGAACTGTGGACAAAGGAAAGGCAGGCGAAGTGGTTGCGGCGTAGTTTTCGGAAATCGTGAGCTGAGCCGCGGCCAGGGATTGGTGCGCGCGAGCAGCGAATTGTACCGGATGTGCGGTGATGAGGGTCACATAACGCGCGGTGGGTCCAAGCTAGGGTGAACATGGAGTCATTCCCATGTTCGCTGGACGCCTGACCCAAGCCACATTACGCGCTCTGGACTGGCTGGCGGCAAGAACGCTTTCGCCGGAGGACGCGCCCGTGCACCAGCGCACCGGCCGGCGCGGCGAGGAGGACGCTTACTTTTATCTGCGCAAACGGGGCTACACGATTATTGCCCGCAACTCTCGCTCGCCCAATCATCGCGGCGAACTCGATCTCGTCGGTTGGGAGCGCGACGTCCTGTGTTTTATCGAAGTGAAAACTCGGACCACGCATGACGTCAAGCCCGCTGAAGCTGCGGTGGATCGACACAAGCAACGGGAGTTGTCGCTAGTCGCCCGCGACTTCCTGCGCCAGATGCCCCCTTCGTGCCAGCTGGGCCCCCAGCCCGCGTGCCTTTCGCGGGATAGGCTGGAGCGGGTAGAGTGGCGGTTCGATGTGCTCGCCGTATACTATGAGCACGGACGTAGCCAGCCCACATTCGAGTTGTTTCAGAATGCGTTTCCCGTATCGTACAATCATAAATTCGGCAATCGAAACTTTGCGGATTCCTATTGAAAGGATTTAGTACGTGCCTGAATTAAGGAAGGACCCCATCGTGGGCCGGTGGGTGATTATTTCCACGGATCGCGCCCGGCGCCCCAACGATTTTGTGCGCGAAGCAGTAAAGATCAAGGGTGGATTCTGCCCCTTCTGCTATGGCAATGAAAGCAAGACCCCGCCTGAGATTCTGGCCTATCGCCCCAGTGCCAACGGCAATCCTCCGCAGAGAGACACTCCCGGTTGGACAGTCCGAGTCGTTCCGAACAAGTTCCCGGCGCTCGGCATCGAAGGCAGTTTGAACAAGCAGGCCGAGGGCATGTTTGACAAGATGAATGGCATCGGCGCCCATGAAGTCATCATCGAAACGCCCGACCACAATGCCACCCTGGCCTCGCTTCCGCCGAAAAGAATCGAAGACGTTCTGTGGGCCGAGCGCGATCGCATTCTCGATCTCAAAAAAGACCGGCGCTTCAAGTACATTCTGCTTTTCAAGAACCACGGAGAAGCCGCAGGCGCGTCGCTCGAGCACGCTCACTCGCAACTGATCGCGCTGCCGATTGTCCCCATCTACGTAGTTGAGGAACTGCAGGGAGCCAAGCAGTATTACATTTACAAAGAGCGCTGTGTCTTCTGCGACATCATCCGGCAAGAAATCGACAACGGCATCAGAGTCGTGGCTGAGAACGAAGACTTTCTGACTATCGCCCCCTATGCTCCGCGGTTTCCCTTTGAAACCTGGATCCTCCCCAAGAGCCACGAGTCTGCCTTCGAGAACTCGTCGTCGCACATGTTCGAGAATCTCGCCAGGGCGATCAAGTTGCTGCTGATGAAAGCGGACCGCGTGCTCGACAATCCACCCTACAACCTGGTCGTGCACACGTCGCCGGTGCAGGACCCCACCAATGAGTTTTACCACTGGCATATCGAATTCATGCCGAAGCTGACCAAGACGGCAGGATTTGAGTGGGGAACGGGTTTCTACATCAATCCCACGCCGCCCGAAGAGGCGGCAAGATTTCTGCGCGAGGCCAGCGTGGAAGACGCTGCGCCCAGCGCGGCGGCCGTGCGCTGATTAGCTTGTGGAGCGACGGGTGTCCTCGCCCGTCCCCCGCCAGGGTGCTCGGGCAAGACGCACCAGCCCGGCACCTTATCCCTATCCCTGAGTTCGGTCGAGGACTTCTGCATGCCACGCCATCTGGATCGCTTCCAGCTTGGCTTCGTTCGACCTTATGGGATCGTCTTTGAAGTCGGGGAACGCGATCACATACTTGTGCAGATCGGTGAAACGCACCGCGAGCGGATCCAGGTCCGGATAGGTTTCAGAGAGCAGAATCCCAATGTCTTCAGCATCGCTCCAGGTAAGTTCTTTTCGCATATAACCCCGCTTTTCGTCTTTCGCCATTCGCGGTTCGCTCGATCAACTTCACTTTCCGTTCATCCGCGGCCCAAAGCCAACAGCGAACGACGAACAACGAAGAGCCGGTTCTCAATGCTCCTCCGAAACGTAATTCCGGTTCCACGCCGGGATTTCCACGACCACTTTACCCGGCTTCTTGATCACCGTCTGGCATCCGAGGCGCGAGTTTAGCTGAAGGTCGGCGGCCATGTCGAGCTTGTCGGCTTCGTCATCTTCCATCTCCGAAACCAGGTCCGCGCCTTCTTTCACCCAGACGTGGCAGGTGGTGCAGGCGCAGTTTCCGCCGCAAGCGTGATCGAGATGAATGCCGAAATTCAAGGCCACATCGAGCAGCGACTCTTCCTTGCCGTGGTCTTTGTAAGGCAATTTGCCGTGTTCGAAGGTCACCGTTTTGCCTTCGGGAAGAAAGGTGACCTCAACCGTGTTTTCACCAGGAGCATCCATGGTGGTTGTTCCGGTCCTCTGCGTTTTTTCTTCAGACATATCAACCCCAGGTGCGAGTCTTGGTTTTACCTTGAAACCTTGAAACCTTGAAACGTTGAAACTTTGAAACCTTGTTCTTATTCAAAATCCGCTTTTGCCACTGGGTGCCCCGCCTGTGGGCCTTCCTCCAGATCGGTGTCGTCCATGGCTTTTCCCTTGAGCGCGGTCGAAACGGCAGTATCCATCATCAATTCCGCCAAATGCATGGTGGCCTGGTTCAGCGCATCAATGCCGCGCGGATCGCGTGGTGAGTTATCGCCATCTTTCACCGCAACCAGAGATGTTCTCCAACGTCTCGACCTTATTGCGTTCCTCGGTCGTGAGGTCCTGCCAGGCCGGACTCTTCTTTCCTTTGCCGAGCGCGGTCAGAATAGTCTCGGCTTCGCGTCGCGCTTCAATGACCTGCCGCTGCCGGAAATCCTCTTCCGCGTAGTCAAAGGATTCGAGCAGCATGCTCTCGACCTGTTCGTCGGTCAGTCCGTAACTGGGCTGGACGTCGATTTCCGCCTCTCGTCCACTGCGCTGCTCGCGCGCCGAGACGCGCAGAATGCCGTTGGCGTCGATCAGAAACTTCACTTCGATGCGCGGCATCCCGGCGGGCATGGGTGGAACGCCTTTCAGAGTCGAAGCGCGCCAGCGATCGGCAATCCCGCGCCAGCTCGCGTTCGCCCTGCAGCACGTGAATCGCTACGTTGGTCTGGCCGTCGACTTGGGTTGTATAGTACTGCGTTGCCGAAGCCGGCACCGTCGAGTTGCGCAGGATGATTTTGTCGGTCACTCCGCCCGCTACTTCAATTCCCAGAGACAGCGGGGTCACGTCGAGCAAGAGCATTTCTTTGGTAATTTCGGAGCCGCCGCCGAGGATATTCGCCTGTACGGCCGCGCCCAGCGCAACCACTTCGTCGGGATTCAGATCCGTGTGCGGCACGCGCTGAAATAGATCCTGCACCAGCCGCCGCACCTTCGGAATGCGCGTCGAGCCTCCGACCAGCACGACCTCGTCGATCTGTTCGGGCTTCAAGTTTGCGTCTTTTAGCGCCTGCTTGCACGGGCCAACCGTGCGTTCAATGATCGGTTGGATCATGCGCTCAAAGGCTTCGAGCGAGATTTCGCGTCGATACTTCTTTCCGCCGGGCAAATCGACATGCAATCTCGCCGTAGGCTGCGACGAGAGAGCAATCTTGGCGTCAATCACGGCTTGGCGAATGCGCTGCACTGCTTCGTCGCTGCGGCCGACGTTCTTCCGAAAATCGAATCCAAGGTCGCCGCGAATGTCGCCGAGTGCGATGGCGATCAAAAGATTGTCGATGTCGTCTCCGCCCAGATGCGTGTCGCCGTTGGTCGCAATCACCTCGAAAATGCCGTCGTGCAGCTTGAGGATCGATATGTCAAACGTGCCGCCACCGAGATCGTAGACCGCAACAATGCCGTTCTTCTTCTTGTCCAGACCGTAAGCGAGCGATGCTGCCGTCGGCTCGTTGACCAGCCGCAAAACATTCAGCCCTGCGATGCGGCCGGCATCTTTCGTCGCCTGCCGTTGCGCGTCGTTGAAATATGCCGGGACGGTGATGACCGCCTGGGACACGGGCGCTCCGAAAAACCGCTCGGCGTTGCGCTTGAGCTGGCGCAGCACCAGCGCCGAAATCTCAGGCGGGGTGTAGGTGCGCTCGCCGATCTTGATGCGCAGAACCTCGCCCGCATGAAGATCTTCCGCCAACTGGAAGGGAAACAGTTTTAACTCGTCTTGTACGTCCTCGACGCCGCGTCCCATCAGGCGTTTGACCGAGTAAACTGCCCGCTCCGGCGTTTCGATCAGATAGCGGCGGGCGGCGTTGCCGACGATAGCCTGGTTGTTCGCGTCGAGCGCCACCACCGAGGGCACAAGGTTCAACCCGTCTTCTCCGGGGATAACGACCGGGGAATCCCCTTGCATGTAGGCCACGAGCGAGTTCGTGGTGCCGAGATCGATGCCGACGATGTAGTCAGTTGCCATAGAGGATTGCAGAGGTCAGAGGTCAGATTGCAGAGGCGAGAACCATGAGCGGATGGGCCTTAACCTCTGCAATCTGACCTCTCACCTCTGACCTAGTTTTCCAATGCTTCATTCACGTCCCGCACCAGGTTCCGGATGTAGTTCCTGCGGTTCAGCACATCCAGCATCCGGTCGAGGATCTTCCGCCGATTCTCTTCAGTTTCATTGTCCACGGACTCGTCCCACATGTTCCACTCAGTCTTGAGCTCGTTGAACAGTGCGTCATACTTCTCTTCCAGCGAAAGCTTGGCCTTGCCGATCTCCTCAAGCAATGCTGGGTCGTCTTCGCCCAACTTTTTCTGGGCCCGTAATTCTTCCAGATGCAGGTTGAGTTCGAAGACTTCTTCTAGAAGATCGGGAGGCACCACCTGCTTCTTCAGTTCTCCGGTGGCACGAGCTTTTTCCGTTGCCTGTTTTGACTGTTCTTCCAGTTCGATGCCCTCGAGGCGCAACAGGTACTGGGTGCGCCTGATGGGATCTTTTAGCGTGCGGTAGGCGTCGTTGAGCATGGAACTTTGTTCCAGGCTCCAGGTGCGTTCTTCGGTGTTCGCCTGCGCAAATACGTCAGGATGGAGCCGGCGGCTCAGCGCGTAGAACTCTTTTTCCAGTTCGGCCGTGTCAAGATTGAGCTTGCGCGGAAATCCGAAAAAGGTGAAATAGTCCACCGGGATGGGAGGCTGCACCTTGCCGCACGAGTTGCAGAAGTGCACAGCCCGCATCGTGCCACACGACCAGCAACTTGGGGTTGCCTCCCCGGGCGCTTGGCCCGGCACAATCAACGACGACTTGGATTCTGAATTTGCCATACAAAATTTAGGGCGAGCGCGCGGCCCGCCCTCACCATCCTCGCCACACTTCTATTACGAGAACGAACTCCCGCAGCCGCAAGACTTGGTCGAGTTCGGATTCACGAACACGAAGCCCTGCTGCATCAGGGTTTCGTGGTAATCGAGAGTCATCCCGTGCAGGTAGATGAACGACTTCGGGTCGACAAAAACGCGCACATCTCCAAACTGGAACACGCGGTCGCGCTCGCGCGGCTGCGTATCGAACCGTATATTGTAGGTCAGGCCCGAGCATCCGCCGCCCTGCACGCCCAAACGCAGCCCTCCCTGCTCCGGCGAAACGTTTTCTTTCACCATTGCGGAACGGATCTTCTTGAGCGCGTTTTCGGTCACTTGGATGCCCTTGGCCGGAGCCGCAGGCGCGGCAGACTTAACGGCTTCGTCTTTAACGGCTTGGTCCATGATTCATTCTAAACTTCCGGTAGAGACGCGGCTCGCCGCGTCTTCCTAGCGCTGGACACTGTCGCAGCCGGCGGAGACGGGGCAAGCCCCGTCTCTACAGTAATGTTGTTAATGTTACTGCGCTGCCCGTACTTCCGCCGGCTTCACGGCTTCCTGCTTCTTCTTCCAGTCGCCGATCGCGGCCCGGATCGCGTCCTCGGCCAGCACCGAGCAGTGAATTTTTACCGGCGGCAAGGCCAGTTCTTTCACGATCTCGGTGTTCTTGATCTCGAGCGCCTGGTCAACCGTCTTGCCCTTGACCCACTCGGTCGCCAGCGAGGACGACGCAATTGCCGAGCCGCAGCCGAAGGTCTTGAACTTGGCATCCTCGATGATGTTAGTCTGCGGATTCACCTTGATCTGCAGCTTCATCACGTCGCCGCACTCGGGCGCGCCGACCAGTCCTGTGCCCACATCGGCATCCTTCTTGTCCATGGAGCCCACGTTCCGTGGATTGTTGTAGTGATCGATCACTTTATCGCTGTATGACATTTTTCCTCACCCCTTCTTAAAACCCCTCGTTGATGTTTTCAACCGCCACCCAAGCAGCTTGCTTTTAGTGCGCTTCTGCCGCCCACTTCACACTCTTCAGGTCCACGCCCTCTTTCGCCATTTCGTACAGCGGCGACAGTTCGCGCAGACGCAATACCGTCTCAACTACGCGGTCGGCTACGTAATCGATCTCGGCCTCGGTGTTGAATCGCCCGATGCCGAAGCGGATTGAGCTGTGCGCCAGATCGTCGCCTGTGCCGAGCGCCTTTAATACATAAGATGGCTCCAGCGTCGCCGAGGTGCATGCCGATCCGCTCGAAACCGCGATATCGTTGATGCCCATCAGCAGCGACTCGCCTTCCACATAAGCAAAACTGATATTCAGATTGCCCGGTAGCCGGTGTTCCATGGAACCGTTGATATACACCTCGTCAAGCCGGCTCATGATGCTGTCTCGCAGCCGGTTGCGCAGGCCCGCCAGTTTGCAGGATTCCTGCGCCATTTCTTCCTGCGCGATGGCGCAAGCCTTGCCGAGGCCGGCGATGCCTGGAACATTGAGCGTACCCGAGCGCATGCCGCGTTCGTGCCCGCCGCCATCAATCAATGGCACCAGTTGCACGCGCGGATTTTTGCGCCGCACATACAGAGCGCCCGCCCCTTTTGGCCCGTAGAGCTTGTGTCCGGTGATGGAGGCGACATCGATGTTCATCTTGTTCACGTCCACAGGGACCTTGCCGATCGCCTGCACTGCATCCGTGTGGAATACAACGCCGCGCTCGCGGCACATCTTGCCTATTTCCGCGATCGGTTGTAGCACTCCGATTTCGTTATTAGCCGCCATGATCGTGACCAGAATCGTCTTGTCGTCGATGGCACGCTTCAGGTCATCCAGATCAACCTGGCCATCCTTCTGCACCGGCAGATAGGTCACGCGGAAGCCGAACTTCTCCAGATGCTTGCAGGTGTCGAGCACCGCCTTGTGTTCGGTGACCGCGGTGATGATGTGGTTGCCCTTCTCGCGGTACATTTCGGCCACGCCTTTGATGGCGAGGTTGTCGCTTTCGGTGGCGCCCGAGGTGAAGATGATTTCTTTCGCGGATGCGCCGATCAACTTGGCGATTCGCTCACGCGACAACTCGACCGCTTCTTCCGCCACCCATCCAAACGGGTGATTGCGGCTGGCGGCGTTGCCGAACTTCTCCATGAAGTAGGGCAGCATTTCCTCAAGAACCCGCGGATCCATGGGCGTGGTCGCGTGGTTGTCCATGTAAATGGGCAGCTTGATTCCATCGGGAGTCGTGCGCTGTCCGCTGTCCTGACTGGTTGGGGTCGCCGTCTTCACATCCGTACTCATGATTACCGTTCTCCTTAAAGTGCTACGAAATAAAGTGCTACGAAATCGTTACCAACTCTGCCGGCCTCTTAATTTCCTGCTTCACCTGGAGGACTTCCGGCTCTTCCTTCATCTGCGAAATCATGATGTTCTTCAGCACCTGCTCGATGCTTTCATTCACCTTGCGGAGGGGCTCGCGAATTGTGCAGCGATCGCTCTGCCCGCATTCGCCGCGAACCGTCACGCACGACGTTATGAACAGCGGCCCGTCAATGGCCTTGATCACTTCGAACGCGGAAATCGTCTTCGGATCACGGGTCAGCGTGTATCCGCCGTTCATGCCATGCTGGGACCGTATCAATCCGACCTTCGCCAGCCGTTGCAAGATCTTCGCCAGCGCTTCCTGCGGGATCCCGTAGGCCTCAGCGACGTCCTTGGCGCTGCATGCGCCCCGGTCCGCGTGCTCGGCCAGGTGCTTCATGGCCATGAGGCCATAGTCCGCTTTTTTGGTCAGCTTCAGCATGGGACAAACTCCGACCTATGTAGTCGGATAAAAAGCCGACTGTTTAGGTCGCAATTTAATTCTAACCGCGGCGCCTGCTTCGCGCAAGCCCGATCAGGGATAGGTCCGATTTTACCGCCGAACGGTAAGTTTCAGAAGTTAAACGGGTTATGGGAGAGTGGAAGAATTGTTTCAAGTCCCAGAGGGAAACCGAGTTGATGTGGACTAATTCTCAGCGCTGCACCCGCCGCTTCAATCCCTCCAGCACCAACCCGCAAATCTCGTCGGCGAAGCCCTCGTCGAGCTTGTCGTGGCGGATCAGAAAGCGCATATAGATCGGTCCGTAGAGCGAGTCGAGGATGAGGTCGAGATTGGCGTCGGGAGGTAGTTCGCCGCGGTCGATGCCGCGCTGCAGAGTTTGATAGGCCTGCCGGCGTTTCGGCCACAAAAATCTCTCCCGAAAGGCTTCGAGCAACTCCGGGTCGGAGTGACCGCCGGCGAGCAACGCCGCTACAACCTTGCCGCGGTCGGAGCGGAAGATGCGAATCACCCTGCGCATCTGCAGGCTCATGTCCCGTTGAACGGAGCCGGTATTCGGGAACTGGAGTTCCTCCTCGGCGCTGGTGAAGAAAGCGTCGGCGACCAGGGCGGCCTTGGTCGGCCACCAACGGTAGACAGTTGTCTTGCCAACGTTGGCGTCGGCGGCGATGGCTTCGATGCTAAGCTGCGGGAATCCACCATCTTGCTTCAGCAGCTTCAGG
Organism: uncultured Acidobacteriaceae bacterium; assembly: GCA_963838935.1. GTDB lineage: Bacteria > Acidobacteriota > Terriglobia > Terriglobales > Acidobacteriaceae > Acidiflorens. The sequence goes on from CAWITH010000034.1 coordinate 78,788, forward strand.
GTGCTGTGCAGGATCGCCTGACGAGATTCCTCACTGCGGGGCCGGCCGGGCAGGCGCTTGCCGTCAGTTCCGTTGTTTCCGTTGGGGGCGCTGTTGCTTCCAGCCTCGGGGCTTTGAGCCTTGGCGCGCCGAATATGATTTTGAGCCATGACGAAAGTATATTATAATTTAAATCCGAAACGTACTGTTTTGAATCTGTTTTAGAAGAACCCGGGCCGGTGTGGGGCTGGGATTTCGGCAGTATCGGAATCCGCTAATATCGGGTTTCAGCGTTACATGTTTTCAGCAATATCAGTTTCGCCAGTCTTATGTGGATAGTCGCATTAGCGCTTCGCCGGCCTTATACGTTCGTAGTGATGGCACTGCTCATCATCATTCTTACGCCTCTCACCATCCTGCGTACCCCGGTTGACATTTTCCCCGAAATCAACATTCCCGTAATCAGCGTGGTGTGGAACTTCGACGGCATGTCGCCGCAGGAGATGGCGGACCGGATCGTGAGCAACTCCGAACGCGGATTCACCGTCACCGTCAACGACATCGAACATCAGGAATCGCAGTCGCTGAACGGAAAAGCCGTAATCAAGATTTTCTTCCGCCCTGGCGTCGACCTTTCCATGGCCATGACGCAAGTGACGGGAATGTGCCAGACCGTGCTGCGCGGGCTGCCTCCCGGCACGACTCCGCCCTTGGTCATTACCTACTCGGCCTCCACAACCCCGGTTGTGCAACTGGGCTTGAGCAGCAAGACTCTGCCGGAGCAGCGGGTGTTCGATCTGGGGCAGAATTTCCTGCGTACGCAGTTGACCACGATTCAGGGCGCGGCCACTCCCTATCCTTATGGCGGCAAGCCGCGCCAGGTACAGGTGGACCTCGATTCGGCCAAACTCCAGGCCTATGGTTTGGCGCCCGCCGACATTGTCAATGCCGTGTCGGCTCAGAACTTGATTCTGCCCGCCGGTACCACCAAGATTGGGCCGACCGAATACAACGTGGAGATGAACGGCACTCCACGAACCATTGCTGAACTCAACGATCTGCCCGTCAAGACCACGAACTCGTCCACGCTTTACCTGCGCGATGTGGCGCACGTGCGTGACGGATTTGCGGTGCAGACCAACATCGTGCGGCAGGACGGTGTGCGCGGCGTGCTGATGTCGATCTACAAACTGGGCGGATCTTCAACCCTCGCCGTCGTCGATGGCATCAAGGCGATGGTGCCGCGGGCGGCACAGTCGCTGCCGCCCGAACTGAATATCAAGGCTCTGTTCGATCAGTCGTTGTTCGTGCGCGCGTCGATTCAGGGAGTTATCCATGAAGGCCTGACCGCCGCCTGTCTTACCGCCATCATGATCCTGATCTTCCTGGGTGATTGGCGTCCGACGTTGATCATCGCGGTCTCGATTCCCCTCTCCATTTTCGTCTCCGTAATTCTGCTGAGCGCGCTCGGCGAGACCATCAACATCATGACCCTGGGAGGACTCGCACTCGCGGTCGGCATCCTGGTGGATGATGCGACGGTGGAGATCGAAAACATCGAGCGCAATCTGGCTATGGGCAAGGAGATGAAGCAGGCCATTCTCGACGGCGCGCAACAGGTCGCGGTGCCTGCGTTCGTATCCACGCTGAGTATTTGCATTGTGTTTGTGCCCATGTTTTTTCTGACCGGTGTCGCCAAGTTCCTTTTCGTTCCATTGGCCGAAGCCGTGTCCTTCGCCATGCTGGCGTCGTATTTGCTGTCGCGGACTCTGATTCCGACCATGGTGATGTTTATCATGCGCGGGCATGAGCACCGTGTCGCCGAACCGAAAAGCTTCATAGGAAAATGGCAGCGCGGATTCGAACGCTGGTTTGAACGGTTCCGCGGCAGCTACCGGCAACTGCTGGAAACCACGCTCGATCACCGGAAACTTTTCTCCGCCGGCTTTGCTGCTTTCTGTGTCTTGTCGCTGGGCTTGGTGTTCTTTCTCGGACGGGATTTCTTTCCCCAAGTCGATGCCGGCCTGATCCGTCTGCACTTTCGTGCCCGCCCCGGCCTGCGCGTGGAAGAGACCGCGCGTCTGTGCGATGACGTCGAGCGCGTACTGCGCAGCGAGATTCCCAAGGAAGAACTGCAGACCATGCTCGACAACATCGGCGTCCCCTACTCCGGCATCAATCTCTCCTACTCCAATTCGGGCGTGATTGGGACGAGTGATGCGGAGATTCTGATTTCGCTGAATCCGGAACACCATCATCCCACGCACGCAGTACGTGCGCCGGTTACGCCGCGAACTGCCAAGGGATTTTCCCGGCGTGGAGTTCTTCTTCCAGCCCGCCGATATCGTGTCGCAGATTCTTAATTTTGGATTGCCCGCGCCGGTTGATATTCAGGTAATCGGCGCCGATGTGCGCGCAAACTACGACATCGCGCAGGGAATCGCTAACCGGCTGCGCCAGATTCCCGGTGCCGCCGACGTGCATGTGCAACAGATGATGGACCTGCCGACTCTCTACCTCGACATGGATCGCACCCGCATCAATCAGGTCGGACTGACTGCCCAGGAAGTTGCACAGAGCGTGCTGATCAGTTTGAGCGGAAGCTTCCAGACTGCCCCTAATTTCTGGCTAAATCGAAACAACGGCGTAAGTTATAACATCGCCGTCCAGACGCCGCAGTATCATATGACATCGTTGCAGGACTTGATGAACACGCCGGTGACGGGCGCGGGCGCGCAGCCGCAGGTGCTCGGCAATCTGGTTCAACTCACGCCGGTGGCGCGTCCCGCCGTGGTCAACCATTACGCCGTGCAGCCGGTCATGGATGTGTATGCCAGCACGCAGGGACGCGATCTGGGCGGGGTGGCGTCCGACATCATGAAAGCGCTCAAGCCATTCCAGGACCATCTGCCGCGCGGAACGCAAATCGTGGTTCGCGGACAGGTTGAGACCATGCGGTCGTCTTTCTTCGGCCTGGGCGTTGGCTCTGATCGGGGCGATCGTGCTCGTCTATTTGCTGATCGTGGTCAACTTTCAGTCGTGGCTCGATCCCTTTATCATCATTACTGCGTTGCCGGGAGCGCTGGCTGGAATCTGCTGGTTCCTGCTGATTACGCGCACCACGCTCAGTGTTCCATCGCTGACGGGAGCAGTCATGTGCATGGGGGTGGCGACCTCGAATTCGATTCTGCTGGTTTCGTTTTCTCGCGACAGGATGAATGCGGGAGTGCCCGCGCGGCAAGCGGCTCTCGAAGCCGGCCACACGCGCATCCGGCCTGTAATCATGACGGCCCTTGCCATGATTATCGGCATGGTGCCGATGGCGTTAGGCTTCGGAGAAGGCGGCGAGCAAAACGCTCCGCTCGGCCGTGCCGTCATCGGCGGCCTGCTCTTTGCCACCGTAGCTACCTTATTTTTCGTGCCCAGTGTGTTCACCATGATTCATGGCCGCCGCGAGGCGCGGCTGCAGTCGGAGCAAAAGTAGAGGATTTGTTGGAGAGCGCAATCATGCCAGTACAACCGCCGCCCGTAACCACCGAGCAGAATCAGACGGAGTCCGTGCGTCCAGATAGCTACCAGCCTTTCGACCGGGGTCCGGCTCCGGCTGGCCGGGGAAAGATTCTGATTGGCGCCGTGTTGCTTGTCCTGATCACCGCTGGAGCAGTCACCTTTCTGAATAAGAAGAGCGAAACCGACGCCCTGGCAAAAGAAACCGAAGCCGTGTCGATTCCGACGGTGGCCGTGGTGCAACCGCAAACCGAGCCTGGAAACGACGAACTGGTGTTGCCCGGGAATTTGCAGGCTTTTATAGAGTCCCCGATTTTTGCCCGTACTAACGGCTATCTCTTGCGCTGGTACAAGGACATTGGAAGCAAGGTTGAGAAAGGGGAACTGCTGGCGTCGATTGACACTCCGGAAGTCGACCAGGAGCTATCGCAGTCCCGAGCCACCCGCGAGCAGACCAAAGCGGCGCTGGGGCTGGCCAAAATCTCCGCCGACCGCTGGGCCAATCTGCGCAAGACCGACTCGGTTTCGCAGCAGGAGGCCGACCAGCAAGCCAGCGGCTATCAGCAGGCGCAAGCCAACCTGGCGGCAGCCGACGCGAGTGTTCGACGGCTCGAAGATCTCGAGTCTTTCAAGAGCGTGTATGCCCCATTCTCTGGCGTGCTCACCCGGCGCAATGTTGACCCGGGCGCACTCATCAATTCCGGAGCTGGGGCGACTGGCAAAGAGCTGTTCGACGTCGCCCGCGTCGACCCGCTTCGCGTTTACGTCAGTGTTCCGCAGGCGTATGCGCCGAACATAAAAGCGGGGATGAAGGCGAATGTCACGCTGCAGGAATTTCCCGGCCAGAAATTTTTGGGAACGGTGGCTCGCACCGCTGACGCGATCGACCCTGCGACGCGCACCTTGAACACAGAAGTGGATGTCCCGAACAAAGGTGGCAAGCTGTTGCCTGGTTCATTCGGCCAAGTGCATTTTGCTACCGGGACCTCGGTTCCGCGGATTACGATCCCGGTGAACGCCATGCTGTTCCGCGCCGAGGGACCACAGGTTGCGGTCGTCGACAAGGACGGCAGAGTGCATTTGCGGCCGATCAGTATTGGGCGCGACTTCGGAGCTACGCTCGAAATTCTGGGCGGACTCGAGGTGAGCGATCAGATTATCATCAACCCCTCTGACTCCCTCGAGGAAGGGCAGCAAGTGCATGTCGCCAAGCCCGGCGCAGGAGACGCGCACTCGTGAAGCGCTTGCCTGCAGTCATCAAGAGTGGTTTGAAAGGCGACTTCAGCAGCACCTTGCTCGCCGTGGCATTACTCGCGGGCTTGGGTTGCACCGTCGGGCCGGGATATAAGCGCCCGACTGCGCAGGTACCCGACGCGTGGAAAGGCCAGGGGCCATGGCAGACGGCGGCTCCGAAGGATGCTATTCCCAAGGGGGTGTGGTGGCAGATATTTCATGACACGGAACTTGACCGGCTGGAGCAGGAACTGCTCCAGGCAAACCAGTCGCTGGCAGCAGCACAGGATCGCCTCTCACAGGCGCGGTCGCAGGCGCGGATCGCATCTTCGGCGTATTTTCCCATGGTGACCGTCGACCCCAGCGGACAGCGCCAGGAACTCTCCAGCAACCGTCCGTTTTCGGGCGGTGAATTGCCACCCTTTACCCAGAATAATTTTACCGTTCCGTTTTCCGTCAGCTACGAGCTTGATTTATTCGGACGCGTGCGCCGTAATCTCGAAGCCGCCAACGCCTCTCTGCAGGGGAGTGCGGCCGACCTAGAAAATGTGCGCCTGGTCTTGACTGCCGAACTAGCCGCTGACTATTTCAACCTGCGCGAGCTTGACCGTGAGGCGGGAGTGGTGCGGCAGTCGGTGGATATTCAGCAAAAAGGATTGGACCTGGTCAACCGTCGTCACCAAGGCGGAGTCGCGTCTGGTCTGGAAGTTGCGCAGCAGGCTGCGTTGTTGGATGCGACGGCCACACAGCTTTCGCTCGTCCTGCAACAGCGGGCGCAATACGAGCATGCCATCGCCGTGCTGACCGGAAAGTCCGCCTCGGTCTTCAATCTTGGCGAGGCGCCGTTCGACGCCACTCCTCCCGCGATTCCCACGGCAATCCCATCGGAGATTCTGGAGCGCCGCCCTGATGTTGCCACCGGCGAGCGCCAGATGGCGTTCGAAAATGCGCAAGTGGGTTTGGCGATGACTGCGTTTTATCCGCATATCACGCTGGGCGGGGGTGGCGGATATGAGAGCCGCGACATCACCACGCTGATCAGCGCTCCCAGCGCTCTGTGGTCGCTGGGCGGTGACCTGCTGCAGCCGATTTTCAATGGCGGCCGCAATCGCGCCAACCTCGCGCTCAGCCGTGCCGCTTACGACGAATCGGTCGCCAATTATCGCGAATCCGTGCTGGTGGCATTTCAGCAAGTCGAAGATGGGCTATCCGGTCTGGCGCTGCTCGACCAGGCTGCGAAAACTCAGCAGGCAGCGGTTGCCGATTCGCGCCGCGCGCTCGACATTGCCAATGACCGTTATGTCGGCGGCCTCACCACCTACCTCGATGTGATTACGGCACAATCCACGCTGCTGAACAACGAACGCCTGGCGACGCAGCTGCTCGGTCAGCAAATGGTCACTTCTGTTTATCTGGTGAAGGCCCTGGGCGGCGGGTGGGACGCTTCCGAAATTAAGCACGAACAGGTGAGGCCGGCACTGGTTCAGGCCGTGCAGCAGTAACTACGTAGCGCCGCCGTCTCGGCGGTTGTCCGGCGGGGCGTCTCGTCCGCCGCGCCGCACTCCAACTCACACGCCGGCAGTATCGCGTCCGGCGCAGAGCACGTAGCCAGTCCTCAGCGTCCGGTAGACTTTCAGCGCGCCGAAGCCGCCTGAGCCTGAGCCGCGTGTTGTTCCTGATTGCGGTGCCGCGAGCGAATCTCACGCTCCGCAATCAGCCAATCCTGGTTTTCGTCGCCGTTCCCGTTGCTCGCGGTGGCCGCGCGCTGCAGGTAGAGTTCGTAGGCGCGGCGGCGAATCTCTTCTTCCAGATTGACAGGAACGCCGACAGAAACCTGGTCGGCCGGCTTTCCACTCTCGCGAGCCTCGAGTCCAACCTGCACCGCGGCTGGCGAGATGGAGCCTCCGTATTTCTTGCTACCCTTGGTGATACCGTTTCCGGTTGTCTTGCGAGCCATAACGTACTCCTTACAGATACCTAACTCCAAGAATGGTCCTACATAATGAATGAGCGACATACGCGTACTCCGATAGCCGCTATCCGACTATTTGCGAAAAACTCTTGTATCAACTATAGCGCGAACGCCTGTGGAAGAGTGCCAGCAATTCATTCTTCCCTACAAAAAAAGGCACCCTTTTGGGTACGGCCAATCCAGCACTGCCAGGGCAGCAAAAAGCACTCTCGTAACTTGTTGAACAGTCGCTGACGCACGCAGGATGGAAGAATAAGGATTATGGCCACAATGTCATCCATAGGCAATCAAAGTTCCGCAGTCAAGGCCGCCAAGGCCAGCGTCAGCGAATTAGAGCACATGCTTTCAGAATCCCCGAGTTCGGATCGGGTTTGCCTCAAGGTGGCGCAGATCCTGCATGTGCGCCGCAGCGAAGTGGCGCTGCTCAGGTTAGACAAGGGCAGTCTACGATTTATCTTTCCGCCTGAACTGCGCTCCGCGGGCGAACTGCCGCTCACCGGAACGGCGGTGGCGGCGCGCACGGCAGCGACTCGCTCTCCCCTCCTGTCGAATACTTTCAGGCGCGTAAGACACGTCAGCCTGTTCGAAGCGGTCAAACTGGAAACCGGGGAGGAAGATCGAAGCCTTGACCAATTGCCGATTCAGAAAATCATCTCCGTTCCCGTGGCACCCGCCGGAGGGAAAGTAATGGGGGTGGTGCAGATTTCGCGCAAGGGGCTGGATGCTTCACTCGCAGGCGCGGACTTCACCGGCGAAGACCTGAAGTTACTGGAGCAGGCTGCGGAAATTCTCGTCGGCATGCCCTTCATGCAGGAAGGCGCGGAAATCTAGAAGTTGCAATTGGTAATTTGTTATTGGCAACTGGAACTCAATTGCCGATCCTCTCTAAATTGCAAATTACCAATCGCCATTTACCAATTGCCTCACACCGCCTGCCCAGCGCAAAATCCCGACGCCCACGCCCACTGGAAGTTGAAGCCGCCGAGTTGGCCGGTAACATCGACCACTTCTCCGATGAAATAAAGGCCGGGAACTTTCCGGGATTCCATGGTCCTGGCGGAAAGCTCGCCGGTATCGACGCCGCCCTCGGTCACCTCCGCTTTCCCATAACCTTCGGTCCCTTCCGGCGTGACTTCCCACGCGTGCAATCGCTCTTCGGCGTCGGCGAAGGCGCGATCGGAACTGCCCTCTAAAGGATAAGTTTCAAGCCAGCGATCGGCGAAGCGGCGAGGCAGGACTTCTCTCAGCAGCAATTTCCAGTTCGACTGGTCGCGATGGCCAAGGGCTCGTAGCTCGCCGGCGAGGTCGCGGTCAGGCGCAAGGTCAAGACGAATCGGCTGCCTGCCATCCCAATAAGAAGAGATCTGGAGAATCGCGGGCCCGCTGATGCCGCGATGAGTGAACAGCATGTTCTCACTAAACGTCTGCTTCGTACCGCGCGTGGCAGCAACCACTGCGGTCGAGACTCCCGCCAGATCGCACCAGCGCCTGCGGTCGCATTGGCTGAAGACAAGAGGGACCAGGGCGGCACGTGGGGCCTCAATCTTCAGGCCGAATTGCCGCGCCAGATCGTATCCCAATGATGTAGCGCCGATCTTAGCGATGGACAGGCCTCCGGTCGCGACTACCAGGCGCGGCGCCGCAAAACTGGTATCCTCGGCTTGCACCGTGAACTGGTCGTTTCTCCGCACCTCGCACACCTTTGTGTTGAGCCGAATCTCCACTCCAGCGTCGCGGCATTCCTGCTCCAGCATCGCAGTGATGTCGCTCGCCGCTCGATCGCAAAACATCTGCCCAAGTTTTTTTTCGTGATAGGGAATGCGATGCTTTTCGACGAGCCGCACGAAATCGGCCGGGGTATAACGGGCCAAGCGCCGACTTGGCGAAATGTGGATTGGTGGAAAGGAACTTTTCCGGGCTGGTATGCGAGGTTGGTGAAATTACAGCGGCCGCCGCCGGAAATCAGGATTTTCTTCCCAATTCGATCCGCGCGTTCGAGTACCAGAACCCGCCGGCCCCGCTTGCCCGCTTCCATGGCACACATCAGCCCGGCAGCACCCGCTCCGAGAATGAGAACGTCGTATCTCTGATCCACGCAGAGAGCTTAGCAGGGTCCGCTTGTGCGGGGACGGGCGCCCTCGCCCGTCCAAGCCGAGCGTGAGCTCGGCAGTTTCCGGCGAGCCCGGCAACCCTGGATTCGTTTACCCGGCTGCTGAAGCTAGCTGACTGGATCAACGGAGCGCCGGTTTCTCCGACGGTGAACCCGACGATGGAGACTTCAACGACTGCAGGAACGTGACAATCTGCCAGCGCTCCGGTTCCGGCAGTTTCGACCAAACCGGCATGCCTCGGCGGACAACCCCATTGGTCAGGATCCAGAACAGCGTGCCGGGCGTTGCCTGCTGCACTTCTTCCCGCAGCAAACTCGGGCCTTTCCTTGTGCCTCCCGCCTTTCTTCCGTGGCAGTCGGCGCAGTGTTGTTCAAAAAGTTTCCCTCCCGCAGCCACGGCCTGTGTATCGCCTTCGAAGGGATTGTTCTTCTCTCTCGCTTTTTCGGGAGCCTCCGCAAGCACGGCGTATTTCGATTCCTTCATCTCACCTCCGGCAGCGAAGGTGACCACCATGAGGACAACAACAGCGATGACCGCAAGCTGAGACCGTCCCGCCCGGCGAAATAAAGTGAAGCCTGCATTCATGGCCGGCCCCCAAAGAAACGCCCGACGATCTCGCCAAAGCCGGAAAACTCCCGTGAAAGCCCCCAGCGCAGCAAAAGTCGATGGCTGTTGTCGTTAAGACCGAAGCCGCTCGAAAGCCGAAGAGTCCAATCCGACGGAAGATTCCACGCAACCACGGGCGCTAAATAGTGAGATGTGTCGTGCAGCCCAGCACTCTGCGTGTTGCCCAGTCCTCCGTAAACTTCCACCCCGGCAACAAAATTCTCCCGGCAAAAGTTGCAGCGGTTGGGAGAAGCCCTAAGCGCGAGCGGACGGCTGGCGCCGATGGCATACGCAAATTCCCAGGGCTCACTCGGCAACAGGTTCTTGGTACCAATGGGATTTACGGCGACATTCCAGCCTTTGAAGGTGCTGGAAAGCAGAAGCTTCATCTCCAATTCGTGGTCGTGCTCCTTCCGCAATACTGCATTCGAAGCGGCGTAGTCGGACTCTACGTCGTGACCTTCAACCTCCTTCAGAATTTTGTCGGCCCCGCTGGTGTTCTCGTACTCGATATACAGCACCGGATTAACCAGGTGCTCGCGTTGCAGCAGGCGAAACCGGTTTTCCCAGCGAAATCCAGTGAAGATCGTGCTGTCATTGAACGTGGTCTGTGCCGTCCACATAGACCTCGGTGGTCCACCAGGCAGTGGCGCCGTATTCAAATTCCGTCCAGAAGGCATCGAAGTCGTTGCCACCACGCTGGGTGCCAAAAGTTGAAAAATATTCCACTTCCAGACTGCCCGGCTCTTCCAGGTAATGGTCGTATGTCACGATGTAAGGGCTCTCCTGGGCCAAGATCAGAGATGGGCGGAAAGAGAGCAAAGAGAAAATCAGGGAAAGAAGAAAGAGACTAGGAAGAAACTTCGGCCGAATCGCTTCCGGAATCACGTCAGGAGCATCCTTTACACGAGCATCCTTTCCTGGGTCCGTAGCTATCTTGCGACTGAGTCGCAATAAGCGTTACAATCCCAGCCTAGAGGGCGTCGCCATGCCTGTCAATCGGCGCTCCAAGATTTCGTCGCAGATTCTTTGCGATCAGTTGCGACTTGTAAAAGGAGACTACGAATGCCGCTGCCACAAACCGAGATTCCCGGGCGTTTGCAGATGCAACTGGCCGAGCGCGGAATCCGCATGACCGCTTCGCGCCGGGCGATTCTAAGCGTGATTGAGACGGCTACCAAACATCTGGATGCCAGCCAGATTCTGCGCAAGGCGCGGACGGCGGACGCGTCGGTCGATCGCAGCACCGTGTACCGTACGCTCGACCTGCTGAAGCGGCAAGGACTGATCGATGAACTCGACCTGATGCATCTGAAGGGCGAAGGCCACTACTACGAGCGCAAGCTCGGCCGCGATCATATTCACATGGCCTGTCTCCGCTGTGGCAAGATCACCGAATTTGTCAGCAAAACTTTCGAGTCGTTGAAGAGGCAGTTAGAGCGCGATTGCCGCTTTCACATTCTCGTGGCAAGGCTGGAAGTCGGCGGATACTGCTCCGCGTGCCGGCGCTAGGGCCGCGCAAAAGGGGCGTCCAATTTCGAAGACTTGCGGTATCGCTAACGCGATACCCTAATACGAACCCAATTTACCCCATCAGCATCCCGCCGTTAACGTTCAACACATGCCCGGTGATGTAAGCCGCCTCCTCCGAGGCCAGAAAGCAAACGGCGCTGGCGATGTCGTCCGGCGTGCCCACGCGTCCCAGCGGGATCGCCTTTACCGCATTCTGTTTGAATTCGTCACTCAGTACCGCCGTCATGCTGGTCTCAATGAATCCCGGAGCCACCGCATTGCACGTGATATTGCGCGACGCCACTTCGCGCGCCATGGCCATGGTCAGCCCGATCAGCCCGGCTTTCGAAGCTGCATAGTTCGTCTGCCCCGCCTGCCCCATCTGCCCGAACATGCTGGTAATGTTAATGATCCGTCCCCAGCGCTGCTTGAGCATTGAACCTATCACCTGCTGGATGCACAGATACGCGGAAGTCAGATTCGTATTGAGCACCGCGTCCCAGTCGGCACGCTTCATGCGCATTACCAGTTGATCGCGCGTGATGCCGGCATTGTTCACCAGGATGTCGATCTTGCCGAATTGTCCAAGCGCCCCCTTGATCCCCGACTTCACCTGCTCTTCTTCGGCCACGTCCATGACGAATGCCGCCGCCTTTCCTCCCGCCGCCGTGATTTGCGCAACCAGTTCCTCCAGCTTCTCCCGATTGCGTGCCGCCACCGCCACGCTCGCGCCCTCCCGCGCCAGCGCCAGCGCGCACGCACGACCGATGCCCTGCGACGCTCCCGTAACCAGCGCGACTCGCCCCTCGAGTTTCATGAGTGCTCCTATGGAACCGGAGATTATAACGTCCAGAGAGGGGCAAAGCTAAAGGTTTCAAGGTTGCAGAGTTTCAAGGTTTCAAAGAGCGGGCGCGGCAGAGACCCTAACTTGCTTGCGTTGCCACCCGCCGCAGCGCCACGGCCGCAAGAATCTTCTCAATTTTCTCCACCAGGGTCCGCCTCGAATACGGCTTCGCCAGAAAATACGTCCGCAATTCGGGCGCTTCCGTTGCGTACTCCGAGTTGCCATAGCCCGATGTCACCAGAACCACGATCTCGGGCGAACGCTGCCGCAGATCCTGTCCCAGTTGCAGTCCTGTCCGTCCCGGAAGCACCATGTCCGTCAATACCAGATCAATTCCCCGCGTGCACGCTTCGTAAACCGCCATGGCATCTTGCGCATCCCCGGCTGGCAGAACCTCAAAGCCCGCACTCTCCAGAATGCTGCAAGTCACCTCCCGTACAAACGGCTCGTCCTCAACCAGAAGAATCGTGCGCCGCCTGCGCCAATCGTTTGCCGATACACCTGGCAGAAGAGTCATACCGTCCTCCGTTGCACTTTCCTGACAATTTTCTATCCAGCAATCACCTAGCCTCGGTGCCTTCGAAACTGGGCGCGCTCCGCACCAAGGTCTCTGTCGTCTGTTTTCTGTTTGGAATCTTGTCGCGAATTCACTTTACGGCGGTGAGAATCGTCTGCCTCGGATCCAGCTCAATCTTCCGTACGTCGCTTGGCGCAGTCAGCCGAAACGCTGTTTCCCGGCCATCCGCCAGCACTTCGCCGAGAAAAACCAGCGCGTTTCCCGCGGTCGCACCATACACCGGAACCGCTGTCACCAGATCGTCGGGTGCGTCCTTTTGTACGATCACGCCTGTAACCGTGGTCACTCCAGTTTTCTCGGTAATGCGAATTTCTCGCGCCTCCAACTCCGGAATCGCCGTCCCTTCGATCCAACCTTCCAAAAACCAGTCCAGCTTGGGACGTTTCTCGTACCAAAGTGGGCGCGGCAGGTCCTCTTCGAAAACTCGCACCAATTCCTGCGTGCTTATGCTCTTCCCCGCATATCGTTCCCGGATTTTCCGGAGCGCGCGGAAGAACGGTTCGTCTGCGCTCACCCGCCCTTTCCGGGAACGGGATGCCGTTTCGGAATCGCGCAGCATCATCCGCAGCATGTGAAACAGCCACGTCCCTCGTTCGTAGCTGATCGCATCGTAGCCCGCGGAAAAATGCGACGAATCCAGCCGCTGCCCGAACGTCACCGGCCCGGCATCCCGCAGCCACTCTCCGTCTTTATTCTTGCTCAGAAGATCCCGCCGGTACTTTTCCAGAGCCTGCCGGAATTGCGCCGGGTTCTGCTGCTCCAGAATCAACAGCGATGCATAGTTCGCCAAACCCTCTGATATCCACTGATCCCGATAGCTCTTAAACAGCACCAGATCGCCCCACCATTGATGGGCCGTTTCGTGGACCAGAACCTGGCTGTCGAGCACGCGAGTCACCGGGTCAAGATGCAGATCGGTCTGCTCCTGCGAACTCAGAAACGCAAAGCTCGACAGAAAGACCAGCCCCGGCCACCCCTGGCTCAAGTTCCCAGGCATCTGGGTCAAAGCCAGCGAACTATACGGATACGGCCCAAACCACTCCGAGAAACTGGCAATAGCCTTCGCCGCCCTGTCCGCCACCGCCTGCGCATCGCGTGCCGGGGACGGGGGCGGCGGTGTCACCACGATCGGTGGTATCGATCTCGTCGAGACGCCCGGGAAATGCGGCTGCTCAATCAGTTCCGGCTTCGCCTTGGGAAACGATTTCTCCACTCCTTTGGTGCCGAACGCCTCCACCAGAACACTGCCTGCCTTGGCTTCGGCCCGAACGTACTTGCCCAGGTTGAAGCCCGCCAGCGGAATCGGCCGCTCTGAGGTCCACCGCGAAACCTTCTCCGCCCCTGTTTCTTCGCTCGTTTCTCCGTCCTCGCCGCCCGCGCGAGATACCTGTTTTCCGGTTGCCACCAACGTCCAATTCCCCGGATAGTGAAACTCCATCTCGAACCGTGCCGGGCTCAAGCCGAAGTTCGGATACCACGTGCCGCGCTCGCCTACATACAGCAATCCGTTGCCCGCCACCGACAAAACCTCTCCCGCGTAGCGGAATCGCACTTTCAATTCCTGTCCCGCCGCCAGTGGAGCAGGGAACACCAGCGCCACCTCATCATTTCCCTTCCGCTGCAGTTCGGTTCCTTCCATAGCCGGGTTCTGGATGAAGTCCACGGGCCGCCCATCCGCTTCGACGTCTTGAACCTTCAAATAACGCGACAGCTCAAACAGCAGCGTTCGTTCTCCTCCGCTGCGAACCCGAGCATCCAGCTCCGTCGAAGCACGCAACATAGTCGGAGGCTCGACCCATGCCTGAATCCGGAAGCTCGTAATGGAAACATCGCCGAACCGCAGGTCCGCAGCCGTGTTGTGTGCCGCAGTGGGTGAGAACGAAGTCCATATATCGAAGAACAAGGTGCCGTCTTTCACTCGCGTCTGGCCTGCCCACAGTGGCTCGGCGCCAGACCCATCCCAAACCACCTCGAAACCGCCCAGTTTCTTCCCCAGCAAATGAGCGTGCAGCAGCGGCGGAAATTTTCGATCAGTATCCCTGCCACCCGCCGCCGGAAGGAAATGGCTGAAGTCGAGCAGCAAGCGCAGGCCGTCGAACTCCGCCAGTGTGCGGCTGGTGTCGTTCCACTCTTTGATGAATTCCGCGCCCTCCGACGCCGGCGAAAGAAAGGGCTGTAAAACCGCCGCTGTGTCGTCGTTGAAGCGCACATATCCCGAAGTGAACTGCTCTTCGAGAATCGCCATCCCTGTGAACAGCGCCAGCGATCCGCGCTCCCCGCGGTTCGGAGGCCGCAGCCGTACCTCGCCGTCTCCCTCGAAGAATGCGCCCGTAATCCGCCCGCAAATGTCTTCCGTAAACGCCACCGTGCCGTCGTCGAAATCAATATGAAGATTAGGCCGGTCAATCGAAGCGTCGCGAACGCGGTACACCCGTTGCGGATCGAGCCCCACCGAGCGAATCCGCGCATAAAGCCCGCTCGTGGTCTGTGGACACTGGAGGCTCGGGCCCGCTGCCTGCGCCCAAGCCGCAGCGGCCAGCAGCCGCCAAACCAACCCGATCACCCACCACCACCGAACCGACCCTGGCTTCATAAATCCAGCCCCGGAGGGGCGACCTAGCTTAGCCCAGCGCTTCAGCGCTGGGTAGGCGGCTAATTTGAGATCAAGTCCCGGAGGGACGACCGAACGGTCTCTAGGTGACGGCGAGTCTCGTGTCTCCGCCGCCCCAGTTCCAGCACCTTAGTCACCTTACCGACCCCTGTGCCCGGTTGCTAACATCAGTCCTGTGCGGCCTCTGCTCCTCATTCTAGTGCTTCTCGCGACGCTTCCCGCGTCGGCCGACGTCATTCATCTTAAGAATGGACGCACCATCTGGGCCGACCAAGTCCGCGAAACCAAAGATCGCGTCGAGTACGACCTCGGCGACGACACCTACGCCATCCCGAAATCTTCGGTCGACCACATCGACGCCGGCGTCACCCCGTCCGTTCACGCCAGTTCAGCCGCCAATGTCCCCGAGATTACCACGCCCGCACCCTCGTTCAGCCAGGATGCCAGCGTAGCCGAAAAAATCATCCGCGATGGTAAGGTCGATACCGACGCCCTCGCCAGCCTCGCGCAAACCGCCAATCCCGAACTCGCGGCCACCGCCTACTTCCTCGCCGGCAAGCATGAATCCGATCACGGCAACTTTCCGCAGGCCAAGCGCTATTTCGAATCCGCTCTCCGCTTCAAGCCGGACAACTCCACCTTACTGATCTACTACGCCGCCACCCTGCTGCGCACCGGCCAAACCGCGGAAGGCCTTTCGCAGGCGCAACACGCCGCCAACAGTGATCCCAACTCTCCCGATGCCCTTGCCATGCTCGGTTTCGCGCAATTTGCCAGCGATCATACCCCCGACGCCATTCGCTCCTGGAAAAAATCGCTTGCCCTGCGGCCCGACGCCACCATCAGCGAGTACCTGGCCCGCGCTGAACGCGAATCGAGCGCCGAATCCGAGTTTTCACAGCGCGAAAGCAGCCACTTCAACCTCCACTTCGAAGGCAAAGAAACCTCTGAGGCCTTCCGCCGCGACCTGCTTGCTACTCTCGATTCCGAGTACGACGACCTGGTGCGCGACCTCGGCTACTCGCCCCACTACAACATCGCCGTCACACTCTACACCCAGCAGGCGTTCTTCGACGTTACCCGTGCGCCCGCCTGGACAGGCGCCGTCAACGATGGCAAGCTGCGCATCCCGATCAGTGGCATCCAGAGCGTCACACCCGAGCTGGCTCGGGTCCTCAAACATGAACTGACGCACTCCTTCGTCTCCCAGATGTCCGGCAACCGCTGCCCCGCATGGTTGAACGAAGGCATCGCCCAGATCGAAGAAGGCAAGTCGTCAGCCGCTTACGGACACCAGCTCGCACAGCTCTTCGCGGCCGGAAGTGAGATTCCCTTCAATGTTCTCGAAGGCAGTTTCATGAGCTTTTCCACCCCCGAAGCCACCGTTGCCTACGCCGAATCTCTGGCCGGTACTGAATATATCCGCGACGCTTATGGCATGAGCGAAATCGCGCGCATCCTGGAACGCCTTGCCGAAGGCAGTTCCACCGAGGCCGCTTTACGCGCCACCGTACACGCCGATTACCGCCAACTCCGTGACGAAATGGCCCGCACGCTAAAGGAAAAATACGGCGAATAGGCCCGTGTGGGCGCGGACATTCCTGTTCGCGTGCCGCGAACTCCCATAGGTCCGGCGCTTTCACTTGAGGCAGGGCCCCCACTCCCGCTCATTGCCCCGGCCCAAAGGTTTGTGCTAAATTTCGCCCCTCATGAAGGCGCTGCTCTCCAAGCTCCGGTTCGGCTCCAAGGTGGAGGAGGTTCCCGAGATCGTCCACGGGGAAAGCCCCACGCTTCAGGGTGCGGATATGGCGGTCGCTTACTTTTCCTCGCGCGCCGGAGGCGATTTTCACGATTTTATGAGGGCCAGCCCGACCCGTTTCCTCTTCGGATTGCTCGACGTGGCTGGAAAGCGTGAAGCCAATGTCGCCGTACTGCAAGCCGCGCAAGCCTGCTTCCGCTCGTCCGCCGAGCAGCTCTTTGCCGCTGACGAACTGAACGAATCCGAAGCCATGGTCGAACTGTCGCGCCGTCTGAATCTCGAGATCATGCGCGCTGCTGGAGGCGTTCGAAGTTGTCCAGCCTTTGCCGGCTGCTACAACGAAGAACTGGGCACGGTTTGCTACGTCAATGCCGGCCACACCCCCGGCCTGCTGCGCGACGAATCCGGCCTGGTCGAATTGCCCGCGACCGGCCTGCCGCTCGGCCTGTTCTCACTGGCCCCCACCGACGCCCGCATCGTCGGCCTGGGGCCAAAGGGTTCGCTGGCGGTGGTCTCACGCGGGGTGGTCGAGGCCGAGTCGAAGCGCGCGGAATTTGGCCTGGACGGAGTCAAGGGCGTCATGCAGGCTGGACCGGCTTCCGCCAAAGATCTCTCCCAAAGCATCCTGCAACGGGTACAGGACTTCATGCACCAGGCTCCAAAACACAATGACGTGACTGCTCTGACGCTGACCCGGGGAAATTAGTCAGCTTGGGAAACCACACCCACCCACCCGCTCCATTGGCCTCCAACCTGCTTGCGGCGTAAAATAGAAGAACAATTTCCTCGGGTGTACCCCAGGTTTTGATAGATCGTTTCGAGAGAGCCCTAATGAAGAAAACCAGACTTCCCCTGCTGTTCGCGGTCGGATACGCATTGTTGTTCCCGTCTCTATCGCCGGCCGATAGCGTCGTCGAAGAGATCATCGCCCGCGTGAACAACGAGATCATTACCCGCACCGAATACATCCGCAGCCGCGATCAGCTCAAGCAGGAGGTACAACAGCAGGACCCCGCCAACGCCGACCGCGCTTTTGCCGAAAAGCAGCGCGACGTTCTGCGCGATCTGATTGACCAGCAACTCCTTCTGCAGAAGGCCAAAGACCTCGGCATCACCGGAGACACCGAACTCATCAAGCGCCTCGATGAAATGCGCAAGCAGATGAACCTCAGCTCCATGGAAGAACTGGAGAAGGCGGCCGAGGCCCAGGGAGCCTCCTATGAAGACTTCAAGCAGAATTTGCGCAACCAGATCGTCACCCAGCACGTGATCGGTGAGGAAGTAGGCAAGCACCTGGCCATGGACAAGGACGAGGTGAAACGCTTTTATGACCAGCACCGCGCGGACATGGAGCGGCCGGAGGAAGTTCGCCTGAGCGAAATTCTGATCGCGCCCAAGCCGCCCGCCAAACCCGCTGCCGCACCCGACGCCAAGCCCGAACCGCCATCGGAGGCCGAGATTGAGGCTGCGCTGGCCGCCGCCCAAGCCCAGGCCCAGGATCTGCTCGACCAGATTCGTAAGGGCGCAAAGTTTGACGATTTGGCGAGGAAGTACTCCGATGGCCCGTCGGCGAAAGACGGCGGCGACCTCAGTTATTTCAAGCGCGGCACCATGCCGAAAGAGCTAGATGAAAAGGTCTTCGCGCTGAAGGCCGGTGAAGTCACCGAGGTGATTCGGACCAAGCAGGGGTACGTGATCCTGCAGGCGGTTGAACATCAGATGGCGGGCATCCCCCCCCTGAAGGAAGTTGAGTCGCGCATCCAGGATGAGTTGTACATGCAGAAACTGCAGCCGGCGCTGCGGGTGTATCTGACCACGCTGCGCGAAGAAGCCTACATCGACATCAAGAACGGTTATATCGACTCGGGCGCGAGCGCAAAACAAACCAAGCCCGTCGAGACCACGGCGAAGGAAGACAAGGCGAAGAAACTGAAAAAAAAGAAGAAGCTGGGCGTGTTTTAGGTAAGCTTCCGTGTCGCGGTGAGATTCGTATCAGGGCATGCCTTCCGGCATGCCGCAAGTGCAGCATGCAATACTGCGCCTTCAGGCGCTGGATGCGGCTAGCCGATTTCGTGGAGGCTCATGAAAGAGTTTTTTATCTCCGAGTGTTCCCAGGCGGAAAACAAGGTCATCACCTCCAGCTTCGTAGTGGCGTCGAAGCAGGTCAAAGCCAAGAAGAATGGCGAGCCTTACCTGGCGTTGACCCTGGCCGATCGCACCGGCCAGATCGAAGCCAAGATGTGGGACAACGTCGAAGAATTCATCGACGTCTTCGAGCAGGAAGACTTTCTCAAGATCAAAGGACTCATCAACCGGTACAAGAATCGTTTTCAGCTCACCATTCACAAGCTGCGGCGCATGGAAGAAGCTGAGGTCGACTTCACCGACTACCTGCCCAAAACCACCAAAGACATCGGCGAACTCTGGAGAACGTTGACCGAGTTTGTCGCCGGCTTCCAGAATCCACACCTGAAGGCGCTGGTCGAACTGTTCATGGCGGACCCCGAGATTGCCGAGCACTACCGCAACGCCCCCGCGGCCAAGACGCTTCATCATGCCTACATCGGCGGATTGCTTGATCATGTGGTGTCCCTGTTCCGCTCCTGCGATCTGGTTTGCCGGAACTATCCCCAGGTCAACCGCGACCTCCTGTTGACGGGAGCGTTTCTGCATGACATCGGCAAGATTCAGGAACTTACCTACAACCGCGCGTTTTCCTACACCACGCGCGGCCAGTTGCTCGGGCACATGATCATCGAACTGGAGATGCTGCAGGCCAAGCTCGCGAAGTTGCCCGACTTTCCCGCCGGGTTGAAAGCACTGCTCGAGCATCTGATCATCAGCCATCACGGGCAGTACGAATTCGGATCGCCCAAGCTCCCGATGTTTCCTGAGGCGCTCATGCTGCACTATCTCGACGATCTGGATTCCAAGATGGAAGCGATGCGCGCCCACTTCGATCGTGAAGCTGCACTCGAAGGGCCGTGGACCAGCTACAATGCGTCGCTGGGACGCCCGCTGCTCGATTCCAGGAAATTCTTACAAGGGGAAAACGCACCGGAGGCGAAAGCCAATGCGGAGGAATCCGCCGCGCCGAAGAGCGAACCCTCCGCCGCCCCCGTGCTTGATCTGTTCAGTGAACAGAAGGCGTAAAGCAGAGAGCCCGCGCCTGAATCTCGAATCGTCCCGTCGCGTTGCCTATGGACTTCTCGCGTTTCACCACCATCAGCTTTGACTGCTACGGCACTCTGATCGACTGGGAGTCGGGGATTCTGCCCGTCCTGCGGACCGTACTCGCCAACCACGGCCAAACCCTGCCCGACGCTGCGATTCTTGAACTCTACGCAGAATTTGAAGCGGAAGCCGAGAGTGGCCCCTACCGACGCTACCGCGATGTGCTGCAATCAGTGGTGCGGTCGTTCGCCGAGCGCCTCCATTTCGATCCCACTCCCGCTGAAATCCGTTCGCTGCACGAATCCGTTCATGTCTGGCCGCCTTTTCCAGATACTGTGGTTGCGCTCCGCGAGTTGCAGAAGAGCTACAAGCTAGTCGTCATATCAAACATTGACGATGACCTGTTTGCCCAGACGCGTAAGCATCTGGGCGTGGCTTTCGAGGTCGTGATCACGGCTGAACAGGCGAGAAGCTACAAACCTTCTCTCAATAATTTTCAGATGGCCTTAGGAACACTCGCAGTTTCTCCAGACCAACTGCTGCACGCCGCCCAGAGCGTTTATCACGACATCGTGCCGGCGCGTTCTCTCGGGATCTCGACGGTGTGGGTGAACCGGAAGTCGGCTCGTCCCGGCACGGCGCGGTCCGCGCTTCGGCCGGTCAGCCGGACCTGGAAGTCCCCGATCTTGCCACCCTCGCCACCGCAGTTGGAGAGTGCAAGCAGGATTGAGTCGGTGGAGGGACGGACGTTTCGCCTGTCCAACCGGGCGGGGACGCCCGGCTCTGCACCCGCAAAATCGCTGCTAGCTCATCGAGACTGGCAGCGGAAGAATCTTCTTCTGGATAGCGGCCGTGACCAATTGGGCTTTGTTGTGAATGTCCAGTTTGCGCATCAGGTTGAACTTGTGCGCTTCCGCCGTCTTGACGCTGATTTCTAGAGCTGCCGCCACTTGCTTTACCGTATGCCCCTCGGCGAGCAATTTCATCACTTCGCGCTCGCGCACAGTCAGCGTACTTCTGCGCAGCGGCCGTACTCCCTGATTCCGCCGGATCGCGTCATCCTTTAATTTCGTCTCGATCTGCGGACTCAACGACCGTTCGCCGCGATGCACTTCCCGCAGCGCGCGCAACAAGAGCGGCGCGGGAGTATCTTTCAGCAAGTACCCACTGGCGCCCGAGCACAGCGCTTGCTGCACATACTCCCGATCTTCATGCATGGTCAGATACACGATCCGTGTGGCGGCGCAATGTTCTTCGATCAGGCGTCCGGCTTCGAACGACGACATGCCTGGCATGCTGATATCAAGCAGCACTAGGTCGGGACGGTGCTCCAGGACCAGCTTGAGTGCCTCACCGGCGTCGCCCGCTTCTCCCACGACGCTAAAATCGGGAGTGTCTTCGAGCAAGCGTCGCACGCCGTAGCGCAGCATTTCGTGATCGTCGGCGATCACGCAGCGAATGCGTTCAGCAACGTCTGTATGAAACAGATCAGCCTTCGTGGTCAACATGGCCAAAGCCTCGCGTACTCCGACGAAGGGGCGCGATAGGCTTTGCAATCGGATCGTCAGGCGACTTCCGGCACAAAGGAATGATCCATTGTACCTGTGCAGGCCATGCCGTCGACAAGAAAGCTTTGCCCCAGGAATCCCTGGCTTATAAATCAAAAAGAGCTGAACCTTATCCTCTTCATTTACAATGCCTTTTCCACATGCTGCGCTACTTCACTTCCGGAGAATCCCACGGTGAGGCCCTGGTCGCGTTCCTTTCCGGGTTGCCCGCCGGACTCGTGGTGGACCAGGCCTTCGTGGACCGCGAACTCTGGCGCCGCCAACAGGGCTTTGGACGCGGTGGGCGCATGAAAATCGAATCCGACCAGGCGCACTTTCTTTCCGGCGTGCATCACGGCAAAACCATCGGCTCGCCGATCGCGGTGATGCTCGAAAATCGCGACTGGCAGAATTGGAAGGAATCGCTGCCGGTGGAAACGGGTGACCCGCAGAAACACAAGCGCGTAGCGTCGCCGCGGCCCGGCCATGCCGATCTTGCTGGAGCTTTGAAGTACGATTTCACCGAAGCGCGCTATGTTTTGGAACGCGCCTCAGCTCGAGAGTCGGCGGCGAGGGTTGCGATTGGCGCGCTCGCCAAGCTGTTGCTCCGCGAACTGGGCATGGAAGTTCTGAGTCACGTGATTGCAGTTGGGTCGGTTTCGATTGCGGATCGGGAAATCGCATGGGAGCAAATCGAGCCCCTCTCGCGCCAGAACGAGGTGTTGCTGTCTTGCGCCGACCCCGATGCCGAGCAGCGCATGAAGGAAGAAGTCGATAACGTTCTACGTACCGGCGATTCAGTGGGTGGAGTTTTCGAGGTGGTCGCCCACAATGTTCCGCCCGGTCTCGGCAGCTACGTGCAATGGGACGAGCGACTGGATGCGCTCTTGACCGCGGCGGTTATGTCGTTGCAGGCGGTGAAAGCGGTAGAGATTGGAAGCGGGATTCAGGCAGCGCATTCACCGGGGTCGGCCGTGCATGACGAGATCGGCTATCAAAACGGGGCAGGATTTTCGGGCTTCACGCGCACCCGCAACAATGCGGGAGGTCTGGAGGGTGGCGTCTCCAACGGGCAGGAAATTCGGGTTCGCGGTTATTTGAAGCCGATTTCCACGCTGCGGCGTCCCTTGCAGTCGGTCGATTTCGCAACCCGCGAGCCCGTGAAAGCTGCGTACGAACGCTCGGATGTATGTGTGGTGCCTGCCGCCGGCGTTGCCGCCGAGGCCATGGTCGCACTAACCCTGGCGCGCTGCGCGCTCGAGAAATTCGGCGGCGACTCGATCAAAGAAACGAAACGAAATTTCCAAGGCTATCTGGAACAACTGAAGAACTACTAATCCGAAAATGATCTATCCCATTGTGAAATTCGGCGACCCCGTCCTGGAGCAATCCGCGGCCGAGGTAACCGCATTCGACGACGAACTCAAAAAACTCATCGAAGACATGTTCGAATCGATGTACGCGGCACGTGGCGTCGGACTGGCGGCGCCGCAGATCGGCATTTCAAAAAGAATCGCCGTTGTGGATGTGACCTTCAAGGAAGATTCTGGCGCCAAGCTGGTGCTGATTAATCCGGTAGTCATTCACAAAGAAGGCCGGCAGCGGAGCAGCGAAGGCTGCCTGAGCATCCCGGAATTTCGCGAGGATGTCACGCGCGCCAAGACCGTGACCGTGCGTGCCCAGGACCTGACCGGCAAGTTTTTCGAGCACACCGGAGAGGACCTGCTGGCAAGGGCCTTCCTGCATGAAACCGATCACCTGAACGGCAAGCTGTACATCTCACACGTCAGTGCGCTGAAGCGCGACCTCATCAAGCGCAAGATCAAGAAACTGGTGAAGGCGGGAGAGTGGTAGAGAGGCAGGTCTCAGGTGCCAGGTCTCAGGTGTCAGGAAAAGCACGAGCTGGGCGCGGTGCGCTTTGAGAAGTCCTGAGACCTAACACCTGAGACCTAACAACTATGCTTTTGGTTTTCTGCGGCACGCCGCAATTCGCCGTCCCGACTTTGGAGAAACTGGTCGCCGCCGGACATTCCGTGCCGCTGGTAGTGACGCAGCCCGACCGCCCTCGCGGACGCGGAATGGAAGTGACCGTCTCTCCCGTGAAAGATGCGGCAATCCGCCTCGGCATTGCCGTACTTCAACCCGCCGCCATCAAGAACAACACCAAATTCCGCGACCAGCTTGCGACGATTGCCCCGGATGCGATTATTGTCGTTGGCTACGGACGCATCATTCCGCAGTGGATGATCGATCTTCCCCGGCTCGGAAATTTGAATCTGCATGCGTCTCTGCTGCCCAAGTATCGCGGCGCCGCGCCGATTCAGTGGGCGATCGCCTACGGTGAATCCGTCACTGGAGTTACGACGATGCGCATTGACGCAGGGCTCGACACCGGTGACATCCTCATGCAGCGCGAGATGTCGATCGGCCAGGACGATACAGCAGAGACGTTGGGCCCGAAACTGGCGTCCATCGGCGCCGATCTGATGGTCGAGACTCTGCGCGCGTTCGACGATGGGAAAGTTCGCCCCACTCCGCAGGATCATTCGCAAGCCACACTCGCGCCGATCCTTAAAAAAGAAGATGGCCGCATCGACTTCGACCGCTCAGCGAAAGATCATTGTTCAACCGCCTGCGCGGCTTTCAACCGTGGCCCGGGGCATTCACGATCTTTAAGGGTAAAACGCTGCAGGTGCACCGTGCTCAACCCGTGCAACGTACGGTTAAGATAGCACCTGGTGAAATCGCGATTGAGCAAGCGCGCCTGCTCGTCGGCTGCGGCAACGATAAAGACGAAGGGACCGACACGACGCTGGAGTTGATAGAAATTCAACTCGAGGGCAAGCGCCGCATGAGCGCGCCGGAGTTCATCAACGGCTACCGACCCAAATCCGGCGACCATCTGGGACAATAGTCTGCCATGGCCGTTTCTCCTGCTCGCGCCGTGGCCTTCGAAATTCTGCTAAGGGTCGAGCGCGAACGATCCTTCGCCGCCGAATTGCTCCATTCCGATCGCCTCGCGAAGCTTTCCTCGCGCGATCACGGCCTCGCCACCGAACTGGTGATGGGAGTTCTCCGCTGGCAGTCTCTGCTCGATCAGCGACTGGCCGGCGCGTCGTCGCAGAAGATCGAGCGGCTGGATGGCGAAGTGCTGGCCGCATTGCGCCTCGGCGTCTATCAATTGCAGTTTCTTTCCCGAGTACCGGCGCGTGCGGCGATTTTCGAAAGTGTGGAGCTTGTCAAAGCGGCGCGCAAGCGCTCGGCCGCGTCATTCGTGAATGCGGTTCTCCGGACAATTTCTGCTGCTGGCGCGGACGATATCTTCGCGCAAATCGGCAAATCTCCCGATTCGATCAGTCTGGCTCGGAACGCGGCGCATCCCCCGTGGCTGGTAGAACGCTGGACCGAGCACTACGGAATTGAGGCGGCGCGGCAGATCTGCGTCCACGATCAGACGGTGCCTGGCACGTCGATTTATATTCACGGCGATGAATCTGAAGCCGAACTGGGCGAAGCGGGCGTGCAGCTCGCACCGGGTCGATTGCTGGCGGCGGCACGGCGCGTTCTTGCGGGCGACGTCACCGCGACGCGCGCCTACCAGGAAAGCCGCATCAACATTCAGGACGAAGCTTCGCAACTGGTAGCGCTGCTGGTGGACCGCGGAGAAGCGATCGTTGACCGTCGCTCGCCGATCGCCGGATTCTCGATTGCTGCGCCGCTCCCGGTAGCAAGACTGCGTTGCTTGCTCGACGTAACCCGCATGCCAAAGTGTTCGCGACCGAACTGCATCCTCACCGTGCGCGCTTGCTGCAGAGCCTAAGTCGCTTGCCGAACGTCCACGTGGTTGCGGCGGACGCGCGTGATTTACCGTTCTCGTGTGCGTTCGACCGCATTCTCGCCGACGTTCCTTGTTCTGGCACTGGTACTCTGGCCCGTAATCCTGAGATCAAGTGGCGGCTCAAAGCCGAAGACCTGCAGGATCTTCAGTCGCGGCAGGTGGCCATTCTGAAGTCCGCGCTAGCTCGGCTTGCGATCGGCGGACGGCTCGTCTATTCCACCTGTTCGCTCGAGCCCGAGGAAAACGAAGCGGTGGTCGAAGCTGCGCTCGACGATGCGGCGGAATTCAGGGTCATCGATTGCGGGGGAGAGCTGGAGCAGCTGCTGCAGTCGGGCGAAATGTGTTGGAAGAATATTGCGTCCCTGCTCGCTGGACCGTATCTGAGGACGGTTCCAGGAGTGCATCCGGGCGACGGCTTTTTCGCCGCAATAATTGAACGGAGATAGTGGGCCCTTCCAGCCGAGTCGCTAGCGGACTTCGAAATTCACCGCGCTGCCTGCCGCGACTTTCTGTCCGGGCGCGGGAATCTGGGTCACGATCATGCTGGCGGGGCTGGGCTCGGAGACCGCGGACGGCACGACCGGCGCGGGTTGCGGCTCGCCAGGCAACGACTGCGGCGGAAGCGTACTGACTTTGCCGACCTTGATGCCAGCGTCCCGTAACGCCAGCATCGCGCTACCAAGCGGTTCCCCGGTAAGGTTCGGCATTACATAGGTTGGCGGCTCGGGACCGTCGCTGACTAGCAAATTGATTTTTGGCGCGGACACCCCGCTGGCATTCGCCGGCGGGCTTTGCGATATCACCTGATCCAGTGACGCGTCCGGCAAATTGACGTGCGCGATCGAACCCAGACGTGAGCCCGCGCCGCCGTATGTTCAACTCCGCGACCCGCTCGCTCCCTCCTGTCACATCGGGAATCGCCACCCGCTGCGGCCCCAGACTCTGTGCCAGACGTACCGCCCAGCCCCGCCGTACCTTCGTTCCCGGCGGCGGCATCTGCGTCATGATTTTTCCTTCGGGAACATCAGCGCTGTAGAACTGCCGCTCCACCACCACCTGCAGGCCCGAAGCCGTGCCCGCGCGCTCAGCTTCGAATGGACTCAAGCCCACCAACTTCGGAACAGCCACCTCGCGCCCGTGGATGGCGAGTTGCATGGCCGCAAGCGCCGAAATCAGCGCCACCGTCATCAGCACCAGCGCAAGAAGCAGCATGCGGAAAAATTGTCGCATTGTTGCCGATTATAACTTCCCCGTAGAGACGTGGCTTGCCGCGTTCCCCGCCGCGTCCAATGCAGATGGGACAAGCCCCGTCTCTACGGCGGAAGAGTTTCGCTTCACTGGAGCGATGTCCCTTTGTCCTGAAATGGCTCGCTAGCGGCCTTGATTCGTGCTCGGCGGTGTTAGCGCCGCCTGCGTCTTCTGTTGCCCCACCCATTCGTGAATGCGCGTGCTCAACACGTCCATCGGAAGCGCCCCGCCCGAAAGCACTTCATCGTGGAAACCACGCAGGTCGAATTTGTCGCCCAGTTGGTCTTTTGCATACTGGCGGAGCTTCAGAATCTCGAGCTGTCCGACTTTGTAGCCGAGCGCCTGCGCCGGCCACGCCATGTAACGGTCGGTCTCGCTCTGCACTTCAGCTTCGTCAATGGCAGAGTGGTCGTGGAAGAAGTCAACCACCTGCTGCCGGGTCCAGTGTTTGTAGTGGAAGCCGGTGTCGACCACCAGTCGAATCGCGCGCAGCATGTCGTCCTGCAGGTGGCCATAGTAACTGTACGGATCCTGGAAAAACCCGACTTCCTTGCCCAGTCGCTCCGAGTAGAGGGCCCATCCTTCAATGTAAGCCGTATATTCTTCGTGCTGTCGGAAGAGCGGCAATTCCGGCAATTCCTGCGCGATAGAAATCTGCATGTGATGCCCGGGCACGCCTTCGTGATAGGCGGTGGTTTCAATGTCGACCGTCGTGCCCTTCTCGAAGTTGCCGGTGTTGGCCATGATATGGCCCGGACGAGATCCGTCCGGAGTTCCTGCAACGTATTCCGTGGAGGCCTCCTTCTCGCGGAACTCCTCGATGGGCATCACTTCCACCTTCGATTTGGGGAGACGTCCGAACATCGCCGGCAGCTTCAGATACATTTGATCGATGTACTTTTGATAGAGGTCGAGGATCTCCTTCCGGGAATGCGCGTGGACCTTGGGATTAGTCTCGAGGGAGGCGGCGAAACTCTTCAGGTCCTTGTAGCCGAGCTGGTTCACCACCGTCAGCATACGGCCTTCGATTTCTTTTACCTGCTCCAGCCCGATCTGATGGATCTCTTCCGGTGACAAGTTTGTCGTCGTGCTCTCTTTCACGCGGAACGCATACCAGGCGTCGCCATCCGGCAGAGCCCAGGCTCCGGGTTCGGATCTGCCTTTGGGTGCATACTCATCTCGAACAAACGTTGTGAACTTGACGTAGGCGGGAAGCACGGAATCCTTGACCGTCGCCAGTCCCGCCTCGCGCAGTCGTTTGCGCTCCGCCTCCGGGATGGCATCGGGAAACTTGTCAAAAGGACGCGTGAACGGGCTTTGCTCTGGCGCCGTCGTGGCGATTCCATTCGCTTGTGTCACTACTTTTTCCAGCAGAATCTTTGGCGGCATCAGCCCCGCCGCCATGCCCTTCCGCATCTGTTCGATGGTCTGGTCAAACAGCCGTGGAAGCAGCTTCAGCCGCGTGATGTAGTCTTCATAATCCTTCACATTTTCGAACGAAAGAACGCTGACCAGTTGCGGCGCGTCAATGTGAATTCCGTTGAACTGGTTTACCGGCATCTCCCAGGGTTTGAAGCGTGCGCCTTCCAGGCCCATTTGCAGGTCTCGAACCATGAGTTGTTTGTTCAGCACTTCCTGCTCGGCAAACCCGGTGGTATTAATCGCTTCGAAGCGTTCGAGAAAGCGGCGAGTCTGATCCAGATTGTCGTCGATGGCTTGCTGCGAAAAGTCGTCGAGCTTGTCGTTATAGCGCTTGTCGCCCAGGATGGAAGCATAGATGGGGCTAGTGCGCATCGTGTATTCCCACTGCTCGTGCAGCAGATCGTTCAGCGCTTTTCGCCGCGCTTCAAGGTCGGCAGGGGGATTTGCGGCGGACACGGTGGCTGGTATCAGAAGAGCGACGCTAAGCAGGCAGATCAAGAATCGCATTGGGGGCTCCCAAAAGAAGATTTTATTGGTGCTGACGCAGTCTTCCCACACACACTGGGATGTCTTGTTAGACGAATACGCCAGCGGATCGTTATCAGTTCCAGGAACAATTATGTGCCGGCATTCGCACGCGCACGCCGCAGCCCGGCAGCCACGCCTTGCCGCACTGTGCGCCCGTACCCGGCGTCGTCCATTCCGGTCGCAGTCGCCGCGGCAATGCCCCCGGGAGTAGCCGCCTCCTCAAGTAGCGCTTCCAGGGAACGCTTCCCATCCCGCCAGGCAATGATCCCGTCCGCCAAGGCATGCGCGCTCGCCAACAGCGCCGTCTTTCGATCAAGACCTGCTTCCTCCGCAGCTCGCGCCAGAGTCGCGAGCGCGTGATAGCCATGGCTGCATGAATAAGTCACAGTGAACGCATCGAACTTGCTTTCCGGAATGTCGACGACCCGGCCGAAGCTCGCAAAGAAATCCTTGACGCGTTTGCGATCCGCGTGCGGCAAGCCCCGGGAAAAAGTCAGCGCCGTAAGCCCGCGCCCACTGCGGCATACCGGACTCGGCATGGCGCGGGCCCATTTTACCCGAGGTCCAGCCTCCTGCCTCAGCACGCTCAGAGGCACGCCTGCAGCCAGACTCACCGAGAGCACTCGCCGATTCAGTCCCGCGATCACTTTCCCGGCCATGCGAAGAAGCTCCCGCACCGACCTCGGAGGAACCGCGACAATCAGCACATCTGCCTGCTGTACGGCCTTAAACAGATCTGGCTCGACCTCAACCGCGTAGCGCTTCTTCAGATCGCTCAGCTTGTCCGGTTCGCGATCATGCACGACCAGGCGGTCTCTGTTCTTTCCCAGACGCAGGCCCGCCAGAATCGCCGACGTGATCCGCCCTCCGCCGAGAAAAACAACCGTGCTCATGCCACCTCTAATTACTAATCTGCCGTACCGCCGCCATCCACCACCAGCGCCGCTCCGGTCATAAACGATGAATCGTCCGACGCCAGAAACAGCACCGCTTTTGCAATCTCGTCGACAGTCCCAATCCGCCCCAAGGGCCGGCTCTCGCAGCCTGCCAGATAGGTCTTCCAGTCCAGACCGCGTCGTTGCGCATCTTCAGTCAACATGGGAGTCTCCACATCGCCCGGGCAAATGCAATTTACGCGGATGCCCTGCCTTCCGTGATCCACGGCCATCGCCTTGGTCAGCAGAACCACTCCGCCCTTCGACGCGCAATACGCCACCGCTTTGTCGCCACCCACGATGCCCCATCCCGAACTGTTGTTGATAATCACTCCGCCACCCTGCGCGATCATCGGAGTGAGCGCGCACTTTGACATCAGGAATGTTCCTTTCAGATTGATGTCAATCTGCAGGTCCCATTCTTCTTCGGAGCATTCGAGCGCCGTCTGCGGAAAGAAAACTCCCGCGTTGTTGAACAGAATGTCGAGACGTCCAAACGACCGCAGCGTATCGTCCACCGCCCGCTGGCATTCGGCGGCCTTGCGAACGTCGGTTCGCAGAAAAATGGCCTTCCCCCCGGCTTCAAGAATGCGCGCCGTGACCGCGTGGCCGCGAGACTCATTGCGGCCTGTGATAGCGACCCTCGCTCCCTCGCGCGCAAACAGTTCAGCCACAGCTTCGCCAATGCCAGACGTGCCGCCCGTGATCAGCGCAACTTTTCCCGCGATTTTCCCTGCCACCTGCATAGCCTATCGGCTGGCCAGCCCTCCCGCTGTCTCTCCGCCGTCGCATGTATAAACGTGGCCAGTCATATTTTGCGCATCGTCCGAGGCGAGAAATGCGAACAGCGCCGCAATTTCTTCCGGCTGAGCATGACGGTGCAAGGGAATCTTCCGGTTGACCTCTTCGAGCATTTCATCCGTGTACTCGGCGCGCTGCATCGGCGTCAACACGTATCCCGGAGCCACCGCGCATACCCTTACTTTCGGCGCCAGTTCCAACGCCATCGACTTCGTCAACTCGATCACCCCCGCCTTGCTGGCATTGTAATCCGCATAAAACGGATACCCCATGACGCCGTTGGTCGACGCCGTCTGCAGAATCACGCCGCTGCCGCGCTCGATCATGTGCCGCGCCGCCATCTGCGCCACATAGAACACTCCGGTAAGATTCACGGCCATCACTTTGTCCCACTCTTCCGGTGTGATGTCGAGAAAATTATGACGAATGCTGATGCCGGCGTTATTCACCAGCACATCCACGCCGCCCATAAGGCGAATCGCTTCGGCGAAGGCGCCCTGCACCTGTTTCAGATTCGAGACATCGGCACCGAGCGCTCCGGCCAGACTGGGGAGTTCGCGCGTGATCTTCTGTCGCCCCTCCGCATCGAGGTCTAGGACGCACACCACCGACCCTTCCTCAAGAAAGCGTGCCGCCGTGGCCGCTCCTATGCCACTGGCCCCGCCAGTGATCAGGACTCGCTTCGCCTTCAGCCCGCGCACGCGCACCTCCGCAAAATAAAATCGGGCAGATCAGGATACCTGTCTGCCCGCATTCCCGCCATCCTCGCCAACTTTACGGCAGCGAACTGACCTCCAGCAACAGATGATCCTTGAATTCCGCCGGCAGTTTCGCCACACCGTCAGCCGCCGCTTCCACCGTGCCAAAGTCTTTTGCCTCGCTGTAGTCACTCACCCGATATTTCCCGGCCTTCAGTCCGCGCAGCTCAACCTCGCCTTTCCACGGGGAGGCGGAGGGTGCGAAAAACGCGTAATACATCTTTCCGTCTTTCGCGATCGCATATCCCTCGGGCGTGTCGTAGCCGGTCACGTAAAGATCCCGGAACTCACCCTTCGAGAGCATCTTCTCGTTATACAGACCGATCCACTTCTTCCAGTGCTCCTCTTTCGCAGCCGTCAGATTGACGTCCTTGAACTTCGGACCGGGATCGGGCCAAACAAACTTCGTTCCCACTACGCCTCCGGCTCCAATCGTAGAAGCGAAATCGTCGCCATGTTCTTTCCAATCTTTCCCCATTTTGGTCATCGCGGAAAGTTCGACGTGATCGCCGTAAACCGCCGACTCGGGACCCAGCAACGCCTTATACATCTTGATCCGCCGCCGCACCTGCACTGCGCCTACTGGATCGGCTGTCACCGCCTGGTCGATGAATGGCAGCCAAGCCAGGGAAGGCGGAGTTCCGCACGGACAGGCCTGCGTCACGCTCTGCGGCTTCAGCGCCCGTGTCGTCTGGAAGATTTCCTTGTACACATCGCCCATCGCATTCACCGAATCCTGCGGCGATTTGTGATGGTGCGCCGGGTTGTAGCACGCCGGAACGCTGTAAATATTGTCGAGCTTGCTGCCGTCAAATCCCCAGTCGCGAATGAATTTTTCCGTCAGCTGCTTGTGATACGCCCGCACTTCCGGCACCGCTGGACAGAGCGCCGCCAGACCACGCGTGATGTGGGCGTGCTTGCCGTTCTTGTCAAGAATCAGCCAATCGGGATGATCCTGAACCACCTTCGACACAACGTACTTGTGGGAATCCCAGCGCCCCGTGCCATCTTCTACGCCGAGCGGCAGCCACCAGAGTTGCGCCAGCATGCCTTCCTTGTGAAAGTCGTCGACCATCTTCTTGATGGAATCACCCGGGAAAGTCTCCTTGCGCGGATTCCAGTCGCCATAGCTATCGAACCAGCGATCGTCGAGCGTCACCCACTTGATACCCATCTCTCTCAGCTTCGGGACCGTGCCCAGCATCTGCGCCGGCGTGACGTTGAACTCGTATCCCCAGCCGCACCAGCTCACGTTGTAGGCTTCGCTCGAAGGCTTGGGCAGATCCCAGCCTTCTTTCTGCAGCACGCTCGACCAGATCCGCAGCGGCTCATAGAAGTCGCCCGCAAAAACCGAAACGAAACTGCGCGGAGTGGAGTAAGTTTCGCCCGGCTTCAATGTAATATTGGCGGCGTAGTCCACCTCGGTATTCACGCGTCCATCCGCTCCCACCTTTGCCGGAATCGCCGCGGGAAGCGGAATCGTTTCCACGTGCCCCACCGCCTCGCCCACCTGGCTCGTCCAGAAAGCCACCACCGGAATGCCGCCCCCATAGCCACCTTTGACCATTTCTCCCATGACGTTGGGCTGGGAAAAACCAGGCGTCAGCTTCACCACATCATCCTTTCCCCAGTCGTAGCTCGAGCCATGATAGGACCACATTTCCCACGGATGCGCCTTCGCGTCGCCCAGCCGCGCGTTCAAGCGGCGCCGCTGATTCACGCTTTTTTCGATGGCCACTTCGCCCGTGCCGGTGTTCTTGTATTCCACCGTGCTCAGCAAAATATTCGGAAACTTGTCATAAACTTCGATCGCCAGCACGCGCTGCAAGTTCGTTCCCGATGGCCCCAGCGGACCGGCCGGAATCTCCACTCGCTTTCCAACTCCCATCTTCCCGATCGCTTCGTGTAGCTGCGCCTGCTGAAAGTCCAGGGTGAAATGCACATCCTTTCCCGCAACCTGCACAAAGTCGCTGTCCGCGGGAGCGCCGACGCTGGACTCGTCGAGCGAAAGTTTCTTCCCGTCTTTCAACAAAGATGCCTGCACATAACCATCCGACCTCACCTCGAACTCGGCTGCACTCGTCGTCACCACCACCGGCCCGCCCCCGCTCACCTCCACCTTGATGGTGGAAGGTTGCGTGGGCTCCGGCTTGACGATCGCGGTCTTCTTCAGTGGGGATTCCAATTTCGAGCAAGCCGCCAGCATGAGTGTGAGAACCAGAGTCGTACCGATGAATGCAATCCCGTACTTGCGGGCGATCATGAATGACCTCTTTCCTTAGGATTCCCTGGTGTTCCGTCAGCTCACTTGCCAAACTGTATCCAATACCGTCCCATCTACCCACTTCACCACCGCGCATGGACGATCACCCAGTTTCGGTCGCGCCGGCTTGCCGCAAATTTTCTCGACCTCCGCCTTGATGTCTTGAATCGGACGGACCGGCAGCTTCGATCCCATCATTGCATGGAGCAGGTCTGTCCGCCGCGGATTGATCGCAATTCCGCGCTCGGTCACCACCACGTCAATCATTTCGCCCGGCCCTGTCATGGTTGTAACTTCGTCCACGATCACGGGAATACGATCACGGAACGAAGGCAGCGCAAGAATTGTGCAGCCCGCAAACAGGCAGTTCTGCCATCCGCCAATACCGTGCAGCAAGCGCCCGTCGGAGTGCGTCACCACGTTGGCGTTGAAGTTTACGTCCACCTCCGTCGCGCCCAATACCACGGCATCAACCAGCGAAGCGAAATTTCCCTTGCCGTGGTAGTTGTACGAAGTGAACGGCGAAGTGGCCACGTGCCGCGGATCATTCGCCATCGACTTCACGCCATCCAGATCAAACGTCTGCCCATCCAGGATGTAATCCGTCAGCCCCTCATGCAATAGCTCAACCAGGAATTTCGTCGATCCGCCGCGAACAAAGCGCGCCTTCACCCCATCCTGCTTCATCATCTGTTTCAGGTACTCGACGAATGCCAGCGCGATCCCGCCCGCTCCCGCCTGAAACGAAAATCCGTTCTTCATGATGCCCGCATCGCGGAGAAACTGTGCCACCAACTCCGCGATCCGCAGCCGGTCCGGCGAACGCGTAATCTGCGTCGTGCCGGAAACAATCTTTGCCGGATCGCCAATCGATTCCACCTCCACTACAAAGTCCACGTTGTTGCCCTGGATCTGCCAGGGCACGCAAGGAAATGGCACCGGGTTATCGGTGACCACGATGACGCGATCGGCATAGGTGGAATCCGCCAGCGCAAAACCGAGCGAGCCGCAAGCCGACTTGCCGTGCGAGCCATCCGCATTCCCGAAAAAATCGGCGGTCGGCGCCGCAATCACCGCGATGTCAATGTGAACTTCTCCATCCTGGATCGCCTGGTAGCGTCCGCCATGCGAACGCAGCACACCCATGCCGCGCATCTTCCCTTGCGTGCAGTAATCGCCCAGCGGCCCGTTCATCGAGCCCTCGATGTGGTGGATCACGCGTTTTTCCATGAGCGCAATCGCGCCCTGCTGGGAAGGAAACGACGCACTCGGGAACCACATCAGATCCTTGACGCCGATCCTGGACGCCGCTTCCAGCGCCATCAGCGCTACTTTGTCGCCGTCGCGCAGATGATGATGGTTCGAAATCACCATGCCGTCGCGCAGCCCGCAGTTGCGCAGCGCCGTCTCCAGGTCGGCCACGCGCTTGTTGCCAGTATCCGGATAGTCCTTATTCGAACTGATCGGCTGGCGCGGCCTTGCGTCCACGCGGCTGATACTTGCCAACGCCCAGAAACGGAATCTGCGGCTTGCCGTTCACCATCGTGGGCACCGCCCGCCCCGCAGCGTTATGCGCCAGTTCTACTCGTTCCTTCACATTCTCTTTCACGCTCGGACTCACGAGATCACTCCCATCGCCTTCGCCCGCTCCACCAGTTTCAGTGCCCGCGCCACCACCGGCGGGTCGATCATTTTCGATCCCAGGCTCACCACCGCCAATCCCTTACTCTGCGCTTCTTCAAAAGCGGCAACCACTTTTCGCGCTTTTTCGATCTCGACCGCACTTGGCTGAAACGCTTCGTGGATTACACGAATCTGTCCGGGATGGATGCATCCCATGCCCTCGAATCCCAGCGCCCGCGAAGCTTCTCCCCAGCGCCGCAGCGCGTCCATGTCGCCGACATCGCTGAATACCGAGTCAATCGCCTGCACTCCAGCCGCCCGCGCCGCATTCACCACCCGTGACCGCGCGTACTGCGACTCCCGACCTTCCGTGGTCTTGACCACGCCCAAGTCGGCCGTGTAATCCTCGAGCCCAATCGTCAGCGCCGCCACATGTTCGCTGGCCGTCGCCACGGCAAACGCGTTCTCGATCCCCATCGCCGACTCCAAAATCGGCATGATCCAGATCGGCCGGATCATCCCATGCCGCGACTCGATCTCGCTGATCATGCGATCCACTTCCCGCACCTGTTCGGGTTGCTCAACCTTCGGAATCAGAATCAGATCGGGACTCTCGCCCACCACTTCCGCCAGATCTTCGAGTCCCAGCGGCAACTGATTGATGCGCACCATGCGCTCGCACGATCCGAAATCGACCGCCCGCAGAGTGTTTCGCACCAGGATGCGAGCCGCATCCTTCTCCCCCCGATGCACCGAATCTTCCAAATCGAGAATCACCGCGTCCGGCCCGTGCAATGACGCGTTGATGTAATACTTCGGTTCCGCACCCGGCAGATACAAACGCGATCGGCGCAGCCGGTCCTTCGGCGACGGCGGCGGCAGCGGATGCTGCTCCGGCATCGAGCGCTTGCCCAGCGCGATCCCCGCACGCCGAGCCGCGGCCTCGATGCGGGCTGCGATCACAAAAGGCAGCGCGCCTTCATCATGAATCGCAACTCGCGCGTTCTTCACTCCCAGTTCGGCGAGCACGTCTCGCGTCTGCTCCATGATCGCCGAGCCGTAATAAGGCGCCACGCGCGATTCCAGAGAGATTTCAATCCCTCCGCTGTCTCCCGCCTCGAAGGCAACGTGCACATCCGAACGGACCTCTGCGCCCCAATGGCCTGCTTCGGCAGAACGCGGCGACGTAGTTTCGACAGCGCTGCTCATAATTCCCCTCAATCTGCACAAGGTCCAAAGTCCAGAGCTGAGTACCGTTGTGATCCCCTGTGTCTCCTGTGGTTATCGCACTTTTTCCAAAATTGCATCCGTCATCTCCACCGTAGAAGCCGCGCCCTGACTGATTGCCTTCGGCCCGCCCGCAAAGCGCATCATATCGTAAGTCCGGACTTTCCCTTCACGCACTACATCCGCAATCGCCGTGCGGATGCGATTCGCCTTCTCGTCCTCACCCACATGATCGAGCATCATCGCCGCCGAAAGAATCATTGCAATCGGATTCACGATAGGCGGATTCAGATCGGCATATTTCGGCGCGGAACCATGTGTCGGTTCGAAGACTGCCACGTCATCTCCAATGTTGCCCGACGCCGCGAATCCCAGTCCGCCCACCAGCCCCGCGAATGCATCGGAAAGAATGTCGCCAAACAGATTCGACGACACGACAACGTTGTACTCCTCCGGATTCTTGTTCAGCCACATCAGTTGCGCGTCAATGTTTGTGGACCAAAGCGCAATCCCCGGATAATTCTTCGCCACTTCTCTGGCCACTTCTTCCATCATGCCCGAAGTCTCGCGCACCACGTTCGGCTTCTCGCAAATCGTCACGCCCTTGAACCCGCGCTTCTTCGCATATTCGAAAGCCGCAGTCACAATGCGCTGCGCCGCCTTGCGAGTGATGATGCGGCAACTCACAGCAAGCTCTGGTCCAGGCACGCCGGCAAAAGCCTTGAATCGAGGATGGCTGTTCAATGCGTCCCGCACATTCTCCGGAGGGTTCGTCCATTCCACGCCCGCGTACATCCCCTCTGTGCCTTGCCGGAACACGGTGGTGTCGATCTTGGGTTCGTCGAAGCCCCCGTGGGTGTTCTTTCGAATGTAATTCAGCGGATTTCCCGTGAACCCGACGCACGGCCGCATGCAGATATCAAGATTGAATTTCTGCCGCATGGTCACGATCGGTGAGTAGTAGACATAACCTTTCCCCTGCAACTCCGGTTTAAGCTCCGCCTGCGCCGCCTTGTTCGGCTTCGAGGTAATCGCGCCAAATAATCCCAACTTATTCGTGGTGAGTAGCTCGATCGTCCGGTCCGGCAAGGCATTGCCGTTGTTGCACCAGCAATCCCATCCAATATCGGCATGAATGTACTCAGCGTCAAAGCCGACCGCCTTCAAAACCCGCAACGACTCCGGCAGAACCTGGTTTCCAATGCCGTCTCCCGGCATGGTAATGACTGTGTATTTCGCCATGATTGCTCCTTAAGAATGCGCCTAAATCTAAATAAAATTGTCATCCTGAGCGAAGCGAAGGACCTGCTTTTGTCTCGCCATCCTCCGCGTTTCTGTCGTGAACAACTAACCCACGCCCAGCCGCTTCGCCACCAGATTCTCCACTCCGCCGGCAACCACCAGCGACTGCGGCACGCTTCCCAGCGCCGGAAATGTAAACTTCTCCCCACGCCAAGAGATCGTGCTCGAGGTGAAATCGATATCAATCTCATCCCCTGGAATAATCGTTTTCTCCTTAGCCGCAATCTCGCCGTCAAACTGCGAGCGCACCCGCGCCACAAACTCCGGCACCTCGATGCACAAGAAACCGTTGTTGAACGCATTCCGCAAATAAGTCTGAGAGAAGCTGGCTGCGATCACCAGTGGAATACGTTTCGCCTTCAAGCAAGTCACCGCCTGTTCTCGGCTAGACCCGGTGCCAAAATTAAATTGGCTGACGATCACGTCACCCGCTTTCGTGCGCGCGGCGAACTGCGGATCGTAATTCTCCATCACCACTTTCGCCATCATTTCCGGAGTCATGTCGTCGCGATAGGTGTAGTCCTTGCCATAAATCGCATCGGTATTGACGTTATCCTGCGGCATGAACACGAGCCGTCCCCGCACGCGCTGCGGAAAGCCTGCCAAAATTTCAACTTTCTCAGCCCCATCCGCCCCCGCCGCCAATTCCAGATAAGCGCGCTGCGGCGCACGATTCGCAAACTCACGCGGCCCACGAATATAACCGGCTACCGCCGACGCTGCCACCACTTCAGGACTAGCCAGGTAGCACTTCGCGTCACGCGATCCCATGCGGCCCTTGAAGTTCCGATTCGTTGCCGAGATTCCGACCTCGCCCGCTTCGAGCAATCCCACGCCCAGCCCGATGCAAGGCCCGCAACCCGACGGCAGCGGCGTTGCGCCCGCATCCATCAGCGTTTGCCAGATGCCCCGCCGCTCCGCTTCTTCCTGCACCCACTTGCTCGCCGCGCTCAAGTAGAACTTCACGCCAGAGGCAATCTTCTTACCCTTGAGCACTGCGGCCGCCGCCGCCAAATCCTCCAGCCGCGAGTTGACGCACGAAATCAAATACGCCTTCTGGATCGTAACTTTATTCTTCTCAATCTCAGCCAGCGACTGCATCACCTGCACCGTGTCGGGCCCCGACACGTGCGGTGTCACCTGCGCGAGATCGAGCGTGATCCGCGCGGCATAGATCGCGTCTACATCCGGTGCCGGAGGATTCTTCTCGAAGCCCGCAATGTCGCGTTCCGTGAACCGCCCCACCCCCATCGCCTTGAGCCGTGAATGAACTCCACGCAAGTATTGAATAGTGACCGCGTCGACAGGAAACCAGCCCACCAGCGGTCCCCACTCCGTTGTCATATTCGAAATCGAGAGCCGCGCATCCATCGAGAGCGACGCCACTCCTGGTCCCGTAAACTCGACCGCCGCGTTCAGGCATTCGTCGTGGTTATAGAGGCCACACAAAGTGATGATGACGTCCTTGCCCGTGGCGCCCTCCGGCAGTTTGCCTTCGAGCACAACCTGAATCGACCGCGGAATCTGCCACCAGAATTCGCCCGTTGCCCAAACCGCGGCCGCATCGGTGCGAACAATCGGCGTTCCAATCGCACCCAGCGCGCCATACATATTGGAATGCGAATCGGAAGCGACCACGAACGAACCGGGAACCACATACCCGCGCTCCACCATGATCTGGTGCCCAATGCCCGATCCGGCAGGATAGAAATCCACGCCCTGCTCTTTAGCGAACGCCTCAATGGCGCGGTACTTTTTCTGATTCGCTTCATCCTGATTCTGGATGTCATGATCCAGTGCGAACGTAAGCTGCTGCGGATCTTTCACTCTCTTCGCGCCGATGCCCTTGAACTTGCTCATCACCGCCGATGTGTTGTCATGCGTCATGCAGCGGTGCGGACGAATTGACAGGAAATCCCCCGTCCGAAGCGGCCGCGACGGCCCTTCGGTCATATGCTTCTGCGCGATCTTCTCAACGATGGTCTGACCCATCTAGGACCTCTCTTGGCGCTGATTGTGTGGTGACGGGGCTTTTGCCCCGTCCCGCGGGGCGGAGCCTCGCCACCACACAAACGCCGACCTCACCCTTTCCGTTTCAACTCGAATTCTAAATACATCATCTGCCCAACGTGGTGGTGCAGATGCGTCGCACAGGACAAGACAATGCCAAATCGGTCGCGAGCATCCGCACCGACTGCCGCGTATTCTTTCGACCAGTCGTCCGCCGACTGGCGGTTGATCGCGCCGATCACCATCTCAATCGCTTGATCAAATTTCTTCATCACTTCTGCCTTGGACGGCCGCGTCGCATCCGAGAACTCCAGCGGACGATCCCGCACATAGCCCGTCCCCGCAATCTGCGCTCCGATGTAGTAGTTCAGGTTGCCGGTGAGATGCAGCACGAGGTGTCCGAAGCTGTTGCCAAATGCGAAAGGCTTGGCCCAAAACTGTTCGTCGCTCAGCGGCGCCGCCAACTCCCGAACCACGCCCGCCAGCTTTATGTAACGGGCTGCCAGGTCTGATGCAATTGTCGATTTCAAATCCGTCATAAGTTACTCCTGTCTCGGCGCTAGTGGCGCTTCTTGCTGGATTTCTCGGCCGCTTTCGTCTTCTTCTTCACATCCGCCTTCATCAGCGCCATCAGCTTCGTGACTGAGCCGAACTTCTCCAGATTCCAAATCGCGCCAATCAGCTTGTCCTGCGCCTTCTTCGACAAGACGCCGTCCGCCAGCGCCCTGAATTTTTCCTCGATCTCGGCGTCGCTCAAAGGATTTCGCGGATCGCCCTTCGGATAGTCGAGTTGTTTCGAGAATTTCCGCCCGTCAGTGGTTGTGATGTTTACAATCACGCGTTGCAATGCCGGGAAAACTTTCTCGATCTCGGGATCCGCGATGACTTCAACCTTCTTCAGCTGCGCGCGGATCGTCGGGTCCATGATCTTCTTCATCTCGAATTGCGTCGGCGTTACCTGGCGATCCACCAGCGCCGCCGCAATCACGTAGGGCAGCGAATGGTCCGCCGTTTCCTTGGTATGAGGATCGTATTTGCTCGGGTCGGAGAGAATGTCAGCCGCACGCGCCAGCGACCGTATCTGAATCTTCTCCACCTGATCCGGATGGAGGTCGTTGCCCTTGACCAAGTCAAGCACCGCCGAAATCGGAGCGTGCGTCAGCGCTTCGGTAGGAAAGAACTTCATCCCGCACTGCGTGATGCGCCACGACTCGCCGAGTCCGTCGGTCAGCAAATTCTGTTTCCATTCCGGACCGTAGCAGTGCACCAGCCCTTCTTTGCCGTCGATGACGTGCTCGGGGCCGCTGTAGCCCTTCTCGGCCAGCAGCGCCGCTAGAACGCCGCTCTGTGTCGCCATAGGATCGACCGTGTTCTTCATCATCGTGAGTTTTCCGGCAGTCACCGCGCCCATGGTGCAATGCCGCGAAGCTGAGATTCCGATCGCGTGTTGAATCTGTTCCCAGCTCAAGTGCAGCGCGCGTCCCGCCACGATCGGCGAGACAAATGCCGTCAGTGTCGCATGATGCCATCCGCGCTCGCGGATGCCCGGAAAGGCCGCCTCGCACAAGCGCATTTCGAACTCGTGGCCCAGCACAAATCCGACGATCAATTCCTGGCCATTGCTTCTGGCGCGCTCACAACACGCCATCGCAGCCGGAAAAATATCCGAGGGATGCGATGGATCCTGCTTCCAATAAATGTCGTTGTAATCCATGCAGCGGATCATCAGCGCATTTGCCAGCGACGCCGAAACTGCGTCTATCTTCTGGCCAGTGCCAATCACGGTCGCCGGTCCGCGTCCCGCAATCTCCTTCAGCACTAGGAGCGCGATGATCACGTCATGCTGCTGATATCCGCCGAGCGCGCAGCCCACCGAATCCAGCAGAAAGCGTTTGGCCTGGTACACCGCGTCCTGCGAGAGGTGTTTGTATTCCAGTCGCGCCGCCCAGCGGGACATGGTCGCGGTGATGGGTACTTTGTTGGTAGTTGGTTGTGTCGACAAGGAAATCTCCTCGATGAATTCCAGGCTGTCAGTTCTCAGCCTTCAGCCATCAGTAAAACCCTAAGACCTGAGACCTGCCTTCACGTTCTTCGGATTCTTAAACGGCAGGAACGCCATGAAATCGGCGTGGTGAACAATGAACGCTTCGGTCGTGCGCTTCACCAGATCACCTTCGGCCGCGTGCGCTGCGATGATGTGGCAAACTGCGTCGGGGACACCGCACTCCATCGCCAGCGCGACTCCAGTAAAGGGATGCCGCAAGGCTTCTCCGCGCTCGCTTTGCCGGCTCTTTCCGTCCGGACCGATCTCATACTCCAGCAACTTCCCGACGTCCGCCAGAATCGCGCCGGCAATGACCACGTCCGTGTCGATCGGAAGCGCTCGACCCATAAAGTCGGTCATCGCCTTCGCGCTGTCCCGCGCAATATGCACCACGCAGCGCTTGTGCTCCATAAAGGTGATTGGACAATTCGGAACCAGCAACGTAAAAGGAATCTGATTCAGGTCGTCTGACTTCAGCGGACTGCGCTCGAGCGCCTTGATCCAGGTCTGCGTCACCTGCTCGCGAAGCTTGGCATTGCCGATCCACTGAATTTCCGGCCAGAGCCGTTCTACGGCCTTGCGCATGGGCAGGACCTCCTTGCAGGACTCACTAGATTATCGGAGTCGATGCGCATGCGTCGAGCGGACGGAGCACCGGCCGGGCACGCGCAAACGGAACTTGCGGTCACTTCCAAGGGTTCACATTGGCGTAACAATTCTCCCGTATATTCTTGCCTTCGTTTGGGTGGGGTCTTGGAGCACCGAATCCTGAAACTTATGTCGAACAGAGGAGATTCTTGAATATGGCCACCGCTTCGCCTGCGATTCACGAAAAGCTTAGCAAAAGTCCGGGAATGATCGGGATGGTGGGCTTCGGGATTGTGCTCCTTATCGGCATTATCTACTCGGCGTTTCATCTGCTCACAGATCTCTCGACCGTGCATAGCGGATCGATCCTGCCTTATGTTTTGTTGGGCATCGCACTCCTGGTGGCGCTGGGGTTCGAGTTCGTCAACGGATTTCACGACACGGCGAATGCGGTGGCTACAGTCATCTATACGCACTCTCTGGAGCCGCATATTGCCGTGGTGTGGTCGGGGTTCTGGAATTTTGTGGGCGTGATGCTTTCGAGCGGGCTGGTCGCCTTCGCAATCGTCTCTTTGCTGCCGGTCGAACTGATTTTGCAGGTCGGGAGCAAAGCTGGGTTTGCCATGGTTTTCGCATTGCTGGTCGCGGCCATTATCTGGAACCTTGGGACTTGGTATTTCGGCTTGTCTGCCTCCAGTTCGCACACTATGATCGGATCGATCATCGGTGTGGGCATTGCGAATCAGTTGATGTCTCCGAAGACGGGCACCAGCGGCGTGGATTGGGGGCAAGCCACTAACATTGGGAAGTCGCTGCTGTTGTCGCCGATTGTGGGATTTGTCTGCGCGTTTCTCTTGTTGCGGCTGATGAAGGCGGTGATCAAGAACAAGGCGCTGTACGAGGCTCCGGTGGGCACGGAGCCGCCCCCGTTCTGGATTCGGGCGCTGCTCGTGCTGACGTGCACGGGAGTGAGTTTCGCGCACGGATCGAACGATGGACAAAAGGGCATGGGGCTGATCATGCTCATTCTGGTGGGGACGGTGCCTGCGGCCTACGCTTTGAACCACGCGATCACGCGCAAAGACTCGGATGACTTCATTGCGGTTTCGCAACAGGCGGCCGGCATTCTCTCTAAATATGTCAGCCCCAATGCAGTCATCAGCGATGAGCGGGACGAGCTTACCGATTACATTCGCACCAAGGAGTTCACTCCGAACACCATGCTGGCGTTGCGCCAAATGGTGAGCGACATCGGGAACGAGACAGCGCTGTTCGGTGAGTTGGCAAAGATTCCGAATGACCGGGTACGAAACTTCCGCAACGATATGTACGTGGTCAGCGAAGCTTTGCGATTGATGAAGAAGAACAAGCAAGGGGCGATGACGGCGTCCGATTGGGAAGGTTTGGACAATTACAAGAAGCACGTGGACAAGTCCACGCGATTTATCCCGACCTGGGTGAAGGTTGCGGTGGCGATGGCGCTGGGGCTCGGCACGATGATCGGATGGAAGCGCATCGTGGTTACGGTCGGGGAGAAGATCGGCAAGGACCACCTCACCTATGGGCAGGGAGCGTCGGCGGAGATCGTTGCCATGTTCACGATCGGCCTGGCCGATTGGTACGGATTGCCGGTCAGCACGACGCACGTGTTGTCATCGGGCGTCGCGGGTACGATGGCCGCGAACCATTCCGGCTTGCAATGGTCGACAGTGCGCAACCTGGCGATGGCCTGGGTGCTGACGCTGCCGGCTTCGATGGTGCTCTCGGGTTTCCTGTTCTGGGGGTTCCGGAACGCCTCTTAAGTCGCGAACCCCCCTGCTCCAGACGCTCGCTTCCCGTTCCGATTGGGGAACGACGGAACTCGGGATGAATTCTGCCCTAAGTTAGCGCCTCGGCAGCGCTGTCCCCGGAGTTGCTTCCTTCTCGATTGGCAGCAACTCAATCCAGCATCCCGAGCCGCAACTCAGCAGCCCTCGCCGCACGATCTTCACCGACGATACATCCGGAAATCTCACGGGGAAGTCTTTTTCCCGCAGTTGCTCGCCCGCCGAGCGTAGGCTTTCGTCGCCGTCAACAAACTCGACGCGTTCTGGACGCGGCGAGCTATCGAACACAACATTAAACCGCGCCGCCGCATTCTTGCTGCTAATCGGCCCAAGCTTTACCGTACGCGCCTGCACCAGGTCCGCCGGAGCCTGTGCGAGTTCTTTCTCCACGGCCGCCGAATCGCCCGTCAGCTTCGTCAAGCGCGCCCGCGAATCCGGCACGTCGCCGCCGCCCGCAGCCACGGCCAGCGCATACATGTGACGCGCCTTTTCCGCCTGCCCTTGCTTTTCGAGCACCTGGCCCAACCGGTTGGCAACCGTCCCGGACTGGCTTAAAAGCCATGCCGATTGCAGAAACTGCATGGCCGCTAGATTTTCGCCGCGCTGAAATTTCGCCCATCCCATCCGCGCCCACGCCAGCGCCACCAGCCGCATGGACGAAAACGCCGAGGGCCCCAGCCGGTCCAATTCGCCCGAGTCGAATTGTCCTCCGATGTCGTAGAGCACTTGCTGCGCGTCGTTTTCGGTCTGCGCCGGATCAATATCATTCCCTAACGCCGACGCGTAAATATCCTGACTCGAGTCCGTATTCGAACTACCCGTCAGTCCCTTCATCAGCTCCTGCGCCAGCGCTTTTTCTCCCAATCTCCCATACACTTGCGCCAGCGCCATCTTCGTTTCCGGATCCTCCGGAGGAATCGCGGCTGCCGCCTCCAATTCGGTGCGCGCGTCGGCGTCGCGTCCCAACTGCGCCAGCAACAAGCCGAGATCCTTGAGCGTCGTTTTCTCGTATGGCGTTGTCTCCAGTTGCTTGCGATAGGCCGCTATTGCTTCATCGTTTTTGCCC
Source organism: uncultured Acidobacteriaceae bacterium (assembly GCA_963838935.1). Lineage (GTDB taxonomy): Bacteria > Acidobacteriota > Terriglobia > Terriglobales > Acidobacteriaceae > Acidiflorens. The sequence continues at coordinate 123,699 of CAWITH010000034.1, forward strand.
GCTTGCTGGAGTTCCATCGCCAGGTCGCCGTTCGCGTGCTTGTGATTCGGATCCAGCCCAATCTGCTTGCGGAACGCGGCGATCGCCTCGGCATGATGGTTGGCTCCGGCATAGGCCAGTCCCAGGTCATACCAGCCGTCTTTCATGCCCGTATCTGCCAGGCTCGCGTCCCCGTCCACCGCGCGCTTCAACAGGTCAATCGCCGTCCGATAATCCTTGCTCTGCAGCGCCTTCACTCCCGCTTTGTGCAGTTCCGCGGGAGTGCCTTCCATCTTCGCAGCCGTCTGCGTCCCTTGCCCCGACGACGTCAGGATGGTGCACGACAATAACTGGTCTTGATCGCTTTGCGTGGCATTGCGAAACGATTCGTAGTCCGCGCGCCGCGCCGCCGCCACTTCGTTTACCCTCACGACCAGCTTGCGCTCGCCTTCCAGAATTCCCTTGCTCAGCGAATACGTCGATGAATAGTCGCCATAATCGCGCGACATTTTCACCGGCGTCGGTGTGTGCACGGTGTAGTTGGAGGGAAACTGCAGGCGGACTCGGTAATCCATTTCACCTGCGGGGCCGATGTTCAAGGGCTCCTTGCTCTTTTCCGATGCTCGAACCGGCGGCATCCCCAGCGGCGGAATCGGACGAAAATTTACGCTCGCCGACGGCACCACAAAATACTGGTCTTGACGCAAGTGATACTTAAGATGAAAAGGCTTGCTCGTGTCCTCGATGGGATCGAGTTGAACGTCATCGACGTCACCCGGCAGGCCCCAGCTCGCCGAGAGCGCTTTTACCAGGTCCTTCCATTGCGCCTGCGAGACCCGTCGAAAACCGGCGCGCATCGGCCAATCCCGATCTCCCTGAGCCGTAACTTCGAGCGTCGCATCGAGCGCCCCGAACTCGCTGAATTTGCCGTCGAGCGTGAAGTGCATGAAGGTCTTAATCGGAGAATCCGCCGGTGTTCGCTGCAATCCTCCCTCGCTGTCCTCCGAAGCCAGTACGGCTTGTTTGTTTCGCAACTGATAAAGAATCAGGCCGAACGGCGTAACTTCAGGAGTCGTATCCAGCCAGGTCAGCGCCTTTCCCGTCCCCAGTCGCGCCGCCGTGATCACGTGATCGAACTGCGCCGGCGAAGGAACGTCGGCATCCAGCGTGCGCGAACTGTCGATGAGCACCGGATAACTCTGAATTCCCTCCGCCCGCAGGAGCGTCGACGAATAACGTGTGCTTGTCTTTGCAGTCGCCGTAGCCGCTCTGCAGAACATCCGAAGCCGAATGCGGCTGATAACGGCCGACTCCGAGCGAAATGCTCACGTAACGCACTTTCCGCGCTACAAAATCGTACAGACGCCGCGCTTTCTCGGTGGGCGTATCCGCTCCCTTGGTCAGTTCCTCGGCCTTTTTGCGCACGCTGTCGTCCACCGTCATGCGCTCGCCTTGCAGCTTGGCGTACCATTCGGCCACTTGTTTCCAGTCGGTGAAAGTTGTCAGCTGCACATCCGGCCCGGTCGACTCATCTTCATCTTTCTCTTTCTCGCGATCCGGTTGGATGTCCTTCACCACCCAGGTGTAAGTACGTCGGTCGCCAGTGTCCTGGATGTCGGCCTGGCGCGTTGGCGTCTTGAGCTTCACCTCGCGCGATTTCGGGATGTCAATCTCCAGCCGATCTTCATTGACGGCTACGCCCTTCGGAAATGTGTATTCGTACCAGAAGTTTCCCGCGGCCAGCGGCGTCAGAACGCGCGTCACTGTGCGGTATTCCAGCGTGTCTCCAGGTTGCAGAGCCGCCACGGAAATATGCCGCTGCCGGTAGTCGCTGTACATGGGAGCTTCTTTCAGCACATCGGGAGCGAAATCCTGCGCCGTAGACTCCGGCGTCACCACCACTTGTCCGTCCGGCTTGCGCACCCGGACGTATTCGACTTCCAACTCTTCGGTCGCCGATGAGTATCCGAAAACCAGTTGGCCGAATTCTTCCACCCCCGCCTGGCTCTGAATCTTAACCACGGCCTCGGTCTCGCTCACTTCCGTTCCGTCGTTTTCAAAGTGAACACGATTCAGGATGCGCTCGAAGACCGCAGCTTCTTCGGCGTTATTGGTTTTCTGCTTGGCTGAAGAGGGAGCGGGAGCCTGTGCCAGAGCGTCCGCGCTCATCAGGCAGACGAACAAACCAACGAGTAAGAAGCCAACCATAATGCGGGACTGACGATAGGGCATATTGCAGTTCTTTTACGCCGTGCCCGCCTTAAAATCAAACGCGGCGAAATCAATTTCACCGAAAATTATTGAATGGATCACGGTAGAATCGACTGCAAAACTTGTTGCGACTCTATGTTGACAGGTAAAAACCTATGAATCAGTCTGCGGTATTCCTTGAAGGGGAAGGTGACAACTACTTCCTTAGAAACCGGGCAGCCCTTGAAGTCAGGAACGTAGCCAGTGAAATCGAATGGCTTGGCCAGTCGCTATCTCCATTCAAGGACAAAGTAAACGATATCCTCGAGATCGGCTGCAGCAATGGCGCCAAACTGAAGCAGATTTGCGGTTTACTGGACGCAAAAGGGCAGGGTATCGATCCCTCAAAGCAAGCAGTGGAGAGGGAAATCGCAGGCTTTCAGGGAGGGGAGTACAACTTCACGTTGGCACGGCCTCACGTTTGCCTTTTGAATCCCGGTTGTCGTTCGATTTTGTCTATTTTGGATTCTGTCTTTATCTGCTCGACCGTCAGGACCTATTCACCGCCATGGCTGAAGCTGACAGAGTTCTGAAGCATGGCGGATTCCTCGCGATTACCGATTTCGATCCCGATTCACAGGCATAAACGTCCCTATCACCACAAGGAAGGCGTGTTCTCGTTCAAGCAGGATTACTCGAAAGGTGTTTACCGAAAGCGGGCTTTACTATCTTGTTTCGAAGAATAGCTTTTCACATCGGCAAGGATTTTTTGACGCTGACGGCAATGAAAGAGTATCCACCACCCTGCTGTTTAAAGAGGTTGATGCTTATTGATTGCCCACCGGAGGTGGATGCCGATGCCGACTGAAAAAGGATGCAGTATGGGAACTCCAATCACCCTCCGGGTTGCGATCCTGCTTTGCTTCTCCGGTCTGCTGGCTGCCCAAGCTCCCCCGCTCGCCGTGGTGGACGAAGCTCTGCCCCCACTCGAAGCGGGCGTCGAGTTTCACATGCTTCTGCATGCCACCGGGGGCGTTCCGCCCTATGTCTGGAGCGTGGCCAGTGGCGACCTTCCCGAAGGAATCACGCTCACACCCGAAGGCCTGCTGGCTGGACGTCCCACCAAACCCGGCTCTTTTGCTCTGACCTTGAAGGGTCGAAGACTCCGGCCACCCCGCCCACAGCATTAACAAAGAATTCCAAGTTGTGGTCGCTACCTCTCTGTTGCTGGAATGGCTTGAATCTCCAAAGGTCCACGACAGCCGGATTGACGGGTCGGTGCAGGTCTCCAATGGTTCCAAAGACACCTTCGATCTGACCGTCATCATCGTTGCCGTCGCCGGCGACGGGCGAGCGACGGCCATCGGCTACGAGCATTTCCCGCTGAAAGCTGGCGCCACCAACGTTCACATTGCCTTCGGCAACACGCTGCCCCACGGCGCCTACGTGATCCATGCCGATGCCATTGCTGAAATCCCCATCCGGAAAGCCATTCTTCGCCAGAGACTCCAAACCCCGCAGCCTCTGCAGGTCACGCAGGGTCCGTAGTGGTTTTTTGCCCGCCCGCCAGGCCCAAGTCAGGTACGCAAGTCACTTGTTGTCTCTGTGCTATCCTGATTATCTTGAGGCAGTTGCACCGGGTTAGGGTTGTGCTGTTATCCTCCGCGGCACGCGGGCGTTTGGTATGGAGCTTCTTCTTAATCTTTGTTGGCTTTCTCTGCTGCTGCCCGCGTGGCTGCTGTGGCGGCAGCGGACTGCTCTTGCCGCTTCCGGTAGTCGAGCGGGACGTCCGGCGATGCCCGATCGCTTTCGTGTGCGCTCTGGGCTGCGTGATTGATTCTTCTGTTTCCCGTGATCTCGGCCAGTGACGACCTGCACGCCATGCGACCCGAGATGGAAGAGTCGGAACGCGCTTTCCGCCATCCCGGCCATTGCGGTTGCACCATTCGTGCGCTGTCTCATTCTCCGCAACGCCGCTTCTGCCCAGTTCCGCTTCTCTTACTCCAGCGCTGGAACAGATCGGCACGGTTCTCCTGTTCATGCCGCCGACACTCGGAACCTTCGCTGACCTCAGCGCCGGCTGGCCGTGCTCCGCCTTCCGATTCTGCGACTTCTCTCTAAACCTGAAGTCAACTCTATTCTTGGGACGGAAAATCTCGAGAATTTTCGCATTCACGCGCATTGGGCGGAGGCCTTCCCCTCTTGCGCACGGAGCGCACGATGTTCAAGTTCCACAACATCAATTTGGTCGTATGCCTATTGGCTGCTGCGGCCCTCAATGCGTCGGCGCAGCAGACCCTGACCTGGGAGCAGGTCCGCCTGCGCTTTGAGCAGAACAACCCGACGCTGCTGGCCGACAAGCTGAGTATCGACGAATCCAGGGCGGAGGAGATCACGGCGTTTCTGCGTCCAACCCCGCAGTTCACCCTGCTGGCGGATGGCACCCAGATCGCTCCTCATAACAACGTCTGGCGGCCATTCGCCGGCACGTTTGAGTCGCCCAGCCTTAGCTATCTGCACGAACGGCGGCACAAGCGGGAGTTGCGCCTGGAGAGCGGTGGAAGACAGGCCGCCACTGTTCTTTCGGCTTGAGGTCGACGAAGAACTCGTGAACTCGACAAGATTCCCGGCGTCGCCTGGGGCTTTTCCCAGCCCATCGAAGACAATATGGAAGAGGCCGTGAGTGGAGTGAAAGGCGCGCTGGCCACGAAGATCTATGGCGACGATTTGAAAGTATTGGAACAGAAGAGCGATGAGATCGTCAGTATCATGAGTCGAATCCAGGGCGTTGAAGATCTCGCAGTTTTCCGCGTTCTTGGCCAGCCCAACCTGAACGTGACCGTGGACCGCGATGCGGCCGCCCGTTACCAGATCAACGTCGCCGACGTGCAGGATGCGGTTCAGACTGCCGTGGGGGGCACCGCGCTCACCCAGGTCCTCAAGGACGAGGCGCGCTACGACCTTACGCTGCGCTATCTCCCAAAATACCGCGATACGAAGGAAGCCATTGAGAGCATTCGACTGCTATCGCCCTCGGGAGAACGCGTATCTCTCGCGCAGCTCTGCAGGATCAGCGTGAGCGACGGAGCTTCTGAAATCTATCGCGAGGGCAATCGCCGTTACGTCGCCATCAAGTACAGCGTACGCGGTCGCGACCTCGGCAGCACCGTGGAAGAAGCAATCAAAAAAGTGAACGAACAGGTCAAATTGCCCACCGGCTATAGCATCGATTGGGAAGGCGAATACGCCAGCCAGAAGCGAGCCAACCAGCGGCTGCTGATCGTGCTCCCCATCACCGTTCTCATCATCTTCGTCATCCTTTACACCATGTTCAAGTCTTACAAATGGGCGCTGTTGATTATGGCGACTGTCGCCATCGCACCCATAGGCGGTCTGCTGGCTCTTTTGATCACCGGCACAAATTTCAGCGTTTCCTCAGGCGTCGGTTTTCTGGCGCTGTTCGGCGTGTCCGTGCAGACTGGAGTCATCATGCTCGAATACATCAATCAGCTTCGAGCGCGGCGCTATTCCATCGAAGACGCCGCAGTAGAGGGAGCTGTCCTCCGATTGCGCCCCATCATGATGACCATGCTGGTAGCGACTCTAGGGCTGCTGCCCGCCGCTCTCTCGCACGCCATTGGTTCCGACTCCCAGCGTCCGTTCGCGATCGTTATCGTAGGAGGTCTGATCGCGGCCCTAATCATGAGCGTCTTCCTGCTGCCCACCTTATACGTGTGGTTCGCGGGCGAACGCGACGTGCTGCCCGCAGCCGAAGAAGGATTCGAGGCAGGCGAGCACGTCGATTAATAACAGAATCGCGGTGGAGCGACGGGCGTCCTCGCGCGTTTAGGGGCTGGGGATGGACGGCCCTCCATTTCTTGCTTTTTGGGACCCGTTCCACTAGATTTCATCTTTGATTCTCAAGGATCGAACGAGCAGGCGGGCCGAATCCTGCCTCCAGGAGTTGTAGGTATGAAGCGGAGCTACATTGGGCTCGCCATGGGCGTGCTGGTCGTGGTGGCGGCGTTTTTGGCTTTTCCGAGCTGCGGGTTCGATCGCAAGCTGGTCTCGATCACCATCAATCCTCCTGGAGCGAGTATTGTGGGCTCGGGCGTAACCGTGAACTTCCAGGCGATTGGAAACTATATTCATCCCGAAGACAGCAGGGACATTACAGATTCGGTGGTGTGGACGTCGGCAGCTCCGCAAGTGATCGCGATTCTCTCGCCGGGCGTTGCCCAATCGCAGTTCGCCTGTGGCACCAACATCACCATCACTGCCACGTCCTACAGCAATCCGTCTAATCAGACCGGAAGCGTGGTCGTGGGTACGGCGGTGGTGAATGTGACCCCGACCTCGACGAACCCTCCGACCTGCTAGCCGGGTCTTATTGCTCTTCCAGCAACTTGCTCAGCGTGGGCTTGTGCCTCTCCGGCTTCGTCTTTTTCGCGGGGACAAGGCGGGACGGTTTCGGGCTCCCGACGCGCTCACGAGCCATCTCGCGGACAACCTTCGCGGCCGAGAAAACCTTCTTCTTGCGCTTCCGGGGCATAGTTGTAATCCTCGCATCTTCGCACATTCGATCCGCAAAAGTGCAATAATCTGGGGTTGGTGCGAAGTTCAACCTTCCGCAATTAAACGAAGGGCGGGGCACGCGCCGCGGTAGTCCGAAGCCCGAGGCCTAATTCATGGATGAGCGCGATTTTTTTGACGAACGGTCCGATAAGAAGCCGGCAAACTTAAGTTGTCCGCATTGCCATCAGTCGGCGGAATATGAGATTCAGTGGTTGGTGCGCATGAAGAAGAAGAGTCTGCCGCCGCGCGCCGACGATCGCGACCGGGCGAAGTTCGCCAAGGCGCAGTCTTACATGCTGCGCCGCGACGATATGATGATGTGCAAGAATATGCGTTGCCGCAAGCGTTTTGAGATTACGGGAGTGCAGAGCGTCGCCTTTCTGCAGTAGGGCAAGTGGAGTGCCGGGCGTCCTCGCCCGGCCACCCCAAGGCCGCGTTACTAGCTCTTGATGGAGGCGCGGCTGGCGACCAGTGTTACAGCCAGGCGGCGGACACTTTGCAGCAGCAGCCCTATCGCCTCGGAAGCCGGTAAAGCAAAAGGAGATGGTTTCGTGGGCGGCGCATCGCTGAAGCCATCCCGCTCCATTTGTTTTGCCGCGGCGGCCAAGCGCTTCGCACTTGCGTCTTCCATAGCCAGAAAGCGGAACGCTTGCGCCAGCGGGACGCCATCGGCGCCGGTCTGAAGAAATTCGATCTGCGCGCTGACTTTGCCGTAAACCGTACTCAGGGCAATGTCACCCATCGTGCCCTGTGGAATCGGGCCCTTCGAGAGGACGGACGAGCCTCCCGTAAGAGAGAGGCGCTGCAGCACGCCGACGAAGTGGACACCGTCGACGGTAAATAGCGCCCGTTCGCTATTGGGAACGCGGATGCGCGGCGCGCGCGCGGCGTGGCGCGGCTTTTGAGGCTTCTTCACAATACATTCAGCATCGCAAGCGGGAAGAGCGCGGTCAAGGTTACCACCGTGCGTAACCGGCGTCGCGCAGAGAAGGGCGCGGACACTGCTGTCCGCGTTCGAGCGACTCGTTTATACTAGCTGGTTTCGCTTGTGCGAGTTGACGCTGCAAGGGAGCCGATTTGTGAAGATTCTGGTTTGCATGAAGCAGGTACCGCAGAAAGACGCTCCGCTGAAGCTGAATGATGCGGGGACGTGGATCCGCGAAGATGTTTCCTATGAAGCGAACGAACCGGACGCATTCGCGCTCGAAGAGGCGCTGCGGCAGAAGGAAAAACACACCGGCGAGGTGGTGGTCATCACCGCCGGCCCGGCGCGGGCGATGCAGGTGCTCCGCGAGGCCTTGGCGAAAGGCGCGGACCGCGCCATCCATCTCGAGGACGACGCTTTTGTCGGGCTCGATGCCTATAACACCGCGCGCGCCATCGCGGCTGCCATCAAGGATGAGAAATTCGACCTGGTCTTTACCGGCTTGCAATCGGACGATTACGGCTATGCGCAGACGGGCGTGATTCTGGCCGAGATTCTGGGCTGGCCGCACGCCACCATCATCATGCAGATCGAAAAACGCACTGAACAAGATGGCGGCGGCATCCGGGTGAAGCGCGAACTGGAAGCCGGGTTCTTTCAGTTTGTCGACATGCCATTGCCGGCGGTGCTGACCATCCAGTCGGGGATTAACAAGTTGCGCTATGCGACCCTGATTGGGATCAAGCAGGCCAAGAACAAGCCGCTGCGCAAAGTGACGCTCGCGGAAGTGCAATCGGCCATGGGCGCCAATTTGCAAAAGATCGAGAGGCTATACCTGCCGCAGAAGACAAAAAATACGGAGTATCTGGAAGGCCCGCCAGCCGAAGTGGCAAAGAAGCTGGTGGAAAAGCTGAAGAATGAAATGCGGGTGATTTGAGAACTGATCTCTATGGCTGACACTATTCTAGTCGTCGTCGAACAACGCGAATCAAAACTGAATCGCATCTCCTGGGAAACGATCACCGCCGGGCAAGCGATCGCCGCTCAGACCGGATGGACACTGGAGGCCGCGGTCGTCGGCTCGAACGTAGGCGCGATCGCCAGCGAGGTGGCGGAGAAGAAGGTCGGCAAAGTGTATGACGTCGAATCGGCGAGACTCGAGCCCTATACTCCCGATGCGTTCGTCCATGCGTTGCGGGAGTTTCTGGCAAAGCATCCGGCGAAACTGGTATTGATGCCGCATACCTATCAGGTGCGGGATTTTGTGCCGAAGCTGGCGACGGCCCTGCGAAACGACGGCCATCAGCGACGTGATCGGAGCCCGGTATGAAGGCGGAAAGCTGCTGTTCACGCGGCAAATGTTTCAGGGAAAGTTTGTCGCCGATGTGAGCTTTGCCGGCTCGGGCTCCTGCTTTGTGACCTTCCAGAATGGCTCGTTTCGCGCCGATAAGGTCGAAGCGGGCGCGGCTGCGGCGCCGGTCGAGACCGTCAATGTCGATATTCCGGACGGCGTGGTGCGCAACCATCCGCAGGAGGTTTTCAAGGAAGCCAAGCAGGCGGTCGATCTGACCCAGGCCGAAATTATCGTGTCGGTGGGCCGCGGGATCAAGGAGCAGAAGAATATCGAACTGGCGAAGCAGTTGGCGGACGCGCTGGGCGGCGAGCTCGCCGCATCGCGTCCCATTTGCGATAACGGATGGTTGCCCATGGACCGCCAGGTCGGATCGTCGGGACAAACGGTAGCTCCGAAGCTGTATCTGGCGCTTGGAATCTCAGGGGCGATCCAGCACATGGTCGGCATGAAGGGGTCGAAGAGCATCGTGGCCATCAACAAAGATTCGGAGGCGCCGATTTTTGAAATTGCCGATTACGCGGTGGTAGGGAACTTATTTGACGTCGTGCCGCCGCTGATCGAGGAACTGAAGAAGGCGAAAGGGTAAGGCTTCAAAGTTTCAGAGTTTCAAGGTTTCAAGGAAACTTGAGCTTCGTATCAGGGCATCGCTTTAGCGATGCCGAAAACTGCGGAGTAAATCACGCGGACAAGAGTGTCCGCGCCACATAATCCTTCTGGAGAGATTTTCGAGATTACGACCCAGCTGAAAACCCGCCGATGCGCGCCACCGTCAGCCGCAGGTACTTGTAGGGATTGACGGGCACGTCGTTGATGCGGACTTCGTAGTGGAGATGCGGTCCCGTTGACCGTCCGCTTGAGCCTACATAGCCGATGGTGTCGCCGCGGTGAACGTATTCTCCGGCAGTGACAGCGAAGTTGGAAAGGTGTCCGAAGCGCGTGGTGATGCCGTGTCCGTGGTCGACCATGATGGCGCGACCGTAGCCGCCCAGGAAGTCGGCGAAAGTAACGGCGCCGTCAGCAGGCGCGATCACGGGCGTTCCCACAACGGCCGTGATGTCAACCCCGGAATGGAACGCGCCTTCTCCGTTAAACGGATCGATGCGCTCGCCGAAAGAAGCAGAGATCTGGCCTTCGACCGGCCAAAGGTTCGGAGCCGAATTGGCGCGGATCCAGTCCGCTGTGGTCGAGTTCTTGGTCAGGCCAAGTGAGATGCCGACGCTGGCTGCGCCGCTCAGCGCCGTGTGCCGCAACGCGTACAACTGGTCCAGGGAAGAGTTGACCTGCGCTTCTTGAATTTGCTCGGTCGAGGCGGCCACCATCGCCGGATCGGACTTGAGCCCGTACAGCGCTGAAACTTCGCTCGCCAGCGAACCCAGAGAAGCTACCTGAATGTCACGTTCCTTGGCCACCTGTTCGAGGCGCGAATAATTGTCCTTCAGCTGCGCTTGCTCGGTACGGAGCTGGTTGTAATGGTGGACCTTGGCCAGCATCCGGGTATAAGAACTGGCAATCCCCGTCAGGCACAGCGCTCCGATCGCCAGCCCGGCCAGCAGCACGTAGAGATACTGGACGGGAATGGAAATCTTGCGGAGCTGTCCCGCTTCGTCGCGAGCTACGAAAAATATGTAGAAACGTTTACGCAAAATTCTATCCGCCTAACGAATTGTCCTTCGGAATCCTGCCAGAGCTGAACTGTCTTGCTCGGGCTCGGAATCCTGATTCCACCAGCCGCATCAGGAGCAGACTGGCACTTCCAGCCACACGGAACCAGGCACGCCGAAATCCAGGTTCGCCGCAACTGATTCATGTTGCAGCACTTGGTTCGGCAAAATTACTGTGAACGGCAAGCTAAAGTTAACAAACCTGGTTCCCCCTGTCAACCTAATGCGCCTCTTCGGAAGGTTACCAAGGCAGGGTAATGTGCGGTGTCCGTTCGGGCTGGTTACTGCCGTAGGAGGGTCAGTCTGACAGAGTGCCTCTTTTCGCGCTTTTCGAGAAGTGGGACTTTTCGCGCGGAGGTATAGTGATCGGGATGCCACTTGGCGAGAAGAAACTGATTCAGCAAATTCGCCGCTCTGTCCACACAGGCAAATCGGTGGTGACCGGCATAGGCGATGATTGTGCCGTGTTGCGCGTTCCTCCCGGACACGAATTGCTGGTGACTACCGACTTCACCATCGAGAACGTGCACTTTCGGCGCGATTGGCATCCTCCCGAGCAGGTGGGGCGGCGCTGCTTGACGCGTGGTTTGAGCGATATTGCGGCGATGGGCGGTGAGCCGCTGGCGGCATTCTTGTCGCTGGCCGTTTCCAGCGGCGTTCCGCAAAAATGGGTAGGCCGCTTCTTGAAGGGACTACTGGATCTGGCGGATGAATTCCAGCTTCCGCTGGCGGGCGGCGATACCGCGCAGTCAGCCGGCGGCCTTCAAGCGGACATCGTGGTAGTCGGCTGGGTGCCGACAGGAAAAGCAGTGCTCCGTTCTGGGGCGAAAGCAGGCCAGCAGATTTACGTAACCGGGGAGTTGGGAGGCTCGGCGGCGGCGCTGGCGCGCCTGATGAAGATGAAATCGAAGCCGGTGGGCGCGAAGTATTCCAGCCCCTTTCGTCCGCAAGCGCGGGTTGCGGTAGGGAAGTGGTTGCGGCAACGGCGAATCGCTTCCGCCATGATTGACTTGAGCGATGGGCTTTCCACCGACCTCGAACACATCTGCAACGAGAGCCACGTCGGCGCGCAGATCGACGCCGAGGCAATTCCGCGCGCACCGGTTGGGCCGGGTAAAAAGCGCGTTGCTCTCGATTTGGCGTTGCACGGGGGCGACGACTATGAACTTCTGTTTACCGCCGCGGTGCGCGTCCCTTCCAAGATCGCCGGAGTTCGAGTAACGCGGATCGGGCAGGTCACGCGATCCGCGGGAATGCGGCTGATCGGGGCAGATGGGAAAGCCCGGCCGCTCGAAGCCAGGGGATGGGAGCACTTCAAAGGGAATCGGTAATTTGTCGAGACACCAAACTCTAGAAACCTTGAAACTCTGAAACCTGTTCTTAGGTGACTTCCGTTACCTGCCGGTGGTGACGAAAGAAGACTAGAGTAGGCCCATGCGAAAAGCATTCTTTCTCCTGGCGTTCGGCATCGCGATGTTGCTCCCAGTATTCGGGCAGTCGTCCACACCGGCTCGCAAAATCGACAACGAATTCGTGCAACGACAATTCGGCAGGGAGTTCACCCTGCTGCCCGAATTTGCACCGGTGTTCGGCGACCTGGACGGGGACGGGATAGAAGACGTGGTGATTGCGGCGCGCTGCAAGAATCCGATGCTCGATCAAGGCGACCACAATTACTCCGTGATCGACCCTTATTACGACTTTTTTGGCTATGGCAACCCCACGGTGACTACCACCTTCATCGAACCCGATCCGGCGCTACGAGGTCTGGTGCTGTTGGTCATCGATGGCGCGGGGCCGGACGCCTGGCGCTCCGCAACTCCGAAAGCGAAGTTCGTGATTGTTCATTTACCCTATCGCACGATCTCCGTTAGAAAAATGAAGTTGCGCAAGAAAACGGTCGAAGCCATCTACGTTGAACAAATGGGTGATACCGGAGAAACAGGAGAAAGCGCTGCCGTTTTCTTCGACGGGAAGAAGTTCCGCTACGTCCCCATGGGCGGGAGCATGGAGTAGGTGCGTGTAGAGACGGGGCTTGCCCCGTCTTCATCTACCCGAGATGCGGACCGGAGTTTAGTAATCTTCCTTTCTGATTTGCCTCACCATCTGAAATACCGCGCCCTGGGGGAGCAACTGGCCGTGTGCCGGCTCGCCTCCAATGCCCGCATTCCGGCCTGGGGGCTGGACCGGGGGATTTTTCTGCGTAGTACGCCGCGATGAACTCTCAGTAGTTTGCCCGGAAGTTGCCTTACCGGAAGACGTCGGCACCGAGATTCGCATGGCGCACGCGGCAGCCGTCGAGCGCGGATGGGTGGCCCTGAAGCTCGAAGGGCCGTTTCCGTTCTCGATGACCGGTGTGCTGGCATCGTTTGTCCGGCCGCTGGCCGAAGCGCAGATTCCGGTCTTCGCGATTTCGACGTTTGATACGGACTACGTGCTCATCAAACGCGAAAACCTGGAGCAGGCGGCGGCCGCTCTGGGCGCAGCGGGGCACGGAAAACTTGCTGAGGATGATTGTGGGTAAGCCGAATTGCCATTTAACCGCGCTTTTCCACCGAATACTGGCCGAAATTGGACTGCGGCCTCCCGGCAATGATTAAATGAAAAGATATCTTTTCTCTTATGGCTTCGTTAGTGAAACTGCGTCGTAAATTCAAGGCGGCGGAACGGAACGCTCACGGATTATGGCAAATCCTGAAAGCCATTGTGTCGACCGACCATCCTCTGCTGGCGCATTTGATCCCCGTCCGGCGCTGCAATCTGGCCTGCACTTACTGCAACGAGTTCGATGATTTCTCGAAGCCCGTGCCCACCGAGCAGATGTTGCGGCGCGTCGAGAAGTTGGACGAACTCGGCACTTCCGTGATCACCATCAGCGGCGGCGAACCGATGCTGCATCCGCAACTGGATGACATTATTCACCGCATGCGGCAACGCCGGATCGTGTCGGGGCTGATCACCAACGGCTATCTGCTGACCGCCGACCGCATCCAGCGGCTGAACCGGGCGGGCCTGGAGTGGCTCCAGATCTCGATTGATAACGTGAATCCCGACGAAGTTTCCAAGAAAAGCCTGAAGGTGCTCGACCGCAAGCTGCAACTGCTGGCCGAGCACGCGGAGTTTCACGTGAACATCAATTCGGTCGTGGGCGGCGGCATCAGCCATCCCCAGGACGCGCTCACCATCGGCAAGCGCGCGCTGGAATTGGGATTCAGTTCCACCATTGGAATCATTCATGACGGCTCAGGCCAGTTGCAGCCCTTGAACGAAGAAGAACGCCGCGTCTACCACGAAATGAAGGGACTGGAGAAACGCAGTTTCACCCGCATAAATGCTTTTCAGGACAACATCGCGCTGGGGCGCCCCAATCAGTGGCGATGCCGCGCCGGAGCGCGCTACCTCTACATTTGCGAGGACGGACTGGTGCATTACTGCTCGCAGCAACGCGGCTATCCCGGTACCCCGCTTGAGAAATACACCATTGCCGACTTGCGCCGCGAGTTCCACACCGAGAAGCCATGTGCGCCGCATTGCACGGTATCGTGCGTGCACCAGGTGTCAGTCCTGGATGCCTGGCGCGCGCCGCAATGGCCGGCGACGGCATCCGAGCCCGCCAGCGGACTGGTACACATCGAGTAGCCGTCGGCCATCCCTCAAGAAATCATTCAAAGCAGAGTGCGCAGAGAAAAGAGCTTTTGCCGTTACTGAGAGCTGACAACTGAGAGCTGACAGCTGCTTTCAGAACGTTGTCGCCACCGTGAAGCGGAAAGTCTTGCGTGGTTCCCGAAGAGTGTAGTTCGATCCCAGGGTCGCTTTCGTCAGGTCATACGTGTAGGTGCCGGCGTTGAAGGCGGTGCACTGCGGATCCCCCTGCACCGGACACGGGAACATGGCCCGGGTGATCGGTATGGGAGGCGTGGCGCCGGTATCGAGCCGCATGGCATTGTAGGCATAGTAAATCCGGAAGGGTGCATTCAGTACTGGCAACATCGTCTGCAACTCCAGTCCGGTCGACATCCGCACCACCCAGTTCGTGCCGGGTACCGGTCTGAGGTCCTGCGGGATGCCCCCAATTTTTTGTCCACCCTCGCAGGCATACGCCGAATTCAGTTGTGGGCAGCCGAACAGCGTATTGATCAGGGTGTCGTACTGAAACTGGTTCGTTTGCAACTGTGAGGTGCGCAGGATGGGATCGGTCCCCATGTCCACAAAAGGCGCGATCGCAACCGGCCCGGCGATGGTGATGCGGTACTCAAGGTTGCCGGTGAGACTGAGGTCGCCGCCGGGAGTCACGAGTTGATTGTAAGGAACCGGAATATTCCAGCAGTTGGCGACGCATCCCCCCGAGGAGTTGGTCTGCACCGCAAACCGGGGATTAGCGGGCACGAACGATCCATCCTGGTTCCTGAGGGCCACGGTCTGGGCGCTGGGCAGGTAGGCGATCGGAGAGATAGTTCGGATGTCGAAGCCGCGAATATCATTCTCGCCACCGAGATAGGCGCGCTCAAACGGAGGCGCCACGACCCCGTTATACCCCGTGATAAACGAAGCCTGCACGTTGTAGCCCAGCGCATTGCGCCGCTTCTGCATGGGGAAGAACTGTTTGTACGAGACGATGGGCCGGATGGTGTGAACCGTGCCTCCTAGTCCCGCGAACTCGCCGCCGATGAACAGGCTCTTGCCATGGTGAGGCGCGTAGGCCGCGTCCAACGTGTTCATGGTGAAGCTGGGCGTGATCTTGCTGGTAATGATGCCGTTGAGCGCGTTGGGACCGGTGATGCCGCTAAAGTTGAGATTCTCGAACAACAGCTTGGAAGCCGTGCTTACCGCGACCAGCGAAGAACGGTCGAACGAGTAGCTGATGCCCAGACGCTTGAAGGAACGGCCCTTCCGCAGAGGGTAGCTTAGGGTCCCGCTAAAGCCGGTACTCGACTGCGAGTAGTTCTGCAGGTTCTGCAGGTAGACCGACGGCAGGTTCAGATTTTGCCCTGTGGCAATGGCATACTGCCGGGCCTGGTCATAGTTGGTCTTCCGGGTGTAGACGTTGAATCCCGCCTGGATGGGCCGGTCAAACATGTAGGGCTCAGTGAATCCGAACACCAGGTCGCGCTGGCGGGAGCCCAGGCTGGCCTGCACGGAGAGCGTCTCGCCCAATCCGAGAAAGTTGTTGGTGGCGTAATTGATGCCCACAAATGCGCCGGCCAGGCCGCTGACGCCGCCTTGCAGTCCGATGCTGTTCTTCCCCTTTTCATGGACCTTCAGCGTGAGATCGACGGTGCCGGCCTTTTCGTCGAGATGGCGTTCGGTCGTATTGGGATCCTCGGGCTTGAGTTGGTCGAAGTATCCGAGTTGGTTCAGCCGCATCAGGCTGAGTTCCCAGTAGCGCGAGTTGTAGATCTGCCCTTCTTCCAGCGCAATTTCGCGGCGAATGACCTTGTCGCGAGTGGTGGTGTTGCCCTGGAACTCGATGCGGCGCACGTAAAACTGCTTGCCTTCGTCCACGTCGATTTCCAGATTCACGGTCTTCTTCTCGTCGTCGAACTTGGTGTCGGGTACCGAAGTGAAGTTAATGTAGCCCGCCTCGCCATAAGCTTTGCGCAGGTTTTCCAGACCCTTGGCGACCTTCTCGCGACTGAAAATTTCACCGTCCTTCATGGCGAAAAGACTGCGCAGGGCGGCCGAGTTCGGAATAGCTTTATTGTTCTTGAAGGTAATCGTGCCCAGGCGGTAGCGGTCGCCCTCTTCGATGGGCATGGTGATGTCGACAGACTTGCCCAACCCAGGCTGAATCCAGGGTATGTGGAAGCCCGTGTGCCCAGTGTCGTGGATTTCGGTCTTGGGATCGTCGACCAGCACCTTGAAATAGCCGCGGTTCTGGAACTCGGCGCGGACGCGTTCTGTGTCTTCCTCCAGTTTGGTCGCGTCGTAGGTCTTGGCGAAGAGGTTTTCCAGAAAAATAGAGTGCGGGATGCCAATCGGCTTCAGGTTCTTCATGGCCGCACGCAGCGTGCGGTCATTGATGTGTTTGTTGCCCCGGAAGCGGATGTGCCCCACCTTCACCTTCGGCCCTTCGCGCACCACGAACGTGATGCCCACGGCATTGGGCGGGATCGGACGCACTTCGGTTCGAATCGTAGCGAACTGGCGCCCGTGCTCGGCCAGCAGTCCCTTCAGGGTAACCTCCGCTTTCTTGATCTTCGTAGGATCGTACTGGCTCTCCACCGAGAGTCCGACCTTGCGGTCCTTGAACCGGTCAAGCACGTCGCTGGTGGAAACTGCATTCAGCCCGGTGTAGTTGATCTCGCGGATGGTGGGCCGTTCTTTGAGATAGATGTGAAGGATCCAGCCTTTGGGGCTCTGTTCCCGTTCAAACCGGATGTCCTCAAAGTAGCCCGTGTTCCACAGCGCGTTAAAGTCGCGTTCGATCGCGGCCTGGTCGTAGACGTCGCCGGGCTTGGTGAACATACGGGCCCTGACCGTGTCGGCGGGGATGCGGCGGTTGCCGTGGATGCTAATGCTAACGATCAGGTCCTGCTGGCCAACAACTGGGGCAGCCATGAGCAGGATCGCCAGCACCGCGAAAAGCTGATTCCAGATGCCACGGTGCTTCCAACCTCTTGTGGGGGAAGGAGATTGAGACCAGAACGGGTCTCTCTGCGGGCCGAGGTCGTGGGCGCGTCGCGGGGCCCACACGGAGATAGCATGATGACGGCGATGAATTGCAACTACCTCGAAAAAGTAGAGTTGGGAAAACGGTAATTATACGGTAGAGACTGGGAACCGTCCAAGGCAGGGACGATTTGCGCGTTTCCTGGAGTCACGCCCGAAACAGTTCCACCTCAACAGAGACGGAATAAAACGTCGCCGCGTTGCCCATGTCCGTAAGTTTTTCAGAGGTCAACACATTGATATTGGTTCCGCCGGGGCTGAACCGTGCCCAATCGAGCCGGGCGGCAACCACTCCCGGAGGCACCGAACCATTAACGCGGGCACGGAGCACGACCTCACCCCGCGTGTTGAAGGCGCGAACCCGGTCGCCATTTCGTACCCCGCGCGCCTCGGCATCGGCCGGATGTATCTCGAGATCCCCGATCCATGGCTCCATCTGGCGCACGGATGGCAGGTTGGCGAACGACGAATTGAGATGGTTATCCGGCTTGCGGGCCAGGAGTTCCAGCGGGAAGCCTGCGGCTTTCGATCCATATCGCGATTCGTCCGGAGGAGTGAAGGTGACCACCGGATCAAGGCCCTGACGCTTCAGCGCTTCGCTGTAGAACTCAGCTTTACCGCTGCGTGTAGGGAAGTTGCCCTGAGCGAAGGGAAGGAAGGGGTTGCCTCGGTGGCACAGCGGTTACCGCTGCGATACCGACGTTTTCGACGGCTTTGGCCGCTGCGCGGTCGGCAGGAATCTCGGTTTTCGAAATTCAACCGCACGCGATGCTCACGTTCCAACCGCTCCCGCGTGATCCCTTGAAGCCACGGGTTGGGCGACACCAGCGCGCGGTCAATCATGGAATCCACCGTTTCCCGGAAACAGTCGTCGTCAAAGCCCATGCGCTCCGCCAGCGCCCCGAACATCTCGACATTAGACCTGCATTCGCCCACCGGATCCATCGCTTGATTCGAAACCTGAAGGAAGTAGTGCCCGTAAGAGGTCT
The DNA here is from genome assembly GCA_963838935.1 of uncultured Acidobacteriaceae bacterium. Taxonomy (GTDB): domain Bacteria; phylum Acidobacteriota; class Terriglobia; order Terriglobales; family Acidobacteriaceae; genus Acidiflorens. The sequence continues at coordinate 142,041 of CAWITH010000034.1, forward strand.
GCAGGTCCTTGTGCTCGAAAAAAGTGGTGGCCGGCAGCACGATGTCAGCGTAGTCGGTAGTGTCGGTAAAAAACTGCTCGTGGACCACAGTGAACAGGTCTGGCCGCTTCAATCCGCGGATGACTTCGTTATGGTTGGGACACACCACCGCGGGATTCGAGTTATAAACGAACAGCGCGTGGATGGGCGGCACCATCGTCGTCGAGTTCAGCACGCTGCCGAGCTGCACCATGTTGACGATGCGCGCTGGACGCCCCAGAGCCTTCTGCATCAACTCCGGCATTTCGAGCGCTTCCTTGTTCAAGCCGAAAGAGCCGCTGAGCGAGAGCTGGAGTCCACCACCAACTTCTTTCCACGACCCGACCAAGCAAGGCAGCATGGTGACCGCGCGCATCGACATGCCACCGCGCTCGGAACGCTGGATGCCGTAGTTGACGCGGATCACGGACGGGTGCACAGTGGCATACTCGCGCGCGAGTTTGCGGATATCGTAGGCGGATATGCCGGTCCAGTGCGCCACCTTCTCCGGCGAATACTGTTCCGCGCGCGCTTTCAGATCCTCGAAACCGATGGTGTAGCGCGAAACATATTCGGCATCAAAGAGATTTTCCTTAATGATGATGTGCATCAGGCCGAGTGCCAACGCCGCATCTGTCCCGGGATTGATCGGCAGGTACCAGTCGGCGCACTTCGCCGTGCGCGTGCGGTACGGATCGATCACCACCAGCTTCGCGCCCTTACGCCGGGCTTCTTCGATGAAGGGCCAGAGATGAACATTGTTGCCGTGAATATTGGAGCCCAACGCGACGATGTAGCGCGAATGTGCAAACTGTTCCGGCTCGGTGCCGAGCTTGATGCCAATCACCGATTTCAGGCCTTCTTCACCGGCGCTGGAGCAGATGCTCCGCTCCAGTTGTGAAGCGCCCAGGCGATGGAAGAACCGGCGATCCATGGAAGCGCCGTTGAGCACGGCTGTCGTGCCTCCGTAGGAATAGGGCAGGATGGACTCGGGACTATATTCCGCAATAATTCTGCGGAAGCGATGCGTAATCTCGTCAAGCGCCTCATCCCATGAAATACGCTCAAACGCAGGTGGAGCGACGGGCGTCCCCGCCCGTCCATGCGGAGCGCAACTCCGCTCCTCAGCCGCGATCGCCGGTCCCTTAGGTCCCACCCGCCGCATCGGATACAGCACCCGCTCCGGCGAGTACACGCGGTCCAGATACTTGGCAACTTTGGCGCAAAGAAATCCGCGAGTAACCGGATGCTCAGGATCACCCTGAATCTTGGTGGCGCGCCCGTCTTCGATGGTGATCAGGACGCCGCAGGCGTCCGGGCAGTCGTGCGGACAGACGGCGTGGACGACGGGCTTCATCCGCGAATTATAGTAGAGACCGGGCTTGCCCCGCCTCCCGCTGCACAAAAATAAGGAGGCGGCCAAGTTCGGCCGCCCCGTCTTAGGAGTAACTTCAAAGCTGCCAGCTATTGTCCAGCCGGCAGCACCCGCACCCGGCCAGCCACCACCACTGGCTCACCGTTACCGGGGTTCTTGAAGACCAGCCCGCGTGAAATCAGGTTCGGAGTGCCCGCTTGCTGCAATCCGGCCAGGCCGTCGATGTTCACGAAGTAAGTCTTATCGCCCGTCAGCACCGTGAAGGGCCCACCCGCGGCATAGCTCATCAAGGCGTCGTTCTGCATCTCGAAGTAGCCCTGATTGCTGCCCGTGCCCCCGGTGACGGTCACGCTGTTGGCCACCAGCGCACCGGTCACGCCCTGGCGCCGCAACGAAACCATATCCGGAGTGAAGACGCCGCCGGCCGTGGACCCGCCGATGAAGATGCGCTGCGCTACCACCAGCGACGCGTCATTGAACACCTGTTCGGTCAGAATGTTGTCGAAGAAGCAGACGTCGTAGGTCGAGACCGCGCTCAAGTTGATGATTTGCACCGTATCGACCGGAATGATTCCTGACGTTCCCAATTCTTCGCCCACCCACATGGTCACGGTCTGCACCGGGCCTGAGGTTGGATTCACGGCAAGAATGCGGCCCGAGATAAAGGCCTTGTCCGTGCTGATCAATTCCACGCCGCTCGCCAGAATGCTGCCATCCGCCTGCACGGTTCCAACTACGGAGACGATTCCGTCCACCACCAGCGTGCTCAAGCTGTTGCTGCCGTTGTAGACCGTGCTCGAGTTCACATCAATGGTTTCCTGGAATCCGTAGGGCCCCTGCATCACGAACGTATTCGTATTTGTGTCTACGGAAACCACGTTGCCTGTGAATTCAGTGACTTGCCCCAGATCGTCGGAAGCGGAGACGGCTTGCACGCTCACCACTGGATTGATGGCGCCAGTCATCTGACCGCTGTTGTTGACGACCAGCGAATCATGCAGGTTGAAGTCGATATGCAAACCGGCCAGTTCGCTGCTTCCCACCACCAGCGGCTTGCCCGCAGGGAAGGGGACAGTGACGGTCGTCTGGGAAAACGAACCGGTCAGAGGCTGCACGGAAATCGGGTTCGCACTCAGATCGACGTAGTCGATCACCGGAGCCGGGATTGGAGTTTTCAAACACAATAGTCGCGCTGTTGTATGTCCCCGGCGCAATTGTGTTGAAAGCCAACAGCGAGCGGAGTCCCATCAGCCGGCCAAAATCGACCGCCGTCGGCGTGGTCAGTGCCTGCACGCTGGTCGAACTATTATTGAGGGTGATCTTGTCGATGGTGACATTGAAGCCCACCACCGACGACACCGGAGCGTCTTCGCCAACCACAAAAACCGCGCCCGGCTGGTTGTTGTTCTGACTGTTCGTTGCTCCGCCACCGCAGGCCATCAGCAGGAACAGCGGGGCAAGTAAAACCAGAAGCGTCGCAAAGCGTTTCATGACATCGAACTCCGTTGGTACCGGCGATTGGTGGGAAGGCAGTTTCTGCGCGGTACGTAAGCAATAACCCGGACCTCAGAACAGAGTTGCGGAGTTGTTTAGTAACGTTACCAACGAGATCCGGCTCTGGGCAGGGCTTTTGGGGGGATTCGTCCAGTATGGGCGAGGTCGTGTAAAGACGGGGCTTGGCCCGTCCCCGCAGCGAAAGGGGACGCGCCAGGCCGCGTCTCTACTTAAATTCGAGCACTTCTTTTTCTTTGGCCTTGCTCATTTCTTCCATTTTCTTGATTTCGTCGTCGGTCAGCTTCTGGATCTCGTCGAGCGCCCGCTTCTCATCGTCCTCGGTAATCTTCTTGTCCTTCGCCGCCTTCTTGATGGCGTCGTTGCCGTCGCGGCGTATGTTGCGCACCGCGGTGCGGTGTTCCTCGAGAATCCGGTGCAGGTGCTTGACCATATCCTTGCGGCGCTCTTCGGTAAGCGCTGGTATGGGTACGCGCACAATTTTGCCGTCGTTCATTGGGTTGAGACCGAGGTCGGCGCTGCGGATCGCCTTTTCGATCGCCCCTAACTGAGACGTATCGAACGGTTGCACCGTGATCATCTGCGGCTCGGGCGCATGAATCTGGGAAACCTGGTTGAGCGCCATCTGTTCGCCGTAGTAGTCGACCGAAACCGTGTCGAGCATGTGCACGTTCGCTCGCCCGGTGCGTGTGGCAGCCATTTCGCGACGGAAGTCTTCCACCGCTTTGTCCATGCGCGTCTTCAACGTTGCGTAGACTTCTTTCAGGGCAGGATGAGCCATCTCTCTCAGCTCCCAAACACAGCGATGTGGAACCGTGAATTATAAACCCAGGTGTCAGGTCTCAGGTCTCAGAACCCGGGTTTCCTGAGACCTGACACCTGAGACCTTGAACTACGCGCTGACCCGCGACCCGATCTTCTCCCCCAGCACGACGCGGCGGATATTCCCGCGCTGGTTCAGGTTGAAAACGATGATGGGGAGATTGTTGTCCTTGCACAAAGAAATGGCAGTCGAGTCCATCACCTTGAGGCCTTTCTTCAGAACGTCCATGTAAGTAAGTTGGGCAAACTTTTTGGCGTCCTTCACCTTCATCGGATCGGCGTTGTAGATGCCGTCCACCTTGGTGGCCTTAAGGATGGCGTCGGCTTTGATTTCCATCGCGCGCAGGGAGGCAGCCGTGTCGGTCGAGAAATAAGGGTTGCCAGTTCCACCCGCGAAGATAACGATGCGTCCCTTTTCCAGATGCCGGATGGCGCGTCGCCGGATAAAGGGCTCAGCCACCTGGTTCATCTCAATCGCCGTCTGTACGCGGGTGAAAACGTGCTGCTTTTCCAGAGCGTCCTGCAATGCCAGCGAATTGATGACCGTCGCCAACATGCCCATGTGATCGGCGGATACGCGATCCATGTCCTTGGCCTGATCGGCTACCCCGCGAAAGAAATTGCCGCCACCGACGACGATGGCCAACTGAATGCCGAGCTTGTGGACATCGGCCAGTTCCGCCGCAATTTCATGAATGCGGGCGGTGTCGACGCCGAAGCCCTGATCGGCCGCCAGGGCTTCGCCGGAGATTTTTAACAGGACACGTTTGAAGACCGTAGTGGACATGAAAAAGCAGTGTAGCACCGCTAGAGCGCCCGGAATAATGGAGCGCCGGGCGTCTCCGCCCGGCCGCAGCGCCAATGAATTATCCAGCCACTATTTTGCAACCGGCGCGGAGGCCTCGCCACCCTCGTCCGGCTTGGCGTTGACGAAAGCCACGGTAGCGGTCGCATCACCCACTTTGAACCGCGCAAAGCGCCGCACCGCGATGTTCTCTCCCAGCTTGCCCACCTTGGCGGCGATCAACTGCGAGATGCTGATGGTCTGATCCTTGATGAAGGGTTGTTCCAACAGGCAAACCTCTTCGTAGAACTTTTCCATCTTGCCGGCCACGATCTTTTCGACCACGGGCGCGGGTTTTCCGGTGGCGGCAGCCTGCGCGCGGTAAATGTCTTTTTCGCGCTCGAAGGCTTCCGGCGTGACGTCCTCTTTCCGGACAAACTTCGGATCGCTCGCCGCGATGTGCATGGCGATGTCGTGTACCAGCTCTTTGAAGTCTTCCGTGCGCGCCACGAAATCGCTTTCACAATTGACCTCGACCAGCACGCCAATTTTTCCGCCGGCGTGAATGTAGTGCGCCACCGAGCCTTCACTGGTCACGCGGGCCGCTTTCTGTTGAGCCACAGCCGTACCGCGTTTGCGGAGGATGACAATCGCTTTCTCAATGTCGCCGTTGGCTTCGGTCAACGCCTTCTTGCAATCCATCATCGGCGCTCCGGTCTTATCGCGGAGCTCTTTTACCTGTGCAGCAGATATGTTTGCCATAGTCGTACTCATTAAGAATTAGAACCTCGGGTTTCAAAGTTTCAGAGTTTCAAGGAGGGTCAGTCGGGGGCCACATTGAGGTCAAATCAAGGTTGCAACCTTGAAACTTTGCAACCTTGCAACCTTGAACTTGCATTTTGCTAGAACCGCCGCGTCTCGGCCTGTAGCTCGTCGACATCTTCGGTGGCGGCTGAGGGACGCTTCCGCGTTCCCTTGCCCAGCACGTCTTCCATGCGGATCTCTTCACCCTCGGCACCCGTACCTTCAAGGCCCGTAGCCGGAGCGGCCCCTGCGTCTTCGACCGCGACCTCGGCAAGTATGCCTTCAGCGGCCTGGGCTTCAATTGCGCTGACTGGCTCCGGCGCTGCCGCCGCCTGAATGTCCGCCATCGCCTTGTCGTCCCGGGCATGCACGCCCTCGGCAATCGATTCGGATATTTTCGAGGTAAACAGCCGGATCGCCCGCAGCGCGTCGTCGTTGCCCGGTATCACGTAATCGACTTCACTCGGGTCGCAGTTCGTATCCACCACGGCGACCACGGGGATGCCCAGCTTGCGCGCTTCGCGCACCGCAATCTGCTCTTTATTCGAATCGATGACGAAGATCGCATCCGGCAGCCGCGTCATGTTCTTGATGCCGGCAAGATTGGCCTGCAAGTGCTTGCGCTCGCGCTCGAGCTTGATGACTTCTTTCTTCGGAAGCAGGTCGTAACGGCCATCGGTGGCCATCTCGTCGAGCTCTTTCAGCCGCTTCACGGATTTCTGCACCGTCACCCAGTTGGTCAGCAGTCCACCCAGCCAGCGCTGGTTCACGTAGAACATCGAGCAGCGCTGTGCTTCTTCGGCAATCGCGTCCTGGGCCTGGCGTTTGGTGCCTACGAAGAGAATGACTCTGCCCTCGGCGGCCAGGTCCTGCACAAACTTCGACGCTTCCTTGAACATCTTCAGCGTCTTCTGCAGATCGATAATATAAATGCCATTGCGCTCGCCAAAGATATACTCCTTCATCTTTGGGTTCCACCGCTTGGTCTGGTGCCCGAAGTGAACGCCCGCTTCGAGCAACTCCTTCATCGTGATGTTTGCCAATCAACCTCCTCAGTTGGTCTGCATCCGGACGCTAACAGGCCCCGGATTGCCATTCCCGTCCACCCCATCTCGGGGAGGTGGGGGGATGAATTGAACTCCCTAAAACCAGTCGTTTGTCGTTGGTCGCCAGTCGTTTGCAAACGACCATCGACTAACGACCATCGACTATCTCTTCGAGAACTGGAACCGTTTCCGCGCGCCCTTCTGTCCATACTTCTTGCGCTCTTTGGCCCGAGGATCACGAGTCACCATGCCTGCGGCCTTGAGCTGCTTGCGCAGTTCCGCGTTGAACAGCATCAGCGCCCGCGTGATGCCCAGCCGCACCGCATCGGCTTGACCAGCAACGCCGCCGCCGCACACATTCGCCAGCACGTTGAAGGTGGCTGCAGTGTCGGTCGAGACCAGCGCGCGCTTCGCCGCAATGCGTTGCGAAGGCGTCACAAAGTATTCGTCGAATGCTTTGCCGTTGACCTTGAATTCGCCGCTGCCGGGACGAAGAAAAACCCGCGCGATCGCCGTCTTGCGCCGTCCGGTTCCGTAGTATTGAACTATTTCTGCCATTGTTTAGCATTTAGCACTTAGCGTTTAGCGCTTAGCTAAACCGCGGGTGCTTCAACCCTTTCTAAAATTCAGCGGTGCCGGTTTTCCTGAAACCTGACACCTGAGACCTTGTTTGCTATGCCAGCACCTTCGCTTCCGGCTTCTGCGCAGCGTGCGGATGCTTGTCGCCCCGGTACACCTTCAGCTTCGTAAACATCTGCTTGCCCAGTTTGTTCTTGGGCAACATGCGCGACACAGCGTCTTCAATGATCAGTTCCGGCTTGCGGACCATGCGCTTCTTCATTTCTTCCGAACGCAGTCCGCCCGGATATCCCGTGTAGCGGTGGTACATCTTCTGATCGGCCTTCATGCCGGTGATCTTGACCTTCTCGGCGTTGATGATGACCACGTGATCGCCAGTATCGATAAACGGCGTGTACTTCGGATTCTCTTTGCCGATCAGAATGCGAGCTACGCGCGAGGCCAGGCGTCCGAGCGCAAGCCCGCTCGCATCCACCACAAACCACTTACGCGCAATATCTCCCTCTTTTGGGAAATAGGTTGACATCGGAACTCTCCCAGATAATTAAAAGAACGCTATAAGAACGAAGACCGCTGAGTGCCCTAAGCAATATCCATCCACGCAGAACGCGCGCTAGGTGTTCCAGGCGGGCAGCCGCAGGACTTCCAAAGATCTTTAGGATAGCCCAGCCCCCGCGGCCTTGTCAACGAAGAGGTTCAAAGGCAAGGAGTTACCGGAGTCAGGCTCGTGTAGGGACAGCCACCCTCGGCTGTCCAGCCGAGCGAAGCTCGGCAATTGCTTGCGCCACCGCTTACTTTCCCCCCACCGACTGCAAACACCGCCCATAGAGCTCCAGCAAATGGGCAGCATATTCCTCGGGCTTATCGGCCCCGCCTCCGCCCTGGAAGCCGACGCCAGCTCCAGAAGTCTTCCCGTAACCGGTGGTCATGGCGATGAATTTCATGAGGTCAAGCGCGATGTCTTCATTGCGGCGGGAGCCAAGAGGAAGAGCGGCCATTTCCATGACAAAAACTCCTCATTTAAAAGGTGAAATCCGCCGGTTTTTCCCGGCCCATCCGCGATCATAGCAGAATCATGCTGGAGCATCCCCCAGCCGCGAAGCGGCGAAACAAGAAGCTGAGTGCCGGCTATCCGGAATTGAAACAGATCGAGTCCCGCAAGGGACGGCACCCTGAGCTACTTGGACGACCTCACAAAGCAGCCCGCAAACTCCTTCGCAACCGCACCAAGGCCGCCCCCAGCGCCGCAATCCCCGCAACCCAGACGGCGAGCGTCGTATCTACCACCCAACCCGGAGCTACTCCCACCCGGCGCAGCAGAAACGGCAGAAAATTCCAAGTCGTGATGTGAACATAATCCCAAGGGTCCTGAGCCATGGCCACGGTGTTCAAACCCCAGGCATCCATCTTGCCCAAAGCAAAGGCGACGATGTTCTTGAAGCGCAGAGCAATGACAAACGTCGGATGCCCCAGCGTCTCCATCTGGTAAATTTCCAGCGGCAACCAGAAGGCAAGCGACGCCAACTGAATCACCAGGCTGACCGCGACCAGCGCCCATCCCGCCCGCCAGACCATTTTGCCCAGAACCTCCCGATAGCGCATGAGCAGCGGCACGGCAACCAGTGTCGTCAGTTCCACCGAGGTAGAAACATAGCGGTCGCCCCAGGCAAAGTCGCCGCTCCAGAAGGTGTAGCGCGCATAAAAGCAGATATAGCCGAGCAACAGCAGAAGCGAGGCCACCCCATAGGCGCGCACCACCGGAGTCAGCCGCTTCCACAGCAACACCAGGAGGAGAATAGCCAGCACCAGCAGCGGATCGAAAAGAAAGACAGACTTCTCCGGCTGGAACAGCGCGCCGAAAACGCCCGTATGAAAGGGCGTGCTCCAGGGAAAGTTCGCTGGCAGCGTAGGATCGATCCGGCGCTGTTCCTGGGCGAATAACGTTATGTAGGTATTGGTGAAGGACCCGAAGCGGTAAAAGTGGTAGACACGATCGGCCAGAATAAAAAATGCATACACCGGGGCAGCAACTCTGCAGTAGTCGAGAAGACGCCGCCAGAACACTGGGTTTGACGGTTGAGCGCCGGGCGTCGTTCCCGCCCGGCCACCAAACTGCGGGACGGGCGAGACGCCCGTTGCTCCACTTAGACCTTCGAAACAAAGCACCAGCAAGACAAACATTCCCGCCGCCATCAGATCCAAGCCCGTAGTAAGCCGCGTAAGCAAGTTCAGCCCCAGCGCGCAGCATCCCCAGAAAAGCGCGCGCCGGCTCCCGGTGCGCAACCACTCGTACTGGAATGAAAATCCCGCCAGCGTCAACAACATGATGTAGTTGTTCTCCATCATGTTCTGCGTGTAGTGAAGATGGGTGGTGCAAAACATCAACGCCAGCACGCCCGCCACCGACTCTGTCATGCCAAAACGCAACTGGCGCAGGAACCGGAAGGCGACCAGCGCCGTAAGCACGTTAACCAGAATGTTGGTGTTGTAGCTGACCACAATGCTGCGCACGGACGGGTCGTCTTCGTATTCCGAGAAAACGGACCAGTGCGCAATCCAAGTCCCCAGCAGATCGGAGGGCAGCATCAGCAGCGACTGCCCGATGCCATACCAGCTATAAAGCCGCCCACCCCGCCCGTGCAACCCAAACTCCGGATACTCGTAAGGAAAAACCTGCGGCTCCGAAGTCCACAGCCAATGCGTGGTTTGCAACCGGTGCGCCGTGTCGGACGTCCCCAACTCGCCCGATTGCACCACAAAAGCAAGCAGCCCTACAGTCAGACACAAAAGAAAAAGCGGATCACGCAGCCACTGTGCGAGGGGAGAAGTCATCGCATGGATGGTAATTCGAAAACGATGATTTTAGAAATACCGGCGCGCAATTCCATGTAGCTCGTGAAATCGCTGATTACGTCAGTCATGCTGGCGCTTCTCTCTGGTTGCGTTACACTGGGCTTGAATACATGAATCGCCTTGTGAGTGTCCTGCTAAAACCGCATTGGGTTTTCATCTTGCCGCCCCTCCATTTTGCTGGATGCATTGCTACCGCGATCACCGGACTTGAGTGGATGCCGGTAATCCTGAGCGAACTACCCTTTGGCATTCTCCTCACGGGCATTGTTTGGCGTTTCGGTCATCCACTGTTTTGGTTCGGAGTCTTCGGTACGCTATGGTGGTGTTGGCTAAGCCGAATATTCTTCGAGTACCTATCGAGGCCGGACTGACTCCGCAGCCGATGATTGACGAAGAATCTAATTCTTACTGGGATGCATCCTACCCCACCTCCACCAGCCCTTAACTCATCGCCCAGCAAGCCCGCATCTCCCGAATTGCCCCATCGATCTCGTCTTCCGAAATTTCCGAAACGCACCTCCCCGCCGCCTACGGACTATAATTCCACTCGGGGTCACGGCATTCGCAACCAAGCGAGCCAGTGGGGAGAGCAGCATGTCTCTGCGCAAACTGTGCTTTTTCACAATTCTGGTCACGATGGTTGCCTTCGTTGCAGTGAGAAGATTCAACGTTCCGATCAACAAATTTGATGTGCCGACACCCAATTCGCGGCCACACGATACGCTTCTCCCCAATGCGTCGCTCTGGCACATGGGCCAGCCGTCGAATCAACCAGGCCGATCGCACGGGGTGACGGCCTTCCGCGCCGAAAGTGAAATCCCGTCCGCCGTTTTTCTTCCTGTCCAATCCAAGAATGCCAAGGATCTGGGCGCCGGAAAGTTGCTGGTGGCAAGCCGAGACCTCGGCGATCCGAATTTCGCTGAGGCCGTAATCCTCCTGGTCCAATACGATGAAGAGGGTGTGGTCGGACTGATTCTCAACCGGCGCACGGAAGTCTCGCTTTCACAAGTGCTGAAGGAGCCCAAGGAGGCGAAAGACCGTTCCGATAAGGTCTATCGCGGAGGTCCGGTCGAAACTCCCGCGGTGTTTGCGTTGCTCCAGTCGCCGGCGAAAGTCGAAGGAGCTCAGCACATTTTCGGGGCAGTTTACCTGATTTCCACGAAGGCCCTCTTCGAACAAACCATCTCGGCTCGGCCTGACCCAAGCACTTTTCACGTGTATCTGGGCTACGCCGGATGGAATGCGGATCAACTGCAGAAGGAAGTGGAACTGGGCGCGTGGTTCATTTTTCGGGCGGATGCCGGAACCGTTTTCAATTCTGATCCGGATTCCCTGTGGCCGCGAATGATTCGGAAAACGGAACTAAACTTGGCAGAGATAGACCCTGAGCCTGCGCGCGCAGATCCAAGCGACTCGGCGGAGGGAGACCTCTGGCGCAGCCAAGTCGCGGCGGCCGCTACCCTACCTCCACCAGCCCATAACTAAGCGCCCAGCGCGACCGCATCTCCCGAAGCGCTCGCTCGATCTCTTCTTTCGATATTTCTGCGTTTGGCCCCGAGATCACAAACGCAGCCTCGCGCTTGGCCGCCTCCAGCAATTGCCGGTCCCGGATGATGTTAGCCACGCGAAAGCTAGGAACGCCCGCCTGCTTGGTCCCGAAAAATTCGCCGGGCCCGCGCAGTTCAAGATCAAGCTCCGCGATCTGGAAGCCGTCGTTCGAGCCGACCATGGCGTCAATCCGGCGCTCGCCTTCTTCAGAAACCTTTCCCCCGCGCATCAGCACGCAATAAGATTTCGCCGCGCCCCGTCCAATGCGTCCCCGCAACTGGTGGAGTTGCGCCAACCCAAAGCGGTCGGCGTGCTCGATCACCATAACGGTAGCGTTAGGAACGTCGACGCCAACCTCGATCACCGTAGTAGCGACCAGAATCTCGATCTTGCCTGCTTGAAAGTCGCGCATCACACGTTCTTTTTCGTCGGCATCGAGCCGCCCATGCAACAGCCCAACATGGAGGTTGGGAAAAATCTTCTCCCGCAACTGCCGGTGCATCTGCTCGGCAGCCTTCACTTCCCGATTTTCTGTCTTCTCCGGGGTCTCCTCAATCACCGGATAAACGATGTACGCCTGATGTCCAGCGCCAATCTGCTTGCGCACAAAGTCCCAAACCTCAGGCGCGCGCTCGTCCGCCACAGAGCGAGTGACCACCGGCGTGCGTCCCGGAGGAAGTTCGTCCAGAACCGAAACGTCCAGATCGCCGTAAAGAGTAAGCGCCAGCGTACGAGGAATAGGAGTAGCCGTCATAACCAGCACATCCGGCTCCGCGTCGGATGCTCGTGTGGGGGCGGGCGACTCGCCCGCCCCGCGGCCATCATCCGATTTCTTCATCAGCTTCAGCCGCTGCATCACCCCAAACCGATGTTGCTCGTCCACCACAACCAGGCCAAGCTTTTCAAACTCAACGCGAGCCTGAATCAGCGCATGCGTCCCGATGACGAGTTGCGCATTCCCCTGCGCAATGTGCCGCCGCACGTCGCGTTTGCGATCCTCTTCCAGCGAGCCCGTCAGCAGCACGATGCGGTATCCGGCACGTTCCAGAATCTGCCGTGCGGAAAAATAATGCTGCTGCGCCAGAATTTCCGTCGGAGCCATCAACGCCACCTGATAGCCGTTTTCGATGGCGATGATCGCGGCCTGGAAAGCCACGATAGTCTTGCCCGATCCCACATCGCCCTGCAGCAAACGCCGCATCGGGCAAGGTGTCTGCATGTCGGTGGCAATTTCTTTCAGCACCCGCTTCTGGGCCGCCGTTGGATGAAACGGCAGTATTTTCTTAATCGCCGCGCGAACCCCATCGTTCAGCTGAAAAGCGACTCCAGTTTGCGCCTTCTGCTCGCGGCGCTTAAGTTCCAACCCCAACTCGATGAAAAATAATTCATCGAAAATCAGCCGGATATGCGCCGCCGTGCGCGACGATTGCAAATCGGCAAAGCTCTCGCCGGCATCCGGCCAGTGAACCTTAAACAACGCTTCCCGCGGAGACGCCAGGCTCAAATGCCCACGCACCGCCGCCGGAATTGGATCGGGAATATCGGGGTTCAGGTTCTCCAGCGCCCCGCGAATAATGCGCCGGAACCAGCGCGGCGTAAGTTTGCCCTGCCCGGTCGATTCGTAAATAGGAACAATCCGCCCGATTTCGAGCGAGGCGGCTGCTTTCTTTTCAGCCCCGTCCGCGCCGCCCTCTTCATTAATGTCGCCAAGAATCTCAAATTGCGGCTGCACAATCTGCAATTCGCCGTCGCGGCCCTCTTCCACCTTGCCGTAGAGTGCCAGCATCTGTCCCGGCTGGAAGCGATCCTGAAGATACGTGGCGTTAAACCATATACACTTCAGACGGTTGCGGCCCTGACCGACCGTGAGCTGGAAAATAGGCATCCGCCGCGTGCGAAACAGTCCCGAGTTGCGCACTTCGGCAATCACCGTCGCCATCTCCCCGGCGCGCAGTTCGGCCACCGAACGGGGATTCAGCCGGTCTTCGTAGCGGAAGGGCAGGTAGTGCAGCAGGTCGTCGACAGTGCGAATGCCTTTCGCGGCAAGCACCTCCGCCAGTCGCGGGCCGATGCCTTTCACATACTGCACTGAAGTGGACGGGTCCAGCATCTCAAAGGATGTTAGCAGCAGGGTTCGTATCAGGGCATCGCTTTAGCGATGCCGCCAGCGCTACATTATGAAAACGCCTTCAGGCGCAGCGGCTGGAAATCGGATATTCACCTGAGCTCCGGCGTGAGTACGCGGTGAGTACAACGATGAAGAATTTTCTCGATGCGCTCGTGGCCGTGCTGTCAGGCAACGCGATCTACTTCCTCCTCATGCCCCATCTGCCTGCCGTGGCGCGCCACACGCTCTTCCGGGAAGACTGGGGCCTCGTCGTGGATTTCGCCATCTGCACCGCGATCTTTGTCGCGGTAAAGTATCTGAGGCAGCGTGGACAATGACTGTCGTAAACTCATCCTCATGTTCAGGTACATGTCATGCTGAAGCCGCGAGATTCGATTGCCGGAATGAGCCCATACCACTCACCCATCGTGAGCCGCGCCGGCCTGAGTCTCGATCTCAATGAGAGCATGGCCGGATGCTCGCCGCGCGTCCTGTCGCGCCTGCGCTCACTCTCGGTCTGCCGACATTTCGCTGTATCCAGAACGCGAAGTCGGTGAGCGCATAGTCGCGAATTTCCTGGGCATTGAGCCCGACCAGGTCTTGCTCACCAATGGAGCAGATGAGGCGCTATCGCTGCTCTTTGCAACCTACCTCGCCCCCGGTGATGAACTTCTGTTTGCCGATCCCACCTTCGGAATGTATCCCATGCTGGGCGAGGCCCTTGGAGCAAAGTTGGTGAGCGTGCCATCGGGCAAAGACCTGGCCTTCCCCACTACCGCCGCGCTGTCTCGAATCTCGCCGCGCACTCGGGCAATCACGATCGCGAATCCCAACAACCCCACCGGCCTGGCAGCATCGCGCGCGGACTTGCTGAAAATTGCAGAAGCAGCGCCCGATGCGGCGGTGTTGATTGACGAGGCCTACTTCGAGTTCTGCGGCGACACCCTGCTCCCTGACTTGCCGAGCCATCCCAACCTGTTCGTCGCGCGCACGTTGTCCAAAGCGCTACGGACTAGCCGGCCTGCGCCTGGGTGTCTTGACTGGCACTGCCGAGCAGATCGGCTATATAAGGAGGCACAGCGCGCCCTTCAATGTGAATTCCGTTGTGATGGCTTGCCTCGAAGAAGCGCTAGGCGACCAGGCATTCGTACGCAATCAGGTAGCGCAGGTGAAACAAGGCCGCGAACAACTGGAGGAGTTGTTCGCCGAGCTGGGCCTGCGCTGCTGGCCAAGTCAGGCGAATTTCGTTCTAGTGCAAGTCGGCACCACCGCGAAAGTGTTCGTGGAGTCGATGCAGCGGCACGGCATCCTGGTCCGCGATTCATCGTCAAACCCAGGCTGCGAAGGCTGCGTCCGAATCACCGTAGGAACGCCCAGCCAGATGGATGGAGTGGTGCAAGCGATTCGTGAGGCAATCGCGGAGACCCGCTAAGAGTAGCGCCGCCGTCCCGGCGGCTGTCCGGCGGGCGTCCTCGCCCGCAAGATGCCGACGCTACTGTTGTCCACGCCGTATCATTCGCTGTAGGGCTAGTCGCCGCCGGCGATCTTCTCCGCGCTGCCGCTCGCGATCGCCGCAGCCACGATCTGTGCCACGTCCAGCAACTCCGGAGGATTGTCCGTAGCCGCCGCCAGTCCGTCGCGCAGCATCGAGTTGCAGAACGGACACGCCGCCGCGACCACGCTGGCGCCCGTCGCCACCAGTTCCTGCGCCCTCTCCAGGTTGACCCGCTTGCCCGACTCTTCGCCCAGAAACATCAAGCCGCCGCCGCCGCCACAGCAGAAACCGCGTTCGCGCGCTCGCGGCGGATCCACCACCTGCCCGAAACGCGCGATCACCTCGCGCGGTTCGTCATACACGCCGCGATATCTCCCCAGGTAGCAGGCGTCGTGAAACACCATGCTCTTTTGTGCCGCGGAATCTCTCGGCAATTTGTCCTGGTAGCGGGCCAGCAATTCGCTGTGGTGCTCGATGTCAACGCTGCCGCCGTGTTCCTTCCAATCCACGCCCATCGTGCGCACGCAGTGCGGGCAGATTGAAACCATCTTCTTTACTCCAGCGTCGCGGATCTGTTCCAGATTTCCCTGCGCCAATTCTCCGAACAGATAATCGTTGCCCAGCCGCCGCACCGGATCGCCATTGCACTTCTCCTGCCGCAGAACGCCGAAGCTGATGCCCAGGTAGCGCAGCACCTCGACCAGCGCCAGTAGAATCTTCCGCCCATTTGGATCAAACGATCCCAGGCACCCCATCCACAGGCAGTATTCTTGGGTTCCGTCGAAGTACGGCAGGCCGTTCTTCTCGATGAATTTTCCCCGTTCGGACGGCGGAAAGCCCAGCGCATTCCCCTGCCGTTCCAGAGTGTTGAACAGATCGCCGCCATGACTGTTGTCCCACTTGCCCGTATTCACCGCGCCCCGCCGCAGGCCCACGATCAACGGCAGGTGCTGGATGCCCACCGGGCACTGGAACTCGCACGCTCCGCACGTCGTGCATTGAAACGTCGCTTCCATGGAAAGGTGCTTGCCCAGCAGCGGTTCGCTGCTCTTCGGCCCGAACTCTTGCAGGTAATGCCGCGTGCCCAAAATGATCTCTTTGGGATTCAGAATCTTCCCCGTGTTGTTGGCCGGACAATGTTCGGTGCAGCGTCCACACTCCACACAGGTGTAGGCCTGCAAACTGGCGATCCGCGTCAAATCCTTACCGGTGTCAAGGCCGAAATCTTCGTCTCCTACCAGCGGCGGGATCTTGCTGAAGCCGTCGCGTTCCAGAAACACCGTCAACGGGCTGAGCACCAGGTGCATGTGCTTGGTGCCCGGAATCAACGGCAGAAAAGCCAGCAGCACCAGCGTGTGCGCCCACCACCACGTCCAAGCCGTCGCGCTGCCTTCCAGCACCCAGAACCTGGCCAGGTAGGTAATCATCAACGCAAAAATCAGGAAGGCGATCAGGCCCGATTCCGGAGACGGCGGCTCCAGCCATTTCGGACGGATGACAAACCGGCGAAAAGCCAGCGCCGCAATCGAAACCGCCACGGCCACGGCGAACACGCCCGCAAACAGAAAGTAAAAACGTGAAAAGCCGCCATACGACAGGAAGCCCAGCCCGAATCCTTCGGCGAAATGGTTGAGCGTCACCAGAGCGAAAACGCAGAAGCCCCAAAACACAAAGGCATGCGCCAGACCAGGCAGCGGCCTTTGAGCAATCACCAACCCCTGTGCGGCCACCTCCCAGAGCACCTTGCGAATGCGAGGCCCAATCGGCCGCAGTTGGAAGTCGGCATCCGGCTTCGACGCCAGGATGGTCCGCACGGCAGCGCCAAACTTCCGCCAGAACAGATACACCGAAACGCAAATGGCAATGAGCAGGACGACTTGTCCAGGCCAGTTCATACAGGCGTGTCTCCAGATAACCCCGACAGTCTAACGTAGCCACAGTTTCTTATGCACTGCGAAGGCGTCGGAGAAACTCGATGTTGCTCTCCGCATCGGCGTGGAAGAGCGGCCCTTCAGGGCCGCGTAAGTCGTCTGTAGTCAGCGGGCTTTAGCCCCGATGGTCGTTCTTCCTCGTCACTTGCATTCTTCCGCTTTACTCGCCGAGGTAAGACTGATTGCCAGCCGCCCTCACCTAGCCTCACTTCTCGCCCGGGTATATACTGCTCCCGTACTTTTGAGGTTGCCCGGCTATGACCGGGAACGGGGCGTTTTCATTTTCATACAGCTCCGTTAATAGAACGCTGGCCCCGGGGTCCTACTATTATTCACCCCGAACGGACGGCGGGGGCGGGAATCGCGTGAGCGGTGCCTTCCCCGAGAGAGGTATTGGACGTGGACGTCGTACTCATACGCCTTCTGTTTGTCCTCATCGTCGCTGTCATTTGTTTCCTCATTCATCCTTTTAGCCTGCCCGCCAATGAAGCCGCAGGCGTCGGTCTGCTGATCGGCCTCGCTATCATCGTGTTTGAGTGGCGGTTGCGCGCTATGAGCTTGAGGCGCCTGATCGGAGCCGCCATCGGTAGCGTGCTCGGCATCTTTGGCGCGTATCTGTTTGCGCTCGTGATTCGCAACAGCATTCCTTCCAGCCCCACCCAGAGTTTCCTGCAGATCATGGTCATGATGGTCATGGCCTACGTGGGATTGACCGTTGGCGCCAACAAAGGCGATCTGCTCAATCTGGCGGCGCTGGGCGGAGTCTTCGGCGGTGAAAAAACCGGCAAGAAAAGTTACAAGATCCTCGATACCAGTGTCATTATTGACGGCCGCATCGCCGACATCGCCGAGACCGGTTTCCTCGACGGCCTGATTGTGATCCCTCAGTTTGTGCTCCGCGAACTGCAACTGGTGGCCGATTCCGCCGATTCCCTCAAACGCAATCGTGGACGTCGCGGCCTCGATATCCTCCAGCGTCTCCAGAAAACTGCGTCCGTACAGATTCAGATCGTGGAAGATGATTTCCCCACCGTCCGCGAAGTCGATATGAAGCTCATCGAACTGGCCAAGCTCTATGAAGGCAAAATTCTCACCAACGACTTCAATCTCAACAAAGTCGCCCAGTTGCAGGGCGTGGCCGTGCTCAACATCAACGAACTGGCCAACTCGCTCAAGCCCATCGTTCTGCCCGGCGAAGTCATGCGCGTATTCATCCTGAAAGAAGGCAAAGAGTACAACCAGGGCGTCGCCTATCTGGATGACGGCACCATGGTGGTCGTAGACAACGCGCGCAAGATGATTGGCAAGACCATTGACATCTCTGTGACCTCGGTCCTGCAAACCACCGCCGGCAAAATGATCTTTGGCAAGTGGGATGAACGTTCAACAGGCCGCCACGACGCCAAGGGACCAGTGCCGCCTCCTGTGGCCGCGCCTCCTGCGCCCGCAACCAACGGAGTGCCCTTCGACCCGGCCAAAAAGACCGCACCGGTGGTGAACGACCGGGTAGCCGAATAGACTGCAGCTCTACCGAGGTCGTGTAGAGACGGGGCTTGCCCCGTCTCGCTCCGCGTCGCTGCGGGAAAAATCCGAGCGCCTGTACTATACTGATCGCCCCTATGAAGGTGTTTGTCATTGTTCCTGCAGCCGGACTAGGCACGCGCATGGCGCCGCCCTCGGCCGCCCCGTCGCGAGAAAGGTCCAAGAAAAGAACACCCAGCAAGCAGTTCAAAGAACTGGGAGGCGTGCCCATTCTTGTCCACACGCTGCGTAAGTTCGCTGCCGTTCCTGCCGTCTACGAAATCATCGTTGCTCTTCGCAAAGATGAAATCGCCGGCTTTCGCACCCAGGTGGAAAAGCAGTACCCGGAAATCCTGACGAAGCGATTGCAGATGGTCGAAGGCGGCGAGCATCGCCAGGACTCGGTGGCCAGCGCTCTCGCCCGCACCGCGGCCGATCCCGATGACATCGTTCTGGTGCACGATGCCGTGCGCCCGCTGGTCACGCCCGAAATCATCGCCAACGTGATCGAAGCCGCCCACAAACATGGAGCCGCCATCGCGGGCTGGCCCGCCGTCGACACGGTGAAACAAGTGGAAAGAACCGCGGACGGCGCGCTCATCAAAGCCACAATCCCACGCGCCAGCATCGTGATGGCGCAGACTCCGCAGGGCTTTCGCTACGACATCCTGAAAAAGGCCTTTGATGAAGCCGCGACCGACGGCTTCCTCGGCACCGACGAGGCTTCCTTGATCGAGCGCGCCGGCCTGCCAGTAGTAGTAGTAATGGGATCGCCAAGCAATATAAAAATCACCACGCCCGCCGACATGGAACTGGCCGGGTTCTATCTGAGAAGCAGTGGATAGTGGTTAGTGGATGGTGCCTTGTCTTCGGATCCACTGTCCACTAACCACTACCCACATAAGGACAGACGTGAAACCTGAAATGCGCATCGGCTACGGCTGGGACTCGCACGAATTCAAATCCGGCATTCCTCTCAAAATCGGCGGTGTGATTCTGCCGCACGACCAGGGACTCGGCGGCCATTCCGACGGCGACGTTCTGCTGCACGCCATCACCGACGCGCTCCTGGGCGCCATAGCCGGCCCCGACATCGGATCGTTGTTTCCGCCTTCCGACCCGCAATGGAAAAACGCCGACTCCGCCCTGTTTCTGAAGGAGGCATTAAAACGCGTTAAAGCCGCGGGCTACAAATTGGTCAACCTGGATTCCACGTTGATCCTGTCCACCCCCAAAATCGGCCCGCACGCGGAAGCCATTCGAGAGCACATCGCCAAGTTGTGCGGAATCCCCGCGAACTGCGTCGGTATCAAAGCCAAAACACCAGAAGGCATAGGCACTGAAAACGCCGCGATTGCAAACGTGGTGGTGCTGATGAAACGAAGCTGACTAAACCTAACTTTGTCATCCTGAGCGAAGCGAAGGACCTATGTACTTGCAGGCAGCGCCCGAATGTGTGCGGCTGCAGCCAACTCCGCCCGCTTCACCCTTGCCGCCTCAACAAAAGCCCGAAAAATAGCCCGCGCCGACTCCGCCACCTCCGCCCCATCATTCACGCTCCGCTCCGGATGCCACTGCACCGCCAGCACAAAATGTCCGGGAGCAGTTCCTTCCAAGGCCTCGATGATTCCGTCCTCGGCACAACGCGCCACCACCCGCAACCCATCCCCAGCCGCGTCCGCTGCTTGATGATGCGAAGAATTCACCGCCACCGTCTTCCGTTCGCCCGAAACAGCGCCCACAATCTCCGCCAGCTTCGATCCCGGTTCGATCTCGACCGTGTGCGCCTGAGCCACCGCCCGTCCCGCGCTGTGATTGATTCCCGATTTGCTGCCCGCTGACTCGATGTGCTGCACCAGCGATCCTGACCGATGGACATTCAATGACTGCAAGCCGTAGCAGATGCCCAGCACGGGCTTACGCAGTTGGTAGGCATCGCGCAGCAGCCACTGGTCCACCATGTCTCGTTTGGTGTCGGCAGCGGCCGTCTTATCGTGGCGCTCTGCTCCGTACTTCTGCGGATCAAGGTCGGCCTTGCTGCCCGGCAGCAGAACCGCGTCGCAGCGTCCGATTTGCTTCATCACCTGCGCCGCTGTTTGCTCCAGTTCGATGCGCACCGGTTCTCCCCCCGCCCCGCGCACCGCTTCTTCATACTGCGGCAGCGCCCGCTCGGCGTACTCGCGATCGCCCGAATGCGGCACGGGAATGGCAATCCGCGGCGCTGTGGTCTTCAACTCGTCCATGCTCAACTCGCCCGTTCGATCCCCTCGAGCGCTTTCCGCTGCCGGTAGTTCCGAACTTCCATCCCGAGCGACAGCGCCAGCACGATCGCTCCCACCGTGATCGCGAACGGAAGCGCGATGTGCCGGTAGGCGAACGTCAGATTGGGTGCGACGTGCTTCACTTGCGAGTACACCACCGTCCCCATGATGCTCAACAACAGCGCCACCGCGAACGACAGCAGGGTAAACAGAAACGTCATCGCCAAGGCCAGCACCGGAACTCCAATGCAGCGTGGCCCGTCCGAACTTGTTTTGCCCATGCTTCTAGCCTACATCATTGCTCAAAATCGTCGCGACCAGACAGAACATGAGTCCTTCGCCGAACATCTGCATGGTAAGACGAAGACTTGGTTGTGCCGGCGAGGTCAGTCTGAAGCCGATTGTGTAAGGGACTTGGCGTTGGGATGGGAACGAATTACTTCGCGGACTTTCTTGGCGAGATTCTGCAGGGTGAAGGGCTTTTGCAGGAAGCCGGTACCGGGGCCGAGCGCAGCCCTGGGTGACAACGGTGTCTTCGGTGTAGCCGGAAAGATAGAGAATGCAGATGCCGGGACGCAGGGTCAGTAACTTCTTGGCGAGTTCACGGCCGCCGATACCAGGCATGACGACGTCGGTGATCAGAATGTGGATGTGTTCTTTGTAGGACTCGGCGATCTGCAGACCGCGTTCTCCATCTTCGGCTTCGAGCACGTTGTAGCCGCGAGCAGCAAGGGTCACGCGCACCAGTTCGCGGACGGATTCCTCATCTTCCACCAGCAGAACGGTTTCGCAGCCGCCAGCTTCGTTCGGTGGGGATTTGGCCGGGCTCGCTTCCTCAGCCGGATCCTCGACGCGCGGCAAATAAACATAGAACGTGGTTCCGGCTCCGACCGCACTTTGGGCGAACACGTATCCATTGCTCTGCTTGACGATGCCGTAGACGGTGGAAAGGCCGAGGCCGGTGCCTTTCCCCTTTTCCTTGGTGGTAAAGAAGGGCTCAAAGATGCGGGATTGAGTTTCCTTGTCCATGCCGTGGCCGGTATCGGCAACCGCGATCACGGCATAGCGTCCGGGCTGGATGAAGCGCTGTTCCCGGAACTGCTGACGCACGGTAACGTCGGAGCTTTGCAGGGTGAGGGTGCCGCCTTCGGGCATGGAATCTTTAGCGTTGACCACCAGGTTCATGATGACCTGTTCGAGCTGTCCGGCGTCGGCACGGGTGTGTCCGGTTTCAGAGGAGAGCTTCGTGACCAACTCGATGTTTTCGCCGATGAGCGGCCGCAGCAGGCGCTCCATGTCGCTGATGACGGTGTTGACGTCGACCACCTTGAGTTCGAGGAGTTGCTTTCCGGCTGAATGCCAGCAACTGGCGGGTGAGGGTGGCGGCCCGATCGGCGGCCTGCTGGATGAACTGGACCTTAAGGTGAGTGGGGCTGTCCTTTTCCAACTGCTCCAGCAACACCTCGGTGTATCCGTTAATCACCATCAGCAGGTTGTTGAAGTCGTGGGCCACGCCACCGGCCAGGCGGCCGACGGCATCCATTTTTTGGGCCTGGCGCAACTGCTCTTCGAGCTGGCGCCGGTCGGTGATGTCTTCGGCAATCAACTCCAGGACTTCTTCGGGCTCATCGACGCCGGTGGCGGCGCATCCGGTGAGCCGCACGATAATAACGCGGCCGTCTTTGCGCTTCCATTGAACTTCCACGCCGCTCAGACTTCCGCTGGTGCGATAGTCCTCGACCAGGCGGTCCAACTCGAGGGGATTAATGAAGACTTCGCGCCTGGCATCCAGACGGAGAAGATCCTGAACCGATCCATAGCCGAGCATGGTGATGAGCGCCGGATTCACGTCCAGGAATTTTCCGCCAAGCGTGCAGCGGCAAATGCCGAAGGCCGCGCTCAAAATCAGAGAGCGGGAGCGGGCTTCGGAGCGACGGAGCGCTTCGCTATCGCGTTTGTGTTCGATGGCCGCGGCTAACTGCTGCGAAACGAATTTCAGAATCTCGCGGTCACGGTCTCCAAACCGGGTATTTTCGCTGTAGGTCTGGACGACCACGACTCCAATGCAGCTAGCGGCGGTTTGCAGGGGAACGCCCAGCCAGTCGAGGGAGGGAGCGCCGATGGATTCCACTTCCCCGCGCCGTATCAGTTCCTCGAAGACTGCGGGGGTGGCGAGCAGGGGCTCGCCCGAGCGCAACACATATTCGGTGAGGCCGCGGCCGGGAGGCCTGGGGGCTGGGGCCGGGTCCTGCTCATCGACAAAGTAGGGAAAGCTCAGCAACTGGGACGGCGGATCGAAGAGCGCGATGTAGAAGTTGCGCGCATTCATCAACTGGCCGACGATCTTGTGAATGGCAGCGAAAAACTGCTGCAGATCTTCGGCCGCCTGGCTACGTGCCGCGATGGCGTACAAAGCCGCATTCAACTCCTCTGTGCGCTTCTGCTCGGTGATGTCGCGGTAGGAAGCGTAGGCGCCAACGCCTTTGCTGTTCAGGGTCACGGGCGAGGTGGAGAGCAGCACCTCGATCAGGGAGCCATCTTTGCGCTGGCGACGGGTCTCCAGGGTAAGGTTGCGTCCATTTTTTACGCTCTCGGTGATCCAGGCCGCTTCCGAGTAGCGATCGGGCGGAACGATGAGCTTGTCGAGCCGTTTCCCGGCGGCCTCATCCGCGGTAAAGCCGAACAGGCGGGTAAATTCGCCGTTGATACGCAAAATGCGCAGATCCTGGTCGATAATACTGATGGCATCCGGCGCGTTTTCGATGGCTTGTTCGAAGTAGGCTTTCTCTATTGCGGGATGGGCTTCGGCGGCATTGCCATTCCTGGGCAAAGTGGCCGTGGCGGGGTGAGAAGTGTGGGTAGGAACCGGGGCCCCACCCGGTCCATGACCTTCCTGCAGCGGGTTCACCTGCGGCAGGTCAGTCGAAGATGCCGGGGCGATCTTCTCACCCATACAGTCCTCTCCCAGTGTGCTCTGACGATAATGCGATGTTAAGCGGGTAGGGTTGTCCGTCGATAGTTACCCCCGTAATGGAGATTTCAACGGAATCACAGCAGAAAGGTTCAGGAGGCGTTGGTCAAGACGACACAGACCTCGCGCAAAAGCAGCCTCTGTTCGTTGGTCACGACCAAAAACTCAAATCCGCAGCGCAAACCGTCGTTATAACGGACCACGGCTCGTACCTTGATGATGTGAGGCGGGACAGGGATGGGAAACTCCAGAGAAACAACTTCGCCTACCTGCAACTGGCCGCTAAGGGTCGCGCCGATGCCATCCACGCTGAGTTCGCTGGTTCGGCCCCAGTAGGTGGTCGTCTGGCCTTCGCGAAACACCGCCACCTGAATGCGCGCATCGAATCGACTACGGGAGAAACGGCGCAGCCTACGACCAGTTTTGGCCGCGGCTTGTTCGTGGTCGTTCAATTCAGCTTCTCCATTTTGAGATATCGCTTCGAAAGCTTGCTTTTGATTGTGCTCCAAAGCAAGTTTACCCTCAATGGCATCAAAGGGCATGTACCAATGAAAAGAACCCACGCCATCGGCAGTAGCGCCGCATTTTTCAACGTGGCGCTTCCTTCTTTTTCCGTGGAGTGTTTTCCGTCGGAACCTATCCGCAAGTCATGCCCGGAAAATCATTGCAGGTGATCACCTCCAGCTTTCGGGAGCGCGGGCGGGGATTTGCGGTGTGCCTGAAGCATACCTTGATACAAATCGCGAGTTTTTCCGAGGCCTGTAAAGCTGCGTAAAGGTGCGTGACAGCGCTCGGCGCAGCATCTAACATGGAGCGTGGGCTTCCTGGGGTCGTGCTGACGGAGCCGCGCTGGAGCAAGCTAAATTCTCATGCCTTGCCGCTCGAATGCCGCTGAAGCCTGGTATCCCGACTCAGAGTCCGCAACGCCGCCGGCGGAAATTCGGCTGGATTTACTGCCGCCGGCAAGCCTGACGCAGCCGCTGTGGAGGTCGCTGGCCGCCAATCTGCGCGACACCTTCGCGCCGGAGAAGTTGCCGCCGCTCGACCTCACTTCACGGCCGGTGAATGTGGGCTTGGCGCTGGGCGAGCGTCTGCGCCTGCCCTGGTTCCGGACGGTGTTCACCAACATCGGGGACGTGATCTCGCCGGAAGTACTGCCGCCGCTCGAACTGGAATCGAGGCCGGTGGATGTCGGTGAACTCATCACCGATCAGCTCAGCCACTTCTGGTGGGGATCGCTGCTGCGGAATCTGGCCGATCGCGTGGCGCCGGAAACCCAGCCGGCTCTGAACCTGACCTCCAAGCCGATTCTGGACATCCTTCCTAAGTCCTGGATCCTGCTGCCGCTGTGGTCGGAAGTGGTGGACACGCCGAAAGTGTTTTATCCCGACAAGCCGAAACCGGCCGAGGCGGTAAGACCTGTCAATCTGCAACCGGTGGCGTTGCCGCCGAAGAAGTTGGAAGAGTTGGTCACCGAACCCACCACCGCCGACCTGCTGCGGGATCTGCGGCGCTCGCGCCTACGGCAGCGAATCTGGGTGGGGCTGGCGACGGCGCAAATTCTCTATCTGACCGCGGTGGCGCTCGGGAAGCTCTGACCTTGTTTCACTGGCGCAGGCCCATCCAGCCTTCGGCGATGACCATGGAATTTCCGGGGTTGCGCGAATCGTACTTCACCGATGTAGGCAAGCCGAGGCGGCAGGAATGCAGGTTAATCCACTGCCGAAGATAGGTGACGTCCTGCGAGGCCTCGTAGGAAACGCCAGCCACGTCGTATTGATAAATCAGCATGGTGGCGGGGCGGTTCACCTTAGTGGTGATTTCCTGAACGTCGATCACGGTGCCATCGGTGATGCGTCCGACGGTGTTGAGCCAGGTGCGGCGGCGGTGTTCGACGTCGTCGGCAGTTTTAGGTTTGCGGCGCAGCAAGGCATAGCTGACGACGGCCAGGCCAATGATGCCCAGCACCAAGGTGTAGAGACGAAGCGAAATCATCGGCAAAGCGAAACCCGAACCTTTCAATTTACTTCAGCATAAGTCGTCAGTGCTCTGGGAGCCAAGGGTACTTAAGGTGCGTGAGGCAGTGAATAGTGGATCCGTTCACTATGCACTATCCACTATTCACTTGTTTTCTACCCGCGTCGCCGGTAGTAAATGTTGAATTCGAATCCGGGATTCGGGGGAAATATTTCGGCAATTTTCCGCAACCGTTCGGCCATCGGAGCCGGAGCCAGCAGCGGGTAGTCGCGCTCGCGCAGGTCGTAGTAGTCGACGTCGAGATAGAGCGAGAGCAGGTAGATGGAAATGGCATCGGCGAAACTGGCGGTTAGATAGTCGTTCTTGAATTTTTCCGCGTCGGGACCGTGGGCGGTGGCGAACTTACGCGCCTCCCAGGCGTCGAGCGAGGTTTCTCCGCGGACGCCGGATTCCACCTGCTGCCAGGCCAGATCGGCGAAATTCTGCGACACGCCGGCCCGTTCGACCAGCGCGTGCCCGACGTTGATGTAGAACTCGAAGGCCACCGAAAATTTGTCGTCCATCAGGCGGGTGGAGATGAAGACGCACTCGGCATCGCCCAGATTCAGGTTGCGATGGCAAACCGCGTTGTCGCTGAGGGCAACGTCGTAGCGGTCGGCAATGACGGTGTCGTCGCCCTGGGTGACGGTGAGCGGCACGAAGTAGTACGCCTTGCGGCTGAGCGCAGCGGCCACCGGCACGGGCACGACGGCAATCATGCGGTCGAGGTCGTTGTCGGCAATCGTAATCTCGCCGGAGCGGGCGTAGCAGATGCCATTCAGCGCCTGCGAAACCGGGCTGTTTTGCACGATCTCCGCGGGGCTGCGGGTGATCGCGGAAGCGGCTTGCGACATGACGGTATTGTAGCGTATGGGCGTACTCAGATCCCCGACACACTCCGAGCATCCTGTGTGATCGCCGTTGAAGAGCCTGCCTGATCCTTCAAGGCAGCCGCATAGCCTTGCAACTTTTTCCCTATCGCCGCGTCCTATACTTAGTAGTGGGGTTTGGCGCTGGCACATTCACGTCAGCCGTACGTACTTTAACCAGGTGAACGATAATCGGGGTGAGCAATGCTGATCGGGAAACTGCCTGCAATTCCGTCGTCTGAAATTACTCCCAAATCGACCTATCTGAACCGCCGCAACTTCCTGGCTGGAGCCGCCATCGCCGGCGCGGCCGCCGTCACTGGCGTCGCCTTCCGTGATCTTGCAACGCCCAGGTTCATCGCGCAGGCCAACGACAAAATTGACGGCATCCAGAAAAGCCCCTTCAGCACCACGGAAAAGGAAACGCCCTACAAAGACGTCACCAACTACAACAATTTCTACGAATTCTCCACCGACAAATACGAGCCTGCCGGGCTGGCCAAGGATTTCAGGACTCGCCCCTGGACCGTGACCATCGACGGCAACGTCAAGAAGAAGCAGGTCCTCGACGTCGACGCAATCATGAAAATGGTTGCCCCGGAGGAGCGCATCTACCGTCATCGCTGTGTCGAGGGCTGGTCGATCGTCGTGCCCTGGGTAGGATTTTCCCTGAGCGAACTGATCAAGCGCGCCGACCCTCTGCCCAAAGCAAAGTATGTCGAGTTCACCACCTTATACGATCCCAGGCAAATGCCCGGCCAGCGCACCAGCGTGTTGCAGTGGCCCTACGTCGAAGGTCTCCGTATGGACGAGGCCATGCATCCCCTAGCCCTCCTGTGTTTCGGTATGTACGGCGAAGTGCTCCCGAATCAGGACGGCGCCCCGCTCCGCATCGTGATTCCGTGGAAGTACGGATTCAAAAGCGCCAAGTCGATCGTCCGCATCCGCTTCACCGGAGACCAGCCGCTGAACATCCTGGCAGCAGTACGCCCCCAACGAATACGGCTTTTATTCGAACGTGAATCCCAACGTCGACCATCCCCGCTGGAGCCAAGCCAAGGAACGCCGCCTGGGTGAATTTCTAAAGCGGCCAACGCTGATGTTCAATGGATACGATCAGGTGGCCAGCCTGTATTCCGGCATGGACCTGAAAAAGAACTTCTAGGAATTTGTAATTGGCAATCTGTAATTTGTAATTTAAGTCTTCTTCTATGAATTGTCATCCTGAGCGAAGCGAAGCACCTGCTTTGTGCGGCTCAAAATGAAGCTCCGCTTCACAAAGATCGCAATCTTCCTGGCCGCGCTCATCCCGCTGGCCCGCCTCGTCTGGAAGGCCTTCCACGACGGCCTGGGCGCTAATCCCATCGAGGTTATCACCCACTCGACCGGTGACTGGACGCTGATTCTGGTCCTCACCACGCTCTCCATCACGCCTCTCCGCCGCATCACCCGCCAGTACTGGTTGATCGGCGTCCGCCGCATGATCGGGCTGTTCGCCTTCTTTTACGGCACCCTGCACTTCCTCACCTACATCTGGCTCGACAAATTCTTCGATGTCCACGAGATGATGAAAGACATTGCCAAGCGCCGCTTCATCACCGTCGGCTTCTCCGCCTTCGTTCTCCTCATTCCGCTGGCCCTGACCTCGACCGCCTGGTCGATTCGCCGCCTCGGCGGCAAGAACTGGCAACGCCTCCACCGCCTCATCTATCTCACTGGAATCCTGGCGGTCATCCATTACACCTGGCTGGTGAAGGCCGATCTCCGCAAGCCCATAGAGTACGGCGTAGTGCTCAGCCTCCTGCTCCTCTACCGCATAGGAGTCTGGCTTTCCGAGAAAGCATCCCAAAAAAACAAGCAGCCCGCGATCCCAGCCCCAGCCCGAAATCCGCTGTAGAGACGGGGCTTGCCCCGCCTCCCGGTGTGCCAGGCGCGTAGTTCTGCTTTCAGCCACGAAGCGGCGTAGGAACGCAGCCCACGGCGCAAGCCGTGGGAAGAGTGGCAAGACCGGCAAGCCCCGGAGGGGCGATCGAACTTAGCCCAGTGCCGGGGTGGAGGGCTTCAGCGCTGGGTAGGTTTCCCCAGGAAACGCTTCCGTCAATTTTTTTCACCGAAACTTTTCTCTACAATCCGGGTTAGCGCATCCTAAGAGACAGGAGCGTCTTATGAATCCCCTTGCTTCCTCAAAGTGTGCCAGACAGGTGCTCATGGTCCTGGCGGCGATATCAGGCATTCTTTTCGCGGCCGGCTGCGGCTCCAGCACAAGTATCGTTACGCCCCTCGGCGGCAACTTCACCAATGCCAGCCTGAGCGGCCAGTATGTGATGCGGCAGACCGGGACCGGGGTCAACCAGGCAGGTACCTCAGCCGATCCGTTCTCCGAGACCACCGTCTTCACCGCTGACGGCAAGGGAAACCTGAACATCCTCGTCGATGACTTCGATCAGGACGGCGCGCAACTCGTTCCCACATTGCCCGAAGCCGGCACCTACGGCATCGCCAAGGATGGCGAAGGATTTCTCTCCTTCGGCGGCTCGAATTACGCCATCACCTTGATCGACGACAGCCACTTCTATCTGATCGAGCAAGATTCCTTCGCAACTTCTTCCGGCTACGGCCAGTTGCAGGACACAACCGCCTTTACCGCCGCGCCCTCAGGCGCCTTCGTATTCAAGGCGCATAACCTTGACACCAGCTCGCGAGTTGGAGGAATCACCATTACCGCCGGCGCCATCAGCGGTACCGAAGACCTTCTCAACCTCGGACTACTAGCAACGAGCCAATCGGTCACCTCCGCGGTTTCGATGAGCCCGCCTGACTCCACCACCGGTCGCGGCACTTTCTCTCTGACCGACGGATCTTCATTTGGCTACTACGTCGTGAATTCCACCGAGTTCTATTTTATGTCGAACACCACCTCGCTCGAGATCGGCCAGGCTGAAGCGCAAAGCGGAGGCCCCTTCTCTGCCGCCACTCTTGCCACCGGCAACTCGTATGTATTCGGCAGTTCCGGCGACACCAGCATTAGCGGCCCTGCAGGCATTCACTCGGCCGGCGTCTTTACCACCGATGGCGTGAGCAGTTTCACCGGCGGCGCTGTGGACTATGTGCAGGATACGACCGTGAATCCCAATCTCGCGGTTTCCGGCGGAAGCTACACCCTGGCCTCGAACGGCCGCGGCACCATCAACCTGGCGCTGAGCGGTGGCTCCATCAGCCCGCAGATTTTCTGGATGGTCAGCGGGTCCCGCGCCTACTTCCTCGCCAACAGCACACTCGCTGTCGAGGACGGAACTTTCTCCCTGCAGCAAGCCGCACCCGCACTTAACGGCCAGGCCGCCTTCGTCATGGACGGCTTTGACACCACCCTCAAGGATCGGGTGGGAGACTTCGAGACGACCAGCAGCACCGCCTTTAACTGGAACCAGACGGCAAACGCTTTCATCCCCGGCCGACCTCGGTGGCCATGTCTCAACCCTGGGTACTAATGGCACCTTTACGGTCAGTGCGAACGGCCGGGTTGCCGTGGTCGTCAATAATGTAACCACCACCGTGGTCTACTACCTGAGTGCCCCCAACACCGGATTCATGGTGCAGGAAGATGCGAACATAGGAGGAGCCTTGAGCCAGCAAGCCAGCCAGTAAAAGTATCGGGAACAGTGGAGCGCCGGGCGCCCCCGCCCGGAGTTTTATTTTGCGAGGTCGCTTCTGCCGAAATCGCAGGAGTAATGAACGCACTTGAAAATGAAAAGTGGCCAGTAATTGGCGTTCCGCGCCCAAGGCACCGCTCAACCAAACACTGACCACTATTCACTATCCTCTGGTTCTACTTAATCGCTTCCGCCGCGATCCGCTCCGTAACAAACGCCTCAATCACGTCGCCCGCCTTGATGTCGCCGTAGTTTGAGATCGAGATGCCACACTCCATGCCGCTGGTCACTTGCGAAGCATCGTCCTTGAAGCGCCGCAGCGACCCGACTTTGCCCTTGAACATGACCACGTTATCGCGCAACAGCCGCACTTCGGAATCGCGTTTGATAAATCCATCGCTCACACGGCAACCCGCAATCGTTCCCACTTTCGGAATGCGGAAGGTCTCCAGCACATCGGCGCGTCCCTGGTAGGTTTCTTTGATCGTCGGCTCGAGCAGCCCGGTCATAGCGCGCTTGATCTCGTCCTGGAGTTCGTAAATGATCGAGTGCAGCCGGATGTCGACTTTTTCCTGGTCAGCCAGTTCCTGCGCCTTGCGCTCCGGACGCACGTTGAATCCAATGATGATGGCATTCGACGCCGACGCCAGCAGCACATCGGTCTCCGTGATCGCGCCAATGCCTGACCGCAACAGCTTTAGACGCACCTTGTCATTCGACAGCCGGCCCAGCAAATCGCCCAGCACTTCGACCGACCCCTGCACGTCGGCTTTCAGAATGATGTTCAGTTCCTTCATGCCCGCCGTCTTCAACTGTTCCGCCAGGCCTTCCAGCGAGACGCGTGAACTCTTGGCCAGCGCGGCTTCGCGCGCTTTCTGTTCGCGATATTCCGAGATGTCGCGCGCCTTCTCACGGTCGGTCACCACCACGAACTGATCGCCCGCCTGCGGCAGCCCTTCCAATCCGATGATTTCCACCGGCGTCGAAGGCGGCGCTTCTTTCAGCGGCTTGCTGCGATCGTCGAACATCGCCCGAACTTTTCCGTACACGTTCCCGACCACGAAGTTGTCGCCCGCGTGCAGCGTGCCGTTCTGCACCAGGATCGTTCCCACCGGACCGCGACCGCGATCCAGTTTCGCTTCCAGCACCAATCCGCTCGCCGCACGTCCCGGAGTCGCTTTCAGTTCCTGCAAGTCCGCCGTCAGGCAGATCATTTCCATCAGCAGGTTCAGATTTGTCTTCTGCTTGGCGGAAACGTCGACGAACACCGTCTTGCCGCCCCACTCTTCCGGCACCAGCCCGCGATCCGCCAGTTGTTTCTTGACCCGCTCCGGCAGCGCGCCCGGCTTGTCGATCTTGTTGACCGCGACAATGATGGGAACTTCGGCAGCGTGCGCGTGGTCGATCGCTTCAATCGTTTGCGGCATGACGCCGTCGTCGGCCGCCGTGACCAGTACCACAATGTCGGTAGCCTTTGCGCCACGCGCGCGCATGCGCGTAAACGCCTCGTGACCTGGCGTATCCAGGAACACGATCTCGCGGCCGTAAGCCGGAGACGCCGTGTCGGTGATGCGGACTTTATAGGCCCCGATATGCTGCGTGATGCCGCCCGCCTCGCCTCCAGCCACATTGGTCGAGCGGATCGAGTCGAGCAGCGTCGTCTTGCCGTGGTCCACGTGGCCCATAATCGTGACCACAGGCGGACGCGGTACGGCTTCCGCGCCTTCTTCGCTGCTCTCGACTGCTTCGGTGGTGTCTTTCGCAGCTTGTTCTTCGAAGGTGATCACTTCCGTGTCCGCTCCGAAGAAGCGCGCCATTTCGCTGGCCAGCTCTGCGTCCAGCGTTTGGTTGATGGTGGCGAACACGCCTCGCACCACTAGTCGCGCAATCACATCCTTGGCGCGAATGCCCAGCTTTTCGGCCAGGTCTTTCACCGAGATTCCTTCTGTGATCGTGATGTTCCGCGTGATCGGCGCCGGCTCGTTGCTGATAGTCATGCGCGGCGGCGGAGTGTAGCCCTTCATCGGGCCTTCCTTTACGCCTCGCGGTACATATCTCTGTCCCGGTCGCCGCGATGGAGCTCCCGGACGGCTTCCCGGACGCGTCGGTCCCGGTGGCGGCAGCGTTCCTCCCGGACCTACACCCAACGGTCGCGATCCCGCAGGCACTACGCGCGTGGGATGCATCGGTCGCCGTTCGCCCGGACGAAGTGCCGGCCGTGACCCTGGCGCTTGCGGCCGTGCCGTACGCTGAAAGATTGGCTGCCCCGGAACCGGTCGTCCCGGCGCCGGTCGTGGTGGTTCTCCAGGGATCGCCGGAGGAGCCTTGTACACCGGGCGCGGGCCGGTTTGCGGCATGATCATGCGCGGCGGCGGAGCCATCGGAGGCACTGGTTTCGCGGGTGCCGAAGCTTGTATCTGCGTAGCGCTACTAAGCGATGGAGCCGCTGCGGTTAGCGGGGGAGTCGTAACCGGTACAGCAGGAGCCGTAGCCCGAGGCGGAACCGCGATCGCAGGCGGAGCTGTACTCGGGGCAGCAACCGGTACGGTCGCGGCAGCTGGGGTTACAGGAACTTTCGGCGGAATCACGACCACCGCCGGCGGCCGCTGCGCGGCAGCTACCGACGCCGGCGTCACCAGTCTCGGTGGCGTTGCCGCAGGCGCTTCACTGGCGGGCTTGGACGGCGCTGCCTTCGGTTTTACTGGAGCGGCCGGGGCGGCTGCCTTCGCTTCCACCGCTGGCGCCGCGACCGGCGCCTTGACTGCCGGGCGCACCGCAGGACGCTCGGCGACTCCTTTTTGCTGCGTGATGGCGCGCAGCACATCTCCAGGGCGGGAGATATGCGAGAGGTCGATCTTGGTCTTAATCTCGTCTTCGCCGCGAGCGGCACGCGAGGTCTTGGCCGAACTCGTCGCCGTCTCACTGCGGCCGCGGAGATGTTTCCGCACCAGTTCCGCTTCATGCTCTTCCAGAGAACTGGAGTGCGTTTTCTTCTCCGTGACGCCCACCGTGGTCAGCACGTCAAGAATTTCCTTGCTCTTGACTTCCAGCTCACGGGCCAGATCATTGATTCGAATCTTACTCATCCGCTCTCGTTTCCTCTTTGTCCCGGTAATCTTCGCGTGTCTAAGCTCGCATATCTAACCTCATGAAATGCTGTGCAACCTTACTTCAGGCCAACTCCCGGATGAACGAGCCCCGCGCCTTTGGTCCGGATTGAACTCCGAACTCGCCACCATCCCAGCTTTCAGCTCTGCTTGTCTTCCGGGGCTTCTTCCGTCGCGACTTCTTCGGTCACGGATTCTTCAGTCGCGGGGTCTTCTGCAGCAGTTTCTTCAGTCGTAAGCTCGGTGCCTTCTTCTGCCGGTGCTGTCTCGGTGGGTTCCGTTCCCGCCGCCAACGCATCCGCTTCTACGGACCCTTCTGTCAGCGATTCCTCGATCAAAGCTGCGTCGGTGGCGGCTTCTCCGGTCGTTTCCGCTTCCGCGTCGGCTACTGCCTCGCCGCCATCCAGACTGGCGAAGTAATTATTGACTGCAATACTGATTTTTTCCACCGTTTTCGGGCCAATGCCTTCAATCGCTTCCAGTTGCTCCGGCGTCATATCGGCCAGCGCTTCCACCGTGTTCACGCCCGCCGCCTTCAGTTTCTCGACCAGTCCTTCGCCCAACCCCGTAACATTTTCCAGCGGAGTTACGGCCTGCGTGACTAGCGCCGACATCTGCTGTTCCACTTCCTGACGCTTTTCTTCTTCGCTCTTGATGTCGATCTTCCAGCCCAGCAGTTTCGCCGCTAGCCGCACGTTCTGCCCTTTTTTCCCGATCGCCAGCGACAGTTGCGTATCGTCGACCACCACTTCCAGATGCTTATCCGCCGCATCCACAATGGTTACCCGGCTCACTTTCGCCGGCTGCAGCGCCTTTTCCGCGAACGTAACCGGATCCTCGTGATACTCGATGATGTCGATCTTTTCTCCACGCAACTCACGAATGATCGACTGCACCCGCATCCCCTTCATGCCCACGCAGGCTCCAACCGCGTCCACGTCTTTGTCCTTCGACAGCACCGCGATCTTGGTGCGCTCGCCCGCTTCCCGCGCAATTGCCCGGATCACTACGGTGCCGTCATAAATTTCCGGCACTTCGGTCTGGAACAGATGCTGGACTAATTCCGGTGCCGAACGCGAAGCGATCACGCCCGGACCTTTCACCGCTTTTTCCACCCGCACAATCACGACCCGAATCCGCTCGCCCACCGCAAACGATTCCAGCCGCGACTGTTCCTTGCGTCCCATCCGTGCTTCGGCCTTGCCGATATCCAGAATCACGTCTGGACCTTCGATCCGCTTCACGGTAGCATTCACGATCTCGTTCACGTGCCCGATGTATTCGTTGTAAACCGTGTCGCGTTCCGCCTCGCGCACTTTCTGGAAAATGACCTGCTTCGCCAGTTGTGCCGCAATCCGCCCCAGAATTCCTTCCGTCACTTTCGGAATCAGCAACTCTCCGCCCGCTTCCGCGCTCGGATCGAGCTTCCGCGCCTGCTCCACCGTCACCTGCAAGTCCGGATCTTCCACTTGCTCCGGAGTCTCAACGATCGACTTCACCGCATAGGCATTTATCTTGCCGCTGTCTTTGTCCAGAACGGCGCGCAAATTTTCCTGCGTCTTGTAGTATTTGCGCGTGGCCACCACAATGGCGTCCTCAACCGCGCTAACCACAATCTGCGGATCAATGCCTTTTTCCCGGCTGACCCCTTCGATGATGTTGTAAAGCTCACTAGCCATAAGATCTTCAGGTCTCAGGTGTCAGGTCTTAGGTCTCAGGACTTGCTTTTCCTGGGACCTGACACCTGAGACCTGACACCTTTCTCCTAAATTTCTGGTACCAAGTTGGCCTTCTCCACGTTGACCAACTCGATTTCAACCTTTGTCGAAGCGCCCTCTTTCGGACGCATCTTCTTCTTTCGCGCCGCGCTCAGATCCAGCAGCAGCTTTCCGTTCTCGAAGCGTTCCAGCTTTCCCTCAAAATACCGGTTGCTGTTCACCGGCTCCCGCGTCGTCAACTTCACGCGCTGTCCGCGGAAGCGCTCAAAATCCGCCGCCTTCGTCAGCTTCCGATCCAGTCCCGGAGAGGAAACCTCCAACACATACGATCCGCCCGGCACCGCATCTTCAACATCGACAATCGTGCCGAACTCGCGGCTGAACTTCGAGCAATCCTCGTGCGTCACGCCGTCCGGACGATCTGGCGCCGGCACCGCTCCCGTCCGGTCAATAAAAACGCGCAGCATGCGGTGTTTACCAGCTCCGCACACTTCCACTTCAACTATTTCCAGCCCGCTCGAGCCTGCCACCCGCTCGGCAATCTGCCGGATCTTATCCAGATCAAGAGCCATGTTTTCAGCATGTTGCGTCCAGAATCGCCGCCCCAGCGTCCCTGCAAACCAGCCCAAACTAAAAAGTGGGCTTTCGCCCACTGGTGTGCTTCGACAATCCTGACACTACGACACAACAGTATTCATCGCTAACTATACGCCGCCGATTTGGAAAACACAAACCAAGGTGGCGTACCGCAACCGTCATGCGGGGAAGGCGAGGTGTTGAGTCCCTACAGCCGTTACGAAAGTATCTGGAGTAACCTTGCCCTCACGGCGTCCATCCCCCAAACTTCTCTTGAATGCCGTTTTCCCGCACTCATCTCGCCATCGCACTGGGCTTCGCGGTCCTGCTCGTGGCCGTTTTTCTCGGTTATCTGAACTGGCTCAGCAACCAGGGGCCGGTGCTATCGCGTTCGGAAGAACGTGACCCTCTAACCCACATGCCGCTTAACATCACGATGAATCCGTTCCGCGATCGCACCATCGAACACACCGCCAACGCCTTTATCGCGGAAATGCGCGACGGCAATTGCCGCACCCTGCTCGCCCAGTGGGAAAAGGATTACCGCAAGAAGCGAGCCAAATTCCTCTGCGACTCTGAGGCCCAGCACCCGCTGATTTCCTGGAACCTGGTGGAATGGGAAGACGCGCCGCCGCTCGTGATTCTGCACTATAAAGGCCAGCGCTACAGCAGTCCAGCCCAGGACGCAACCTACAAGGACCTTTTCTCCGTGACCGAAGAAAAGAAAGACTCGGGTTGGACGGTTACGAAGTACGATTCGTTTCTACTGACGCTCTCTGGTAATTCCCGGCGCACTCTGCGTCTCGGCGCTGAAACGATTTAATCGACGGCTGAAAGCTGACGACTGATAGCTGTAGCCTACCCCCCAATATGCACCATCGTCCGCGACGCCGGGACAAATCCCGGCTCTCCGATGTGGTGGCGCTCTTCTTTCTTCTCCACCACTTTCACAATGAACTCGGCGAGCTTCTCGTCGGTCGCGCCGCGCCGCATCAACTCATGCAGGTCGTGATCCCACACGGAAAAAAGACACGTGCGAAGCTTGCCGTCCGAGGTAATGCGAATCCGGCTGCAGTGTCCGCAGAAAGGATGCGACACCGGCGCGATGATCCCAATCTCGCCCACGCCGTCGCGGAAGCGATATCGCCGCGCCGTTTCGCTGTGCTCGTGCGATATCTCCTCCAGCGGCAGATATTCCGACATGCGGGAGACGATCTCATCGAGCCTGACCACAATCTCCGGCGTCCAGACGCGATCTTCTTCGAGCGGCATGAATTCGATGAAGCGCACCACCACCTGCTCTTCCCGCGCAAACATCCCAAACGGAGTGATCTGGTCTTCATTGAAGCCGCGCAGCAGCACGCAGTTGATTTTCACTGGATCAAGCCCCGCCTGCCGCGATGCCCGAACTCCCGCCAGCACGCTGTCGTATCCGTTCGGCACGCGCGTGATGCGGGCAAATCGCTCCGGATCCACCGCGTCCATGCTGACGGTCACGCGGTTAAGTCCAGCATCTTTCAACGGCTGCGCGATCTCGGCCAGTAGATGCCCGTTCGTCGTCAACGCAATTTCAGGCTTGTTGCCCGAGAGCGTGCGCAGCTTAGCCAGATCCCGCACAAACTCCACAATGCCTTTGCGCAGCAGCGGCTCACCGCCCGTCAGCCGAATCTTCGTGATTCCCAGACCCACCAGTATTCGCGCCATCCGCAGATAATCTTCAAATGGAAGCTCGGCATAGGCAGCGCCGTTGGTCCCCGTCCGGCAATACACACATCTGTAATTGCAGCGGTCAGTGATCGAGATCCGCAGATCATGAATCGAGCGCCCGAATTTGTCGGTAAGCAGCATTTAGGACTTAGCAATTAGCACTTAGCTTTCACACCACACTGAGCCGCTTTGAAGTGCTAAACGCTAATTGCTAAATGCTGGGAAGGAAGCAGGCGGGTACAACCCGGCGAGCGTTTCCTTTCCAACACGGGAGGCACGGACGTTTCCATCCACACCCTCGAATCGCGCCTGCAAACCGGCGCAACCCTCGTCCCCGCCGCCAGAGAATCGCTCAGGCCACGGGGATCGGAAACTCGGTCGTCATTATAGATGAGGAAACCGAACTCGCGATTCGTACTCCGCGATTCGTTCGCAGGCTGTTAAACTTTTCCGCATGAAAGCACTCGTCATCACTCGTTTCGGCGGTCCCGAGGTTCTCGAATTGCAGCAGGTTCCCGATGCCCACCCTGCACCGGAGCAGGTGCTGGTGAAAGTGGAAGCGGGTGGCTTGAACTTTGCCGATCTGCTCACCGCGCGCGGCGGATACGCTGGCACTCCGAAGCCGCCGCTGACGGCAGGCCGCGAATTCGCCGGTAGCGACGCCAACGGACGCCGCGTCATGGGTTACACGCAGTGGGCGGCTTTCGCCGAGAAAACTGTGGCCCATCGCAATCTCGTCTGGCCCATCCCTGAGAGTTGGACGGCCGAGCAGGCCGCTGCTTTCCCGGTGAATTTCTTCACCGCCTACTTCGCCTACTGGAAAGCCGGTTTGCTGAACTCGCCGAAACTGGACTCGCCGAACAACGACCCACCGAAAAATGACAAGCTTGGTGCCCGTGTTCTGATTCACGCCGTCGCCGGCGGCGTCGGTACCGCTGCCGTTCAGATCGGGAAAATTCTTGGCCTCGAAATGTACGGAACTTCTTCCTCCGAAGACAAACTGGCCCGCGCGCGCGAGCTCGGCCTGCAACATGGCATCAACTACAAGCAGCACGATTATGCCGAGGCGATCAAAGATCTCACGCGCGGCGAAGGCGTCGACGCGGTATTCGAAATGCTCGGCGGCGAGCACGTGGCAAAGAGCGTCAAATGCGTGCGCGACTTCGGACGCGTCATCGTTTACGGCGCTGCCACCGGAGAAACACCGAATCTCGACACTCGCATTCTCTACGCCAAAGGCGCGAGCGTCCATGGACTCTGGCTGTCCTACCTGAGTGCGAATCGCCCGCTCATGGAATCCGCGTGGAAGCAGCTTTCGGAGTGGCTCGCAGCTGGCAAGCTCCATCCCGTAATCGGCAAAGTTTTCCCGCTCGAAGAAGCGCGCGCCGCTTACACGCTAATGCAGGAAGGCAAGAATTACGGCAAGATCGTGCTGAAGATTGGTTAGCAGGTGCCGAAACTCTCTACAGGTGTGTCATCCTGACCCTGAGCTTGTCGAAGGGGAAGGACCTGCTGTGCGTCGCAAGAGTTTGGACTCCAGACAAAACACTTCCACCTTGTTACTCCAGCAACTCGGGACATGTTTTGCTAACGCAGCCCCTTTCCGCGCGTCCAACATGCATGTTCGCAAGAAAAATGGTTCGCAAAGAGAAAAAGCGGAACTTACTCGAACCGGGATTCGTATCCGCTAGCGAACCAACGTGGGGTGGACGAAATAACCTTCGCTCCCCTTAAAAAGTTTGCAGGGTGACGGGACTGGCGCAGGCATGGTTTGGCGGCCCTGAATGCGCCGAGTCCTGCAAAAAGAACGGTAAAAAGCGCGAGTGTGCGCTCCTATCCTTTTGCGTCACCCTGACACGCGCATTGTAGGACTTTGCCGAAAAAAGGCAAGCCCGCAGTCGAGCATCCCCGAACCATCACCAGCCGCCCCTGACGTCCCGGCCGTGCCGGGCAGAAAGCGAAGGAGCAAATGAAACTGAACTCATCTGGCAAAGATTATGGTGCTCGGGCTGGCCGTGTTGCTCGCATCGAGTGCGTTCGCAAGTAACAAGGGTACGCTGCAGGTGCGCGAGCCGTTCGTAGTCAACGGCCAGCAACTCGCTCCCGGTGAGTATCAACTGCGCTGGGACGGCACCGGATCGAACGTCGAGGTAAGCTTCATGCAGGGCAAGAAGGAAATCGCGAAAGCTTCTGCAAAAGTCGTTCCACTCGATAAGGCCTACGACTACGACTCCGCGGTCGTGGACCACGCCAACGGCAAGGCAACGATTTCTGAAGTACGCTTCGGCGGCAAGAAGTACGCTCTGGAGATCGGCGGGACCGAGAAAGCCGAAATGGGCGGAAGCTCCGATTCCAGTAAGTAACTTTCTAACTCCTGGAAGAGCAAGGTAGGCAGGGGGAGCACTTCGGCGCTCCCTTTCTTTTTTGGTCCTAATAACCAGGGTGGCATCGTATCGTCGGCCGATTAACTCCGAAGGTATTAATGCGTGTTTACTACTACCCCCCTCCCCCCCTGATCTTTGGAATCATGGGGTTAGGCTGTGGAAATTTTCCAAAGTCTAGAGCGCAAAGGACTTGTATGGAAAGTATTCCGGAATAAGGACTTAGCGGCGGAGCCTCCGTTTTTTGGGATTTTGGAGGGGTCTGACACCCCGGTAACCGCCTCAACTTTCACTTGTCAAAGAGCACTGAAAATTGGCTTTGGAGTAACTTCGCGGGACGTCTTAAGGAGAAGGACGCGCCTCGAAACTGCCTCAATCAGATCTCTATCGTCGCCCGCGGCGAGTCTTAAGTCAATGATTTCGGTCGCGGAGGATTCGGCTGCCTTGAGTTTACGATCTAATGTTGGCGGGTCGTCACTTCGCCGGATCAAGCGGGGTGTCTTGGTCCACATAGGCCGCCAGCGGAGTTCCTGCCTTGATCTCAACGTTTTTCCCGTGTTTGATGAGCCCGATCGGTCCGAACAGTACTGTCAATGCGACCGTCGTGCCCTCTTTACCCTCGCCTTCCTTACCTTTGCTTCCGCGGATTCTGATTCGTTGATCACCGGCCGTCAGGTGTTCCAAGCGCATGTTCAGTTCGCCTGCCTTTCCCATCATTCCGGCCTTCTTGGCGTTAGAGATCGTTCCGACCGCTTTTGCTCCCGCCTTCACGACTACCACATCGCCGACTTTGAGGTCCTCGTCGAGGGTTAAACTGACCGGGTCGCCTTCCGCTGCGGTTTTCGAACTCAGGTCGTCGGTGAACTTGAGCTTGACGTCGGTGCCTTCCTTCAGAACCAACTTGGCGGCGGGCGCAACTGGTGCGATGGGCGCCGGAGCCGCTGCTGGTGTGGAAGGTGCGGGTGGAGCGGCGGGTGCATCCTGGCCGAAAGCGAGCGACAGCGAAAGACTCAGAAGAAACGCAAGAAATACTGCGTTTAGTTGCCTCATAATTTTCTTACTTCCTTTCGTAGGTCACCGAGGGCCAGCGGTTGCCGTGCTCCCTGGGCAAATATAAATCAATTTTGAACGGATCAAACACATCCAAGAATCCGAGCCTGAGTGTGAGGAAGATAGTTCTTTCAAAGGCTCGCGCCATTGTCGGACCCAGTTGTGAGTTTGTCAAGGAAAGGTGCGGAAGACCAAGTTGGCGGCTGGGATACCTAGAGCACAAGTTCTCCAAACAAATTGAACCTGGCAGCCCCTCAGTACTTCGGCATCTTAGGATCAATCCGCTCCGCCCAAGCCGTAATGCCGCCGGTCAGGTTATAGACCTTGGTAAACCCCGCGCGGCGCAGGAAGTTTACGGCTTTCGCGCTGCGCCCGCCCATCTTACAATGAGCTACAATCTCGCGGCTAGAGTCAAGTTCGTTCACGCGCTTAGGTAAGTCGCCCACCGGGATGAGATATCCCTTCAGGTTACAGATCTGGTATTCGTGGGGCTCGCGCACGTCGAGAATGAATACGTCGGCCTTGGCGTCTAACTTCTTCTTTAACTCTTCCACCGAAATTGCCGGGATGTCGTTACCCGCGGGCTCTTCCTGCCCGCGGATGCCGCAGAACTGATCGTAGTCAATCAACTGGGTGATCGTCCGGTGCGTGCCGCAGACCGGGCAATCGGGATTTTTGCGCAGCTTCAGTTCACGGAACTTCATGCCGAGCGCGTCGACTAACAGCAATCGCCCGGCAAGCGAATCGCCTTGCCCCAGAATCAGCTTGATGGTCTCAGTCGCCTGAATCACGCCGATCAGTCCGGGCAGAATGCCGAGCACTCCACCTTCGGCGCATGAAGGAACCAAGCCGGGCGGCGGCGGCTCCGGATAAAGACAGCGATAGCATGGTCCCTCTTCGGTTGCGAAGACGCTAGCCTGCCCCTCAAAACGAAAGATCGATCCGTAAACATTGGGCTTGCCGGTGAGCACGCAGGCGTCATTGACCAGGTAACGGGTGGGAAAATTATCGGTGCCGTCGGCGACTATGTCGAACTCGCGAAACAAGTCGAGCGCGTTGGCGCTGGTCAATTTCATGTCAAACGGGCGCAGGTTCAGGTAGGGATTGATCGCCTTCAGCTTGTCGCTGGCGGAATCGAGCTTTTTGCGGCCAACGTCGTCGGTCGAGTGAATGATCTGGCGCTGCAGATTGGTGTAATCGACCACGTCGAAATCCACGATGCCAAGCGTGCCGACACCCGCGGCCGTCAAATAGAGTGCCAGCGGCGACCCGAGTCCGCCCGCTCCAATGCATAGGACTTTCGCGGCCTTCAACTTCTGCTGGCCCTCCATGCCCACTTCGGGCATGATGAGATGGCGCGAGTATCGCAGGATTTCGTCGTTGCTTAAAGCGGCATCGGGTTTGGCTTCGGTCAAGGTGGCCATGGAAATCAGCAGCAGCCTCCTGCAATTGACGGCACGATGGAAATGGTATCACCGTCGTTCAGCGCGGTGGCCTCTTTTTGCAGGTAGCGCATGTCTTCGTCATTGACATAGACGTTCACAAACGCGCGCAGCTTGCCTTCCTCGGTATAGAGGTGGCGCTTCAGGTCTGGATGCTGCGTGACGAGGACAGCCAAGGCCTCGCCCACGGTTGTTGCCGGGACAGCGACCGAGGCCTGTTTTCCCGAGTACTGGCGAAGTGGAGACGGAATCTGGATCTGGGGCATAGGAAGAAGATGCAGGGGTGAGGGCGAAAGATGCAAGTTCGAAAATGGGCTCTACACGAGCCTAATCTCTTCGTCTTCGAATTTCTTCTCGGCCTCATCGGTGCCCACCAGTTCGAACGAATTCGTAATCGCCGCTTTCCCCTGCTCCACGCTGGTGATCACGTAGGAACAGCCGAACCAGTGGGCTTCCGCGAGGTCGGTGGGCGACCATTGCGCGGGATGGTCAGGATGGGAGTGATAGAAGCCGACGATGTCTTCGCCACGCTCGCGGCCCTCGCGCTGGATGCCGATCAGCTCTTTCGGATCGATGCTGTAGCGGTTATGGGGCGAGTCCGCGCGCGTGTTGCCGCAGGGAGCTACGCGCGCGACGGTCCTCGAGCCGTCATCGTCGAAGCGCCCCAGCAGCACCCCGCAGCACTCGTAGGGATAAGTTTCCTCTCCGTGTTGACGAAGGGAGATGTGGGCGGATTGGGAGAGCTTAAGCATCAAGTGCCAGGTTTCAAGGTTTCAGAGTTTCAAGGTTTCAGTGTCTCAGACTTCAATTGTTTCGAAGCATGCCAGTTCTTACTTTGAAACCTTGCAACCTTGAAACTTTGAAACCTAGTCCTTAGCCCTCACTCCAGAATCTCTCGCTCAGATATTTTTCGCCCGAGTCGCAGAGGATGGTCACGATGGTTGCGCGCTGATTTATTTTCAGGCGCTCGGCAACCTGCAGGCTGCCCACAATGGCTGCGGCGGCGGAGACTCCGACCAGGAGTCCTTCTTGTCGTGCCAGGCGGCGGCACATGGCGTGCGCGTCTTCGGTCGTGATCTCCAGATTCTGGTCGGCGAGCGTTGGATCGTAAATGCGCGGCATGATGGCCGAGGGCAAGTGCTTCGCGCCTTCGATGCCGTGGAAGGCGGAGTCGGGTTGCAGCGAGATGCATCGAATCTTTGGGTTGAGCTCTTTCAAGCGGCGCGTGGCTCCGACAAAGGTTCCGGTGGTACCGAGCATCGCCACGAAATGCGTGATGCGCCCTTCGGTTTGTTGCCAGATCTCGTTGGCAGTGGTTTCGTAGTGAGCCCGCCAGTTGGCGTCGTTCGAATACTGATCTGCATAAAAATACAGATCGGGATGGCGCTCGGCGAGCTGGCGTGCGATCTTGATGGCGCCGTCAGAGCCTTCGGCGGGATCGGTGTAGATGATATTTGCGCCGTATGCCTGTAGAATGCGTTTTCGCTCAGGAGAAACATTCTCGGGCACGCAGAGGGTGACGGGGAATCGGAGAGCGGCGCCGAG
This sequence comes from uncultured Acidobacteriaceae bacterium, assembly GCA_963838935.1. GTDB lineage: Bacteria > Acidobacteriota > Terriglobia > Terriglobales > Acidobacteriaceae > Acidiflorens. The sequence continues at coordinate 185,729 of CAWITH010000034.1, forward strand.
CATGGCGTAGGCGATGCCGGTGTTGCCGCTGGTGGAATCGAGCAGAATTTTTCCGGGAGCGAGTTTGCCGGCGCCGCGCGCTTCGGCCACAATGCGGGCGGCGGCACGATCTTTGACCGACCCGCCGGGGTTATGCCATTCGGCCTTGCCCAATAGTTTTACGCTGGGAAGATCGCTGGTGAGCGCGTCGAACGGCAGCAGGGGAGTGTTGCCGATCTGAGCCACCACAGCTTCTCCTGCCAGGCCAGGCGAGGCTTTGGCTGGGCAAGGCGACGGCGAAGACCCGGAGCCGGAAACTGCTGGTGACATGGAACGGGATGCGCTCATGACTAGAGTAACGTGCCCGCAATCCTGAAAAGGTATATCTATACTAGCGTTGCTAGATTCTACCGTCATTAGATTCGGCGTGGACAGTTTTGGTTCCATCGAATCCGTGAAACCCGCATCTAACCGGATGCACTGACAAACGAGGAATTGAGTTCTTAAATGGCAGCGAAAGTCGAACAACGAACCTACGAAGAGGCAGTCAGCTGGCTGCGCGATCATGGCTTTGACCTGATTGAAGCTCCGGGCACGCAAAACCGCGTGTTCCTCAAGAAATACAATTGCTCGGCGGCGATCCAGAAGACCGACGACGGCGGCGTGAAAATTTTTGCCTATCCCGGATACATGATTGGCAGCGAGATTTCGAAGCTGGTCAATCGTGGCTATCAGCAGTTTCTGAAGACGACCAAGACCGAAGTGCCGGCGACGGCCGACCACCTGAAAGCGCTGCAGCAGTTCTGCCGAAGAAATGAAGGAAGCGCTGGCTCTGCCCAGCCTCTACAACGAGTCGCTTGGAACCGTCAGCGAAGCGTACCAGTACGATCGCATTAAGGACCGCGACCAACCCGAGGTAGAGCGTCCGAAAGCGGCCGTGGGAGATGGTGAAGGTTAAGGCGGCTGCGGCGGCGGGGAAAAAGGTCCGAGCCTAGGGCGGTCAGCTTTCAGCTGTCAGCTCTCAGTTCTCGGCTTGTTGGGCGTCGTGTCAGGGCATCGCTTCAGCGATGTCGTAGGCCTTCGAGATCGGATACCCCCTTGGGGGCTGGCCATGCAAATCGAGGGTCCTTCCTTCCTCTTTTCTCTCCGGTCAAGAAATCTAAAACTGTATGATCCGAGACCAAGGCTCTATGGAGGGCTTATGCGGGACTTGGTTTTGCTTGTGGGGGTGATTGCCACGCTGGCGGTTCTTGGTCTTGGGCAAGACACGGGCGATGCCGGACGAGTCGCGATTCGAAAAGTGATGGACGACCAGCAGGCAGCATGGAACCGGCAGGATCTGGAAGGCTTCATGGCCGGGTACTGGAACTCGGCCGAACTGACGTTTTTTTCAGGAGCACACGAGTCGAAGGGCTGGCAGGCGGCGCTCGATCGCTATAAGAAGAACTATCAGGGCGCGGGGCACGAGATGGGAAAGCTCGAATTTGCCAACTTGCGGATCGAGATGCTGGGGCCGGACTCGGCGTTTGTGCGCGGTGAGTTTCATCTGGCCATGTCCGATGGAAAGACGCCCCATGGCCTGTTTACGCTGGTCTTCCGCAAGTTTCCCGAGGGATGGAAGATTGTGCACGATCACTCGGCAGAATAAGGCCAGGTTTCAAGGTTGCAAGGTTTCAAAGTTTCAAGGTGCGAACGCCACAAACGTTGGTGGTACTTTGAAACCTTGAAACTCTGAAACCTTCAAACCTAGCTCTAGTGCGGCCACTTCGCCAAAATCCCTCCCATCACGAGGTAACAGACCAATTGATATCCGGTGTTGATCAGGTAGAGCTTGGTGGGCTGCTTGCCAAACAGGGCGCCGGTCAGTTGGACGGTGGTTACGAATCCCAGCCAGACCGCAAACCCGACCTTCATCCCGTAGGGAATAGTGACAATGCTGGTGATATCAATGATCTTGGCAAGCACTACGGCCGACACAATGCTGGCGACGAACGCCAGGCCATAGATTTTGCCTGCGCTTTTTTGCATCTCGGCGATCTTGGCCTTGTCATTGGGATCGAATCCCATCAGGCGCATCCAGGGGTTCGCGAAGAGGATGGGGGAATACCAGAGGAACCCGATCACCATGGCCGCAAGGGCAGATGCCAGCACGGCCCAGGGATTGATTCCAACAAATGAGTGAGCTCCGATCATAGTGTCGTCCTCCTGTGAGAAAACAAGTCTTAAGGCTTCAGAGTTTCAAGGTCTCGCTGCACAGAACGGATATACGCCGCGTGCTGAAACCTTGCAACCTGAAACTCTGCGACCTTGCTTTATCGCCCTCTATCCATGGCCTCGTTCGCCAGCCGGTCAGCAATCTGGTTATGTTCGCGCAACGCGTGCCTGATTTCGAAGTGCTCCAACCGCCGCGCCAGTTGCTGCGCCTCGTCGTACAGCTTGCGCAGTTCCGGATGCCGTACCTTGTAGATGCCTTTCATCTGGCGGACCATCAGCTCGGAGTCGCTAATCACCTTGAGCGCTTTGATCTGGTGTTCGGCGGCATAGCGCAGCGCGGCGAGCAGTCCTTGATACTCGGCGTAGTTGTTGGTGCGGTGTCCAAGGTATTCGCTAAGCTCGGCGACCGGATGCCCCGAGGCATCGTGAAGGACGACGCCGTATCCGGCAGGCCCGGGATTGCCCCGCGCTCCGCCATCAACGTGCGCAGTGTGAGCGGCAGGCGCGGACTTCAGAGCGGAGAACAGATTGCGGGAACCGGAAGAGCGCGGAGGCATCCATCGAGTTTACAACGTGCGCGGTACGCCTGATGGCTAGGGTGCTGCGACCGAAACGTAAACTCTGTCCGCCGTAACCAGTTCCGCATTCGGGACTTCAGTCGTGACCTTGACTGACTGCCACCCGCTTTTCTTTTGCGGCTTCGCAGTAAACGTCAAGAGATATTGGGAAGTCAACCGCCGCTCCATATCGTCCAGGTAGGGAGTGAACGCAACCGGCGGCCCAGAGAAACCGATGTAATACGCTTCCCCGCCGGTCTCTTCCGCAAGCTGGGCGAGGTAAAGCTGACCCCAATATGTCCGCCAGTAGCTATGGCCCGAGTGACCCACTCCCGGGGTATAGATGACATAAACGGCAATGCCGGCGCGCTGCGCATCTTCGATGGCCGCGGCCAGATATGGATCCAGCATATCTCCGATCCCGTAGTAACGATCAATTCCGTCGGAAACCAGGAGCACCTCACGGCGTGCCGTACTTTCCGGCCAGTGTTTGATCAGTTCGCTCAGAGAAAAATATGGACTGCCGTTGATGCCGCGAATTCCCATAGGCAGGCGCAGAGCTTTCGCAGCGAGTGCATGATCGCTGGTCAGGCTCTGCTCCATTTTCGCGATGCCGTTCTGCATGTAGGCAATCCCAATTTTGGTGGATGCCGGCTGTGCGACGATAAATTTGCGAAGGTCCTCCAGTTGTGTACCGAGACTGATATTGGATCCATCATCGAGCATGACAACTAGTTCGAGTCCTGCGTGGTCTCCCTGCGCAGGGACCCAACCGGTCACTTTATCGTGATCGCGTCCCTCGTAAACCAGCACATCCTCGCGGTTAATGACTGGTATGTTGGAACCATGAACAGCTTCGACGGTGACCAGCATATGCACCGAAGGGCCGTTTGCGGGCGTAATCTCCTCAGCCGCAAGGCAACGAGTAACCGACGTCCAGAAAAACAACGCCAGTACCGTGCTAATTACAAGCAGGCGTTTGTTCATTTTTCTTCCTCCATTGGTTCCGTGGTAACCCGGCTCGCTCCATCGCCGTTTTCTCGCAGAACCTCATAAAGCTGCGTACGCGTTTTGCCGTGCGGATCTGGATAGCGGATCTCCAGGCCACGTTTCCCCATTCGCGCTGGAAAGCTTTGGTTGACGGGCAAGCTGGCGCAATGCGACCACCGGTTGTAAACCGTGCACCCGATTTCCAGCGACTTGCCGTCGGGTTCCTGGACGAGCATCGCGTTTTCGACATAGGTTCTCGGGCTTGAGCCGTAGCAATAGGCATCGAGATCGCGCCAATTGCAGTTGGGTGGATTCAGTGGAGGGCCTTGAAACTGGTAGCTTTCCCCACTGAGCACCTTAATGTGAAGTGGAAAAGCTTTAGACCAGACGCTTGCCACTGAGCCTAGAAGCAAGGCGATCACCAGGAAAATCCGGCGGCAGGACATATGCCTCCTATTTCCAGAGATGACTTGACGACGATTTTGGTTGGCTATGATCAGCGGGCTGCCGATTAAGGGAGGACCACCCAGCTATTGTTCACGAAACTTGAGCAGACGAGCCCATCCGCATCCGCCTGCGCTGACCGAGTGACGTGGCGATTAGCGGCGGTCGTGGTCCCCGTGACCATGCCGCCAGGTCCAGTATTCCTTCTGTTCTTCGGGAGGCAGCTTGCGAAAGTCGCGGTGGCCGTCGCGGTGGTTCTCACGAGACCACTGCTGGTAATAGACCACTTCGTCGTGGTTCCAGACGTGGTAGTCGCTGTAGTAGGGGTCATAGACCCGGTAGTAATGATGTGCGCAAGCCGTGCCCAATGCGCAAGACGCCAAAGCGGCGCCCAGAAAAAGCGAACGGACAAAACCAGATCTGTTGTTCATCTGCGTAACGGTCCTCCGTCAGTGCCGATCCCTCATTGCGAATACTGAAAATAGAATCGACAGTCGTGTGGGGAAAAGAACCCTCAGACAAATAAACCCCAAAGACCAGAAAAGTTTCAGCGCCTGAAGGCGCTTCTATAACCGGCGGTTACGGCATCGCTAAAGCGATGTCCTGATGCGAATCCAAGCCCGAGTCCCTCAGGAAACCGCAAGGATAAAGTTCGAAGATCGCTATCTCCCAGCGGCGAGTCGCGTAGCCAACCGCTGCGGCAGATTCGCGGCCAGAATTTTTTCCTGCGCCACGCGCAGGTTGTAAGGCACGCGATAAAAATTCACGATCCAGGCCTCAGAATCGAAAACGGCAAACGCGGCGCGCCAGTCACCGTCACGGGGCTGGCCTACGGAGCCAGGGTTGATGAGATACCGGCGATCTTTGCGCAGCGGCCAGTCGGACGACTCGGGTTGACCCACGGTGCGATACCCCGGGTGATACGCTTCGCTGATTTCACCCGAGAGCACGAATCCGCCCTGGAGGTGAGTGTGTCCGAAGAACGTAATCGGGACAGGGTCGGTGATGAGCGGTTCGATAGCATCGCGGGTGCTGACCATGTATTCATCTTCGTCGAGGGCGGAACCGTGGACGAACTGGATGCCCGGGAGTTCGTCGAGTTTGATGGGCCCCTGCGGGAGCGAGCGCAGCCAGTCGAGATTTTCGGAGGTGAGTTGGTCGCGGGTCCAGAGCGTGGCGAGGCCGGCGACGGGATTAAATTCTTCGAGGTTCATCAGGCCGCTGACGGCTTTGTCGTGATTGCCGCGCACGAAAATGTGTCCGAGAGCCTGCGAGCGGGCGATGACTTCGTTGGGATTGCCGCCGTAGCCGACGGTATCGCCAAGATTCACGACGAGGTCGTGGGCGGGAGCGCTGGCCAGACAAGCGTCCAACGCTTCGAGGTTGCTATGAATGTCGCTAAGAAGAAGGATGCGCACAAAGGGAGGATTATAGCTTCTCTGGAGGGGAACGACGAGGCGGGGATATCGGATTCCCATAGAGACGCGGCTGGCCGCGTCTGGGCAACATCAGACGCGGAGCAGATTCACGACCGGACATCGCGCCCAGTGTCTCGGGCTGACCTCGATCAGCGGAGGTAGTCCGTCGGCGCAGGCAACGACCCGCTGCGGGCAGCGCGGTTCGAAGGGGCATCCAACCGGAAGCTGGACGATGCTCGGCACGGTGCCTTCGATGGTCGCGAGCGGAAGGGCGCGGTCGGTCGCAAGAGTGGGAATGGCGCGCAGCAGGCCTTGCGTATAGGGATGTGCTGGAGCGCGGAAAATTTCGGCCTTGGCACCAAGTTCGACCAGGCTTCCGGCATACATCACGGCGACGCGATCGGCGACGTGCGAGACCACGGCAAGATCGTGCGAGATGAAGAGCATGGCCAATCCGAATTTGTGACGCAGGTCGTTGAGCAGATCCAGAATCTGCTGCTGGATGGTGACATCCAGCGCGGTGGTAGGCTCGTCCGCGATGAGCAGTTGCGGACGATTGACGATGGCCATGGCGATCATGACCCGCTGGCGCATGCCACCGGAGAGCTGGTGCGGATAACTGCGGGCGCGTGCTTCGGGCTCGGGGATCGCAACCTCGCCCATGCCTTCGACCGCTCGATGCCATGCTTCGGACTTCGAGACGCGGTGGTGAGCGAGAACCGCCTCCGCAATCTGCTCGCCGACGCGCATCACGGGATTGAGGGCGGTCATCGGCTCCTGAAAAATCATGGCCATGCGCGAGCCGCGAAGCTGGCGCAGTTGATCAACGGGCAGACTAGTGAGGTGCGCGGACTTGCCTTCGCCATTCTGGAAAGTGATTTCGCCTTTGACTACGGCGACGGACGGCAGCAAGCCCATGATGGCGAGCGAAGTGACGGATTTTCCGGAGCCGGACTCGCCGACCAGGCCAAGCACTTCGCCGGGGGCAATGGAAAATGACAGGCCGCGCACGGCGGCCACGGGGCCACCGTTCTGTTGTGCGGGCAAAACCGCCCGCCCTCGCCCTCCGAGCGATTGCGGGAACTCGATGGTCAGGTCGCGGACGTCGAGCAGTGGGCTCACCAAAGGTATGGTATCAGCGCAGAGACGGGGCAAGCCCCGTCTCTACTGCAGGCCGGCCTTCCCCAGCATTCCCAGAAACTGATTCTGCGTGCGCATATCGATCGACTGGGCTACCAGCTTCCCGTCGCGGTCGTACACGAAAGTTTTTGGAATCCCTTCGACCACGAACATCTCATTTACTTTCCGCCCAGGGTCGAGCAACACAGGGAACGAAATCTTCCGCTCCCGGATAAACGGTTGCACCTTTGCCGCCTCTTCATCGGAAATGCCCAGCACCGCCAGCCCTTGCGCCCCGAAGCGTTCGTAAAGCGCCTCCAGATCCGGCATCTCCTTGCGGCATGGCGGGCACCATGTCGCCCAGAAATTCACCAGCACGACCTTGCCGCGCAGTTCGGCAAACGTCCAGGTCTTGCCGGAAAGATCTTTCAGCGCAAACTCCGGATGTTCTCGCTTGCGGTCATCCGCCTCCAGCAGGAGCATGGCCGCGCGAAACTGCCCGTCATCATTGAGGTCGGCGGCTGCCTCGACCTGCTCGTAACGCACCAGCATGGCGAGCTCAGTATATGGATAGGCCGGCTCGCGTGTGGCGCGGGCGCCCCCGCCCGCTTCCTTTGATTCCGCCCAAGGTACGGGCCGCTCGCGTAACGTTTCGGCCAACGTCGTTGCCACTTCCTGCAGCGTGTTGTGTCCGAAATCGCCCTCGGTGGAAAGTCCCGCCAAACCCACTGCCAGACGCAGTTTGTTCCCGGTCGCGGGCAACTTCCGGATCTTCAGCGCCAGATCTTTCGTCGTCTCCGCCCGAACGTCATCCGCCTGGCTACGCAACCCGTGGATCTGGTCTGCCAGCGGCTTCTCCTCCGCGCTCCACACGACTTCTTGCTTTTGCGCCGAGGCAGACAGCAGCGCGATGGTTTCTACCACGACCAGCACAAGGAGGAGCTTGATCCCGCCATGCAATCTCTTGCGTTTCATAGCCCACCCAGTTAACAACCCGCCGCTTCCCGCACCGATCGCCCTAGAAGGCGCCGCCGCCGCCACCACCGAAGCCGCCTCCGGAGAATCCGCCGCCCGAAAAACCTCCGCCTCCGAAACCGGAGCCGGTGGAACTTGATCTGGGCGCTGAGGTGAAAACCTGCTGCATGTCCGACGCCATGCTGTGCATCGAACTGGAAAAGAAAAGTGGACTGAAGCCGGTGTAGCCGTTTGGCGAAACGTACCAGTTCGGCGGATCTTTCACGATGCCGTCGAAGGTTTGCGCCCAGTGGTGCTCCACTCCCAGCGCCATGGCAAAGGGAAGAAATTTTTCGAACGTGTCGGCCGACAGGGTCTTAATGCGGTCAGCGTCCACGCGGTTCATGAACTCCTGGAATCCGAGCACCTCAATCCTGGTGCGCGCACCGGACACCGTTTTCGCCGTCATCTGGCGCGCAAAGAGCCACCAGATCAGCGCGGAAACCAGAACGCTCCCAATCACCAGCGGAATGGAGTAGAACAGGTTCATCCAGCCCATAACTTGCACGCCTGCCACGAGCAGGCCGATGGCGACGGCCGCAACGATGCTATAGGCATTCGCCGATTCCGGATCGAGCGTGTAGATGCCTTTGCTCTTCAGCGCCGACATGATGTCCTCGCGCACCACTGGAATCACGGTGTAAAAGCGATTCTTCAGGCTGGAGAGACGCGTTTCCGGGCCACCGAGAAAAATGTTTTCCAGCATCACGCGCTCGTGGGGCGTAAGGTCGGGGCCCCACTGTTCGCGTGGCTTCACCAAGTGGAACATGTAATCTTTGTGGTGGAAGACGAGGAAGGTGTCGACTTTCTCTTCGATCTTGATGTAGCCGCGCACGGCCAGATCGACGACGGTGCAGGTGATGTCGCGCGGGTGAATGGTGTCGTCGATCAAAGTTCCGGCTTCGGCGGGAGAAAAGCCTTTGGGCGGCTCATACTGCGGGGCCACGGAAATTCCGGGATCGGGGTCGCGTCCCACGAAATACCAGAGAGAAAACATCACGACCAAGGTCAGCAGCGGCAAAAACACAATGGGGTTGCTGTACAGGAACCAGTCTAACTCGGTCAGCGAACTTGGAACTTGCAGCACTCCCTGCGGGATATAGATGTCAATGGTGAGGCCGCTGCGCATGGAAAGGGGACGAGTGGTTTCGAACGTGACGTCTGCGCCTTTGACGTCGGCCGTCGCTTCACGTTCCTTCGAACCGTAGGCGCCGGTGAAGGCCTGAGCGCGCAGTCCTCCGGCAGCATTTTCGGGCAGGGTAACGAACGCCGCGGCATGGTCGATGGGAACCGGCCAATCGTTGCCGGTCACGTTCCAATAGAATTCGGCGTAGCTATCGTTGCTGCTATCGAAGAAGCGGATACCGTTGCGAACCCGGTAATCGATGTTGACGACGCGCGTCGCGTCCACCGCGCCAGGAATGTAGATTTTGAGGTCGCGATCGGCTCCGGACTTGCTCGAATCGTACTTCAGCTTGTTCCCGTCTTCGTCGGTAACGTTCAGGACGTCAAGAAACAGCGTGTAGTTGGTTCCGTGGGGTCCCGGATACTCAACCGGAATGGTGCGGTGGATGCCATGCCACGCGCCCGTGAAAGCCACGGTAATTTTTTCGCTGACCAGGGCGGTGCTATCGGCGCCGATGGCAATGGTGTCTTTGAAATCCGTAACTCGCCAGCTATGGCCCTGCGCCGAGGCGGAGGCGGCGAGCGCGAGCAGTAAGAACAGGATGAGCAGTCGGCGATTCGTATGAACTCCGCGAAACATTTCTAGAACTTCACCCTATATCAAGTCCAGAGTCTCTGTGGCTACTGGCATCTGCCGAGCTTCGCTCGGCATGGACGGGCGAGGCGCCCGTCCCCACACGAGCACACGAACACAAGCTCTTAGAACTTCACCGCGACGGGTTCGCGATCCGCGGCTGCCCCTTCGAAGAACTGCTTCTGCTGGAAGCCAAATGTCCCGGCCAGAATGTTGGTCGGGAACGATTGAATTTTAGTGTTCAGGTCGCGCACCACGGCGTTGTAGTAGCGGCGGGCGTTTTGAATCGTATCTTCGATCTCGTTGAGGGAACTCTGCAGTTGCGTGAATTCCGCAGAGGCCTGCAGTTGGGGATAGTTTTCCGCCACCGCGAACAGGCTTTTCAGCGCGCCGGTCAGCTGATTCTCGGCGGCAGCCTTGTCAGCCGGGCCCGTGGCCTGCATGGCCATGGAGCGGAATTTTGCGATGTTCTCGAACGTACCCTTTTCGTGCGCAGCGTAGCCCTTTACGGTTTCGACCAGATTCGGAATCAGGTCATGGCGGCGTTTGAGCTGAACATCGATGTCAGACCAGGCCGATTCGGAGCGCACCCGCAACTGCACCAGGCTGTTGTACATCCCGATCAGGAAGACGCCTAACAGAACTAGGACTGCCAGAACAATCCATGCCATGCAGAACTCCTTCGATACGGATTTAAAGGGACGGTAACAGCAAAGTTTCAAAGTTTCAAGGTTTCAAAGAAGCAAGGTTCCAAAGTTTCAAAGTTTCAATGAGAGAACCTTGAAACCTTGAAACTCTGAAACCTGAAAACCTGGCCTTTGCTTACTGACGCGGAGCGTAGTATCCACGGCGGGCGCGGACTTGCAGGTCTTTCTTCAGTGCAGTGATCTGGATCGAGCGGTAGCGCCCGTCGGCGTCGAAGTCGGTGGGCTTGTAGGAAACGTCGTACTGGCTGCGCAGCTCGTCTTCAATGGCGGCGAACGAGTGCGTGATGTCTTTCATCTTATAGGGGAAAAAGGCGCGGCCGCCAGTGGCGGAAGCCAGGTCTTCAAGAACTTTGTCGCCGCGCAGAATCAGGCCGCTGTCGTCGGTGGAGATGGCATAGATGAGAACTTCGGCGCGCTCCGCCATTTCAATAGCCTGGGCGCGCGTGTATTCGCTCTGATTATCCTCGCCGTCGCTGAGGATGACGATGGCTTTGCGCATCGGGTGGTCGGAATGTTCGCGCAGCAGTTTTTCCTTGCACGCTTTGTAAATTGCATCGTAGAGCGCCGTGCCTCCGCCATCGCTCAGGCGCTCGACTCCAGCGGCGAGCAATGGAACCTGGTCGGTGAAATCCTGAGTAAGATGGCTCTCTTTGTTGAACCCCACGACGAACGCGCGGTCATAGCCAGGACGGATGATGTGTTGTAGAAATCCGATTGCTGCTTCTTTTTCGAATCCAAAACGCCCCTGCACCGAGCCGCTCACGTCCATGAGCAGGCCTAACTCGATGGGCAGGTCAGTCTCGCGGCGGAAGTTGAGGATGGACTGCACCGGCTTGTGGTCGTCGAAAATGGAGAAATCGTTCTGATTCAAGTTGCGGACAAATTTTCCGTGTCGATCGGTGGCGATGAACAGTACATTGACTTCGTCGACGCGCTTTTTGATAGTGAGAATAGGTTCGTCCGCGTCGTTGCTGGTGTCGGTACCAGAGTTCACCGCCACCGCGGAAGCGGTGAAGACGTACGGGTTGGTTTGGGCGCGTCCAGCAACGGACAAACCGAGAGCAACTGCTAATAGGATGAGTGCGAACCCGCCCGGCGCCAACCCGAATTTGTTGCCCTTCGTCATTCTTTCGCCTTGTCTGTGAATCGTAGTTGCGGACGTCCGTGAACTTCGGAGCGTCTAACCATTCGATGCACGCCGGGGGCCGAAAACCGAAAAACCTGGTTCGATCACTGTAGGACGTAACCGGGTGCAAGTCCAAGTTACAAAAGGAGTACGCACAGGGTGCGTCCTTTAACCATAAGCCGGGCAATGAGTTGGGAAAGATCTCAGGAGATTTTTTTCATGATTGAGCGAGTTCCGTGCAAAAATTTCTGGATTCGAGGCTCGCGTCCGGACCTATACTCTGGCACGTAGCCTCTGTATCAGCGCTTGGTAGGGGCCGTGATCATCGGAAAATCGCCGGGAGTTGTGTTCGCTCCGGAGTCGCTCTATGTACTTTGAACAGTTTTACCTGACCTGTCTGGCGCATGCTTCGTATCTGATCGGATCCGAGGGCGAAGCGGCCGTCGTGGATCCGCAGCGTGATGTGGACATCTATCTGAAGGTGGCCAACGAGCAGAATCTTAAGATCCGGCACATTTTCGAAACTCATCTGCACGCCGACTTTGTTTCCGGACACAAGGAACTGGCGGAGCGCACGGGCGCCAAGATATACATCGGAGCGCAGGCCCACGCCGAATTCCCGCATGTGCCGTTGACTGACGGCTTTGAAGTGAAGATGGGAGTGGTGCGGCTGCGCGCGCTGGAAACCCCGGGCCACACGCCCGAAAGCGTCTGCCTGGTCATTACGGATGGAAAAGAATCGTCAAAGCCGTGCGCGGTTCTGACCGGCGACACCTTGTTTATTGGCGACGTGGGCCGCCCCGACCTTTCGCCCACCCACACGCCGCGGGAACTTGCCGGATTGCTCTACGACAGTCTGCACCAAAAGCTGCTGGCATTGCCGGATGCAGTGACTGTGTATCCCGCGCACGGTGCAGGTTCGCTTTGCGGACGCGCCATGCGGGCCGAGCGCTCGTCCACGATCGGGACCGAGCGGCTTACGAACTATGCTTTACAGATCAGAAGCCGGGAAGAATTCATCGCGCAGTTGACCGCTAACCTTCCAACTCGTCCCGACTATTTTCTTGAGGATGCCGAGATCAATCGCTCAGGTGCGGCCGCATTGACGGAATTGCCGCCGCTTCCGGGACTTTCTCCGGCCGAAGTGCAGACCTTGTTGCAGCAGAACGCGAATGTCCTGGATGTCCGTCCGGGCGACGTGTTCGCAGCAGGACACGTGCCGGGCTCGATCAACATCGCGCTCGCCGGACAGTTCGCGTCATGGGCAGGCGGCATTCTTGGGATCCACTCCAAGCCGGTTCTGATCGCCGATAGCGACGCGCAGATTGAGGAAGCTCGCATGCGATTGGCCAGGGTCGGCATCGAAGATTTACGCGGTTATCTGACCGGTGGCGTGGCGGCGTGGCAGAAAGGCTGGATTGCCGATGCTGAAAACAGCACAGATTTCCGTCCGTGAACTGAGTCAGAAACTGTGCGAGGGAAGCTGGCGTGCGTGTGACGTTCTCGACGTGCGCCGCGAAGGCGAGTGGCAAGCCGGTCACATCGCCGAAGCGCAATGGCGGGCGCTGGATGCATTCCCGCATGGATTGCCAGTAATGGATAGGGCGCGCCCGGTTGCGGTCCACTGCAAAAGCGGATATCGCAGTATGATTGCCTGCGGTTTGCTCGAGCGTGCCGGCCATCGCAACGTGATCAACGTGGTGGGAGGTTTCGACGCATGGCATGCCGCTAACCTTCCAGAAGTTACCGAGCAACTGGCCAAGGCGTGATCCGCTAATCCTGCCGACATGTACGGATTCGAGGCCCAGCTCAACGCCAAGCGGACAACACACTTCAGTTACCTGTCGTAGCACTGTCCTTTCGTGCCATCCTCTTTCTGCCGTCACAGGCCCATCGACCGCGACCGCAGGGCCAACTCCTGCTGTGGTTGCGGAACTCAAGTGAGGTTTATTCATGTTGCAGTCCCCGGAACCGAAGTACTCTCCGAACGCAGTCCCGACCCCAAACACTTACACTCCGGTAAAGCCGGCCACCTCACCCATGGATCAGGCCAACATCGGACGCACGCTCGTCATCAAGGGTGAGATAACGGGTGCGGAATCGCTCTTCATTGACGGACGCGTCGAAGGCACCATTAGCTTTCCCGACAATCGCGTCACCGTCGGCCGCAACGGAAACGTCGCGGCAAATATCACCGCCAAAGAAGTCGTGATTATGGGCAAGGTGCAGGGCAACGTCGATGCCGCTGACCGGCTGGACATCCGCAGCGAAGGCTTGCTCACGGGCGACGTGATCACGCATCGCATCAGCGTCGAAGAAGGCGCCATCCTCAAGGGCGGCGTCGAAGTGCGTAACCCCGAAAAGAAAGATCAGAAGCCGCAGGTGCAGGTTCAGGCCCAGAACAAGCCCGAGCCACCCAAGGCGCTAGCCGCCACCGCGGGCAACGCATAATTGAACGAAGTCTGAATTCGAAGTCGGAATTCAAAGAATGACGATGGAGGGACGGGCGTCTTGCCCGTCCAGCCGGGAGAAGACGCCCGGCGCTCCATCGGTTCTTTTTTGGGGCTCTTTTTTTGGTGATGATTACTTCTTCGGCTTGAAGTCGAGGGATGCCGAGTTCATGCAGTAGCGCAACCCGGTCGGCCCAGGGCCATCGGGAAACACGTGGCCCAAATGCGCATCGCAGCGGGCACAGCGCGCCTCGGTGCGGGTCATGCCATAACTGCTGTCGGTGTGTTCCGCGATATTCTGGCGGTCGGCGGCAGCATAAAAGCTTGGCCATCCCGTTCCTGAATCAAATTTCGTTTCCGAGCCAAATAGCAGTGCGCCACAGCAGACGCAGTGGTAGGTTCCGTCGTCGTGCTTGTTCCAGTACTGCCCCGTGAATGCGCGCTCGGTGCCGCAAGCGCGGGCCACCTGATACTGCTCAGGAGTGAGCTGCCGCCGCCATTCGGCTTCGGTCTTGGCGATCTTATCGCTGAGTTTTTCGGTCATGTCAATTCTCCAGAAAATAAGATGCGGAGCAGGCGCGAAAGTTGCAGGCTGGCGCCGTGGGTGGATGCGATTTGCGCAGGACTGATTCGTATCAGGGCATGCCTCGGCTGCGAGGCTGGCGTTCGGGAATGCGCCCGTCTCTGCCACGAAGATCGGATGCAGCGCTGCGGGTTAGTGCGACAAGGGCTGATTAGCGCCGAGCAGCAGCCCAATGCCGGCGCGCTTGCGCAATTCCGACAGCAGGGCCGTGGCGGCATTAAGGTAAGTGCGATTGGGGTCGGAGGTATCCGCCCAGACCGCGTCATAAACGATCTTGGCCGCTTCTTTCGCGTCGATGTGCAGAGCGGCTTCCATGCGGTCGGCCTGCTGGCGCACCTCGCCGTAGCAGGTATGGCAAACCGCGGCCGGTTCCGTGGCTCCGCTGTGCTGGTGCTGGAGAACGCAGCGGAACGTGGCGGCCGCGTTGACCTGTGTGTGCAAAGCGAAGGCCTGGGACTTAAGCTCTTTCAGGAAACGTTCGTGGTCATCATCGGTATTGCTATTGACATTGACTTGTGCGCTGGTCGTGGGCCGCGGCACCGGTTGCGGCGCGGCGGGAGCTCCGGATTGCGCTAGCGGTGCGCTCGGCGTGACACGATCCGGAGACTTGCAGATCGGGCAGGCGTCCATGTCGGCGGGATAGTAGGCGTGGCACCGTGAACAAGGCAGGCCGTAGCCGATGGCTTTCTTCTCTGGCGCCGAGGCGGCTCCAGGCGCGGATCCCTGCGGCATATGCCGTTCTGGAGTCGATAGGGCGGCAGGGTTCGCGGACTTCTCCTGCGCTTGTCTGGCAGCTGTGGTTTCCATGGAATCGCCCCAGCGGCGCCATCAGCGCCGCGGCTTTTTCTCCCAACATTTTAAGTTTGTTCATAGTCGGAGGCGATACACGTCAGTGCATAGAAAAGGTAATCTTCACTAGGAAATCTCGTTGCCTGTTACTGGGCGGGTTACTTCGGCGCTGTGATCAGCCGGACGACCTCCTGCATGCGGGCCCGGTAAAGATTCTGGCTGGGATCCATGCGAGAGGCGATTTCGAGCTCTCCCAGAGCCTCCTCGTACTGGTTGAGGGCCACCAGGCAGGCGGCGAGCGAATAGTGATTCTGGGCGCTGGGCTCCAGGCGGAGAGCCTCGCGAAACTCCTTTTCAGCCTCGGCCAGTTGTTGAGTATTCACCAGCGCGGTGCCGAGATAGTGGTGGGCCAGGCTGGAATCGGGATTGAGCGCTACCGCTTTGCGCAGCGCCTCCACCGCTTCCTGGTCTTTCCCAGAAAGCAGCAGGGCCTGCCCCAGGACGCGGTGTTCCGCCGCTCCCGTGGGATTGGCGGCGATGGCGGCCTGCAATTCGCGGATGGCGGAGGGGTAGTCGCGCTTCGACATGTAGGCGCGAGCCAGGCAGTTGTGCCCGCCTTCCCACTCTGGATTTTGACGATAGAGATCCTTGAATTCCGCAATGGCGCTGTCGAAGTCTTCCTTGTCGCAAAGCGTATTTCCCAGGTTGTTGCGGACGCTGGCGTCCTCCGGATTGAGGCGCTTGGCCAGGCGGTATTCCGCGATCGACTCATCCAGCTTGCCCTCATCGTGCAGCACGACTCCAAGATTGCTGTGCGCTTCCCAGAAGTCGGGTCGCAGGCTGAGGGCGTGGCGATAGGCAATGGCGGCGCGGCGCAAGTCCCCTTGGTCGCGGTGCGTGATACCCATATCGAAGTAGACGTCCGCGTTCGCCAGAGAACCGGCCGGTTCGCGCCCCAGTGATTCGTCAAAGGCATGCAGGGCGGCGTCGTAATGGCCTTGGGCGTAGAGTGCGAGTCCGAGATGGCGGTAAGCCTCGGCGTTCGAGGGATCCATGCTCAGAGCGGTGCGGGCCTCGGCCAGGGCCGCGTCGGGATCGTCCATCCGGTAAAACAGGTAAGAAAGCTGGCTGTGCGTTTCGGGGAAACCCGACAGCAGACCCGATGCTTCCGTAAATTCATCCAGCGCTTCATCGAAATGGTCTTGCCGGCGCAGGATGGTTCCGAGGACAAAATGCAAGAGGGCATTGTCCGCGTCGTTGTGCAGCAGCGCCCGGACCTTGTCTTCGGCAGCGTCAAGGTTCTTGTCGTGAACCAGAGCCGCAACCTGCGCCGCCGGACTGGAGCAGACGCAAGAGGTGTCGGCGGCTGGCTTTCGGTCGGGACTTCTGCCTACCAGGCTCTGAATCAATCCCGGGTCCGCCCCGGCTTTTTGCAGGGCGCGGGTGCATTGCGATGTGGACTGGCACGAGAAGGTCTGCGCATGGCCCGCCGTTTGCGTCTTCTGTGTTTCGATCAGGCGCTCAATCCGGGCGTTCGAAATGCCCCCCGCCAGCCACAGGAAAACGGCGTCGGAAACGGGCGCGGACGGAACTTGTTCAGCCTGCAGGAAGGTTGCCGCCAGTAGAAGCATCAGGCATCTCAGGACACAGCGTTTCACGAAGCCCTCCGGCGTTCTTGGCGGTTTTGATGCGCGAAAATATCCCTGCCGAAAAGATAGTCCGGTTGCGGTAACGCCGATAGGTCACCGAAGTAATTCTTTGGTACATGCACCGGAGGCAATCGGCGAGACTGCCGGGGAGCGCTTGCGATACACTACATAGTGGTCGTGTTGTCCGGCATTGCCGGCCGGCGTGTCCGTTTCGGAGGCTTTATGGAAGGTCTGTTTCAACCTTGGCACCTGCTGTTGATCTTCGCCATCGCATTGATATTGTTCGGCCCGAGGAGATTGCCGGAGCTGGGCAAGGGTCTGGGCGAAGGCATTCGCGCATTAAAAGACGGGATGAAGGATAAGCCTGAAATCAAGGCTGAGAACAAGCCTGACAGCACTCCCGAAAACAAAGCCTGAGTCCGCGCCAACCACCTGGTTGCCTGCGCACCCGAATCATGGCTAAATCCGCATAAATTCCAGCATCCAAAATTCCTGGATTACGGCAAAGGGAGTTTCTGTAGCCGGAATCTCTAGGTGATACCATCCCCTTGCTGACGCCATGACAAAGCCTCACTGGTTCCGGCCAGCAAGTAGCAATGCCCAGATGTTTCTCCCGATGGTCGCCGCCTTGCTTTTGATTTTGGCCGGGCGGCCTGGAAATGCAGCATTTGCACAAGCTCAAACCGCAACGCCGGTCAAGAGGTTGCGGCCGCCCACTACCCTTCCGCTGACGAACTTCTATAACGCGCCCAGTCCGCTGCCGCTAGGCAAGGCGGGAGAGTTGATACGCTCCGAACCTATCGACCAATACAACCTTCCGTATGAGTTGTCCGCGGTACGGATTCTCTATCATTCCCGGACCGCGAACGGAGAAGACATCGCCGTCTCGGCGGTGGTGCTGATTCCGGATGGCAAGCCTCCGGCAAACGGATGGCCGGTGATTGCCTACGCGCACGAGTTCAGGGGAGCGGCGCGACAATGCGCTCCTTCACTGCTCAAGAATCTTGGTGTGGGTCCGCTCCTCGCGATGTACGCCAATCTCGGCTATGCGGTGGTTGCGACCGACTATTCGGGCTTGGGCGCCGATTCCGGCAAGCCAGTGCTGGATATGCAGTCCAACGCGTTAGACGTCATCTATTCGGTCCCGGCGGCGCGCGCCGCGGTCAAACAGATCGGACCCAGGTGGATCGCCGTGGGAACTTTCCAGGGAGGTCTAGCAGCGCTGGCCGTGGCGGAGAGCGAAGTGCATGATCCCGACTATCTGGGCAGCGTCGTGACTTCGGGTGTGGCGGATGCCCAGCCAGCTTACGAGCGCTCCGCGCAAAGTCTTTCGTCCAGTCGCATGCTGTTAGTTCTAGCATCCACCCTCAAAGCGCTTCATCCCGAGTTCCAGGTGAGCGACATGTTGCAAGACAAGGCCCTTCCTGCATGCCGGCGTGTCGCCGAGACCTGTGGAGGCGAAAGAGAAGCGGAGTTCACAAATGGAATGCTTAAGCCGGGTTGGGAGAACAATCAGTTCGTAAAGGATTTCTTCAGCAGGAATACTCCCGGTCAAAAGCCAGCCCACGGCCCGCTCCTAGTGATCAGCGGTGAGGCCGATCCTGTAACACCGGTGGAAATGTCAGGACAAACCGTAACCCGCATGTGCAAGCAAGGGGACCGGATCCTCTTCTTAAAGTATCCGAACGTCGATGCCAGCGGGGTGATGGGAGCGTCGGCGTCAGATCAGATCAGTTGGATCAAGGCGCGGTTCGCCGGATATGCCGCACCGGGCAACTGTCATTGAGCGATGGTAGATGGGAAGACGGGGCAAGCCCCGTCTCTACGGTTGAAGTTACCAGTTGTGGTGAGCGTCAAGCTCGTCATCGGATCGCCTAACCTGATTGCGCTTGTGATGAACAATGAAAATCATGGCAATCGACATGAACGTGGGTGGAACGATAAGAATCAGAATGCCGCTGCGCAGGGCCTGAATCATTCGAGCCCCGGCGGAAGCGGCTTGGGTATAGCAGAGGGCGCAACTCTGGGAGAAGGCCGGCAGAGGGGCGCCGAGCACAGCCAGTACAATCACTGCAATAGCAACCCACAGGAACGGTCTCTCACACGTCAACTTTCCGTTTGACATCGCACTCCTCTTACCCGCGCCCTTCACTGGAATTTTGAATATGGCGCGCCGGTGACCATCCGGGTGCTGTCGGTCCACCCATATTGCATCCCCAGCAGAACCGCAACCGTAAAGATCACGACAAACCACAGAAAAGCGCGCTTTTCCGACCAAAGATGCATGAAGAACAACATCGCCAGCCCGGCCTCGACGATGGCGACCAGCAGCATGCGCGTGAACATTTGCGCAGCGTCAATGTTCTGATAGGCAATGACGAATTGCACTCCTGCGAGAGCGAGCAGGCAAACATAGACGATCAAATCTTTTCCGATTCCGTTGCTCTTGTGTTCTTCCGCGGTTGTCATAGCATTCTGCTCCCGAACTTTTGGTTTTAGTGGGTGAGGTTCAAAAGATAGACCAGGGGGACGACGAACATCCAAACCAGATCTACGAAGTGCCAATAAAGGCCCAAAACCTCGATGTCATCCGCCTTGTAACGGCCACCCTTGTAGCGCACACCCACCGTGATTAATGCGATTACGCCGCAGGTGACGTGGGTAAGGTGCAAGCCTGTGACGCTGAAGAATGACGCCCCGAACAGTCCCGTTCCCCAGGGGTTCTTAAACAGGGTCATGCCTTCGCCAATGAGCGCCAACCATTCACGAACGTGCAGCAGGGCGAAAACAATGCCCAGGGCCGCCGTAATCATGATCCAGCGGAAGGCCCCGGCTTTGTCTCCCTTTTGAGCGGAGCGCAGTCCGATGAGCATGGTCAAGCTGCTGGTCAAGAGAATGAAGGTCATCAGCGCGACATTGGTGATGCTGTGGAACGGCCTCGGCCAATTGGGAGTCCCATTGCGCAGGAATCCATAGGCCACTAGGCACGCGGCAAACGTCATGGTGTCCGCGATAATGAACAGCCACATCGCCAGCTTCTTTGTAGGAATCGAAAATGCCGGTCCTACGGTCAAGCCTGTCGAGTGTCCTCCCATGGTCAAATCCGCTTGGCTCACGACGCCTCCTGATAGTTCGAGTCGGTTAAAGCTTCATCCAAAGCAGGCAAAGCAGGTACAGCCAAAGAACGCCCATAAAATGCCAATAGCGCGCGGTCGCATCCAGCGCGTTTCGTCGCAGGGCCAACTTACTCAGCTTGCGAATGACATAGATCATGCCCCCCAGACCGCCCAGCACGTGCAATGCATGGGTAGCGGTCAGCACATAGAAAAAAGAACTGCTGGGGTTCGTGGCTAGATAGAGTCCCTGGGCGCGCAACTGCGACCACGCGGCGTACTGACCAGCCACAAATAGCAGGCCAAGGAACAAGGTTATGTAGAGCCAGCGTGCCGGGCTTTCAGCGTGACTTCTCAAACCCCCCATGAAAGCGGCGACGCGGCGACGCGAGACTTCGAGCGTAACGCTGCTGGCGAGAAGGATCAGCGTGTTGAAGTAGAGGATCGACGGCAGCGTGAAGGTCTGCCAGTCCAATGACGAGCCTTTGCGTACGATCAGGGCGCTGCTGAACGCGGCGAACATCATCGTAATGGCGAACAGCACCACATAGATGGCGGACGAAGATGCCGGCGGCGAGTGCTCGAGCGTCACATGCAAGTCACCATTCGCCGGAACCAAGTCGCGCCAGCCGCCGTTTCCCGAGCGCCTTTGCTCCAGCAAGCGGTCCTGATCGATTTGCGGCGGTTCATGTACCGAAGTCGCCATAACTTACTAGACTCCCATCTCACAGACGCTCGTAGTTCGTCGCGAGTTATTTCTCTTCGTGCTCCGTCTTGACTTGCTCCGGCGAAGCTTGCATGACGTAGTCGCCAGCCGAACTTTGCACGCCGTATTGATAGGGATCGTGGTAAACGACCGGAAGCTTACCGCCAAAATTATCGAAAGGCGGCGGCGTAGGCGTGCTCCACTCCAGCGACGTGGCCTCCCATGGATTATCGGGAGCCGGCTTGCCCCAGAATCGGCTGTGAATCAGGTTGTAGAGGAAAACAAGCTGGGCCGCGCCGGTGATTAGAGCGGCGACGGTGATGAACCGGTGTACCGGAATCAGCGGCTGCAGGAAGTCATCCACGAACGTCGAGTAGCGGCGCACATTCCCGGCCATGCCCAGGTAGTGGAAGGGCATAAAGATGCAATACGCGCCCACAAAACTGAACCAGAAGTGAATTTTCCCCAAAGTCTCGTTCATCATTCGTCCGGTCATCTTGGGGAACCAGAAGTAAGTTCCACCGAAAATGCCGAACATGGCCGCTACGCCCATAACCAGGTGAAAATGGCCCACCACGAAGTAAGTCGCATGAAGCATGATATCGATCGAGGGCTGAGCCAGAAAGAAACCGCTGACGCCGCCGCTGACGAACATCGAGATAAAGCCCAGTGCAAACAGGGAAGCCGAGTTGATGCGCAGCTTGGAACCATACAGGCTGAAAGTCCAGATCAGCACCACGATGGTGGACGGGATAGTGATGACCAGTGTCGGGAAAGAGAATGCCAGCGAGGAGAACGGATTCATCCCGCTGACAAACATGTGATGCCCATAGACCATGTAGCTGAGGACAGCCAGCGCTCCCATGGAATAGATGAGCACTCTGTGGCTGAGCATCGGCTTGCGCATGTTGGTGATCAGGATATGGGAAACGATGCCGATACCGGGCACGATCGCGATGTAGACTTCGGGATGTCCGAAGAACCAGAACAGGTGCTGCCAGAGAAGAGTGGAGCCTCCAGAGTGCGGCAGCAGTTGGTCATTCATCACCAGGTTCGATGCGACAAAGAAACTGGTACCCGCCACGTGATCAAGTATGACGAGGATGCATGCCGGCATTAACACGGCAAAAGCCGTCAGCCCCATGCAGGAGGTAATGAACCACGCCCAGGCGCTGAGTGGCAGGCGCATCAGGCTCATCCCTTTGGTCCGGAGGTCGAGCGTGGTGGGGATGAAGTTCAGCGAACCCAACAACTGGCCAACGCAAAACAGCGCGATAGAAGCTGCCCAAAGGACTACACCCGTACCTTGGCCGGGCCCTCCGACCGGACCGACCGCATTCAACGGCGCGTATTGGGTCCAGCCGCCCAGGGTTGGTCCGTCACTCACGAAGAATGAAGCCATCAGGACCACGAAGCCCGTGCACGTGACCCAAAACGACATCATGTTGAACCGCGGAAATGGCATGTCCTCGGCCCCCACCTGGATCGGCAGGAAGAAATTACCGAAGGCCGCGAAAGGGGCGGTCGTGAGCACGAAAAAGACCATGATCGTGCCGTGCATGGTCATCAATTGCAGGTAATATTCCGGCGTCATCACGCCGCCGGGCGCACCGTTCTTCGAAAGCAGTTGCAGGCCGGGGATCGCGGCGTTGTTCCAAGCCAGATGGATACGCATGAACCAGGAGAGCATCATTCCGCAAAGAGCCGCGATCAAGGCCAACGCGTAATACTGCTTGCCGATCACCTTATGGTCCAGGCTGAATACGTGCTTCCGAATGAAACTCGTCGGAGGAGCGTGGTGTTGCGCCGCGTGCGCTGACATGTCGTGCATTTGCCCTCACCTCAAAAGAGATGTCTCGATCCACCCGCTGGTACGCGGACGGAGGCGAGATTACTGCATTGCCTGTTCCTTCTTAATCCAATCATCGAAGTCCTGCTGAGAGAGCACGCTCAGGTAGGCCTTCATGTTGTAGTGCCCCAGGCCACAAAGCTGCGTGCAGACAATCTCGTACTTGCCGATCTTGGTTGCCGTGAAATGCAGAGAAACATCCAGACCGGGAACAAAATCCTGTTGCACCCGCAACTCCCGCACAAAAAACGAGTGTCCAACATCCTTCGAATGCATGAGGAGATGAATTTCCTTGTTCACCGGGATCGCCATTTCGGCGGTCACAATATCGTCCCGGGACTCCACATCGTGCTCGGGATCAAGGCCGTAGAAATTCTGCGATCCCTCATTAATGAGTTCGGGGTGAATGGGGCCAAACTTTCCATCAGGACCGGGGTAGCGGAAATAGAAGGCGAACTGGCCGGCCTGGACTTGGATCGGCATCGCATCGGCGGACGGCGGTGTCAGATACACATTGGCCCATGCCTTGACTCCGAAGATTCCGAGGGCCATGACTTCTACACCCACCACCAGTATCGCGGCAATCACCAAACCCTTGGCGCCGCCAGGAAAATTCTTGATCTTTGCATTGGGGCCAGGGTTGGAGAATTTCCAGATAAAAAAGGCCAAAACGAACTGGGCGGCGAGAAAGGAGATGCCAGCCTCCGCCATGGTTTCCGACATCTGCTCATCGATCAGCGCTCCATGAGTCGAAATGTCCTCTGGCGCCACCCAGGTATGTCGCAGGATGGGAATCGCGGAAAGGATCGCGATTACGATGATGGTGATCGCAAAAAATTTTGCCATTGTGTCCTCGTCTTAATCGGGATCAGCCCGCCCTCATGTGTTGGTTGTGATTACCCGTCCTCCCCCACGGAGGACATAACGATTACTGCCTTGCGAAACTGATCCGCTATGCCACCGCTTGTGACGGGCCAAAAGACTCGATCGCACTCGTCTCATCCTTTTGAATATCGAAGACGGCGGACAGCCGGGTCAGTTGGAGCAAATCATTGACTCGCTTGTTCAGATTGGTGAGTTTCAAATGCCCACCCTGGTTCCGAATCGTGGTGTGAGCCTTGACCAATTCCCCGATTCCAGAACTGTCTATGTACTGAACTTCACCCAGGTTCAGCACGATCGCCTTGGCGCCTTTGTCCGCCAAATCTCGAACAACCTCGCGCAGAATGACATTTCCCTCACCTAGCGTGATTCTCCCGCTGATATCCAGGACGGTCACTCTCCCTACCTGCCTGGTAGCGGTTTGCATCTTGACAGGGCTCCGCCCTTCCATCCCGATTCCCAGCCGGTCAAGAACGGCGCACGCTGCACTCGCAAGTTCCTTCGATTCTGTCCGAACCACAATCAGAGAACGTCCCTCTTTGAGTACTTCCCGGAAGAACGCTATGTCTTCAGAGGACTTTTCGGCCGTGGTCGGTTGCGGCGCGTCCGCGTCGCGGGTTGCCGCCGAACTAGCGGCAGCGCCCGCACCAGCGCCCGCGACCCCGAGCAACGCGGCGGCGCCAAAGCCCAGCGCAAAAACCGTCCCAACCCCAGGTAGAAGCAGCGTTGCAGCCAGCACTCCGGCCGTCATCCCTGCTGCTCCCCCAGCGAAGCCTCCGACATATGCGCCGAACTCTTTTGCGAGGTTTTTGGCGTCGCTTTCAGACCGAGTGAGGAAAACGATGGATTCCTGCGGCACACTCCGCTCCCGCAGTTCCTTGACCGCACTCTCCGCATGATCACGCGAAGTAAATACTCCGATTGCAGTTTCCATATGCCCTCCTTGTTTCCAATTAGCGGTTGCTGCTTTCCTCGCGCCGGGCGTTTGCCTCTTGTTTTAACTTTTTAGAATGCGGCGGAGCCCAAGACTCCGCCGCCATTACGTCAGTATGGCGTCAACTTGAAGGTGAAATTGACTTCTTTGGTTTCGTTGCCGGTGATGGTCACGTCGGCAGTTTGGGTAGCGTCGGGCTCATGCCAGGCGGTGATGGTGTACTTGCCGGGGGGCAGGTTCGGCAGCTTGAAGCTGCCCCCATCCTTGCTGACGTCGTAGTGATTGGTCTTCAGCACCGCGAACTCGCCGTGCATCCAGGGATGAACGTTGCACTTCACCGAGATGAATTCCGGTTTGTCGTATTTTGCCGAGATCGGCGCCGTGCCCGGCGGCTGCGATTTGTTCCACTCCTGGTTGACTTTGGGCATCGGGTGAATGTTGTGTGAAGTCTGATCGTCGTTGACGATCTTGAGTTCCTGGTCGGTGTGCATTACCAGAACGTGCGGAAGATACTGGCAGCCCTTCTGCGTGAAAGTGACGGCCTGCGACGGAACCTGGCCGTCATCGGGAGCTCCGGAAGAAACGTACACCACCACGTTATCCAACGCATTGTTGGGCCCGGTCACAACCGTTTCGGTAGTTATGGGCGTGGCATGCTGCTTGGCGCAACTGGGTTCTTTGGACATGTCGATGGGTTTTTGGTGAGCGGGCGTGCCCGTGTAGGTCACCTTGCCGCTAACCGTTCCAGCGAACATCAGGGATGAACAGACTAACAGCGTCAAAAGAGCTAGCAGGATTTGCTTGGTGCGCATTTAAGTACTCCCTTCTGGGGTCTGGGCATTCATTTACTGTCCGCCACCGGGCGACTTGCTGTCGGCCGGAGCGGCTGCGGGCGCCGGAGTTTTATCCACGTACGGGGGGATAACTCCGTGCGCCGCCGACAGAATTTCGTTTTCCTTGCCGTGACGGTTGACCTGCAACGTGCGCAGGAAGTGGACGAGATCCCAGGCGTCGTTCGGCTGAATGACGTCAGCGAAAGAAGGCATAGGGGTACCGTCCACGCCGGTCATGAAAATCTTATAGATATCCTGGTTGGTATTGCCACACTTGAAGCGCGAATCGTCCTTGCCGGCGGCGAAGTTATAAGGACGAATCGGATTGTCTTTGCTGTCCGTCAGGGTCGAGGCGGAAGGGCCGTCGCCCTCGCCGTGCGTGCCGTGACACTTCCAGCATTCCAGTTTGGTGAAAAGAGCCTTGCCGTGGGCGATGCTGTCCATGGTGACCGGGGGCTCGGCGGGAATCTTGATCGGCGTGCCAGCCTTTTCGTGCTCCCAACGCGGCGAGAAGATCTTGATATAGGCCACCAGGTCGGCGCGTTGTTGCTTCGTGAAGGTATTCCAGACCGGCATGTTGGAGTTGGTCAGGCCGCGCGCGATGGTGTTGAAGAGATCCTCATCGGTGGGCAGCGTGCCCGTCAGAGTCGAGCGGCATTTGAAAGTCGCGATGGTGAAGTCGCGCGGCTTCGGGTCGAGCCAAACGGCGTTTTCACCGTTGGAATCGCCGTACTCACCGTGACAGCCGGCGCAGTAGCGGCGGTAGTCGGACTTCGCGGCCGCGGCATGCCCGGTGATATTGCCGATGTGGCTCTCCATGGGCTTGATCACGACCGGCGGCTTCGGGCCCACGTCAGGCGCCTCCTGGGCGAAGGCTCCCGCGGCTAACCCGGTGGTGAAAATCAGTCCCACGATCACTGTGAAAGGAATCGCTCCGATAAAACGCATTGGCTTCAAGCTATTCATAGTCAGCACCCTTAATCGAAGTCAGCGCTGGCGAATCAAGTTCGCCAGCGGGTCATCCTGGTGGTTAGAAGTCAAAGTCAAATCCCATCAACAATTCGCTCGTGTTGATGTTCGTGCTGGTGAGCGGCGAGGTCCCGACCTGATGGAAAATGTTGAACTCGTTATGCCAGGCAAAACCCGCCCGGCTCGTCATGAATGGGTTGTAGCGGTAGCCGATGGTGTAGGTATCGATGTTGCCGAGGTCAGATCGTGTACCTGGAGTCGACTGTTGCGACATCTTGATCGTTTCGTATCTCGCGAGGAACAGAAGTTGCGGACTGTAGACGTAGTGAGGTTCGATCAGAACCCCGTTCCAAGTCGGATTGCGTGAACCAGCGGCTAGCTGTGTTCCCGGCAGGTTGTTGCAGACCTGCGTCCCGGTAGCACTGGCGCACGTGGGGGGCGCGCTGTTCGACGCTATAGCCGACGCATAGCCATCGACATAATCGCCGTAGCCTTGGCCAAACCAGGCGCTATCCTCGCCATGCTGGGTAACAACTTGGACGTCCACATGCTGGCCGAAGTAGAATTGTCCGACAAAGCCTTCGCGACTGAAACCCTTGTTTCCCGTGCCTGAACCACCAATCGGCGCCCCGCCGTTGGTGAGGAAGCTGGTCGGGGCTTGGCCCGCAAAGACGTAGAAGCCAAGGCGTTGCACGCCGAGCCTTCCGGCATCGAATGCCTGACTGGCGGTAATGAACGTGGAATAGGACTCAGCGCCATAGGGCAAGCCCACCTGGCCATCGTTCGAGCTGAGTAGCGACACGGAGTAGCGCGTACGGTCGTTGTACGAGTGCCCCATAACCTCGACGCCGAGCTGGTTGTCTCCCATTTGCGCAAAGGGATTGCCGTCACCCACCGGAACGAAGTGATAGAGCTGGTAGATGCCGCCATTTCCGGTGAGCGTCAGAATGCGCTTCTCCGAGAGCAGATTGTCGAGCTCGAACTTGCCGAACTTGACGTTCAGCCACGGGCTGCCGGCTATGTTATCTAGCCGCCCCATAACGGTTTCAAAGTGGAATGACGCGGTCGGATCGGAGGAGGGGAGCACGTAGAACGAAAAATTCTTCTCCAGCGTACCGCCGGTATGGAAATCGAGACCGCTGAGATCGAAACCCGACGAGGTGACCCGCTGCTCAACTTGACCCCCTTCGCCGCTGGTGCTGTCGACCGCCTGTTTGCCGAGGCTTACCCGGTGCCAGATCGGGGTGATCCGGAAGGTGACCGGCCAGTATCCCGGATTCTGCCAGATCGGGGCATCGCGATCGTTCATGAGCTGGTAGCCGTTGTCTTTGAATTTTTGGCCGAAGTAATTCAGCATGGGCCAACTTTCATGACAGGCCGAACAACGCAGCCCGTACTTCCTGGCAAAAGCGGGTAACGCGCTCGCCGACTGGCTGGCGCCCAAGATCAGAAAGACTAACGCGAAAGCGGCGGCGAGGACGGAAGATCCCCGTGGCAGCTTCTGACAGAGATGAGACTGCGCCCACATACGCATGCTGCACTCCTCAGACGAAGGTCACAAATTTTGCAAAACCGGAATTCCCCACAACGCGCAAACAAGACCGTGCATGCACCGGCTAAGCGTGAAACCGCTGCCTAGCAGCTCTTGCGCCCGACCCTAAAGTTTGCGGTTGAGTGGTCCAACCACCCCACAGGCGCTGCATAGTACTACCAGTCAGGGACAAGTGCAAGGGGGGTCGTAAAATTTTTTTTACAAATTGTTTACACCGTACAAGAGGTGTGATCTGAGGATGGCGCTCGGAGTGCCTGCCCGCTGCAGTTGACAGCAATCATCCCAGCGTAAGAGACTCTTGCAGCAGGAGCATCGGAGCCGGTTGTGATGTGGGACAAGAGTTTTCGCGGTTTGGGCCTGAATCGTTGGGTTGCCTATTATGGAACTGCACCTTCTCTCAGAGTAACGGCAGTGTATCTTCTGGTCATTCTCGTTGCGGCGGCAATCCCCTCGCACGCCCGCGAAAAGAATGTCCTTGCGTACGGCGAGGGCCTGATCGTCAATATTCCGCTGCCGGAGCCTGAAGTCGCGCAGGTGGTGGAAGACGTGGCGCAGAACACGATCATCCGCGGAACCAAGGAATACGACAAGGACCAGTACGTCATGGGAGCGGTCGCGGCCACTTCGACGCCGGTTTTTCCGGAATGGACGGAGGGTGGCAAGGTTTTCTACAAAGTGCGGATGCAGGCCCTTGATCCGCGAAATTTCAAAGACAGCGGCGATCTTGGGACGCTGGCCGTGCGTTACGTCGTCCAGGAACAGGGAACCGGCAATACCGTGCTGCGCATTGACGCTCGGTTTGTGGAGGATATGCGGCACAGCGTCCATCTATCGGACGGCTCGGTGGAGAGCAACGAGTACAAGGACATCCAGGGACACCTGGATGCGCTCGAACTGGTGAAAAAAGAAACCGCCGAGGCTCTGCAGGCGAAACAGGATCGCTTGGCCAAAGAAAACATTGGCCTGGGCAGTGACACTGTTCTGCTGAGCACTCCGCCATCGGAGACGTCCATCGAAAGTACGAATGCCGGGAGCGTGAGCGGCCCGCCCGCGGCCCCTGAGCAACTCGCTGAATCGCTAAAGCAGCACGTCGCTGAGCTGCGCCGTCAGGTGGAGCGTGTTGTCAAAAAGCCTGGCGCTCCGCTGCAGTCCGCTCCGTTCCACACCGCGAGCACGCTGAAATCGCTGGAGCCTGGGGAAGAAGTCCTGATTCAAATTGCAACCCCTTACTGGTACGGGGTCGAAACCCGCGACGGAGAACACGGATGGATTCGAAGCGACCAGTTGGAGCAGTTGCCATGACCGGGCGGAGTCTGCCAGTCCTAGCTTGGCCATGGGTCCGGCGATTCCGTCGCGTTGCGTTGTCTGCGTTTCTCCCGATCGTGTTCCTAGGGACCACGGCGCAGAGCGGGCTAGCGCAAGCAAATCCGCAAGCCGGGCCGTATGAGCGCACCTACCCTCAGTCGAAAACTGCCGTGGAGAAAGCGCTGAAGGAATTGCAACCCTCGATGCGTGGAAGGCTGCCGGTGCTTGAAGGATTCGCCTTGCCGGGAAATCATCCCTTGAACCGGTACCAGCGGGCTTATTACCAAGCTGCCGTGCAGGTGAGTTCGACTGCATCGGGCGCATCGGTGGTGCGGGTCACGACGAAGGTGACGGCATGGTACACGGATTCACCTCCATCTCGTTCGTGTTACCAACTGCTGACGTCGAATGGCCGCCTCGAATCTGACCTGCTGGACCAGTTAACCGATCTGCTGGCGAGCAGCCCTGGTGCGACGGATTCGGGCGGAAATTCCACCGGGAGCCTCCCGGTGATGGCTCCGTCGGCGTCGGCTAAGCGGCCAGCAATTTCGGAAAAAGGAGTTGCGGACCAGGGCGCCTCGGAAGCTGTCGTCTCGGCGCCCATGCCCCAGTTGCCGGAGATCGGGCGCACGTTCTCGTCTTCGTTGAAACAGGGCCTGTCGGGTCAGCAACTGGCAGAAACGAAAGATTCGCAGAACAAAGCTGCCGATCAGGCAGCGGCCAGCCTGCAGGCGGAGGCGGCGAGTTTGGAAGAGGTGCTCAAGAATCAGGCGCATCCGAAGAATCTAGTCGCGATAAAGAAAACAGGAACCCCGGTCGTCGCATCGCCCAGTCTGAATGCCCAGACTTTATTTCTGGCGACGGCGCACGACGAGTTTGAGATGTTGGATTACAACGCGGACTGGGTTCATGTGCGGATTTCGGGTTTGTCGCGGGGATGGATTTGGCGCACCAGCCTTCAGATGCCGGAGGGCATTTCAGATGTTCCACCCGACAGTCCGGGTGCCGCACCGGTTGTGGCCGATCTGTTTCTTGTGAAGCGCGAGGAAACTGCGCCCTTTCCGGGGGATTGGGAGCCACTGCGGGGCAAGAACGTAAAAATCGTCTCGGTACAAAAGGTTCAGGAAGACGAGAAAAACAGCGGCGCGCCAGCTAAGCTGGAATACGCTAAGTCTTTGCTCGATAAGAACTATGCCGAACTGGCGGCAAAATCACAGGAACTCGCTGGAGTGGTGCTCATTTTCGATTCCGTCGATGGCGGTATGATCGCCATAACGCTGCCCACGATTCAGCAATGGAAGGCAGGCAAGTTGACCGACGCGGCTCTTTGGCACCGGTGTTATTTTGATCCACCCGAAACCTTCAGCGTTTCCAGTCCTCCAGGCGGTCACTAGTCGACGTTGTTAGTTGCCAATGACCTTGTTCTGGTGCGAGCATCGGAGAGCAAGACGCGTCTCATCTTGAATTTTGGCTTGACATTAAACCGATTGCGCGATACCAATGCTGTCTCCTGGGGTTGCTGTGGTTCCGTTGGGGATTGGTTCAGTAACTGCCGGTTTGAGCTAAACCGCTGCATGAGGGCGGAAAAGGCAAACCGGAGAGTGTGGGGTCCATGTTGCAAACATTTGTTTCTCTGCTGCATGATTACGCCGAATTGACTAAGGCGCGCATTACGACTCTGATTGTCCTTACGGCCTGGTGCGGCTATTTCTTTGGCGCGCACCGCTTGGGCGTCTCGTCGTGGTCGATAGGTTTATTTCATGCCCTGTTGGGGGTGGCGCTGGTTTCGAGCGGAACCGCGGCGTTGAATGAAGTCCTCGAAGCGAGCGTGGATGCGCGGATGCGGCGGACTGCGCTGCGCCCCATACCTTCGGGACGCATGACCCGCGCGCACGCGGCCGCGGTCGGATTGGCGCTCACTCTGGGCGGTTCCGCTTATCTGGCGATCTATGCCAACTTACTAACTGGGTTATTAGTGCTGTTGACCGCGATCGTGTATCTGGCGGCATACACCCCGCTGAAGAAAGTGTCTCCGGTGTGCACCTTTGTGGGCGCGTTTCCGGGAGCGATGCCGGTGGTGCTGGGTTGGACGGCGGTGCGCGGAAAACTGGAAATCGAAACCCTGACTCTTTTCGCCATCATGTTCGTCTGGCAGTTCCCGCACTTTCTCTCGATCGCATGGCTCTATCGCGAGGATTATGCGCAAGGTGATATACGCATGCTGCCTGTGGTCGACTCGGATGGGAAGTCCACGGTGTGGCGGATTCTAGCCTATTCCATCGCGTTGATTCCGGTAAGCGTTATGCCGGTGGCGTTGGGAATGGCAGGACGGATGTACCTGGCTGGAGCGGTCCTGATGGGGGCGGCGCTGCTCCGTGTGTCACTAGGGATGGCATATCCGCAACTGCCGGCAACGGCGGCGGCATCGAAACCGGCGGCTCGGCGATTGCTGCAGGCGACGATTCTCTATCTGCCCGCGCTGTTCGCGCTGATGATGGCTAACTCGGGGAGTTAGTTGCGGGTAACAGCGGATTCGAGAAGTGGCATCCGTAGCTTACCGCTCCACCCCTACCCGACAGAAGTGTCTTCGGCCTTCCACCGAAGACCCACGATTGTTTCCATACGATTAGAGAGAGAGTACCAAAAAAGTCTCCAGCTCTTGATCAACCCGTGATCATGAATACTTGAACCGCAACGAAACGTTGCCGGAATCACCCGCCGCCATTAGAATTGAAACCACAACCGTTTGCCTGTAGGCCCGTAGCTCAGTCTGGTTAGAGCGCTTCCTTGACACGGAAGAGGTCGATGGTTCGAGTCCATTCGGGCCTACCATGTCTTTCAAGCAGTTGCCCAGAACCCCTTCCGGGAATCTGGGTCCATTTGGGTCCAATAAACGCTCCGACTCCAAAACAGTGCTCGTTCGCAGATCGTTGTCGACCAGCGCAAAGGATCCGTCTTGGAGCATTTACTGAATCAGGCTTGTTTTGCTTGCAGACAGCGATCCGCTCGGTAGGATCGCGTCGACTAGCTTCCCCTGGGCGAGACGCTTGATGTTCGATGTTGCCTGCAAGTATTGGTTGGTGACGTTCAGGTTGCTGTGACGCAAGTAGTCGCGGATGGTGAGCTGATGCTCTCCCATTTCGGCCAAAGTGCTGCCCACCGAATGCCGAAATGTATGCCAGCCAACGCCCGTGATTCCGAGCTTTGCGAAGGCCGGCTGGATCTTGCGTTTCAGCACCGCGCCGAGGTCGAGTGGCTTCCTTCCCTTGTTGCGCACCGACGGAAACACAAAATCTGCTTCGGTTGCATACAAGCTCTGGGCTCTCCACTCGAGAAGAGCGTTTTTCAATGCCGGATGCATCGGCAAAAGTTTCGCCGAAGCTTCCGTCTTGGTCGCCTTTAAGTATCCTCCCCTGCGCCAATAGTAGGAGTGTTGGACATCGAAGGTTTGGTTGATGAGATTGCAATCCGCCCAGCGAAGTGCTCCAACCTCCCCTCTTCGAATACCGAGTGCCCCGATGAGAAACACCAGAAGCTGATCCCGGAACTGCAGCTCGGCCAGGCCCTGTTTGACCTGTTCCGGTGACAAGACCAGCGGTGCTCTTTGGCGCTTGGCACTGATCCGCACGCCGACGCTCGGGCCCCGCTTGCCTCCGGCGCCGACTTGGATTCCCGACGAGATCGGATTGTGCCCGCAGAGTTCCCAACGGACCGCATGTGAAAACAGGGCCGACATTACGTTCTTGATCTTGGCCTTGGTTCCACCTGCTAGATCCATTGCCCGGAGCCAGCGCTCCGCCTCGACGGTTTTCACCTCGTCCAGGAGAAACCGACCCCAGCGGGGAAGAATCCATTTCTTTGCAATGATCGTGTACACATCCTGAGTGGACACCTCTTTCAGAGGAAGTTCCTCTGCAGTGTAGTGTTCCCAGAGAGTGTTGACCGTTGTTCTGCGAGAACTGTTGCGCGGGGAGTGATTGTTGATGGTTAGCCGAAGAGCATCCGCCGCTGCCTGCGCTCCCGACTCGGTGGGGTATTCGACGGTATCGCCGAGTCGCAACTTCCTGCGAACCGCTTTTCCGTCGAGGTCCTTTTCCCACCATCGGTAAACCCATACAGCAACGCCTTTCTTACGCTCCTCGAGATTCAAGCTTCCTTGTTGATAACGTGTCCGTCTAAACAAAATTCCTCCTTTGTTTAAACGGCACTGACAGCCGCTAGCAGAATAGCTCAGCGCCTCGTGAAACCCGAAATGTTTTCGCGATGCCACCAGATCAGCCCGCCATCCTTGCCAACCATTCGTTCAGAGCGGAGGCTCGAAACCGCCACAGCTTGCCTACACGAATCCCGATCACTATTCCTGCCCTCGCCAGCTTTTGAAGGGTCTTGGGGTGAATCTGCAAAAGAGCAGCGGCTTCGGCGCTGTCGAGCAGAGGCTCGAATTGAAGATCAGTCGCAGTTACTCGTTGAGGCGGCTTGCGACTGATGTGAGTTATAGATTCCATACAACACCTCTAACACCTTTACTTGCAACGGCGTTCACACTATGTAACATTTACACACCTATAGAAAATTGGTCTTTTTTGGTGCGAAACCTGCGCGTCGGCTACTGAAAGCGAACAAAAAACGAAATCCGACTCCCATATCCCACCTGGGAGACCATCTTACTCAAAGAAGGCCGACCCCTTTCACTTCCAAGTTGCATCTGCAACAGTTCAACGGGTTGCCATCTCGGTAGCGCACAACAAGCGCACCTCTTCCACGAGGCCAACCTGGGCCCGATTCAGGTGCAACGAATTGCCCCAAGATAAAAGAGGGCAGGTTCTGTGCTGTGCGTCCATCCACGTTGCGGAAAACGAACTCAGCGCCGTACATGTCCTTTTTGTGGTGATGCCACCGATAGCGGCCTACAGCCCCAGCGTCCGCGGCGTCCACCGGTGGCTGAGATGTGGTCACCAAGCGGAATGTTTACAGTGTTGGACATCATTCTTTCTTATGGCTCGCCTCACAGGCCGCCGTCCGTATGCCCCCTTTTTCCCATTAGCACCACATCGTCCCCATGCGTGGTGCGAATGAAACGTCACTTAATTCCTTTAAAATCAGTCGCATCCGTTCCAATAGCACCAAACACCTCCGCGGGGTATAGGGAAAATTCCCCGTAACCTATAGTAAAGAAAGGGGGATATATCCGTTATACCTGAGTACATGATGCTCTGGTGCTAATAAATACCTCCTGCAGATTCGCGGCCTGCAACCCAGCTTACGATTACCGTGCGCCCTTTCTTGTACATAGCAATCTCGTGGTGGGATTCCAGCCACTTCAAGGCCCATTCAAACTGCTCGGAGAATCGTTCCGCGTGGACTTGCCGGCGCAACTCATTGAGTGTTATCTGGCCCATGGTGCGAATGGTATGCCGGACCAAATTTAGCGCTTTGGCGCGCCGGTCATCTCCGGTGATGGGGGCATAAAACTCCCGCATCCGAATCTGGTACTGACCCAACAAAATGGCGGCGTCCGCATCTTCCG
The DNA here is from genome assembly GCA_963838935.1 of uncultured Acidobacteriaceae bacterium. GTDB lineage: Bacteria > Acidobacteriota > Terriglobia > Terriglobales > Acidobacteriaceae > Acidiflorens. The sequence goes on from CAWITH010000034.1 coordinate 220,197, forward strand.
CGCTAATCACCGTGCGTTGCTTCTTTGCTCCCCAGGCGCGTGCCATGGCGCAACGGTAGACGTGAAGCCCCATGCGGCTAACGCGGTCCACGTGGTCTACTGCGGTCGGAATGGCACTCAACCACTCCGTGATTTTCTTTTTTGCTTCGGGCGCAACTTGCATCACCATTTCTGTGTTGGCTAGTGCGTGAATGCGGTTAAACACGTCGCGCCGCAAGTCTCCAAAGTGCTGTTGGAACAGCCCTGGATTCTGCTGATAATCACCAAGCGGAACCTGGGTAGGTCGCTGTTCTGAGCCCACAAGGTAGAAGCGGCCGAATAAACCGCTATCAGTCACCGTCTCGGCCATGTACTTGCGCCATGTGCCCGGCTGGGTGTACAGCATCATGGAATACTGCAGCCGAACCGCTTGCTTGGTAGATCCGCGCTCGCTGGTTACGGCCACTTCTGCTTCATCACCGTCATAGAGATCGGTGACAAGGGCGCTGAGCGCCTGTCCAACCCACTCATTAGAGAATCGGGCCAACATGCTCATGGCTTCACCTTGAATGGTGATGAGGCGCGCGTAAGGCGTCCATTTCTCTCCGGGGTCAATGTCAATCACGATGGCGGATTCCCCTTTGGGTGTCTTGGAATTTTTCGGTTTGCGGTTCAAGTCATCTGCGAAGGAATTAGGTGACCCCGGTAAGAACTGTTGGGCGCCGATGCCTTGCGCGCGGTAGGGATTTCCACCGCCGTGAAACAGTAAAGGCTCAAACGTGAAGGACAGAGATTGCTGAGTGTAGAACATCACCGCAAGATCTTTGCCGTAGCTCTTCCCACTCTGCGGGTGTCCGATGGCTACAAGGTATTCCCGCATCCTCACGCCCGCCATGCCGCACGTTACTTGATTACCTACCAACGCGCCGGTGAGAACGCGGAAGGATTCCACGGGAAACTTGCGCGGGATGAAATTGTCCCGACATACAATGTCCGCAAATTCGCCATAAAGCGTATCGGTCCAGGCGTCATCCGGGTACACCGGCCGCGGGGTTGCTTCCGCTAGTGGTGCGGCCTCGGGCTGCGAGGTGGACGCTGAGCCAATGCGGACCACAGGCACCGGCGCCGGCACAGGGAATTTTGCACAATTGGCCGCTGTGCTCTCCAACCTCTCGGCATCCACCGGGTCCGCAATAATTTCCGGGTCATCATTTAGCTCTACCATCCGGGCAAGAATGGCATCCTTGCCACATCCCAGGTTTCGCATTGCGCCCGTTTGCTCTAAGAGAAACCCGGTGCGGTTTTCAGCCTCGTGTACCGGGAGGCGCCACGCGGTCTTTGGCACCTTGGATGAGGATGTGACCTCAGGCATAGGCTTGCGCAGTTGCCGGATTACATCAGGCAAGGCAGTGAAAACACCGAGCGTCCCGCATATTGCTTCATACGGTGCGCCCGGCTTATCGTGATTTGCGCCATGCAGGGCTTCGCTACCCGCAGCAAGGACGTAGCCGCCCAGGCTCTTCACCTGCCCGCTGCAACCGTCCAGTTCCCAGATTCCCACATCGGGAATAGCTCCCCGGAAATACATGTGAACCTTAAACTCTGGACGGCTGCCACTTCGTACAGTGTAAGTTGCGGGAATGCCGTTGCGGCTGCACCACGCGAGAAAAGAAGCCATATCCGTCAGCCCGTGGTCAATGTCTAAGACGGCCACGCCACTCACCCCAGGCGCGAATCCCGGATTAGAAGACGGAAATTTTGTCCACCACGCCCGGATTCGCTCGGGGTCAATGCTGCCATCTTTGAATCCGTGGGCCGTCAAGGTGCTCTTGTCCTTCGCCACCGGGAAGACGTACAAGCCAAGTGCAGCATGCGCCAGCGCGATTTCCAGAAAGCTCATTTTGCGGAATGTCCTTTAGCTTTGTTGTCGCGCCGTTCCTTCTTTGCCAGTGCCCGTATCAGCTTCTCAATCGCTTTGGTCAGTTCATGGACGGCGGGCACGAGACGTTCCACGTCAGTTTCCAGACCAGCTAGATTTTCTTCTAATAGACTCATCAGCTACTCCAATCTGCCCGGATAGGGGCGGGCTGCCCGTAGACTTGCTAAGATGTAGCTAACTCATCCCCGCCGATTCATCCGGCCGCAATTGCCCCGTGACGTGGGCACCAACAACCGCGGCGTGCTTGTTGAGTAGCTTCGCGAAGTTTTCACCGTGCACCGCGTTCGCAGTGGTATGAACGTTGACTGTATGGCCTCCACTTCGGTTGGCTTCGCTCAATGGGCTACCTCCTGGGGGCTAGTATCGGCTTTCGATTTGAAATGCTCTTCGACGCGCGCCCAGGCCGCGTTCAAAAGCTGCATCTCTTTGCAATCGCCACCAAGGTCGGGATGGAGCAATTTCGAGGCTGTTCGGTAGGCCGCCTTGAGGGCCTCGAAGGGCAGAAGGGATGCGAAGTGAGCTAGCGGGCCATCGCTGCCAAGAAAATCGAAGTCCTTGATAGCATCGGTGGCATCTCGGAAACCCTGTTCATAGGTTCGCCGTGGTCCACGCTGCCGGCGCGCCTTGCGCTGCTCAGATGATGTGGGGATAGTCTTGCCCTGCCAGTGCGCTTCCCACACCTCGAGATTATGCACTTGACACAAGGTTGCCAATATGGTACTGTCTAAAACATGATATTCACTTGTTCACAGCTTTCCGTTTCGGTTGTGTTTGGCCCTTCAGATGCTTGCGAACGGCCTTCACGATTTCAGGGTGGAAGAGATGTTTTAGCGCCTCTTCGTCCGTCATGTGGATCGGATGCTTCTTTGAACTTTTCGGCATGGGTGACCTTATGACAGAAGCCATCGACCTCTGCGAGTTAGTAGAGCGTTATCCTGATGACCAGCAGTGCCGCAATTACCTTGAGCACCTACGTTGGCCCAATGGTATTCGCTGTCCCAAGTGCGGCGGCGAGCGTGTCTCGTCCATCTTAAAGCGCGATCAGTACAATTGCGATAGTGAATCATGTGGTTACCAGTTCTCCGTGACAGCTGGTACGATTTTCCACGATACGCACCTCGCTCTGACGAAATGGTTTCTTGCTGTGTATTTGCTTTGCCAGTCCCGCAAGGGTATGTCGGCGAATCAGCTTAAGAGAATGCTCCGAATCAACTACCGGACGGCTTGGTATCTCTGTCACCGCATCCGGCACGCGATGGCTGAGGAGCCGCCCCGCGAGAAGCTGGACGGCACGGTAGAAGTAGATGAAACCTATGTAGGCGGTAAGAAGATCGGCTGGGGCGTCTATGCTGGCAAGAAAGCGAAGGAAGTTGTTATCGGTATTCGGCAGCGCGGTGGCGATCTCCGGTTCTTTCATGCAGAGGATGCTAAGTCCGGCACTCTGGCAACGTATATTAAAGAGAATGTCAGTGGCGGCGTGGACGTGATTATGACCGATGAGTTTGTCGCCTACCCATTCGCGCTGAAACGTGCTGGAGTTCCAGAGCGAAAGCACAAGACAGTAGCCCACAGAGCCAAGCAGTATGTGGACGGCGACATTCACACAAACACCGTAGAGTCCGCATTCAGCCTGCTCAAGCGCGGGATTATGGGAACTTGGCATCGGGTCTCTGCGAAGCATCTCCCTGCCTATCTTGACGAAATGACATGGCGATTCAACAACCGCAAGAATCCGTTCCTGTTTCGGGACACGATGTTGAAACTCATTCATTCCGAAAACCTAGAATACAAGGAACTCACGAAGGCTGCTTAACAGCCTGCCGAGCCAACCGATTACTAACATCCTGTAAATCTTCATAGATAAATTGGGCTTGGCTTAGATTTGAGAACTGGTCAGATAAGCCGCCCTCTCTGGTAATCTGTGCGGCGAGATACATGAGTACCGATGACGGGTTTGGATCTCCGCCATTCAGCCTACTGATGACCGCTGCCCTATAAATTACAAAATTGCGATAGTCTTTCTCTAAATAACGATTTAGCTGAACGATCTCCAACAGCCTTTCGCTTGAGGCCATTGGGTCATTTTGATTCTGATATTTATGGAGTCGTCTATCCATTGAAGTCACATTATCTTGAATCGCCTCGTTTAGTCGCTGAAGAATCGGTCGGCCCCAATCCACAATCTCACTGTCGGTACAGTCAACCAACTGGCCGTTTTCGACATGACACGGTTTTTTTTCTGGTGTAGAAACTGCCTCCCTTCTTTCCGCTGCTCTTGGTACTCTCGCATCCAGAGACTCTTGCTTTTTATCAGCACCGTGCTGCGTAGCCGTGGGCGCTGAACCTGCGTCACGTTTTGGTGTGACTGCTTTTGCTATTTTGGCGGCAAACTCATCTACAAACTGGGCACTCCTTTGCTTAATAAACACATGAACTCCAAACAAAATCACACTCATGACCACGAGCAGGCCAATATATGAAGACAGTTGAATCCACCACTTCTTTCCAGCAACCTTTCGAGATCGATGGAAACCAAGTAGTACAAGAAATCCTATAAACAGCAGAGTAGGAACATGGCTGATTAGGTCCACGAGAGCCGCCAATATCGCCAATCCAGTGAGCACCAGCGGCTGTTCAACGACATCCACAAAATGCCCCCAAGGACTCTTGATAGCTTCTTGGAATTCTTGGGCCGTAGGATTTGACGGCAGTGGCAAATCAGGCATTGCGCACACCTCCGCAGTGACCTCCGAATATTCCCGCTTTTGGCGAAAACAAACGGGAGATCATGCGAAGTATACGCCTTAACTTGCGTCAACTGCATAATCCCGCTACGCTTTTGTTTCTTATACTTGTGGGGATTTATTGGAAGTCCGACTAGGCGAACAATGATCGAACACGGAATGCAAAGCCAACAAACTAATGCGCGCCGTCTGGCCGCGTTCCTGACGCCTGCGGGGCAGTGCTGATCGGATCCTGTAGGCCGGGTGCGCGAGTGCTTACCTCGACAGGGTAGCGTCTTCTCATTTGCACAAGCGCCTTCCACGCCGCCGACATCCGCGCGGGCCGACACCGCCCGCATCCGAGGCACTGGCAGAGCTGACATCGCTCTCGGGCATACTGAAATAGCCACCTTTTCCTTAACGCTTTTGCAACAGCAATGAGGCAGCCTGTATCCTTCGGACAGAAACAGGGGAGGCCGTTTAGTTCGCCAGCCGGAAGTCCAGAGCCACGGTGGTCTCAACTGTCGTCGGTTGACCATTCACAAGATAAGGTTCATAGCGCCACCACCGCACTGCGTCCATGGCTGCTTGCGACAGCGCCTCGGGCCCGCTGACAAACTTCATTTGGGTCACCGCGCCTTCCGTACTTACGACGGTATCCAGCACCACTGTACCTTGCACTCCCGCCTGTCGTGCAAACTCCGGATATTCGGGCATGACCTGGTAGATGATCCGTCGCCCCATTGCGTCGGGGGGTACCGCCAACTGTGGTTGCACCACCACGGTTTCTTTTGCCGGAAGCTGCGCTTCCAACTCCGCCCATCCTTGCTGCCAGTGCCACCATCCCAGCCCGGCCGCGATCACCGTCATGGAAATGGCGAACGCAACGATGCGCCGGATGCCGAACTTGGGTGTTGAGTTGTCGGGGTTTTCGAAGTCCGGGGGCAACTTGGGTTTGGCTACCGCCTCTCCCAAGGTGGCGCCTGCCGGTGCAGCCAATAAAAGTTCGCCTTCGCATCGCGTCCAGTAACGGACTATCGATTGCTGTTCGGCGGGCAAATGGAGGAACTGGAGGCCAAAGCACCGGTCACGCTGATGGCGCACGACTGCCGTCGCCCGCACCGGCGAGCTCATGTGCGGGACAAGAAACTCGATTCGGACAGACTCACCGACGAGGAGTTGTGATGCTGGGACAACTCCCATTCCGCCCTCACCCATCTCGAGCGTGTATCCAGGGATATTGTTGGGGATGCCCGAGCGCAATACGGTGAGAGCCAAAGGTACCGTTAGCTTGTAGCGAGGGACACTACGCTTGGACGCAGTTCCTTGTGAAAATGCCGGCGTCACTCCTGTAGTCGTCATCCAGCTTCCCTCGCGCGGGACAGGCCTCGACGGGCTTGGGGAGGTTAACCCTAATCAGGCACCATTATGTGGCGGGAGTGTCACTAACAGAAGATTACCTAGGTGCTCATCCGGGTCTGGTTACGGGCAACAGCGTCAATGAGCGTAATCGCGATTTATCGTCAGCTATCCACACCGCGCGGCTAAAGCGTTTACCGGCCTGTTCTCTCGGGGAAGGATGGCTGGCCTGCAATACGTTCCCGTTCATCGAGAACTCTCCGGATTTCAGCGCTGAGTTCGTCATACTTCGCCGGATCGGTTTCCTTCACCGTCTGCTTCAAGAGTTGCTCAAGGCGCGCATTTAAGTCTGCGAGACGGTCCGACATGGAGCACTTCCCAGCGAGTCGATTCCCGAGATCACATCTCATTTCGTGCCGGAGCGCTGTGACGGAGATCACAGCCAGACTTTGTGAGTGGACGGGCTTACTTGTTCCGAGCGATCTTGCGGCTAATCAGGTCATTCCACGCGGACTGATTTGGGACGATCAGCCCGGACTCAGCCTGCTTGTTTGGATCAACGCTTTAGCTTCGGACGTGAGCCGCGGTGTTCGCGGGGTACGCCCCAGTTCGGGAAGATTTGTGCAATGGAATGTGCAACAAAAGCAGGTCTTTGTCGCCGCCTCTCTCGGAGAGTGAACATGATGGCAAGGAAAAATCCTGTTAAAGCTCCGAGGAATGCTTCTGTGATTGAAAGACTGTTGAAAGTTCGCAGCCCCTGGCCGGTCAGAAGGAATCCGGTATATGCCATGGCTACCGTCCAGAGAATTACGCGAACAGAGAACATGGAGGATCACCTCTTGATGAGCAAATATTGCCACAATTCGCCCCTGCGGAGTGAGCGCTTCTGCGGTCTACCGACAACCACCGAAGTCGCAATAGACATTCCCGTGAATTGCTACTGACTCAAATCGCTTGCAGCGGCGGAAAATACGTTGTTGGCGTTGCCTCCGATCAAACGAATGGCACCGATGACCACTACCAGAATCACGGCTAACATCACTGCGTACTCGGCAATGTCTTGGCCTTCCTCCTGCGACCAGAGCTTGCGGAGAAAATGAGCCATATTGACACCCCCACTGAAGGGCTCCATTGTAGGGCTGCTTAGTGGACGGTTTCGGTAAAGATACCATAGACGAGGCGTTGGCTGAACTCAGCGTTCAATCCCCACACTTCGAACCTTTAGAGTACCGTCAAGTCAGTTGATGAAATCAGTTGATGAAACCCAGGCGATTACACTCAGGACCCCCACAGGGGCGGGGTTGTGAGTGTAAATGGGATTTTGCAACAGCTAGGAGCCGCTCCGAATGATGTCAGCGATGGCTTTGTCCACGTTAAAGGCCTTTCTCCTAGCCTCTGAGTAGAGCGCCTCAACGAAATCGCTGTCGGCGCTGGTTACCAATATCTGAGTCTGCTCCCCACTCTGCTCCAGTTTGAAATATTGCCTCACGTTGTTTTCCCAGACGGTGGCAACGTACCCGCCTTTCAGCGCCGCCGTGAACCTTTCGTCCTTCGCGGTGGGCTTCCACCTGACCAGACCGAACCTTGTGCCCTTGAGGAGGCACTGCAGTAGGGGGACGTCTTTGAAGATTTGCATGGTTTCCGGAATTGCCCGTACGATCCTACCATTTTGGATGACTGTCGAGAACAGGCGTTTGCACAAGCTTGCGCTCTTTGTTCGCCCATCGGCCAAGGTGAATGCGTGCTATGGGGATTCGTCAACAACTGGCGTGGTACATGGTTTCGGAGGGTACAGGCCTGCCTCCCTTAGCACCCCCAGTATGCTGAACCCATTCCACTCCTCAGAAATCTTCCCTGCCTTGAAGCGGAACAGGGTCATCCCTGAAATCTTGATCGGTTTGCCGGTCCCAGGAAGTCCCCATCCCGCCTGAGTGTTCGTGCCCGACAGCGTCCAATGCACCAAGACCAGATCTCCCTCGGCCAGCAGGTGGTTGACCGCATTCTGCATGTCGGGCACCGCTTTGCGCATTTCCCGCGCCGACGCCAGATCTTCCTCCACATTGAAATCGCCGCTAGTGCCATGGCCCACATAGTCGGCGGTATGGAAGTCGGCATACCTTTCGAGATCTCCGTGGTCGCCGAGCACTTCCACAAAGAACGCGCGCGCCACGGCCTTGTTTTTCTCCTGCTCGCTTGCTGGTTTAGCTTGACAAGGAAGAGTCAAGGCAACGACTAGTAGAGATAAGACAAAAGCACACTTTTTCTGCATATAAGCCCCTTTCACAATTTTGTTTGGATCCATTTGTCCTTACTGCGGACGACGCTAGTATGTGGTCTATACCTAGGTATAGAGCCAACGCGCTATGCTGAGGGAGCAGCCCCACGAAAGGATGCGGCTGCGACAGCAAAACTGATGGTGAAACTGAGCGTGATACAAGCAATGCGCAGGAGGCGGGACCGGTTCATGGCATCCTCGTTCAAAGATAAGACGTACCGCCAAGTCAAAGGTAAGCTGGTAATCCGACGGACACTGTAATGTTCCGTTTGTCGAAACGGATGCCGCGTTGCAGTAAAGGCCTCGAATATCCAATGCATCCGGATGGTCCCGGCGGGGCGCTCCAAAAGAAAAAGCTCGTCACTGTTGTAACCAGGCGTTTACACTCAGAACCCCACCGGGGCAGGGTTGTGAGTGTAATTGGGATGTTACAACAACAACGGTCTTGAGACGCCGCCAAGATTGGCAATCGGAATTATCCACTTGAGAGACCCAGTGGAATTTGGGCAGAATAAATCAGAGGCCAGCGAGCCGGACCTTATCCGCGTCTTTCGAGGCGCGACTTTCTTTTCAGCGACCTATCTTTACTACTTCGGTCGTTATATCCGCGCTTGTTCGCAGCGCTTCGGATACATCGCGAGCGTATGCTTCACCCCAAAACACGTAGGTCAAATCCGCGCCGAACTCGAACGTAGAACCATTCGCCGTAGAGTCCCATCGGGTCATCCAGTCGCCAGGTTTGACTCTCTCGTCGTCAATGCCAGAGACATACCTCAGTCCCCAGCCATTGATGGGCAGCGCTCCCTTGAAGGGAATATGCATGACAGGCCGGGCGGGAACTTCAACAACCTCAACGCCTTTCATAATCGAAACGCCTTTTCATCGCTGCTATTGAGACAGGCTGTCCAGATTGCGAGAGAACAGAGCAGCCATCCCCACCACGGAAGATTGGACAGGATTACCGGCATGGTCAGGACCCTAGAGCACGCATGGCCAGGTCTCTGGCTTTCTCGCGTTCGTCAAATATCCGATTGATCGCCTGCGTCAGTTCTAGCAGTTTTTTGGGGTCAGTCTCTTTTGCTGCTTGTTCGCAGAGTTGCCTAAATTGTTCAGCGAGACGGTCCGGCATACCGGCCTCCTGGCGCGAACGTTCCCGTTCATCGGTTGCACAAGAGACCGTCACCCAAGGGGCGCGGCGGAGAGATGTGTAATAGACTGCCCAGAGCCTACCACTCCGCCAGTACATATGCAGCAAGTTTTATTGAGCACGCGGTGAGGCTCCAAGGTGGACTGGCTTGTGAAATGACCAATATTGAACAGGCTAGTGGGCAACTCCAGGGTTAGGACGCCACGGGAAAAGGCCGATTGTTCATGCTCAAAGTGCGACAGTCGCCGTGATCTCTTGCAGAACCCAATTGGCACCCTTGTTGGGACAACTGCGATTGCTGCAAAGTGTGAGGATGTTTCCCTTAACAAAAATCTCGGTATGGGTACACGCGGAGTGCTGATATCGCCCAGTATCCTGGGCAGGGCTCCCCACTGCGCGATAAACCCCGATGTTTGCCATTAGGTTCTCCTCTGGGGCGGCGCGGGGGCGACGCGCGAACAAATTGGCAGCAGTAGTTTATGGCAATGGAAGAGAGGAGAGTTGTTCAAAAATGCACACGCGGACAGCCTGCTAGCCATCCCTGAGATGGTTGATGAAACCGGTCGCAAGCACTCAGAACCCGCTCAATGAGCGTTATCGCGATCTTAAGACAACAATCACGGCAGGGACCTGATCCCAGGTGTGCGCTTCAGGTGTGCCGCGACGAAAGCTAGTCGTGAAGAACGACGTTTAGAAGTGAACTGTGAACTTGGAACCTGCTCTCGTCATAGTCAACGAGGCCCAACTTCCTGAACCTGTTCATGAAAAAGTTAACCCGCGAGCGAGTTGTGCCCACCATCTCTGCTAGAGTTTCCTGACTGATGTTGGGAATCGCAACTTCGTGCTTTCCGTCCTTGCCGAAGTGAGCCAGCAGGAGAAGAACGCGGGCAAGTCGCTTCTCGCTGGAATTGAAAAGCTGGTCAACCAAATCCTCTTCGTACCGGATGTTCCGGGTCAGCAAATATGTCACGAACATATCGGAAAACGCATGTTCCCGGTGAAGCACTTCCATCATGGACTTCTTATCGATGCGCATCACGGAGCAATCGGGCATTGCAGTTGCGGAGCACATGCGGAGGGGCTGTCCTGTAAGGCAACCTTCTCCGAGGAAATCGCCCTCGTTCAGAATGCCTATGGTGGCTTCCTTCCCGCACGTCGACAAGACGGTGAGTCTTACCTTGCCTGCCTGTATATAAAAAACAGAATCGGCCGAGTCGCCCTGAACAAAGATCGCCTGCTTTTTGGAAAAAACTGCGATTATCCTCCCACCTTCGATGGTCGAAAGGAATGTCTTGGGATCGAATTTGCGACGTTTCTTGGCCGCTACCGCGGGTGTCATGAGCGGCCCCCCTCTCAAGAGTTCCGAATGCGAACAAGGCAACTTCTCATGATGTAAAGATGAATAAGTGCGCAAGAAGGGTGCGAATGATCTCCGGCAAAACTTGCGATCCGCTCGATGAAAATAATGATTTCATTCGTGGTGTCGAAAGTCAAACGTTCCTGCTATTGCCATTCCTGGCACATTGCGTACTCCCGAGCGACGGCGCACTCGGAAGTTATGTACCTGTTCATACTGGGCTTACCGGAGGAGGAGATTCATTGTTGACGAAACCAGGCGATTACACTCATTGACCCCGGCCCCGCACCTAGATTGCTCAGTTACCGAAAGCGAGCAGAGCTCCCGCAGGAACCGCCTTGGTGTCCAAAATGCGGGTGATAAACTCCCAGGATGCCAATAAGCCTGATGCAGTCTGTGGTCAGCGAACTCCAGAAGGAACGCACGCGACTTGAGGATGAACTGCACCGCGTGACTGCTGCCCTCACAGCGTTCGGGAAAGTCTACCTGCGCGGCAGAAAGTCCAGCCGGAAGAAGAGAACGATTTCGGCTGCAGGACGCAAGAGAATTGCAGCCGCGCAGAGGGCACGCTGGGCAAGAGTCCGGGCAGCTAAGAAGCGAGGCTAGATCCGGCGGCGAACAAATGTATGGCCCGGTAGAGATCTCGGAGCCGCGTTTCCTGGACGTACTGCAGATCTCAATTTCTCCGAGGGTCAATCTGGGACCATTTGAGTCCAATAAGGGTCCCTGACTTCAGGAGATCCTGATCGCGTCGTTACTTCTGGATTGTCGACGATCGCCCCCAGACTTTGGAGCGGACGCCGTTTCACCGGATGCGTTGCATCAGGCACGATTGGCCAGGCAATAATGGCGAATTGTGCTTCGAAAGATCGAAGAAGGATCTTGATCCATCAAGCCCTTTGAAGGTATATGGACGCCGAAAACATCCGCCGGATTCTTCCACGGGAAAAGCTCGAGCAATTCCGAAGCCTCGACGGAAGTCGCTTCAGCGGGTTCTTGGGGTCGTGGAATTTTTGCCAATCGCGCTCATCCCTGAATTCCCGCAGGAGTCGCTTTAATTTCTGAATTGTGGTTTTGAGTCTGAATCCATGCGGGTAATTGTGCCACTGATGCGAACCGTAGCAGTGCTGCGGCACTTGCTCACGACAAGAGAACTCTCTAGTGGGCGATAATCGGAACGATATATTGTTTATCGGTTGACTCTTTCGCAATGAAGCGCTAAATTTGGCCGGAAGGCCACTCTATGACTCGCAGGTACTTCTTGCTTCTGCTTTCCGTTCTGCTTCTCGCCAGTGTCACTCCCACTTTTTCGCAGGACAGTATCTTAGGTTTCACTCCATCTTCGGCAGCGCACCAGATCAAAGTAGAGGAGGAATTCAAGGCGATTCCCTCGCCAGCCGAAGCGCGGCGCCAGCACCGCATCTTCACCGCCGAGCCGCATCTTGCGGGATCGAAGCGCAACAACGACCTAGCTCGATACGTCGCGGAGGAGTGGCGCAAGCAGGGGATGGAGGACGTCGTCATCCACCGCTACGACGTTTACGCGACCGAGCCGAAGAGTGCGTCGCTCGAGATGATCGCGCCAGTAGTGTATCGGGCTAGCCTGCGCGAAGAAGGCTATGACGCGGATCCCGACACGAAGAATCCACGTGTCAGTTCCGCCTGGAGCGGAATGTCGATCTCGGGCGACGTGACCGCTCCCGTGGTCTATGCCCACAGCGGCAATCCCGAAGATTACGAACTTCTGCGTAAGAACGGTGTCGACGTCAAGGGCAAGATCGTTTTGGTACGCTACTCGAATCCCTACAGTTACCGCGGATTTAAGGCTCTTACAGCTCAGCGCGAGGGCGCCGCGGCGATTCTGATCTACAGCGATCCCGCCGAAGACGGATTCAAGAAAGGCAAAGTGTTCCCCGACGGACCATGGGGCCCGGAGAGCCACATTCAGCGCGGAGCGATCACTTACGACTTCATGGTTCCCGGCGATCCACTCACTCCGGGCTGGGCCAGCGTTCCCGGGGCGAAGCGAATTCCTCTAAGTCAAGCCTTGTCGGTGCCCAAGATCATGGCTCTGCCGCTCTCCTGGAAAGACGCCAAGCCGCTACTGGAGAACCTGGGTGGCCCTCTTGCGCCTCTGGATTGGCAGGGCGGTTTGCCGATCGAGTATCACCTGGGCGGCGAGCAAGCGCGCGTGCACTTGAAAATCCGCATGGACAACTCGATCAAGCCCTATTACGTCGTTGAGGCGCGGATACGCGGAGCGGAATCCCCCGATGAATGGGTGGTTCTGGGGAATCACCGAGACGCCTGGGTCTACGGCGGTGTCGATCCGAGCAGTGGAACCGCGTCCATGATGGAGATGACCCGCGCTTTCGGACAACTGCTCAAGAACGGCATTCGACCCCGGCGCACCCTCGTGGTTTGCAGCTGGGATGGCGAAGAAGTGGGCCTCACGGGTTCAACCGAATGGGGAGAGCAGTTCGCCGATGAACTACGCAAGAAAGCGGTCGCTTATATCAATGTAGACTCTTCCACGTCCGGGCCTGATTTCCGGGGCAGCGCAGTAGCCTCGCTGGCGCCGATGCTGGTCGAAACTAGCCGCTCGTTGCAAGATCCCTCGGGCAAATCGCTTTACGAGGCCTGGAAGCAATCCGCGATCCGCCAAAAGGCTGAAGCGAACGAAACCCGGGAAGTGACCGACTACACGCTCACAAACACTCGTATCGGCAGCGGCTCCGACCATACGGTCTTTCTGAACTTTGTTGGACTGCCGGTTTTCGACATCACCTTCGAAGGACCCTACGGCGTTTACCATTCAATGTACGACGATTTTTACTGGATGAATCATTTTGGCGATCCTGGCTATCGCTACCACGTTCTCATGTCGCAATTGTGGGGCGTGCTCGCTCTCAGACTCGCCAATGCTGATCTTCTGCCCTTCGACTTCGCTAATTACGCCAATAACATCCGCGACTTCGTTCACGATTTGGCCAAGGACAAAGATCTCGGTCAGCTCGATCTCAATCCAATGCTCGACGGCATCGATCGGTTTGCCGCCGCTGGCACCCGCCTTAATCAATCGCTCGCACAGGCAGTCGCGGCCGGCACTTTTTCCGCCGCGCAAACTGACGCCCTCAATCAGGGCATGATGCAGGTAGAACGGAACTGGCTGAATCCCGAGGGTATCCCCGGCAGGCCGTGGTTCAAGCACATGCTGTACGGAGCGCGCTATACCTACGCGCATCTGGAATTACCCGGACTAACCGAAGCTGTTGAGAAGCAGGATTGGGCCACGGCTCGGCAACAAGCTCAGCTCCTGCAGCGGGCGCTAACGGAAAACGCACAGTTACTGGACCGACTAAACTCTCAGCTTGGCGGCGCAAACAATAAACCCATCTCCGCTTTGAAAGGCGCACTGGAGCAGATCCGTAGGGGGTTTCCCGGGGACATGTCGGTCTATATGAAGAATCTTGCGACCGGGGATGAAATCGCCCTCGATTCCGACAAGGTATTTGAAACCTTCAGCGTGATCAAGCTGGCCATCGCCGCCGAACTCATGCACGAGGTGGAAGCCGGCAAACTTTCCCTATCCGATCGCATTCCGCTTACCGCGGCAAATGAAAGACTGCCGTCGGGCGTCCTCTATTCACTGGATCCGGGTTTGACTCCTACCGTAAAGGATCTACTCACGCTGATGATCATCATCAGCGACAACGAAGCCACTGACGCGCTGGCCGACAAGGTTGGGCGTGAGAACGTTACCGCTTACGCACATAGCTTGGGGCTGGCGAACACCTCAATTGAATTCTCGGACTTGGATTGGGACCGCACCTGGCTCGGAACACTGGATCCCGCGTACCGGCATGCCAGCGGCGACCAGACCGTTAATTTCCCATTCGGCAGATACAGCGCTCAACAGGTGAAGGAGGCTTTCGGTCACACGATTTATGACGCCGGCATTTACTTCGGCCACAGTACCACCAGTGAAATCGGACGGCTATTAGGAATGATGGCTACGGGAAAACTCGTTTCCAAGAGCGCCAGCGACCTCATCCTAGGCACCATGGAAAAGCAGCAGGTCAATGATCGATTCCCGCGCTATCTCGAAAATGTGCGAATCGCGCATAAGACCGGCGATGGACAACCCTTCATCGCCAATGACGCTGGCGTCCTGTGGGTAAATGGGGAACCGATCGTCTTAGTCGTCTTCACAGGCCATCATCGGGGCGACACAGAAACGCTACACGATGCAGTGGCTCGCGTCGCGGCACTGGTGGCGGAGCACTATGGTGCAGCATTGTCCGCCGGCTACAAGCCGCAGTAGTGCCGAAGACCCCTTGGACCGGGCTATTTCGACACTGGTCGGCTGCGAATCGTCTGAGCTTTCATCCTTTCCCGTTCAGCATCTGCATCGCGACCTAGCTTCTCGTAGGCGTCTGCCAGAAATGCATGCGCTTCAGCCGAGTTCGCTTCTGTTGAAACCGCTGTTTCCAAATTGGCCAAGCCTTCTTCTGGATGCCCTGTAAGCGTCAGAATGCGGCCTCGCAGCAAGTTGGCGCGATAGTGTTGCGGATCGAGTCTCAACGCAATCTCGAGCCTCCTGAGCGCATCATCGATGCGATCCGTACGAGCATAAATAGAAGCCAAGGAGAACTGTGCATCGGTCCAGTTTGGCGAGAGTTGTACTGTTTTCTCCAACTCACTCGCAGCGTCTTTCCCATCGCCATTTCCGAACAGTGCAAATCCCAATTCGTAATGTGCCATGGCTGAGCCCGGAAGCAATTCCGTCGCCTTTCTGAGAACAGGGACAGCTTCACGGTAATTTTTCTCTTTTGAAAGTGCCGATCCCAGCTCCAACTGGGCCGCATACATTTCAGGCTGCTGCCCGATTACGCGCTCGAGCAGCGGTATGGCCCGCTCCGTTTGACCATCCTCGGTGAGCAAAATCGCATCGTGCACGTCGTTCGCGATTGCAATTTTGTCTTTCGGATCAACTTCTTTGCCTTCTCGTGCGGCTGAGGACGCCCCTGAGCCACTCAAGTATCCCAACGCAGCTAACGTCTCGGCGTTGGTCGGGGAAGAGCCTGGTTGGTCGCCAACCTTTTCGCTGCTCACTTTTTTGCGGATCTGTGCTAATTGGAAGGCGAGCGTATCGCACACCGCTGGCGAGCTATCAGCAATGTTCTTGCTTTCTTGCGGATCTTTCGTTCTGTCGTAGAGTTCACGCTTCGGTGCATCTACGAACGTGTACTCGTTTTCTCGATACGCAGCCAGCGGACTCCACCCGAAAGCCCGCTGCGGATAGTCGGTCTGGGAGTACGCACCTTCATCCGGTCCAGCGCCCCTTTGAATGATTGTCAGTAGAGAATGGCCTTGCATCATTTCTGGAATCGGCAGGCTCGCGACATCCAGAAGTGTCGGGGCCACATCGACCAGTTGCACCCGCGTCCCGATTCGTTTCCCTGCACGCGTACTCAGAGCAAACTTGAGAACGAACGGAACGTGCACTGTTTCGTCATAAAGAAAGACTCCATGCGTTTTTTCGCCATGCTGCCCCAGTGACTCGCCATGGTCAGCCAGAACGGCGATCACTGTGGTGTTCATCAGCCCTGAGGCCCGAAGCGTGTAGAACAGTTCGCCGAGTTCATGGTCGACATATGCGATTTCGCCATCGTAGGGTTCTTTAGCGTACTTAGTTGCATATGGCTCTGGGGGCTCATACGGATCATGCGGATCGTACAAATGCATCCATAAAAAAAAAGGGCCTTTGGTATTTGCTCTGATCCATGCTGTTGCTCGCGATACCGTTTTCTCGGCCCGACGCTCGATTTGTTCGTAACGAGACTCACCCGCTCGCCTTACTCCAAATCCAGCATCATAGTGCTCAAACCCTCGATCGAATCCTGGAGCGAGCCCTGCTTTCGGATCAAGCACAATCGAGCTCACGAAGGCAGCTGTTTTGTAACCATGCTCGTGGAAGAGTTCAGCAATATCCGGGATTTTCGCCGGCAACGGCATACCGAAATCGTTCACACGATGGAACACCGGGTAAGTCCCCGTTAGTATCGTTGCGTGCGAAGCTGTCGTTAGCGGCGCCTGCGCAAACGCATGTGTGAAGACGACTGACTGCCTGGCCAATGCGTCAAGATTCGGCGTCAACCCACGTTTCGAGCCAAGAAATCCCATTCTGTCCGCGCGGGTTGTGTCCAAGGTGATCAAAATTATGTTTGGCGGCACACCAGCGATGACTCGATATGAATGGAAAAAAACTAACAATATCCAGAATTTTCGGAAAGTCCGCATCAACAGAAATCTACCACAGGGGACTCTTCTGAATTCGAGTGGATTCGATGATTTCCTCCCTCTAAGGGATGGTTGGGTATGCTCCTTGCAGAGTGGACTGCGCTGTGGAGCCAGGCAAGCAATCTCTGCCGCTGGATCGACCTCAAAATAACTTATAACTCTTGCAGAACTCGACCTTCTGCTAAAAGATAAATTTCAACACGAAATCCATGTTCCGCGGACCGCCTTGGCCGATAACAGGATTCCCAGCACTGACATCCGGTGTTGAGGTGATATGGCCAAAACTGGACGGCGAAGCGACATTGTTGCCTACGCCGATAAAGGTGGAGTTCGCAAAATTGGCCCGATTCAGCAAATTGAAAACCTCCCAGCGGAATTCCGCCCTGATCCGCTCGGTGATTTTGGCATCCTTGACCAGGCTGGCATCCCACTGGCTCAATCCCGGCCCGATTAGCTGGTTACGCCTGGAACTGCCCACAGTGCCCGTGCAAGGTATGTAGAACGGTGAGAGCGGCAGCCCTCCTAGGCCACCGTCAGTGTTACCGCATGGGTCTGCTTGACCCGGCGCAGTGTAAGTTTCAACGACGTAGTCATTTGGATTGCGCGTGTTGTAATGCACAGGTGTTCCATCCCAGTCGGCGCGGATCGATCCTCCTCCGACGAGGCCCTGGCCTGAAGGATCGGGACTTCCGATAAATACGCTGAAAGGCCGACCGCTTATTGCCGTGTAGAGCGAATTGAGTTGCCAGCCGTCGCCTACACGGCCGAGGCGTTTCACGCTCGGAAAATTGTAGGTTCCACCGACGTTAAAATTCAAACGCACGTCCTCGTCGCACAAACCGTAATTGCCTTGAATGTTGAGCGGGTTGTTGAGTTGCGGCGTTTCTCCTGACCCTCCCCGATTAACCGAAGAATCGTCAAAGCACTTGCTCCAAGTGAAATTGGACTGAGTGTTGATTCCGTGCCAATTCCGCTGCCGATACGAAACTTGCAGGCCGTCGTACTTGGAATTGCCCAAGTTCGTTGCTTGGATGATGTGTTGCAGATTTGGGAAAGCTGCTGCGAACGGGCGGACACAGTCATTCGTCAAATTGCAGCCCACAGGACTGGCGTTCAGATCTCTGAAGATCACCAAATCCTCTCCGCGGGTGCCAACGTAGGCCACTGTGACCGTATTGTTCTTGAAGAGCTCGTCCTGGATGCTCAGATTAAATATATTGCTCCTCGGTGTTTTAAACGGAGACACCACTGAGAAAGCATTGAAGGGTGGGGCGCCCGTTGGGCTACTTCCGAAAATTGGGCCGTTGGGAATGCAAATGTAGTCCCCCACAACCCCAGTATTTGGATTGGAGCAACTCCCGAACTCGGGTGGGTTGGCAGCGTTCGCGCTCAGCGTCGCCTGGAAAATACCCAGATCCGGCTGCGTGAACGTTCCCACGGTCGAGCGGGCAAAGCTATATGGGGACGCAAATGTAGCCATATTGGGGACGTCGTAGGTAAGTGCATATCCACCCCGCACTGCTAATCTGCCCTTGCCGAGGGCGTCCCATGCGAAACCTAGACGAGGACCCAGGTCCTTCTTATCCAATTTCCAGAGACTGCCGATGCCATGCCCGACCTGCACCAAACCCTGATTTGGAAAAAACGTAGAGGCTAGATCACTCTGTTCTCCGATACTTCCAAAAAGGTCGTAACGAAGTCCATAAGTAATCGTAAGCCGAGGCCGGATTTTCCAATTATCCTCGTAATATAAGCCAATTGAGTTCTGGGATATCAGACGATCTGGGTTACCGAAAAATCGAGTGGCACCATCCGGGCGCGCCAGTAGTAACTGGACCAACTCATCTACAGGATTCCCTCCAAAATTGGTCCCGTCAAAAAATAAGGACGTACGCTGGGCGACTGGTGCGACACTGCTATAAGCATGCTGGAAATTGCCGCCGATCCTGATACCGTGGTTACCCGAAGTCCAAGTCAAATGCTCGGACCAGTCATACGTTTCATCCGGCTGAGTCGGCAACGGATAGCCCGCGACGCCTCCGATCGTAGAAAAAGCTGACATTACTGCATAGGGAACTCCATAGTTCGAAGGCAGAAGCGGCCCTGTATCGATGCCCAGACTTTCCGGATTGATTTTGTTGTTGACCCCGAGGACCTCGGAAAAACGAGTCACTCCAAAGCGGCTTTCCATGGTTTTGTTAGGACTAATCAACCAAATCCAACTGAGACCCAGCAGTTGTGCCCGGGCAGGAGCAGTTGAATCAAAAATAGTTGGATTGTTGAGCGGAGCAACCGGGGCAAAAGTTAAAGGAAGCGCCTCTTGCAGACTATTGCCAAATATATATCGGCCGCTGATTGTGTGATTCTTGCTTACGTTATAATCAATCTTAAATCCGAAATTGTCTGAGTTTGCCAATGCTGGTGTGTTGACAGTGAGGGTGCCCGTCGTGGAAGCGGGAAAGAATGCGAGCAGGTTCTCGCCTGCGGTTGTGGGCGACAAGTCCGCTGCCGTGATTCTCGCAGTGGCAGCGGAGATTTGCGCCGGAGTCGGCACGAAGCCTACGCTGGGTGCAACCGAATCGTTGCGTTGTCCCTCGTAGTAAAGAAAGAAGAAAAGCCTATCCTTCACAATTGGCCCGCCGATTGTTCCACCAAATTGATTGTTGTGTATCGGAGTTACGCAGTCAGTGGAACACCCGTTGCCATTTGAAAAGTAATTAGCTGCATCCCCAAACGCCGTGTGGCGGAACCACTCCGCAGTCCCATGCCAGTTGTTTGTGCCGCTTTTCATTACTAGTGAGATGGCACTACCGCCTTTCACGCCGAATTCCGCAGATGGAGTTCCCTGAATCCCTAATTCCGCAGTCGCCTCCGGGGGGAAGAGGGTAGCTGGAATGCCAAGAAGGCCTGACTGATTTATTGCTGAATCGCCGTAATAGCGATCGTTGTTGTAAAGACCGTCGATCATGTAGTTATTGGATGTGGTACGAGCGCCATTGGCACTCACGGCAAGAAATCCTCCGCCTGGATTTCTCTGCACACCGGGAGTCAACGCCACCAAGGAGTTGAAATCCCGGCCGTTTACCGGAAGCGCATCGATGAGCGAATTCTCCACATAATTGTTATCGTTGCTGGATAGATCGATCAGTGGCGCCTCACCTGAGACGTCGACGACTTGTGAGCTTTGTCCCACTTGGAGGACAAAGTCAGCACCGCTAACAGCATTAGCAGATACTGCTACTTGCCGCACTTGAGTCGTGAATCCCGCCCTCGACGCCGTCACCTTGTAGGTGCCTACGGCAAGGTCCGGAATTTGATACAAACCAGAGCCGGAGGTGGTCACATTACGAGTGAAATTGGTATTGATATTTACGGCAGAAACTGAGGCATTTGGTATGAGCGCGCCGGAAGAATCGGCGACGCTACCAGATATGTCACCAGTAATTTTTTGACCAAATGCAGAAATCGAACCGGCCAGAATCACGGAGGCGAGGAAGGTTACAATCCAAACTCGTTCGGAGTCCATATCATGCCACCTCGGGACTTCCTTTTTGACCCAAACAAGATCCCCCAATCCTTATGTTTCTGTCTGTGATTGGAATCACTGCTGCGTGTGATCCAACCGTTATTCGCGTCATGCGTGCGATTATCGCCCACCAAAAAGCATGCACAGGTTTTCGGCGGAAAGCGATTTTGCTCTACCAAATCAGGGTTCTTCCTCACATTTGGTGCAAGCTCACCCCTCCGAAGACCCGCAGCCGCTTCGTTTAGCTTTAGCCGACCAGGCCTTGGAAAGGCCGTCTCGCGACTTTTTGGTAACGACGTTCCATCCCAAATTACTTGTAAGGATTCACCTTTTCGCTGTCATCCGGCAAACCGAACGACCGGGTGACCGCGAGTACTTGGGCAGCGAAAGCGGTTCTTCCTCACATTTGGTGCAGGTTGATATGCAGGCAGGTGGCTAAATTAGCGATTCTAAACGGCGGTCCAATCGCGCTCGGGCACCCTCTGGGGCATTAGCGGCGCGCGTTGGTTTTGGCTGCAGGTCACCAGCTTCGGCGCACCAAAGCGCGCTTCGCGCTGGCCGCCCTGTGCGTGGGGGTAGACCAAGGTATGGCGGTCGTCCTCGAGCGAGTCTGAAATGTCGGGTGTCCGTCCAGCCTGCTCGATCGCTAGGAGAGCCTGCGACACCGGGCGGGTCTACGACTGTAGCCCGAAGAATCAAGGAAGCAGCCCCGAAAGGCGGGCTGCTGCCGCCTTCAGCTGGGGATAAATCCTTTCCTTTAGCTCTCCAATCGACACTCGCGCGGCTTGCGTTCCCACGTTCATCGCGGCAACTGCTGCCCCTGACTTGCCAAAGACGGGTACGGCGATGGAGCGCAGTCCCATCTCTAGCTCCTGATCAACGATTGCATACCCCTTCTTGCGTACGTCAGCGAGTTCTCCCTTGAGTTTCGCCGGGGAAACAATGGTCCGCTTGGTACGAGCAGAGAATCTCGCCCGGGCAAAGTATTCTCGCGACTCCTCCGGCGACTGATAGGCTAAAAGAACCCGTCCCAACGAGGTGCAATATGCGGGCAACCGGCTTCCTACGCCAAGATCTATGGACAAAAGGCGCGCCGTTGTTGATGACCGTACCACATACAGAATGTCATCGCCATCCAGTATCGAGAGAGAGCACGTTTCGCGGACGGACTCGCACAGACGATCAAGGATGGGTTGGGCCGCGTTAGCGAGAGGGGTCGACGAGAGATAGGCATGACCGAGCTCGAGAAGTTTAGGTTCCAGCTCAAAGCTGCGAGGGCCCGGTGAGACATATCCCAATTTTGCCAGAGTGTACAGACACCTGCGTACTGCCGCACGGGAAAACCCGGTCCGTTCGCTGATCTGCGGGATCGTGAGGTTACACCGACGGTCGGAAAAAGCGCAAATCACAGCCAATCCACGCGCTAATGAGGTCATGAAGTTCGGATCACCTCCCTCGACGTGATTTTTCATGAGAACGCTCGAGCGATGGGCACCATCGCTTTGTGCTGGAACATTTCTTTCCGAAACCCAGAAACAAGTGCGCCCGTCAACCGGCCGCTGGCAAGCTTGCGTGATGAACCAACACATCCAACATTGGAATTTAACAATTTCTCGCTCCTTACGGTTTCCGTCGAGTCGTACCCAAGGATTGGGAATATCACTCCATAGTAAGTAAAGTACGATAAATTGCGAGTCTTTTCGGCTACTGTCTTCGCCTGCAGGAAGAGAGTTCCGTCGCACCTGAAGGGATATTCGCGACCTTGCTCAAGTGATCAGGCGAAATGAAGTATAAAGAAATCGCCTCCATCCTGTCAAAGCGATAAACGTCATTTATGTGCGATGATCGCCCGTCCTTATTGACATGGGTTTTATTTAAACGAGATAATCGGAGCATGGCTGACTCCACTACCTTGCAGAAGTCGCTGAACTCAGCGGTACTGCGGCGATCATTGCGCGGAGCCTTTCCGTCGGCGGTGCGGGGCCAAGGCGTGTACGTTTAGGATTCGGAAGGCGATCCGTATCTGGACTTCTCCGGTTCCGCCGCGGTGAATCTGATCGGCCATGGCTCCGGTACTCATCTCGGGTTCGCGTCTCCTGGATGTACTGCATATTTCAATCTCTCGGAGACTCTCCGAGGGGCATCTTGGGACCAATTGGGTCCAATAACAGGTCCTTGACTTCAGGAGATCCTGATCGCGCCATTATTTCTGGATTGCCGACAAAACGCCGGGAATCCGGTCCTCACTTCTCATAAGCCCGTTTCTGGACCGTGTCACGTCTGCGTCCGCGTTGGCCGACCTCTCCGAAGGAGGTGTTCCCACGTCCCGGCACCCCTCCACGGCAGCGGTGTTAGAAAACCTGCCCAGAATTGCTCGCGTGGAAACTCCTTAAAGATTGGCCTCCTTTGTCTCCACACATGGCATTAGAAATGGGTAGTTTCCTAACCGACGTTCTTGCGCTGGTCCACGACGTGAGCAACCGTGCGGGCATTGTGGCCGCTGGGAACACTGTGGCACTCCCGGTAGCGGATCCCATGTACGGCGCGATCGTGAATGCTGTGAATTACAATACATCCATCGCGCCCTGAGTCGCAGTCTTAGATACAGGAGGACGGTACGGACGGCGGAGCTTGCGTAGTGCTCGTCGGGTTCGAGCATCCCTGCGAGATCTGTTGCGTCACAGTCAGTGCACTTTGATCTCAATTCTTATGCGCTCCAGATACTCTCGGGTGTTAGCACCGGCAGTGATGTTCTTCCTGCTGGTGGGGACAGGCAGTGGGCAGAATACGACGCGGATCACTCTTGATCAGGCCATTGATCTGGCGCTGGCGCACAACCATTCTCTGAAAGCCACGAGAACCCTGATTCTTCAGAATCAGGCCCAGGAGATCACCGCGAACCTGCGCCCCAATCCGACTTTGGGGATGGACTCACAGTTCGTTCCCTTTTTCAGTCCGCAAGACTTTTCCGGGGAGAATCTGAACGAAACTCAGCAGTTCGATATTGGGATCGGATACCTTTTCGAACGCGGTCACAAGCGGCAGCGTCGGTTGCAGGCTGCCCAGGATCAGACGGCCGTTACGCGTGCCCAGGTTGCCGATGCCGAGCGCACGCTGGCGTTTAATGTGGGCCAGCAGTTCGTCAGCGTTTTGCTGGCGGAATCGACCCTCCAGTTTGCGTTCGAGGATCTGAAAGATTTTCAGCAGACGGTTGATATCAGCGAAGCGCAACTCAAAGCGGGATACATTGGTGAAGGCGATTATCTGAAGATCAAGCTCCAGCTTCTTCAATTTCAGACCGACGTCTCTTCTGCCCGCCTCGCGAAGGTGCAGGCACTTGTCGGCCTGCGTGAGTTCCTGGGCTATAACGCGGTGCCAGCCGACTATGATGTGGTGGGAGAACTGGACTTTCAGCCGCTGAAAGGGAACCTGGAGGACTTGCAGGCGCGGGCGCTGCGGGAGCGACCCGACTTCCGCGCCGCTGAGTTAGGGATCACTGCTGCGCAGAGCCAAATCCTCCTGGCCAAAGCGAACGCCAAGGTCGATGTCAACGGCACCTATGATTTCACCCACGTTTCAGGGGAGAACACGGCTTCCATCTTCGCTAATTTTGAGTTACCGATCTTCAACCGCAATCAGGGAGAGATCGCACGTACCGGCCACGCGCTCACACAGGCACAAGAGCAGCAGCGATCGCTCAGTGATACTGTTCTTTCCGACGTTGCCAATGCCTATGAGGCGGTCCGGAGCAACGAAGAAGTGGTGCAACTTTACACTTCCGGCTACCTCCAACAGGCGCAGGACTCGCGCGACATTAGTGAGTATGCCTACAAGCGCGGCGCCGCGAGTCTTTTGGATTATCTGGATGCCGAGCGCAGCTACCGGTCTGTGCAACTGGCCTATCGCCAGGCGTTGGCCTCTTACATGACGGCGCTGGAGCAATTGAAGGAAGCGGAAGGAACGAGGAACTTGCCCTGAGGAAACTGCCATGAATGTTCGCGTGGATCGCTGTCGGTGGTTAGCTGCACTAGCTGCCGCGTCAGCGATCATGCTGGTGTTTGCAGGCTGCCAAGGATCCGGGTCGAAAGCCTCCGCGGATTCGAATAGCACCAAGAATTCCGACAATGCAGAACTGTTCACCATCCCGCAAGAACAGATGGCGCATGTACAGGTGCTGACAGTTGAGCCCGCGACGCTGGCTCGAAGCCTCCGGCTAACGGGGGCTGTGGCTTACAACAGTTTTCGCACGACGCCCGTTATCACACAGGTGAGTGGACCGGTCAGCAGGATGGTGGTCGTGCCCGGACAGAAGGTCCAAAAGGGCCAGCCCATGTTGTACGTGGCGAGTCCGGATTATTCGCAACTCCGAACGAATTACTTGAAGGCCAAGGATGCCTACGCCCTGGCACAAAAAGCCAATGCGCGCGCCCGTGATTTGTATGAGCACAAAGCGATTGCCGAACAAACCCTGGAGCAGGCGCAGTCGGCCGAGATACAGGCGAGCGGCGACCTGGCATCAGCGCAAGCCGCATTGAAAGTCATGGGAATTACGGATCCCGACGAACTCGTGAAAGGCCCGCCTTCTTTTGAAGTTCCCGTGAAAGCGCCGATTAGCGGCGAGGTTGTCGAGCAGGATGTGTCCGCGGGACAGCTCATTCAGCCAGGAACGACCCAATGTTTCATGATTTCAGATACCGGCAGCGTTTGGGTGCTGGTCAATATCTATCAGAAGGACTTGCCCTACGTGCGGGTTGGAGACACGGTAACAATTCAGACGGACACCTATCCTGAAATCTTCCACGGCCGGATTTCCTACGTCGCGGCTTCGCTCGATCCGAACACGCGTACGCTGCAGGCGCGCATCGAGACCGACAATCCTGGCGAGAAGCTGAAAAAAGATATGTACGTGGTTGCGACCGTAAACGCGGGCACGATTCCCAATGCCATTGCGCTCCCGGATGCCGCTGTTCTGCGCGATAGCGAGAACCAGCCTTTTGTTTATGCGGCGGCAGGCTCGAACCAATTTGGCAGGCGCGCAGTTACGCTCGGAGAAAGCCTGAACGGACAGACGCAGATTACCAGCGGGCTGAAAGCTGGCGACCAGGTCATCGGCAATGGCAGCTTGTTCCTGCAGTTTGCGAACTCGCTGCAGCGCTAGCGAAATTGCGCATGCTTTGAAAACAATACAATGAAGATGACAACTATAAGGATAGTGCCCACCAAAACCGAATGATCCATCGAATCGTCCAAGCGGCACTGCGTCAAAGGTTCCTGGTACTGATGCTGACCGCGTTCATCACGGTCGCAGGAATCATCTCTTTTCAGCGGATGCCCGTGGACGCTTATCCTGACCTCTCGCCTCCGCAGGTCGAAATCATCACCCAGTGGCCAGACCATGCCGCCGAAGAAGTCGAACGGCTGGTCACGCTTCCTCTGGAACTTGAGATGAACGGCGTTCCGCACATGGCAGTGATGCGTTCCATCTCGCTCTATGGTCTTTCTGATCTCATCCTGACCTTCGAGGAGAGCACGGACGATTACTTTGCGCGGCAAATCGTGTTTGAAAGGCTCGCGCAAGCCACCCTGCCCACGGGAGTAACTCCGAGCCTTGCGCCCCTGTTCAGTCCCAGCGGTCTGGTCTATCGCTACGTGCTGGAAAGTCCTGATCGCTCACCGCAGGAGCTAAAGACATTTGAGGATTGGGTGGTGGAGCGAGCCTATCGATCAGTGCACGGCGTAGCCGACGACTCGGGCTTTGGTGGAACGGTGATGCAGTACCAGGTGCTGCTCGATCCGGCCCGCATCTACGGATATCACCTGACCATTCCGCAAGTGGTGACGGCGCTCTCCGCCAATAACGCGAATGCCGGCGGCGGATTCTATTCGCAGGGCGGACAGTTCTACTACGTCCGTGGCATCGGACTGGTACGCAACACCGATGACATCGGAAGCATCGTGGTTGGCGCGAACAAGGGGGTGCCGATCCGAGTCCGTGATATAGGGGAGGTAACGATCGGGCACGCGCCACGCCTGGGCGAATTTGGCTTCCAGAAGAATGACGATGCCGTGGAGGGCGTTATTCTGATGCTGCGTGGCGAGCAGACACAAAATGTCCTGAAAGCCGTTGAAGCAAAAACGGAGGAACTGAACCGCCAGATCCTGCCGCCGGACGTCAAGGTCCATCCTTATTATGACCGCAGTGAACTGGTCGACCTGACGACCGACACGGTGGAAGGGAACCTGCTTCGCGGCATGGTGCTGGTATTAGTTGTGCTGATTTTCTTCCTCGTCAGTTTTCGGGCCGCAGTCATTGTTGCCCTCACCATTCCCCTCTCGCTTCTGTTTGCCTTCATCGTTCTCCATGCCCACGATGTCGCCGCGAATTTGCTCTCCATCGGCGCGATTGATTTCGGAATTGTCATCGATGGCACCGTGGTCATGGTTGAAAACATCTACCGCGAGCTGGCACTGCGGGAGGGACAGCAATACCACCTGAATGAAGTGATTCTTGCGGCTGCGAAAGATGTGGATCGCCCGATTTTCTATTCGGTAGCCGTCATCCTCGCCGGGTATCTGCCGATTTACGCGCTAACCGGGCCTTCGGGCAAACTGTTCCACCCGATGGCTGAGACCATGTCCTTTGCACTGGTCGGTGCGCTCATCCTGACGCTTACGTTGATACCCGTGCTCGCCTCCTACTGGTTCAAGAAGGGCGTGCACGAGAAACCGAACCGTGCCTATGAATGGATGAAGCGGAAATACGCGGTCCAGCTGGATTGGTCGCTCAACCACCCCAAGACAACCATGTTGATCGCAACCCTGATCTTCGGAGCGACCCTGCTGCTTGTGCCTTTCATCGGTGGAGAGTTTATGCCTCACCTCGATGAAGGCGCGCTCTGGGTCCGGGCCACGATGCCTTACACCATCTCTTTTGAGGAAGCCAGTAACATCGCTCCTCAGATACGGGACATTTTGATGTCTTATCCGCAGGTCACCGTCGTGGGTTCAGAGTTAGGACGGCCCGACGATGGCACTGACCCCACGGGCTTCTTTAACTGCGAGTTTTACGTTGGCTTGAAGCCATATAAAGACAAATCATGGACTGGCGCGATCAGCGAGAAGAAACAACTGATTGAATCGATCAACAATAAACTCAATGCTTTTCCCGGAATCATTTTCAACTATACCCAGCCCGCGGAAGATGCCGTGGACGAAGCGCTCACCGGTCTCAAGAGTTCCCTGGCGGTCAAGATCTATGGCGAAGACCTGAACGTGCTGCAGGACAAAGCGATCCAGATCAAGAACGCGCTGTCCAACGTGCCCGGGTTCACCGAACTCACGGTGGTGCGCGAACTCGGCCAGCCTAGCCTGCTGGTTGATGTCGATCGGAACAAGATCGCACGGTACGGGATCAACGTTGCGGACGTAGAAGCTGTAATTTCAGCCGCGGTCGGTGGGCAAGCGGTCACCCAGGTTATTCAGGGGGAGAAGTTGTTCGATCTCGTGGTCCGAATGCAACCCCAATTCCGCAGCAGCGCCCATGAGATTGGGAACTTGTTGGTCGGCACTCCCGATGGGCAGCAGATTCCACTAAGTCAGCTCGCCAATATTACCCAGGGGAACGGTGCGTCCTTTATTTATCGCGAAAACAACTCCCGCTACATCGGCGTTCAGTACAGCATCGAAGGGCGCGATTTGGAGCGGGCGGTGCGAGACGGGCAGGCGGCCGTGAAAAAGGTCGTGACTCTGCCGCCCGGTTACACGATGTCGTGGGGCGGCGAATACAGCCAGTTTCTTGAGGCCAAATCGCAGATGTACTTTATTGGTCCACTTGCAGTCGTGCTGATTTTCATGATCTTGTTTGCGCTCTACGGAAATTTCAAATTCCCAGTCACTATCGCCCTGGGAGTCATCATGACGGAACCGGTGGGAGCGCTGGTTGCGCTGAAACTCACTCACACACCGTTCAGCGTTTCTTCAGTGCTGGGTCTTTTGGCGTTGCTTGGGGTTTCCGTAGAGACCGCCGTCATTCTCGTCTCCTACATCAACAAGTTACGCCAGGAGGGAATGGGCATTCGCGCTGCCACACGGGAAGCCTCGTTGCTTCGCCTCCGTCCGATCATGATGACAGCTCTTGTCGCCTGCCTGGGATTGTTGCCTGCGGCCCTTTCCACCGGCATCGGATCGGATACGCAAAGGCCCTTTGCCATCGTCATCGTTGCCGGTCTCATCTCCCGCCTCTTCATCGGGTTCTTCGTCAATCCTGTGTTGTACGAGATGGTTGCCCGTGAAGGCGATGTGCTACAGGTATAGAGAATAGTGTCTGGATTGGGAAGAGACGTAGGCCTCTTATCTGTCAACACGAAGAGAGATGATTAGCCCCAAAAGGCTGGCCAAGCAAATCAGCAGGATAATTCCGATCAGCTTATAGATCTCCTTGCGACCATCTGCTCTTCTGGCGCGTCTCGGCCTGATCGACATGAGTGAGCTAGGTGCCTATTACTCTAATTTCTGACAGCACGAGCATCCACCAATCTGTAATGAAATTGTAATGAAGGATGGATCAGAACCCGTCAGATCGGATACACAAATGCCCAAACGGCCAGCCCTTGCAAGCGGTGAAAGAATCGAATAAAGTAGAACACTTTCAAAACGCCGCAACTCCCCCTTGTGTTCTCATAATCCGTCGTCCTGCGAGCGGCGGGATCCACTCAGTAAGTGCGGTGATGAAAACGTGATAGTTCCATGCTCAAAACGGGTCTACTGGGATCAGAACGGGCCCAAACGCCGTCCTGGAAGGTCCTTGAAGAATCATGCAGACTAGAGAATTATCATAACGACTCAGAACACACTGTATGATCTTCAAAACCGGGGGGCAAGGCGCGCCTTCGCCGAGTTGGCATCTCCCGTGCTGCCTCCCAATGAAGCGCTGTCCAGAAGTCCGCTTCTGGGAAGCTAACCGTGCGGTCAGGCGACGAGTTCCTCGCAAATGGCGGGCAATCCGAAAGTGGTCCCAAGGCGTTTGAATACCCAGGTCCAATTAGGGTCCATTAACAATTCCTGAGACTTCCTTACAACGCCAAAGGTGGCTGCCAGTGCCGTTGAGTGTCATTCAGTTACCGTTGAACAGGACCTTGACACGGAAGAGGTCGATGGTTCGAGTCCATTCGGGCCTACCATTTTCAAGTCTCCGCACCATGCGTGGGCGCATTGGGGCCATTCGCTCCCTGGTTGCTCGCACATAAGGATTTGCAATCATGCACATAAATTGTTTCGATTTCCGCAAAAGGCGGGTCAGCGGCTATTGTTATGATGCTGTGCGGTGCAAGGTGAGGAGTCAGAAGGGGTCAATGAAAGATTCCACCCTAGTGTGTCTTGCGCCGATGACGGCGCGGCCCCCGTGCTGATGATGGCCGGGCTTCTACGGCAGCGGGTGCGGAAGAAATATAGGATGGTCACATGACGAAGGTCGAAGCGATTATCCAGGTCTCAAAGCTCGAACCGGTGAAAGACGCGTTACACGAAGTTGGCGTCGAAGGCATGACCGCTTTTGAAGCCAGAGGACATGGCCGGCAAAAAGGACACACCGAGTTTTATCGAGGACGCGAGTACACCGTGGATTTGATGCCGAAAGTGAAACTCGAGATCGTAGTGGCCGATGAAATGGTCGAGAAAGTCGTGCAGGCGATCAGCACCGCGGCACGCACCGGCAAAATCGGCGACGGGAAGATTTTTCTCTCGCGCATCGACGAAGCGATTCGGATTCGCAACGACGAACGTGGCGATAGCGTGCTGTAAGGGCGCGAATCATGAACGATAAGTGGTGCCGCCCGTGTGCCGACTTTTGACACGTGCTGTGGAACACTTTGGGGAGATTGTCTTCGCATGACGACCGTGCCCACCGCTCGCAGCAAGTTATGGGACCTATACGGGCGGGAATCTGCCGCGATCGAGCGGGAGTTTTCAGTCACTGGCGAAGGGCGCACGGCACTCGCCAGGCGCACGGCGCTGGTCGATTCGATGGTTCAGCGGCTGTGGAACGAAGTCATCGTTAGTTCTTACCCGGGCTGGCACTCAGGATCCGGCCCTGCCGCTTCGGACGACCCGAAGAATTTCGCCCTGGTGGCAACCGGCGGATTCGGGCGCGGCTGGCTTTTCCCGCACTCCGATATTGATCTGCTCTTTCTTCACGCCAACGATACCTCTGAGAGTGAATTCAAAGATCCCATCCGGCGTTTTTCGCAGGAATTGTGGGACTTGCGCCTGAAGTTGAGTCCCGCCTCGCGAAGTTTGGCGGAGTGCGAACGGCTGGATCCAAACAACGTCGAGTTTGCCATCTCGTTGCTCGACTGCCGCTACCTGGCGGGTGATCGCGAACTTTTTGCGCGGTTGCGCGAAAAAGCTATTCCTCGTCTGGTAGGCCGGGAGTCCCAGAACCTGATCCAGAACCTGGCCGAGATTACGCGCGCGCGCCATCACAAGTTTGGCAACACCGTATTCCACCTGGAACCGAACGTGAAGGATGGGCCCGGCGGTTTGCGCGACTACAACGTCGCCAACTGGCTGGCATTGATTTCCGCAATGGAAAAGCTGAAGGTGTGGCCCGACGAGAAAACGCTGCTGCCGGTTTCTTCGCAGAGGGCGTTCGATGCAGCGCTGGACTTCCAAATGTCGGTGCGTTGCTTTCTGCACTTCCGGCACGGGCGTCACGACAACACGCTCTTTTGGGAGGCGCAGGACGAAGCGGCGGCCAGAAAGATCGGCGCCAGCATGGGAGCGAACGACGTGGAAATCACCAACGCAGCCGATTGGATGCGCGTTTACTTTGGCCACGTCCGCAGCGTGCATCGCGTCTGCAATCAATTCCTGGAGGAGATTCCGGCGGCGTGGTCGTCGTTATACCGTCAATTCCAGGGCTGGCGGTCGCGGGTCGCAAGCGACGACTTCTCGGTGGTGGATGGACTGATATTTCTGAAACAAGCGCAGCCAGCGGGCGGCCTGCGAGATCCGGAAATGCTGCTGCGGCTTTTTCATTTCATGGCTGAACACGGCCTGAAGCTGAGCACGACCACCGAATATAAAGTCGAGCAGGCGCTGCCAGCGCTCGCGGCAACGCCTCCGCGAGGCGCCGAGTTGTGGCTTTACCTGCAGGAAACGCTGGTGCAGCCGCATGCGGCCGACGCCCTGCGTGCCATGAACGCGCTTCGCCTGTTGGCGCTCCTGCTGCCGGAACTGAAGGGCATTGAGGCCCTGGTGGTGCGCGATTTTTACCATCGTTACACGGTGGACGAGCACTCGTTCCTGGCCATCGAACATCTGCATCGTTTGCAAGAATCGAAATCGGAATGGGACCAGCGCTTTGCCGAGCTGCTGAGTGAACTCGAACAACCCGAACTGCTTTACCTGGCGTTGCTGCTGCATGACTCCGGCAAAGGGGTGCCGGGCGAGAATCACGTGGAGGTCAGCTTGCAACTCACTGACAGCTGCATGGAGCGCCTCGATCTTGATCCCGCCGATCGCGAGAGCGTGCGCTATCTGGTAGCCAGCCACCTGGAAATGTCGGCGGCGATGCGTCGCGATGTGTTCGATCCGGCGAATGTGAAGTCGTTCGCGGAGAAAGTGGGAGTACCCGAGCGGCTGAAGATGCTTTGTTTGATGACCTATGCCGACATCAAAGCCGTGAACCCGGAGGCCATGACGCCGGGGAAAGCGGACAATTTATGGCAACTGTATATCGCGGCTGCGAATTATTTGACCCGGAGTGCGGATGAGCGCGTGCACACTGGCGACGGCGGTTCCGGCGTCAATCTTGCGCATCTGCGCTCGCTGGCGCCGGTGGCGGGGAAAAAGATCAACATTTTTCTGGAAGGTTTGCCGCAACGGTATCTGCGAATCCATGGCGCCAGCGATGTTCTGGCACATGCCGAAATGGCCGCCCGGCTGGGGCAGGACGGCGTCCAGTTAAGTCTGAAGCAGGTTCGGCACTGGTATGAGCTGACACTAATTACCACCGACCGACCCTTTCTCTTCGCCTCGGTTTCCGGGGCGCTGGCCTCTTGGGGAATGAACATCGTGAAGGCGAACGCGTTTTCAAATGCCGCCGGCATGGTCGTCGACACTTTCTATTTCACCGACCGCTTTCGAACCCTGGAGATGAATCTGCAGGAATGGGAGCGCTTGAAAAAAAGCATTGCGGCCGTGGTCAAAGGAGAAGCCGATGTGGCGCGCATGCTGCGCGACCGCTTGAAGTCAGAGAAGGGAAACGGCACGAAAGTCAAGATCGCGACCCAGATTGAATTTGACGACACTTGCTCCGCCCACAGCACGCTGGTGCAGGTCCTGACCCAGGATCGTCCGGGACTGCTTTACCGTATGTGCTCGCTGGTCTCGAAGCATGAGTGCAATATCGAAATCGCGTTGATCGATACCGAAGGGCAGATGGCGATTGATGTCCTGTATCTGACCTCAGGCGGGGCCAAGTTGAGCGCGGACCGGCAGGGTGCGCTTGGGCGGGCCCTGCGCGACGAACTCGCGGCGAAATAATTTTCGCAGTCCAGCGATCTGCGCTATATAGCTGTCGCTAACCGGCCTCCGTCGCAGGCAGTCAGGAATCTCGACTGGGATCAGGCACGCCCCCGAAACTGGATAATTCTCCGGCGGTCACGTTTTGATGGTCTGCCTGCGGGTAACTCTTCGAATTGCTTCATCGCCTTACGCTCTGCCGCCACCTTGAGACGCAATTCCCGGCTTGCCTCCGTCTCGCGGTAAAGCGTTTGCGCAACCGAAGCCGGGCCGCGCACGTCGCTGAGCAGCAGAACTTCCACCTGGAAATCACCGCCGTCGTTGGTCACACGCAACATGTCTCCAATCCGAACTTCGCGCGCAGCCTTTGCGGGCTGCCCGTTGGATTGAATCCTACCGAGTTCACAAGCTCTTGCGGCCAACGCTCGCGTCTTGAAGAAGCGGGCGGCCCAAAGCCACTTGTCCATTCGTACGGAGCTCATGATCTATTCTCCTATACGAATGAAATTTCAGGGGGCATCCGTTGCTACTCTCGGCTACAAAGCACTGTTTGACCTCGAGCCATGGGGCTCGGGTCTGCCCCTAGGCGCTCTTCGCCGTGTCCATGGCCCCGTGAATCGCTGAAACGAGCGTTTCGAAGTCGAAGGAACCATCATGACGATGCCCGTTAATGAAAAACGTCGGCGTTCCGTTCACCCCACTTCTGACGCCGCCCTTGAAGTCGCCGCGAACTCGCGCCTCGAACGTCCCTTGCTCCGACGCCTCACGCATCGCGGAGGTGGATAGCTCTAGCTTCTCGGCGAGATCCTCAAAAAGTGCATCGCCCAAGCGTGCCTGATTTTCGAACAACCGATCGTGCATCTCCCAGAATTTGCCTTGCGCTCCGGCAAACTCCGCTACCTCGGCAGCCGCCTCGGCATGAGGATGCATTTCGCCCAAAGGAAAATTTCGAAACACGAGCCTCAGTCGCCTTCCAAAGTGCTTCTGCACCTGCTGGACGATGGGATAAGCACGTCCGCAATGCGGACACTCGTAGTCGCCGTACTCCACCAGCGTCACTTCCGCGTTTTCAGGGCCTTGGGCGTGGTCTTCGGCAGTGATGGGCATTTTAAGTGTGGCCATGAGTTCCTCCTATTTCGGCAGATCCTCGAGCGCCTGCAAAATGCCGTCCGCACCGGGATTCACGGCAACCGGCGAGCAATAGCTCCAGGAGATGATTCCGTTCTTGTCGATGACGAACAAAGCGCGTTCGCAGAAGCCGTCGGCAGCGCGGTAGGCGCCATATTGTCGGGCGACGGCTCCCTTGGGTTCAAAATCCGCGAGCAACGGAAAATGCAGATGCCGGGTCTCCGCAAACGCTGCGTGAGACCACGGACCGTCCACCGACACCCCCAGCAACTCTGCTCCAAACTTCTGAAACTCGGAGAGGATCTCGTTGTAAAGAGCCATCTGGTCGCCGCATACCGGGCTCCAGTCCGCAGGATAAAAAGCCAGGATCACGGGACGTCCGAGTAACTCGCTCAAAGTCAGAGTCTGATCGGGCGTAACGTGCAAAGTGAAATTGGGGGCAACGGTCCCGGCGGGGAGTATCCCGTCGCCGTGTATCGGAGTAACGTTACGTGCAGCGCTCTGTGCCATTGCTTTTGTGCTCCTTTCGGGCGGTATGTCAATGCGGGCTTGCCGGAGTACATCTCCGGCTTCCGGGCCCGGTAAACGAATCAGCTAAACCGAAGCCTTAAGCGGTAGCGACCCGCGCCACGCGCTCTTCCACAACCAAGATGTTCCTTGTCTTTGCCGGGATTCATCATTTATGCGCGCGGCAGCACGCTGTACTTTGGCGGAAGCGTGTGTGAGTCGAACACACCGGCAACATCGAAGATGCCGCCCGCCGGTTTTGAAGACCGGGACGATCACCGGACCGCATGCGCTTCCGTACTGTTCTTAACCACCACCACTCCAGCCGTCCGCCTAAGTTGGCGAATATACCCTCGGCAGATAGCCTGCCCTCAAGCCCAATTCCTGAAGAAAAGCGCCTGCTTGGCGATGGGCTCGGTGCGTCCGGTCAGGCCGGCCATCTGGGTTTCGCTGAGCGGCGTGAAGTCGCGCGCGAGTTGCACGTTTTCCTCGAGTTGGGCGATGGTGTCGCATCCGATGATGATCGTGCTCACGGGCAGGCTCAGGGTGAAATACAGCGCTTCCTTCATGGCTAGAACACCGGGCTTGGGAGCAGGCTGGTTCCAGCCCGAGTCGTGGCTCTTGTCGGGCTGCCAGGAGCTGAGGATGCGGCCGCGGGCGGGAATCTTCATGCCGATGATGCCCATCTGTTTGTCCACGGCCATGGGCAGCAGGTGCTCGGTGAAGCTGCGGTGGTGCGGGTCGGCGGCGTTGAGTGCCATCAGGATCTGATCGAAGTCGAAGCGCCGCAGGCACTCCATCAGCACCTCGGGATCGGAGTGACCGGTGACGCCGAGGTAGCGGACCATCTTCTGCTCGCGGGCCTGAATGAGCGCTTCGAGGGCGCCGCCTTTGCTGAAAATCTGCTCGACGTCCTCTTTGCTGTCGATGTGATGAAGCTGCCAGGCATCAAGATGGTCGGTATTGAGCAATTTGAGCGATTCTTCGAGCAGCGCGAGCGAACCATCGCGGCTGCGGTCGTGGGTCTTGCTGGCAAGGTACACCTGGCTGCGGCGATGTTTCATTACCTGGCCGAAGTAACGCTGGCTCCAGCGCTCTTTGCCGCCATACATCGCGGCTGTGTCCACGTAGTTGACGCCGAGATCAAGTGCGCGCTCGATGATGGGCACGGCCACGGCTTCGTTGTTGGGCTGCTCAATGGCAGCTTGTCCACCGAGGCTGAATATGCCAGGCCTGTGGCCAGTTCGTCCAAGGTTTCGAGTCGGCATAGCACCGGCGGTGGCGGGATTGAACGGCGTGCTGACATTCCCTGGGGCAGCCGCCGATGCCGCTGTTTCCGGGAGCAAACTTCCAGCCAGCGCTCCGGCTGTCACGGCACCGGTGGTCTTGAGAAAATTGCGGCGGGACGCGGTGGAGTTCTCCGGATCAACGCGATACTTGTTCATGGTTGTCTCCTCATGGCGCCATCCTAGCTCCGGTTCACGCAGGTTTGCAATCGGCGCCGGATCAAACGTTCTTCCGCAATTCGTTGGAAAGGAACCGCGAACTATTTAGGCTGCGCCACCACGCGAAGATATGGTTTCAGAGTCTTCCAGCCGCCGGGATATTTCTGCCTGGCCTGCTCTTCTGAAACCGACGTGGGAATGATCACATCCTGCCCCGGCTTCCAGTTCACGGGTGTTGCCACATTATGTTTTGCAGAGAGCTGTATCGAATCCAGCGCGCGCAGCACTTCGTCGAAATTACGTCCGCTGCTCATGGGGTAGATCAGCATCAGCTTGATCTTCTTGTCCGGGCCAATCACGAACACGGTGCGCACCGTGGCATTGTCGGCCGCCGTGCGGCCCTCGCTGGTGATCCCCGCCTCGGCGGGCAGCATGTCATAGAGCTTCGCCACTTTGAGTTCCGGATCGCCGATCATCGGATAGGTCACCTTGTGACCCTGCGTTTCTTCAATATCAGCCGCCCACTTGCCGTGGCTGGCTACCGGATCCACGCTCAGCCCGATGATTTTCGTGTTGCGCTTGGCAAACTCCGGCTGCAGTCCCGCCATGTAACCCAGTTCGGTCGTGCATACCGGAGTGAAATCCTTGGGATGCGAAAACAGGATCGCCCAGCCGTTGCCGATCCATTCGTGAAAGTTAATCGTGCCTTGCGTGGTTTCAGCTGTGAAGTTAGGAGCCTCGGAGTTGATTCGTAAAGACATATTCATTCCTCGCGTAGTTGTTTTCTGAAGTGATGTCGACCAGTGCGTCTAAACCCCACTACATTAGTAGAGATAGAATATCCAGAGGCTGCTCGCTCCGTCAACCGTGGCCAAGGTTGTAAGCCGCGACCACACCTGGAAGCGTAAAATCTTACACATGGACGTTTCGACACGAAAGCTCTCCATGGTGCAGGTCGATGTGTTCACCGACCGCGCCCTCACCGGCAACTCGTTGGCGGTGTTTCTCGATGGCCGCGGTCTCAGCACCGAGCAAATGCAGGCCTTGGCGCGCGAAATGAATCTCTCCGAAACTACCTTCATCCTCCCCGGAGACACCGCTGCCGAAAAGACCCGCGGAGTCCGTGTACGCATCTTCACCGTACAGGAAGAATTGCCCTTCGCCGGACATCCAACGCTCGGCACCGCTTTCGTTCTCCGGGGCGCAGGGCGCGGTGGCGCAGCCGAAGTCCGGCTCGATCTGAATGTCGGAACCGTCCCCGTGCGCTTCACGGAAACGCGGTCGCAACCCCTGTTCGGAGAAATGACGCAGAAAGATCCCGAGTTCGGTGCCGTCCACAACGTCGATGACATCGCCCGTCTCACCGGCCTCAGGGCGGCGGACTTCGACGACTCCGTGCCCGTCCAAACTGTCTCCACCGGCGTTCCTTTCACCATCGCCGCGCTGCGTTCGCTGAAGACGCTGCAGAGCCTCTGCCTGGATCTCCACCGCGCCGCCGAATATCTCGCGCCCAGCGGCGGGAAGTTCTTTTATTTTGTCTGCCGCGAGACTGTCGACCCCAAGGCCCGGCTGCACGCTCGCATGATCTTCTACAACGGAGAAGATCCGGCCACCGGCTCCGCCGCCGGATGCTGCGCTGCCTGGATGGTCGCGTACTCCGTTGCTGCCAGCGAGGAACAGGTTTTGATCGAGCAAGGACTGGAAATGCACCGTCCCAGTTGCATTTTCGTTCGCGCCACCAGGCAGAATGATCGGCAGGATAACCATGTCGTCAATGTGCGTGTCGGTGGAAATTGTGTGGAAGTTCTCCGCGCTGAAGTCACGATTGCCATCTAGTGCATCACAACACCGCGCTAGCCGCGGCTCCGGGGCCAATAGCACAATCTTCCCTCGCACTGGAGTGCCATTGGCGAGCACGGCACTTTACCCGCGCTGCGATTCTGTTTAGCATTCACCACGCTCCCGGTTCTCAAAAAGAAAGAGATTCAACACAATAGAAACTTTGTGACGAAATTCTCCCGGTTAGACCAATGAAGCCCAAGAAAACGATTCTTTGTGTGGACGATAACGAACAGGCACTCTCGATCCGTAAAATCATGCTGGAAACGCGGGGCTACCGCGTGCTCGCATGCAACAGTGGCGAACTGGCCCTCGAAGCCTTCCGCCGCGGCGGCGTGGATCTGGTGCTCACTGACCTGATCATGCCCGGCGTAGATGGTTCGCGGCTGATCGAAGAAATCAAGAATCTTTCTCCGCAGACTCCGGCGATTCTTATCTCCGGCCGGACCAAAGTCTACGAACGCGACACCCTCGCCGATGTTTTTCTCCCCAAGGGAATGTACGAGCCCGTGGACCTGCTCGAACGCATTCGCCTCTTGCTGGTGCGCAAGCGCGGGCCCAAGCGGCCGCTTGAACTCCGCGCCCCTGCACTTGCCGTAGGGCGCGCGAACGTGGCGTGAGCACGACCGTTGTCCAATTTTGCTGCCCGCAGCGCCAATTTTTTCGACGTGGCCAAATATCCTGACATTTCGTTCGAAAGTACGCACGTCGAAAAACAGGGGGATCACCTGCTCGCCAAGGGGATGCTCACCATGCACGGTGTCTCGCATGAGATTGCCCTGCCGGTCGGCCTGACGGGCACCGACACTGATCCCAAGACCGGCAGGAAAATAAATGGCTTTGCGGCTAACATCACCCTGAACCGGCGCGATTACGGTATCAACTGGACGCACTCGGCTCTGGCCAGTTTTGTCGGCGACAACGTGGAGGTCGAGCTGGAGATATTGACCAAACTGCACTGACCTCAGCTCTACGTGCCGGCGCCCGGAATTCGTCAGAGCGTCTCCGTGTGATATCGTTTTCACTGGATGTCGGCCTTCATCGAAGCCATGGAGCTCCGCAAAACCTACCGCGTGGGCAAGGTGGATGTGCCCGCCCTGCGCGGCATCTCCTTCAACGTGCAAAAAGGGGAGTTCGTCACCATCGTGGGCCCTTCCGGCAGCGGCAAATCCACCCTCTTTTATCTGCTCGGTGGGCTGACCCAGGCCGATTCGGGAAGCGTCACCATCGACGGCGTGGATTTTGCCACCCTTTCCGACGGCCAGCGTACCCGCTTGCGCAAAAGCAAAATCGGATTCGTCTTCCAGAAATTCAATCTTCTGCCTACCCTCAGCGCTCGCTCGAATATAGAAATCGCCGTTGATATTGCCGGGTTGGCCGCGCCCGATCCCGCGTTCCTCAAGAAAATCACCGGGATGCTCGGCATCGGCCAGCGTCTGGAACATCGGCCCAACGAGCTTTCCGGAGGCGAGCAGCAAAGAGTCGCGCTCGCCCGGGCTCTCATCAATCGTCCCGCCATCGTGCTCGCCGACGAGCCCACTGGCAACCTGGATTCGAAAAGTTCGAGCGTCGTGCTTGACATGCTGCGTCAGTCGAACAAGGATTTAGGTCAGACCGTGCTCATGATTACGCACAATCCCGAAGCCGCCGAGTATGGCGACCGCATCGTCCACATGCGCGACGGCCAGATCGTCACGCCCGATGAGGATCCGCAGTGGTCGCCTCATCATCCAGCCGAACACCTGCATTCCTGACCGCTCACTTCTGTTTCGGACGATTCCTGACCGGAATCACAAACTTCAATCCCGACCAAATTTCGGTGACCGCGCAAACTTTCACGTCCACCAGGCCGGCGTCGAGCCCACTCTGGCGAATTGCATCTTCCGTGATATCGGTCGCGACGCCGGAACTCTTCTTCGGCCACGAGATCCACAGCATGCCAGCCGGAGCGAGCGCCTTCGCCGCGGGAATCAGATCAACTGTCAATCCGGCGCGGGACTTGGTAAAAAGAAAAATGAAGTCGAAACCTCCGTCGCCCCTTCCGCTGATGCGTTGCACGCGGCATTTCCCAAACGCATCCCGAAGCTCGGCCTTCACGTCGTCAGGTACGTGCAACAATGCGACTCGAAAATCTTCTTTGATGCCCAATTTCTTTGCGAGAGGAGTTCCAGAATAACCAGCCATAGAAGTTGGCGCGGAGACCCGCTACCTGAGACCTGACACCTGAGACCTGACACCTGCCCTACGGCTTCGGAGCGTAGTATCCCTTGCGCGTGCGCACCTTCAGCCCTTTATCCTGCGCCAGAATTTCAATCGTGCGGTAGCGTCCATCGGCGATAAAATTTGCCGGCTTGTAGGCCATCGCGTACTGGCTGCGCAATTCCTCCTGGATGGAGAGAAACGCATCCGAAACGTCGCGCATCTGGAAGGGAAAGAACGCGCGGCCACCGGTGGCGTCTGCAATGCGCTCCAGCACTTTGTCGCCCTTGCCCTTCATGCCGCTGATGTTGGTGCTGATGGTGTAGACGATCACTTCCGCGCGCGCCGCCATATCGATCGCTTCCTCGCGCGTTACGTGGCTCAGGTTGTCTTCGCCGTCGCTCAGCAGGATGATGGCGCGGCGCACCGGACCCGTCTGCTCCTGCTTCAGCAATTTGTCCCGGCAGGCAAAGTAGAGCGCGTCGTACATGGCGGTGCCGCCGCCCGCCCGCAACATTCGCACCCCGGCCGAAAGATTCTCCGTGTTATCGGTGAAATCCTGTGTAACTTCCGGCGTGGCGTCGAAGCCGACCACGAATGCTTTGTCGTAGCGCGGGCGAATGATGGCGTTCAGGAACTCGATGGCCGCTTCCTGCTCGAACTTGAAGCGATCGCGTACCGAGTTGCTCGCGTCCACCAGCAACCCCACCTGCAGAGGCAGATCGGTCTCGCTGCGGAAGCTGCGCAGTTCCGCTGGCTTTTGATCGTCGATCACTCTGAAGTCGGTTTTCTTCAGATCCTTGATGTAGTGTCCGTGCCGGTCAGTAACCGTGAACACAACGCGAACTTCGTTGACGACGTGGCGGATCGTTTCCAGCGAGTCATCGGAATCCGGCTTAGCTGGATTTTCCGCCTGCGGAGCTTGCCCTGCCGCCGTGGGCTCAGCGGGAACCGGCGTGGCGGAGGATGGCGCGACGGGAGATGCCGTGGAAGAGGCTGGCGCTGCCGGAGCCTGCGCCTTCTCGTCTGGTGGAGCGCTCGTTGCGGGTGGATTCTGTTCCGCCGGCACGGGTGCAGGCGCCGCCGTCTGGCCAATCAGCGAGCCAGCCAGCAATACAAACACGACCAGAAGCAGAAAGATGCGAGATTTCATCAGGACGATTTGCTTAGAATTGATTTCTTCTATTATAGCCTGCGGCTTCGCCGCTGAAACGGCGTTTCGCTCTTACTGACCGGGTTCCAGCCGGGGACCTTCTTGCCGGGCATTTTCCAGGCTATTGAGCAAATTCTCCAGTTCCTTCGGTAACGGCCGGCTGAACTTGAGTACCTCTTTCGTTCGTGGATGCCTCAACTCGAGCGCCGCCGAATGCAGAAAGTTTCGATCCAGCGCCAGCGTCGCGGGCATTCCCGCCGACCGCCGCTTGTTCGATTGTGACCGCAATTCGCCCGGCGCGCCATAGAGCGCATCGCCCACCACCGGATGTCCGAGCGAAGACATATGCACCCGAATCTGGTGCGTGCGCCCCGTTTCAATATTGAGTTCGACCAGCGCAAACTTGCCGTAAGGCGCGTCAAGCTTTCGCTTCACCACGTAATGCGTCACCGCCTCGCGCCCACCGAAGCCCCGCGTCGTCATCCGCGTCCGCTTCTGCGAGTGGCGGCTGATCGCGCTCTGAATCGTGCCACGATCCTGCTTTGGCCACCCGTGAACCAGAGCCACGTATGTCTTGTGTACTTCGCGCCCGCTGAACTGCTTCGCCAATCGCCGGTGCGATTCATCGTTCTTCGCCACCACCATCAGCCCGCTGGTTGCCCGGTCCAGGCGATGCACGATCCCCGGACGCAGTTCGCCGCCCACCGCCGAAAGCGTCTTGAAGTGATGGAGCAGTGCGTTGACCAGGGTTCCGCGGTTGCGCGCATCGTCGGTCGCCCCCGCTCCCGCGTGCACCATCATGCCCGCTGGCTTGTTTACAATCGCCAGATCGTCGTCCTCGTAGACAATGTCGAGCGCAATCTCTTCCGCAATGGCGCGCAGCGGCGCAGCTTGCGGCGGCCCGCTGACCGTAATCTGTTCTTCGCCATTGCCCTTCAGTCGCAGCGAGGCTTTCGCCGCGGCGCCGTTCACCAGCACCTCACCCTTGGCGATGAGTTGCTGAAGGGGCGAGACATCCGATTGATGATTTCGGAGAGCTGCGTCACGAGATATTGGTCCAGGCGCTGCCCCGCACCGTCCGGAGAGACGACCAGCGTGATGGGGAATTCAGGCATTCGGAGGGGCAATTAAACGCCGTTCTGCATGGGCACTCTCTTCGGTGATCCGCTCTTCAGCCACCAGATCATTCCACCACCGACAACCAGCAGAATCGAAATCAGCTGCGTTCCCGTCATGAACCCGCCAAAGACTTCGCCGCGTCCGGGATCGTCGCGCAGGAATTCGATGAAGTAGCGCTCGACTGCCGTAAAGGATCATAAAGGTGCCAAACACCTGCCCATCGAACCTCTTCCGTTTGAGCAGCCAGGTCAGCAACAGAAAATTGCAAAACTCGGCCGCTGCTTCGATCAGTTGTGTCGGCTCAATCCTGACGCCGAGAGGAGTTCCGCTGACGGAATTCGCCAGAGGGTTGGTGAAGATCACGCCCCAGAAATGAGTCGTCGGCTTGCCGTAGCAGCAACCGGCCGAGAAACAACCGAACCGTCCTAAGACATGACCAATCGCAAGCCCCGGAGCCACCGCATCTGTTGTGCGTAGTGCCGGCATGTGATGCCGCCGCATGTACCACACACCCATAAGGAGCGCGCCAATCAGTCCGCCGGAAAATACGCCTCCTGCCTGCAGCGTGTTGAGGCTGAAAATCTCCCGCCAGTCGTTCGCGTAATAGCTCCAGTCGTTGATCACATAAAGGATCTTCGCCCCAATAATTCCGGCGAGGACAACCAGGATTCCGAGGTTCCACGTATCGTCGCCGTTGAGCCCCTGCTTCTCCGCATTGCGCACGCTGACCCAAATCCCGATCAGCACGCCCGAAGCGACCAGAACACCATAGGTGGGCAGGTAGAAGCTCCCGATCTGAAAAAGTCGAGGAAACACGTTAGTTTAGATGCTCCAATTGCAGTTTGAGTTCTAAGGAGAGTCTAGCAGGGCAGAAAGGTGTCAGGTCTCAGGTGTCAGGAAAAGCCTGCAAAGCCTCAATGAGCTTTTGTTTTTCCGGAGACCTGACACCTAAGACCTGACACCTGAACTAAACAAGCCGACCCACTGGGCCGTGTGGTGGGCCGAGAATGAACCCGTCTCAGACGGTGGGAACCCGCCGCGACCCATTAGGCTTTTCCGCATGACGGAACATAGCACACCGGATCTTTTTGCGAGTCGAGTCCCCGTTCATTCGGTGTTGGTTCAAAAATCGGTTGCCACCATCACCAACTCCGCAGGTCGGCTTTCACTTTGGATGCTAGGAAACTGCGAAGAAATTCGCAAGAGGAAAACGCAAAATAGTTGGCAAGAAGTTTGCTGGCATTCGCACTGCCAATATGTTTGGAAGATGAACCCCAGGTTACGGTCGACTTTAGCCAGTGCGCCGGTTATCTTGCAAAATTTCGTCCAGCGCGCTCGCCAGTTTGCTGGCCCGTTGCTGCGCATCCGGCGAAGGCTTCTCCAGCCGCCGCTTCAGCAGATGATATTCATCCGCGATATTGAGCGCCGCCAGCACCGCCAGCCGCACCGAATCGACGGTTGCC
Organism: uncultured Acidobacteriaceae bacterium; assembly: GCA_963838935.1. GTDB lineage: Bacteria > Acidobacteriota > Terriglobia > Terriglobales > Acidobacteriaceae > Acidiflorens. Next base: position 264,180 of record CAWITH010000034.1, read on the forward strand.
GTCTGCTGCGATACCGCCCGCATCTTGCCGTCCACGTACTCGGCCAGTTTCAGAATATAGCTCGCGTCCGAGCCCCGCAGGTTATACACCTGGTCGAAAATTTCGACCCGCACACTGCCCGGGTTGGTCGAGGTATCGGTCGGAGGTTGTTTGCTCGCAGTCGCCATGTCACTCCTTGGCGGATTCCCGCCCTCGCCTTCGCGGCTCCCGTTCAGCTCGCCGCCTGCTCCCGCGTCACGCTGTCCATCTGGTTCAACATTTTTTCCACGCGCCCCCGTATGTCCTCGCGATCCTTGCGCAATTGGATCAGTTCCCGGCGCATGGTTTCGTTTTCTTCTTCGCGTTCTTCCAGTTGTTCACGCAGCCGCTTGGCATCGCGCTCGGCCGTAGCCCGCGCTTCCTTGGCGGCCTTATACAACTCAATGGTGCGATAAACTTTCTCTTCCAGCGCTTGAAAATCTTCAGCCGGAACCTGCTCAGATACCTCTTCCACCATCTTCACCGACATGGGCGCCACTCGCTTTCGGGAAATATTTCAGTGTTGAGGCGAAGTATAGCGCAGTTTGCTGTGGATTTTGCGCTACTTTCGTCTCAGCTTTTCCAGCCTCCGCGCCGCCTCATCCAGTGTCTCAGGCCTTTTGCAGAAGGCGAAACGTACCTGATGGGATCCGTCTTTCGGATGCTTGTAAAAACTCGATCCCGGTACGCACGCAATCCCCACGTCCTTCACCAGGTAAGCCGCGAACTCCACGTCGTTCGCGAACCCAAAGCCACTGATGTCCGTCATCACGTAGTACGCGCCTCGCGGACGGTGACAAACGAACCCGGCTTTCTCCAGCGCCGGAATCAGATGGTCGCGCCGAGTGCGGTATCGGTCAGCCAGTTCGCGATAGTAGCTGGCAGGCAGGCTCAATGCCGCCGCTCCGGCTTCCTGCAACGGCGCGGGCGCCCCCACGGTCAAAAAGTCGTGCACCTTGCGGATCGCGTTCGTAATGGCCGGAGGCGCAACTGCCCAGCCCACCCTCCACCCCGTCACGCTGTAGCTTTTCGATAGCCCGTTGATCGTGATCGTACGCTCGCGCATGCCATCGAGGCCCGCCAGCGAAATGTGCTCCGATCCTTCGTAAAGAATGTGCTCGTAGATTTCGTCGGTGATGGCGAGCACGTTATATTCCACGCACAGATCCCGAATCAGTTCCAGTTCTTTCCGGCTGAATACCTTGCCGGTAGGGTTATTGGGCGTGTTAACAATGATCGCCTTGGTGTGGTGTTGACTTGTTTGATGCTGGAACGCTTCGCGCAATTCCTGTTCGTCGAACGTCCATTCTCCGCCCGTTTTTTGCGGCGGCCGCAAACTGACAAAGCGCGGCTTGGCGCCGCTCAGAATCGAATCCGGCCCATAATTTTCATAAAAGGGCTCGAAGACTACAACCTCATCGCCCTTATTGCACACCGCCAGCAGCGTTGCGATCATCGCTTCGGTCGAGCCGCAGCACACCACGATTTCTTTTTCCGGATCGACCTCTATCCCCTGCCATGCCTGCATCTTCCGGGCAATCGCCGCCCGGAGGCTCTTCGCGCCCCAGGTGATGGCGTACTGATTCATGTCGGCGGCGATCGCCTCTTGCGCGGCGCGCTTGATTTCGGCCGGAGCGGAGAAATCGGGAAACCCCTGTGCCAGATTGACCGCGTCATATTGCATCGCCTGCCGCGTCATCTCGCGAATCACAGACTCGCTAAAATGCTCAACCTTGTCGGAAAGAAAGTGCTTGGGATGCGCCGAATCCTGGGTCATGGAAAGTCAGACTAGCACAAGAAATTGTCGCGTAGGGACGGGCGCATTCGTCCGTCCAGCGGGCGAAGCCCGCAGCGTGGATACCCGATGCCAAAGTTTGGCGGAGTGCCGGCCCACAGTCCGCGCTACAATCACTCTGCATGCGGGCCGGACAGATTGCCATCTTGTGGATCGCCTTGACCGGCCTGCTGCCCGCGCAGACCCAGCCACAAGGGCCCATGGGGCCACCGGCGAAAATCCCGCCCGTGCAAATAGAAAAAAAGTCGCCACTCTACAAACTCACCGCACCCGTTCCAGTCTTTCGCGACATCGCGGCTCAGGCCGGGCTGACCGCGTCCCACATCTCCTCGCCCGAAAAACACTACGTCATCGAATCCATGAGTGGCGGCATCGGCCTGTTCGACTGCGACAATGACGGCAAACTCGACATCGTGATGGTGAACGGTTCGACGGTCGATCGCTACAAGCAGCAGGGCGGCGATCTTCTGGTCACGCTCTGGCATCAGGATTCAAACCTCAAGTTCACCGACATCACCGAAAAAGCCGGACTGACCCGCAAAGGCTGGGGCATGGGCGTCGCCGTCGCCGACTTCGACAATGACGGCAACCTCGATCTCTTCGTCACCGGCTACGGGGGCAACGCGCTTTATCGCAACAAAGGCAATTGCACTTTCGAAGACGTGACCGATAAGGCTGGAGTGCGCGGTGGCGGCTTCTCCACGGGCGCGGCCTGGGCCGACTACGACCGCGACGGCAACGTCGATTTATTCGTCTCGCGCTATGTTCACGTCGACATGAACAACCTGCCCGCCTTCGGCTCGACCAAGTTCTGTCAGTTCAAAGGCGCGCCAGTGCAGTGCGGACCGTGGGGCATGGAGGGCGAAACCGATCTGCTCTACCACAACCGCGGCGACGGCACGTTTGAAGAAGTTTCGAAGAAAGCTGGCGTTGACGATCCCGACAGATACTACGGACTGGGCGCGACCTGGGGCGATTACGATAATGACGGCTGGCCCGATCTGTTTGTCGCCGATGACACCACTCCCAATCGTCTCTATCACAACAATCGCAACGGAACGTTTACCGACGAAGCCATGGTTGCAGGCGTCGCGATGAACGGTGAAGGTCAGGCACTTGGCTCCATGGGCGTGACCTGGGGCGACTACGATCACAGCGGACGCCTCTCCATATTCGTCACCGAATTTGCCGACCAGCCCAACACTCTTTATAAAAACCAGGGGACGCGAGGATTCGAAGATGTAGCGATGCAGTCTCATCTCGGGCAGCCAAGCCTTCCCTACCTCGGCTGGGGCACAAGTTTCTTTGATATGGAGAACGACGGCTGGCTCGATCTGTTCGTGGCCACAGGGCACGTCTATCCGCAGATGGACGCAGTGAAGGGGAGCGCCGGTTATGCCCAGCCCATGCTGCTGCACCGTAACTTGCGCAACGGAACCTTCGAAGAGGTTTCAAAGGCCGCAGGGTTGGCGGACATGCCCTTGAAAGCCCGGCGGGGTGTGGCCTTCGGCGACATTGCTAACAATGGCAATGTCGACATCGTTGTCCTCAATGTCGGCGAACCGCCGTCGCTATTCCTCAACACCAACAAAAGTTCGAACCACCGTGTGCTCTTCCACCTGGTTGGAACCAAAAGCAACCGCGCCGCAATCGGAGCGCGCGTTACCATTCATGCGGGAGGAATGACGCAGTTCGACGAGGTGTGCGGCGGCGCCAGTTATCTCTCGCAGAACGATCTGCGCCTGCACTTCGGCCTGGAATCAGCAACCAAAGTTGATCTGGTAGAAGTGCGTTGGCCCACCGGCAAAACGGAAACCTTCAAAGACGTCGTTGCCGACAAGATCTACGCCATCACCGAAGGGCAGGGAATCAAAGAGGAGGCCGCCTTGCCTGCGCCCGAATCGCTTTCATTCTAGAAATCGCCGCAGGGTGCTCATTCTCTAGAAGCCTGGCTGAACGGTGATTCCTTTTGCTTCCACGCATTCATAAGCCCGGCCGGTTGCCAGGCTCTTGTATTCTTCCATCCAGCCGCTCGGCCATTCGATCACCAGACGATCAATCTTGTCTCGCTTCCCTAGGCCGAAGGTTACGGGCAGTTCCGACTGCGACAAATAACTGGACCCGCCCTTAACTAGTCGGGATTGGATCGAGCTTCCATGAAAGATTTTCACGGACGTCCCGATCGCGTCGCGATTCGACTTCGTTCCGATCAGGTGAATCCGAATGCTTCGGTTGCCAGCGGTCTGGTCGTTACGGTAGAGATAGGCAGGGCCGTGGTTGGTGGTCATGAGCAGATCAAGATCGCCGTCGCGATCGAAATCGCCGTAGGCAAGACCGCGTCCGACTTTTGCTTGACTGAAGCCGCCGCCCGCTTCCGCTGCCACGTCGACAAACGTTCCCTTTCCACTGTTCAGGAAAAGCTGCGGTGGCTGCGCGTAACCAACGCCGCTGACGTTGCGCACCGTATCGTCAATGTGCCCGTTCACTACCGCCAGATCGAGTGCGCCATCCAGATCGACATCGAGGAATACGCATCCGAACCCCAACTTATCTTTCGATGCCTGCCCCACTCCACTCTGCATGGCCACATCCACATAATTCCCGCCCTCGGAAAACCGGTAAAGCCCGGTCATCTCGTTATCGAAATTGGTGATGGCCACGCCCGAGTTACCAGAATTATCAAAGTCGGCCACGTCTACGCCCATGCCCGCGCGGGCCCGGCCCTCCGCGGAAAAGGCGATGCCCGCTTCCACGGCTGCGTCCTTGAATGTGCCATTGCGCTGGTTCCGGTAGAGCTTATTGGGCTGCGTGTCATTGGTCACCAGCAAATCCGGCCAGCCATCGTGATCGTAGTCGAGCATGGCCACACCCAGGGACTTCGAGCTGCTGTCGAAAATCCCGCTGCTGGCGGTGACATCTTCAAAGGTTCCATTCCCTCGATTGTGAAACAACCAGCAGGTCTCTCCGCGGTAGGCTTCGGGCGTGCAGTAGGACTTGTGTTTGCCATCGAGACTGCAGAACACATCATGCTCGGGAGACCACTTGACATAGTTACAAACGAAAAGATCGAGCAGTCCGTCGCGGTCGAAATCAAACCACAAGGCCGATGTGCTCATAGCCTGCCGGCCACCCAGCCCGCTCGACTTAGTAACATCGACAAAGGTGCCCCTGCCCGTGTTCTTGAACAGCCGGTTCTGCCCGACGCAAGTTATCAGGATGTCGGGATAGCCATCGTTATCGTAGTCTCCGATCGCAACCCCCATGCCGTACATCTCGACATCGAGCCCGGCGCTGTGGGTCACGTCGGAAAACGTGCCGTTACGATTGTTGCGATAGAGCTTCAGCGTGCTGGGCTCCGATCTATGCTCGCGTAGGTGTCCGGGCCAGTCGGCGCCATTCACCAGCAGAATGTCCTGCCAGCCGTCGCGGTCGTAGTCGAGAAACGCGCAACCGGCGCCGAGCGTTTCCGGCAGCAGTTTCCCGCCATAAGCACCGCTGTTGTGACGGAACCGAATTCCAGACTCGGTAGTTACATCCTCCAGCCGGAACCCGAGGTCAACAGATTGCCCGGTAGAAGCTGCGAATGCGTCCAGAAGCAAGCCTGAAGTCGAAGCCAGTCCTGCCATGCCCCAGAGAAACGTCCGTCGATTCAGGGCAGGACCGTTCACGGCAGGGCTTTTCACGGAAGATCAACCAGCCCGTTGCGGATCGCGTAGACGACCAACTCAGCGGTCTTGTGGGTTCCCAAAGCGTCCATCATATTGGCCCTATGGACGGCGACAGTGTTGGCGCTGAGGTCAAGTGCCGTAGCGATCTCTTTGTTGGATTTGCCATCCACGATCATTTGCAGCACTTCGAGCTCGCGAGGCGTGAGCCCGGCATTGCGCTTTCCTTTGAGCGCAACCGGACGCTTCAGTTGGGAATCTAGCACGGTTTCGCCGTTCACGACGCGCCGAATTGCAGCCCCCAACTCCAGGTCCACTGCATTCTTCAGGACATACCCGCGTGCACCGGCCTCGAGCGCCTGCCGCACCAGAGTCTCCTCCGGATGCATGCTGAGCATGAGCACCAAAGCCCCCGGATGCTTCCCTAGAATCTGCCGCGTGGCTTCCAACCCGTTCATTCCGGGCATGGCGCAATCCATCACAATCACTTTCGGATGAAGCTCATCTGTGAGTTTGATAGCTTCACGGCCGTCACCAGCCTCGCCGGCAACCGTGATGTCCGGTTCATCCTCCAGAATGCGACGGAACCCGCGGCGCACCAGAGTATGGTCGTCCACCAGCAGAACTGAAATCTTATCCGGCATGCGCATCATGCTTCTAGCTTCTTTCTGGGAACTCGCAACCGAACCAGCGTCCCTTTTCCGCCTGTATCCTGTGCGGGGCGCAGAAATTCGACCGTGCCGCCCATCAACTCCGCCCGTTCCCGCATTGCCACCAGGCCGATTCCCTGCTTGGCAACCCGCGCCTCGAAGCCCTGGCCGTGATCTTCCACTTCGATTTCCAAAGCTTGCGGCAGAAATCGCAGACGCACCCAGCATTCCTTGGCTCCCGAATGCCGGGTCATGTTATTCAAGGCTTCCTGCACCACGCGATACACATGAATGGCAGCGTTTCCATCTACAGGAAAGGATTTGCCCGATTTCTCATAGAATACGTGAACGCCCGCCTGCCTTTCCACCACCGGCAAGTACCAGTCGAGCGTACTCTCCAGTCCGTTTTCCTCGAGCATCACCGGATGCAACGCCTGCGAAAGGCTGCGAACTTTGTCCAGCGTGCTCTGCGTAATTTCACAGACTTCATGCAATTCAGCGCGCAGCTCGGAGTTTTCCGGAGCATGTTTTCCGGCGCGCGTCAGCATCATTCCCACCGCAGTCAGAATCTGTCCAAACTCATCGTGCAATTCGCGCGAGATGTGACGCAAAGTGGATTCCTGGGCGGCAATCAACTTCTGGGCAAGTTCGCTGCGCTGTTCGGAAAGCGCTGCCAGTTGCGCGAATAATCGCCGATTCGAGCGGATCAGGTAAAGACTGGTAAAAAGAATGGCAATCAGAGTCGCCGTCAGGAAGAGATAGACCTGGCGCTCGACGCGGTCGTAAATCTGCGCAATGCGCAACGCAGCTTGCTCTTCGCTCTCGTTGTTCTGGACCAGCAGCCGGGATACGGCGTTGCTCAGTGTTTCCTGGCGGGATCGGAGCGAAATTCGAATCTGCGTCCTGGCTTCCGTCTGGTTGGCACCGCGCGCCAGCGCAAAGGTTCGATCCGCAGCATCCCAGAACTGCACCACCGAATTCTCCAGGTACTGCTGCTGGTCGGCAGTCCGATTCACCGGGGCAACTTGCTGCTCGCGGCGCAGTGCGTCGTCCAAATCTGTCCGTACGCGCTGGAACTGCGCTGACCAGGCCGTCAGCGGATAGGGCTCATCGTTGTCCAGCATGTCGCGCATCGCCAACGCCAGCAAGTTCAAGTCGTTCTGGATGCGGAGCAACTGCAGAGAGTCTTTCCGATTGCGGTCCACCAGATTGTTCTGCAGTTCGCGCAGGCCGGAGATCTGTCGCGTGGTGTATACCGAGTAAACCACTACGGCTGCCATGGTGATAATCAGTCCCAAGAATAATCCGGGCGTTGGAGACCGATGGGGCGCAAGGGCAGGCGAACTTCCAGGCGAACTTCGCACGCCCCGAGAATACAATGATGGCGGCTTAATTTACCAACGCCCCCTGGGCTGCCGGTTCGGGGCTGGTTCGGCTTCTCTGGGCGAGCAGAGCGTTCAACTTTGCCACCACTTCAAACGCATCCGCCACGTAGAGCACGTCCGCTTTTCCTCGCGCCCATCCACAGTTCGGGTCCAGATTCACGGCACGTCGCTCGTTGATGAAGCGCCAGCCCACAACGTGGGGCTCCTCGCCATGGCAGCAGGTGGACAAACCCTTGGGATGACGCGGCGTCGACCCGGTCTGGCCCACCTGGTTCAGATGGGTCATGAAGCCGAGTACCGCCTGACTCTCTCCGCTTTGATCCACCAGCGACTTGCTGCCGCCAAGGGACGCGCCCGTGACACGAAGGAAGTCAAGAATCAAAGGTTCTGCTTGATCGACATGGGTCTTGCTGTCGGCCTGCTTCTTGGTCCAGCCCGCGCCCGCCACAAACAGCAAGTTGGCGTCGGGCCGGATGGTTTGCACGTCACTTTTCGGAGAGCGGATGCCGGTGACGACGGTTCTTGTGGCCGCTTTCGGAAGTGTCACTGGAATTACTTCGATCTTCGCCGCACCCGCCGACCCATTAGTCTTGGTATTCACCCAGGCCGCTTCACAGCCGGACTCGAGCAACAGAATCCAGGGCCGCGCGTCGCGGCGGATAACGCCTTCGATCCGCTGCCGATAGTGCCAGCGCGTGGCACGCAATTCGCCGGGAACGGCTTCGAGCGAAGTGACATGCGTGTCCACACATCCGTTCAGACGATGTGCCACTCCCGCCAGTACGCGCATGAACCGTGATGTTGCAGGCGCGAGAATCAGATCAGCGCCGGCTGACCGGCAGATTGCTTCCGCTGCCGCGGCATCGCTTGCGTAGCGTCCACTCGCAAAGTCCGGCCCCGCAACCGCCAGAATTCGATCGGCTCCAGCGCGCAGCAACTGTTTCCGCCGCGGCCGACACATCCGCGCCGATCAAGCCGATGGTCAAGTGCCCGTCGAGATGATTCCTCAACTCCAAAGCGGCGCCCAGAACTTCATACGACGCCTTGGGGAGCGTGTTGCCCGCTTCGGAAACATGAGCCAGGAATAAAATATTCTTCGACATCAGAGTCTTGATCTCCGGTTTCGTTGTCTACTTGCCAATCCATTCCGCAATCTCTTGCGCAATCTGCTCGGCCGACATGTCTTTGACCACACGTGTCTGACGCTGTTGTTTCGGTGGGCTAGCGCTCAGAAAGTGCAATCCACCATCCGCCAGCGGCACCGACTTCGCCCGCTGCAACGCCGGCATCACCGTGCGCATGTTCGCGATTCCAACTTGAGGATTATTGCGCGGCTCCGGCAGACTACCGGTCGCCCACCCGAACAAAGCCGGAGGACCCGAGCAGACCGAAACCTGATGACGCCCGCCCTCGATCCGCTCCAGCACTTCGAACGAACCGTCGGCTTGAACACTGAGTTGGTCGACACCCTGAAACTGGTCAAGAATCTCAAGCCGCTCGCCAACCAACTGCATGGTCGCGCCAGCGCCGCGCGAAGCCGATTCCCATCCGCCGAATACCAGCAAGCGCGCGCGATCGAGACCGGGGATAGCCTGAATGGTCCCCGCCAGGAGTGCGGCGGTCGAGTGCGCGTCGGCAAAGCCGCTGGCGCTGGAATCGACTGGGACCAGTTCAAAACTCACTCTCTGGGCAATCGTCATCATCACCTGCTGGAGTTTGGCTTTGGGTCCCACGCTGACGAGCCAGACTTTGCTATTGCTGCCTGCGGCCTTGGATGCCAGATTGGCAGCCTCGTACAGGGCATGAGCCGCCCAGGGATCCAGCACGGCGGGCAGCATCATTTCGTTCTTGAGCGCTGGCCCTGTCGGGGTCTGGATTGGCTCCAGAGTTTGCAGCGGGTCGGGTACAACGCTGCCGCAGACCACAATGTGATATCCGTTTGTCATTCGAGTCCTGTTAATTTATCAATCCATCAGTTCAGCGCAGAGTGCAGTCCCCCAGCCCCGGCCTTGAAATCGATATTCCCTTGCGCGCCATCACCATCGGCCGCGCAGTTCCACAAACAAGCGCCACAGTAGACACATTTCTCGCGATCGAAGGCCGGCACTGCATCCTCGCCGCGTGTGATCGCCTGTCCTGAGCACATTTCCACGCACAACTGGGTTTCACAGGCGCGGCAGAGCTCCGGACGCCGAAAAATCACATGATTCGCGTAGCCCGGCGATGCCTGCACACCTCCGCCCATCAGCAGCGCGTCCTGGTGTGAGATGAGCAACTTGCCATCCATCGGAATCTGCGGCCAACCACAGCGGTCCATGATCCGGTCGTGCAGCGAAGTGCCCTTGGCGGCGCATTCCTCCTGCATCTGTTTCAGTTCGGCCGGCGAAGTCCGCGATCCGTAAGCTTCCTCAAGCGAAGACATTTTGCGATAGGCTGAACGCGCAGCTGGCGTCACACGCCCGCCGGTCAAGCCCGCGACCGCCATGCCGATCATTCCGGTGACCACGCCCTGCTGGAATCCGTTGCGCGCGTCGGCCGCGATCTTCGACTCCTTATCGACCCAGCTCTCCCGGCGCCGCCGCACATAAGTAGCTTCGAGGTTTTCCCGACTAAAAGGCCGATTTTGTCCGGCCAGTTCGATGACCGCTTCCGCCAGTTGCACACCGGTGGTCCAGGCTTCGTCCACTCCAGAGCCCGCCAGCACGTTCGTGCTTCCCGAACCCTCGCCGATCCGCGCATAGCCGTTGCCCGCAAGAAATGGCTCGCCATGCCGGCCGGATTCCTGCAGCGACTTCGCTCCCCACGACTTCAGGGTTCCACCCTCGAGATATCGCCACAGATAAGGATGAAGCATAAAGTGCTGCAGATAGCGATAGGCCGTGCGCACTGGACTGCGGAACCAGGACGGAATAAAGATGCCCACCGAAGCCAACCGATCGGGATGAACATAAAGGAATCCGAAAATTTCCGGTTCAGGGAATCCGATGGTATGTAGAACTGTACCGGGCTCCAGTCCGCTGTCTTCGCGGAGTTCGATCACCATTTTCATGCCGAGCGCCCATTCGCGGGACTCGTGGCCGGCCGGCTTTCCAAGCTGCGCGTCGATCTTGCGTCCAACCGCTCCCACCGGACCGTCGCCCACCACCGTCAGCGCCGCATGCAAGTCCATGCCCGGCGTGAACCCTGCCTCGGGATGCCCGTGAAGATCGGTTCCCTGATCGGCGAGCCGCACACCTGCAACTGCTGCGTCGTCTCTTCAATTAGAGGTTCCGCGACCGGCATGCCGGGCCAGATTTGCACCATGCCCGATGCTGCCACTTGATCGCTAACCCACTGGTTGAACTGGCCAAGCGACAACACCAGGCCATTGTGTTTCTGTATGAATGGAGGAGTGTAGGGCAGTTCGAAGGCATCATGCTTCAGTCCGAAAACGAAGCCAAGCGAGCGCAGCAGCCGGTCGGCAACCTTGAAAGAAAAGGAGCGTCGGCTCGCGCCGGTAGGATCGAGCAGATATACGAGCTTCTCCCTCTTAACCGCCGCCGCCATGGGAATTTCGGCAAGATCGACGCCAGGGAAACTGGCGCGTATTCCACGCGCTCGCGTAACCGCGCCCGAGACTCCAAACCCCAGCCCGTCGGCGCGCTCGTAGCAGATTACCTGCAAGGGCAACCCGGGAGACGTTGCACTTTCCAGCCGCACCGAACCATCCGGATTCAGCAAGCTGTGGCTCAATGTTGTCAGGAAACCCCCGGTCGCGGGACCAAAGCCTACGCAGGCGATATCGACGTTCATCTCCTGCCGCTCGATCTTTGGCAGATCGATCTTCGGCAGATCGATCTTCTGTAAATCGACGGCAGCGGACGGTTCTGAGGAATCGGCGCTCATGCGGGGTAGTCCAGCGCCTCCGGAATCATGAGCTTCGAAATCGCCTCGGCGGCCCGGTCTTTCGATAGCCGGCAACCGGTAAGGCAAGTGGAAAGCTTCGTTTGCAAAGACAGAAACTGCTCGGCTCCATTGCATTTTGCACAAGGGCCGGCTTTTCTGGGATGCGAACCGTCATTTCCGATCACATCCAGACCATAGGAACCAATGCCCGGAATGATGCCCTCAAGAGAATCCAGTTCATCTTCTTGATAGCAGCCCCGGTATCCCGCTTCGTCCCACGCCGGATGTCGGTTGTATCCGAACACCAACTCCGCGCAGATGCGAGCCACTTCTCCACTGGCCCGCGCCGACTGCACGTGGCACAGGTCGGTCATGAAATTCACCAGTCCAGTCAGGCCCTCGGCAACCGCGGGATCGCTCGGTCCACGCCGCTCCAGCTCGAGCGCGTCTAGAATCTGGCAGCGCGCCGCCAGCAACCAGCAGAGCGCGTCGGCCAGCGGGAACGTCACACCCTGGCGCGCACTCTGGTATAGACGCCCGCCGTCGGCATCGGTCGAATGCTGCAAACGCTCCAGCGTCCACAGCCACATTCCCATGGCGGTTGCCAGCGCGCAGGCGCCGGTGCCGGGACGCTCGGACGCAATCCCGCGCATCTCCTTGATCCAGGCCTTAAACTGCGCCAGGAAAAGCGGGTTCGTCATGGTGATGGAGAGTTGACGCCGTTGCACCGCTTCCGGCCCCTCATAGGTCGCTTCCAGTTGCGCATCCATCCACTTGTTGCCGAGGAACCCTGGGCAGTCTTCCGTGATTCCGTACCCGCCCATCAGGCTGACCGCTTCGCGCATCATCTGCGCGCCCCAACCCGTGTTCCAGAGCTTGGTGGCGGGGCAAAGGACGTCGGCCAGCGAATCCAACAGAACGAAGCGCAGCAGCGGGTCCGTTTCCAGTTGCGCTCGATGGGAATCGCCGGCTGACAAGCCGAGCAGACCTGCTGCCCGTTCCGACGCTTCGCGTTGCAGCTTCGCCCGCGCCTTATCGCTGGTGGCTCCCTTTGCAGCCAGCAGCGCCTCCGCCTCGCGCTCCAGCGGGTCCAGTTCATCAAAGGCCCGCGCCGCCGCGAATCCCAGCGATGCGCTGGCCTCGCCGGTCGCCCAAACGTCCACCAGCCGGTGGAGCGCGTCTTCACGAGCCTGCAGCCCGAGTTCATACCGCACAGATCCGGGTGTTGCCGTCTCCGCGCCACGAAAGCGTCCGCGCTGATACCGAATGACGGGTTCGATCGCAGAGAGCAGCTTCGCCGCAGTCATGACACCCACGGTCACCCGTGTCCGGCGAAACACGGCTTCAATGACCTCGCTGTGGTTGTAGCGGGGCACGATGACGCCATCTTTCACGTCGTAGCCGCCGACAATCCGGCTGGCGGGTATGCGCAGGCTGAAAATCGGGTCGCCGGTGGAAGAAAGCTGATGCACCAGCTTTCGCGTGGGTGTACCCCGATCAAAAGTTCCGGGATCCCCCTCTTCCAGGATCACCATGCAGCTGCCCTTGATCCGCTGATCGCCCGAATCCACCGCCGCCGTCACAAAGTTGGCGAACGCGATATTGGTGATAAAGCGTCCCCGCTTTTCCACCTGAAGAATCGGTTCTTCTCCCTTTTTCCACTCGGCGATGCGGATTTTCCCGTTGAGCATGCCCGTATCCACGCCCACATATGGGATGGGTTCGGTCAGGCAGAATGCTCCGCGCCAGGGTTTGCGATTTTCTCCAGCCTGAGGCGGCGCGGCCAACTGCATGTACTTCGTTTGCTGCTCCGGCGTGCCCCGCTCGTGAATCGGCGACAGGGCCAGACAACCCGCCAGGCTGGCGGTCGCGGCTCCGCCATCCACCCATGCCAGTTCAAACGCCACCAATGCCAGCGCGAGGTTTTTCGGGCCCGCGATGAATCCACCCTGCTCCGGCTCCATGAACACGGCTGTGATTCCGGACGCGTCGTACGCATCCAACAATTCCGCTTTGGCCGGAGTCCAATCATGGGAATTGCGCCCGCCGCTGGCCACTAGTCGCGCCACCGGACCTCGGGCTACCGATCGCGCCGATTGCACCAACATCTGCAAGTCATAGCGGTCGGCGAATCGCCATTGCATCTGGCGCGCGGCGTCGGAAGGAAGTGTCCGCAGCAGTTCCGGCTTGACGGGGGTGGCAGTAGAAGCCATGGCCATGCTCCTTTGCGAAGTCGGTCTTGCGAAATGACCCATTTGATTCTGCCGTCGCATGACCATCGGGTCTGTGACGTGGATCATGAGGGCCTGTGACCTTGACACGTCGATCTCCCAGCTGCGCGGCCGGCCTTTACGCTCAGAACTTGGATTGTGAGTGGGCCCAGTGGTGTCTACGTTGCCACGCCACTGTGTTGTTCATCACAGCCTTTCTGGCGTCGAAATCGCAAAATGTTGAGCAACGGAGGATGAAACCATGCACGGCGACGAGAAGGTTATTGGACAGTTGAACCTGGCTCTATGCCGCGGAGTTGACGGCGATTGTGCAGTACATGACTCAGTCGGAGATGTGCCAGGGCTGGGGCTATAAACGGCTGGGAGAACACATCAAGGTGCGGGCTATCGAGGAGATGCGGCATGCGGAAGGGTTGATCGAGCGGATTATCTTCCTCGACGCCATACCCGCGGTCGATGTCGGATTGAAGCCCCAGCTGGGCAGCAAGGTGCAGCAGCAGATGGAAATTAACCTGAAAGATGAGTTGGATGCGGTGCGCCAGTACAACAAAGCCGCAAGAATTTGCGTTGAGGCAGGGGACGCTGGCTCCAAGGCTTTGTTCGAGCACATGATTCAGGACGAGGAGCGGCACGCCGACTTTCTCGAAGCTCAACTTCATTCCATCAAGGAAACGGGCATTACCAACTACCTCGCGCAGCAGTTGAATGACGGCAAGTAACCTTGCGTTCTCGTTCTGAATAACGGCGCGGACACGCGTCGCCACCCAGGCTCCAGAAAAAAAGCAGTGGGACGCGTGGTTCCGCGTCTCACTGCTGGGGTAGAGGGTTACTATGATGCCTTGCTACGCTGGGAAACAATCCAGCGTATTCTTACCTTCCATGTCTGCCGCCACCGCCGCCACCGTGCGACCCTCCGCCGCCGTGCGAGGACCCGCCCCCGTGCGGCGACCCGCCGCCGTGGCTGCTCGGTGCCGAATGACTCGGGGCCGGACGCCCGCCGCCGCTGTAGCCGCCACGATTGCCGCCATAAGAGCCGGCACCGTAAGGAGCTCTGCCGTAAGAGCGCGGCGTGACAATGGGCTGTCTCATATTAAGGGGCGGCCGAGAGTATCCGCCGTAGCCGCGGCCCTCGGATCCGTAACCACGGCCCTCTGGACCCGAACTGCGCGGCGATCCGTACGAACCGCGGTTCTCTGCACCTCCCATGGATGGCCTTCCGGCCGACTCACCGCGGGCTGACTCCGAACGGGTTGACTCCGAAGATGCCCGCGGAGGCATCGGCGTAAATCTCTGCCACCCGCCGCTGCTGCCGCGAGTGCTGTCGAGCCACTCGAGTTGCCAGGTCTCGGCGTCGAGCCCATGTTCGACCTGCCACTTACCGTTCCAGTGGTCCCACGAGCCGAGAAGAAGTGCTGATTCTGCGCCACGTTCCGAGTCGTCGAAGCAGCCGCCGCGCGTCCGCTGGCCGAGAAGCTCTCGCGCCCGGGAGTCACGGCCAATCTGCCGGTCGAGAAACGCGCATTCTGGAACTGCGCGTGGCTCACCGCCTGCGCGCTCATGTGTCCGGTGCCGAACTCGCGGCCCGAAACCGACGTGGCGCCGCGGAAGTTCGTGTCATGCATCGCCAGGTTCACGTTCGAGAATCGCGAGCCAGCGCGCAGCGGAGCAAAGCCGCCGCGGTTAAACTCGCCAAAGCGGCCCTCGCCGAAGCGCCCGCCCCACCGCCCCCACCAGGGATGGAAGAAGTCACCCGGTCCCAGCGGAAGCCAGCCGATCGAGCCCCAGCCGAATCCGAATCCAACTCCAAAGCCGCCGCCCCAGCCAAAGAACGAAACATATGCCGGCGCCCAGATCGGGCGGTAGAACGGATACCCGTAAGCCGGACCGGGCCACCATCCCCAACCTCCTCCGACGTACATCCAGCGCCCGTAGTGATACGGCGCCCAGCCCCAGTCATCGTACGAAACCCAGGTCCAGCCCCAATAAGGTTCATACACCCAGCGTCCATTGCGATACGGAGCCCAATTGGGGTCTGTCTCAGCGGGCCGCCACACTGGACCGTAATCGGGAACTTCCGACCAGGTGCCGTGGTTGTCCATATCTTCGGTTCCCACGTAGTAGTCGTTGGTGTGCCGGCGCGCGTCCGAGTTGCGGATCATGTTGTCGCGATCGCTGTTCCACTGATCAAAGTCGTCCCGGGCCGGCGCTTCTCCAACCTTGTATTGCTCGTCCGCGCCCGTGCCCTGAATCGTAATGAACTGGTTCTGGCCCACGCGCGTGCCGCCTTGCGGAGTCGTAACTTCCACTTCGCCTTTGCGGACGAGGACTTCGGTGTGATCGTCGGCAGTCACCAGAATTCGGAAGCTGGATTCGCGGCGTTCGGTGCGAATGGCAACGTTCGGTGTATCGATTTCCGCATCCGCGTCGCTGTTCTTGAAGACGGTGTAGTTCGCCATCCCGTGTCCAAGTTGAATCTGGATTTGCGAGTTCGTGAGGGTATTGATGTTGGCCTGCGAATGTTCAGCCAGCCGCAGCAGGTTGGCATAGTCAAGCTGAAGTTCGGTGCGCGCTTTGTCGCCGGTCGAAACGCGGTCCCCCGCAACCACGGGAGCATTCAGCACCGCCGCCGACCAGGCGCCAGAGTCGCCGCGCTGGGTGGAGACATCGCCATGAATCAGACTGACGCGCGCGACCCCATTCTTTTCCTGCGGAGCCGGCGTGTTATAAGACTGGTCGCCCGAGCCAGCGTCGTTGGAGCCGGGATCCATCGGGCCCTGATCGCCTGACTCATCGAACCTTGATTCGGCAAACCAGGACCCAAATCCTGTTCGCTGGGACTCTGCATCTGGACGTTCGGCGAGGGTTTCGCATCTTGATCCGGAACCTGGTCGTCCGAGATCTGAGCGACGACAACACCCGGAATCGCGACCATCAATCCCAATCCTAGGATTGCCGCTATTAGCCTGAATTTCATACGTACCTCCACCGTGCTCGGGACACAAACCATGCCAGAGATAATGCAGGCTGAATGCCAGTGTTGAGTGACCGGGGAAGAAGTCCGTAACCGCATTGTTCTTAGTAAGTTAAGAGAGGCGTTATAGCTTGCGCAGAAGGCGATTCTCGCCGTTCCGGTGGCCCAGTTCCACCGGAGTGGTGGTTTTCGGCCAGGGTTGGTTCGGGGGCGTTCTGTCTGGGCCCGAATTTCACACCCTTGCATCTACAGCTATAATTTCCCCATGACCCAAGAAGCCCGAGAACTGCTGCAAAAGGCCCTGGCCCTGCCGGATAACGAACGTGCGGAACTGGCCGGAAGCTTAATCTCCAGCCTGGACGCCACCGTCGATCCGGACGTTGACGCCGCCTGGCAGGCAGAGGTCATCCGCCGTCTGCATGAGGTTCAATCCGGCAAGGTGGGGACTATCTCTTGGGAAGAGGTCCAGCAGAAGGGACGTACACTGCTGCATGGCGAGTAAGCCGCTTCGATTTCATGTTCAAGCGGAGCAAGAATATTTGACGGCGCTGTCATGGTATCGGGAGCGCAGCCCAATTGCAGCCATCAATTTTGAGAGTGCGTTTGGTCAGGCAGTAGAAAAAATCAGAGAAGCTCCGCAGCGCTGGCCGATCTACTTCATGGATTTCCGAAAATATACTCTCCGGCAATTTCCCTTCAGCCTTGTGTATCAGGAGCTTGCTTCTGGGATCGTGGTCTTGGCGGTGGCTCACGGGCGAAGGCAGCCCGGATATTGGCGGGGTCGTATCTGAGGGGAATGTCCCGTCTGGCCCCGAATTTGCCCCGTGCGCGGTGAACCTGCACAATGCAGTTACGGTGTCGCAACAGCGCCTGGGGAAACGTGTGGCCCAGCTTAGTTCCGCACGAATGAATGAGGTGTGTGCTGCTCTGCGGTTCTCTTTGGGGTGTGATTCGAGCTAGTTACTGGGAACGTTCCTGTCTGTCCCCGAATATCTCCGATTCGTCCTTCACTCGGTCACCGACTTCTTCTTGTCTGCAACAGGGCCGTAAGTTTCTAACAAGGCTTGAATCTCGTTCCCTGAACCCACATGTCCCTGCCTTTTAAGGAAAAAGGAAGCGAGAATGAGCACCATCGTTGTAACAGTGGTTGTCATCTCGTAGATTTCACCCTCGGAGTAGTTGTTCGCGACCTCATGCTTAACGAAACGTCGGCCAATCTGATGCATTCCCCGTGAGTGTAGCTGTTGAGATGCTTCCAAGTCCGCGTCTTGAAGTCCTGGAAAAAGTCTCCCATGCCGTAGGAAGCGTCTAACGCCATCGCTAGCTCTCCGAACTCCAAGTCGATCTTGTCTTTCTCATTGAACTTCTTGACTTCTTCATCAGTGGCGGGAAGGTTGATCCACAGCCCGCGAAATGCTCCCTCAACAATCGGTCTGACCAGCGCAGATGCTGAGCCTACATTGTTGTGCATGACCAGCAGCAAGACCGACTCTTGATGCTCAATGAGCACTGAGATGAGTCCGATGACCGTGACCGTCCGGTAGTCATCGGGAAAGCCGTGCTTGGCAAGAATCGGCTTTGTTGACTGGACGGCTTTCTCGCAACGTATCAGATGCTCTTTGAGTTTATTCGTCATCTTCCTTCTTTTCTGACGGCGAAGCCACAAGACGAGGATGATGCCGAGCACGGTAGTAAGAACGACTACGCTGATCGCCTTAGCCATTCAAAATCGTGAGCCTTGCCCACCGCACAGTTCTACGGCGTGCTTCAATGCCCTCGCTAGTCGCTGCGAATAGGGCACATCATCGACCACCCACCAGCCTTTGTTCGTCTTGGAAGCGCTTCTAGAC
Source organism: uncultured Acidobacteriaceae bacterium (assembly GCA_963838935.1). GTDB lineage: Bacteria > Acidobacteriota > Terriglobia > Terriglobales > Acidobacteriaceae > Acidiflorens. The sequence continues at coordinate 282,630 of CAWITH010000034.1, forward strand.
TCGTGGTCGCTTCCCGTGAGTTTCGTGAAAGTGGCCACCCTGTCCTCATTGATGGAGGTTGCGCCATTGCGGGTCAGGAATTCTATTTCCGCATTATCGCAGTTGAGGTCATAGAGCTTCACTTGCTCAGGATCAGCGCAGCTGAATACATCCTTGTGCAGATCGTAGGTCTTAATCGTGATCGAATTGGGGTCTATATCACGCAGGTTGAATTTGTAGGTCGTCACGCTAGGTAGCTCGCTATAAACGCCGACCGGCAAGGTTTCGCTGCGAGTGACTACGTTGCAGTCGGCGTCGAGGGTGACGGTAGTGTTGAATTTCTCTGTGATTTCTTCGACGTTGCCTTTGTTCAGATAATGAATTTCCCACCCATGCCCCTGACCCAAATTGTCAGCGCCTTCGTGCGGATTGTAGGTTTGGTCTATCCACAAGAGCGTTTCCCTAAGGTCACGACGCTTGGCGATGACGCGATATGCGAAGAAAGAACCCCCGCCAAGAACGACGATTGTGGCTAAGAGCAACACGCCTTTCCACAACTTCATGATTCGAGATGATACTCCTCCCAGCGGAACGGGTGGCCTACTCAGGTCCGGTTTTGGCTTCATGTCCCTCGCCTTGCTCGGGATTTCGGCGCGCGGCTCAGACTCCGCGCACGCGCGTCAGCTTGAGTGGGGATGTTCACGCGTCACAGACCTTCCGGCGAACGAAACTAGAGCTTGTCTCATAGTGCGCCCCAATGGCGCGGATCACCAGCGGGGGAAGGACCCGCCCAGACAGATGTTGGTTAGGTCTGGTAGCTAACGAGCATTGAAGCTGGGAAACCGGCTGCGATGAAGCCTCGTGACAAAGCCCACGTAGGGTGGGCGAGCAACTTTGCAGGCCGTAACGCGAGTGAAGCTTGAGCAGGCCTCGAAAGTTTAGTCGTGGACGCCGACCCGCCTATGAGACGGGGAAGGCTGCATGGGCAGGGAAGAAATCAACAGGCGCACCTGATCCAGTCCACCGGGGTATTGAGCACGGCATGCAGAGAAGGCGGTCTAGGTAATTGGGGGAGGCCCAGATGGGCGGAGGTCGCACCTCCGACGTCGTAGGAAAGGCGACGACCTGTCTGGGAGTCGGAGAGGGTCAGATGTACCAACGAAACCGGGTAACGCCGGTGGAGGGAAGGACCCTTACTTTGGACGTGCTTTTGAAGAAGAAGAGGACGGGTGATTGGCGATGAGCCTGGAAACACCGATTTCGATCCGGACGCTTCAGAGAAAGCTGTATCGAAAGGCGAAGCAAGAACCTGACTTCCGCTTTTATCTGCTCTACGACAAGATCTACCGCGAAGATGTTCTGAAGCATGCCTACGCCCTGGCGAAAGCCAATCAAGGGGCGCCAGGGGTGGATGGACAGACCTTCGAGGCGATCGAGTCGGAAGGGTTAGAGAAGTGGATGGAAGGAATCAGGAAAGAGCTACTCGACAAGACGTATAAACCACAGCCGGTGCGACGGGTGACAATCCCGAAGCCTGGAGGCGGTGAGCGGCCGCTCGGCATCCCGACGATACGAGACCGGACGGTGCAAACTGCCGTGAAGCTGGTGCTGGAGCCGATCCTCGAAGCGGATCTGGAGCCGGAGGCTTATGGCTACCGACCGAAGCGAAGCGCGCACGACGCTATTCAGAAAGTGCACAAGCTAATTTGCGAAGGCTACACCGATGTGGTGGACGCTGATTTGTCCAAGTACTTTGACACGATTCCGCACACGGAATTATTAAAGTCCGTGGCGCGGCGCATCGTGGATCGGGACGTGCTACATCTGATCAAGATGTGGTTGAAGGTTCCGGTCGAGGAACGGGACGAGAACGGCAAGCGGCGCATGACGGGAGGACGAAGCAGCCAACGTGGAACCCCACAAGGCGGAATCGTCAGCCCCATGCTCGCGAACCTATACATGAACCGCTTCCTCAAGCACTGGCGGATCACCGGGAAGAGCAAGGCTTTCCGCGCTCAAGTGGTCACGTATGCGGACGATTTCGTGATTCTCAGCCGCGGACATGCGGCAGAGGCGCTGGACTGGACACGCAGCGTGATGACGAGGCTCGGCCTTACTCTGAACGAAGCGAAGACCAGCATCAAGGCAGCTCGTAAGGAAAGCTTTCATTTCCTGGGTTATACGTTCGGGCCGCACCGCTACAAGCCGGATGGTCACTGGTATCTGGGAGCCAGTCCGTCGAAGAAGAGTCGACAACGCATCAAGCAGAAAGTGGGAGACCTATTGAGACCCGTAAACGTTGGAGAGTGGGAAGAAGTGCGCGCCCGCCTCAACCAGATTCTGCGAGGCTGGTCGGCCTACTTTTCCTATGGCTCTCGCGCCACGGCGTACCGAGAAGTCAACAATTACGTCTCTGATCGCGTACGGCATTTCCTGAAACGCCGCCATAAGGTGCAGTCGCGAGGCACCGAGCACTATGGCTATCAGCGGATCTTTGGCGAGCTCAAAGTCCTTCGGCTTGGCCCGCCGCCGCGAATTGCGTGAGCCTTGCGGTGAAGTCCATCGGAAAGCCGGATGCTCGAAACGGGCACGTCCGGTTTGATGAGCGGGGATGAGAAACGGGACGATGCTTTGCCGTCAGCACCCGCGCTCGTCCTCGACTCTACAATTGTTTTCAGAGCAAGCGCGGGGCCCTCAGGGGCTAAAGCCCTAGTGTTTTTGGGCGGGTATCGGCACGGCTGAACAGGCTGCGGAAAAAGTCGTTTCTAGGCGAGGACCTTGCCTCAGCGGCTAAAGCCGAATTCAAAACAAAGCACTTACCGCAGCGGTGAACCGCTGCGCCACCCAAAAACAACCGCAACATCGACTTTTTCCGCAAGCGGTGAAGCCGTGCCCTTCCCAAAACCATTTATTGAAACGCGGGGACAGACGGAACGTTCACCGATTTATTTCCTCGCAATCGGGGAATCATAAGGCCGATTCCGAGCTGTATGCCAAAGCAAAAAAGGACACCGCCCACGCGGTGTCCCTACCTACCAGCAACTTGCGTTACTTATTCTCGTTGAGCGATCCGGCTCCAAACTCCTTGCGCTGTATGACGGTGCGCGCCGCCCTGGCGGACGCTGCTGCGGGCATGGCTGCTGCCGCTCCGTAGCGTTCGAGCAGCACCGGCACCATCGCGCCTTCCGCTTCTTTCACAAAGGTGAGCTTGCTCTCGCCCAGTAGATCGACGCGGATGAAATCTCCCAGTTTTACCTGTCCGGTCGCCACCAGGTTCGCCAGCGGAAACACCAGATGCCGTTCGATGGCGCGCTTCAGGTGCCGCGCCCCGTACTTCGGGTCGGTGCCTTCCGCCAGCAGGAAGGTCTTCACCTGCGGGGTGCAGTTGAATACGAACTGGTGCGCGCCCGCTGCCATCAGTACCCGCTGCTGCACCATCCCTAATTCGATTTCCAGGATTTGTTGCAGATGCTCGGGACGCAGCGTTTTGAACACGACGACTTTGTCGATGCGGTTCATGAACTCGGGCGCAAACTTGCGCCGTGCCGCATCCACGGCCGAGCGGCTCATCTTATCGTCGAGCGAGTTATCTACCTGCACCGCTTTGGGCGCAAAGCCCAGGCCGCCATCCACCAACCCATTCATCTCGACCGCGCCCAGGTTTGAGGTCATGATGATGATGCAACTCGAAAGATCCACGCGGCGGTTGTCGCCCAGCGTCAGCGTCGCTTTGTCCAGGATCCCAAGCAGCAACTGCCACAGCGAGTCCGATGCCTTCTCGATTTCGTCGAACAGCAGGATCGACAGTTTCAGCTTTTCCGTGTGCCACTGGTTGAGCGCTTCCTGGGTCAGCAGCGGATGGGTCTCGCGGTGTCCCAGGTATCCCGGAGGCGAGCCGATCAGCTTGGCAATCTCGTGCGAGTGCTGGAATTCGGCGCAATCGATCTTGATGCAGGCCCGGGCATCACCGAAAAGCGACTCGGCCACCGCTTCCACTACCCGCGTCTTGCCCGATCCCGTCGGCCCCAGGAACAGCAGATTGCCTACAGGGCGGCCCGGAGCATTCAGCCCGGCCAGAAACATCTGGTAGATTTCCGCCACCTTCTCGATCGCCTGGTCCTGCCCTACAATCTTCCGGCGTAGGGCTGACTCAAAGTCACGGGCGTCGTTGCTGCGGCGGCTAGGGTCAAGCACGGTTGCAAGGTTCGTTCTCATCGCTTCAGGCCCTGGTTTCCTTTCCGGAAACTGCGTTTTTTCTGGAAATCCGCTCATCTCTGTCACTCGGCGACTACTCGCGGGAAAGGCTACCTCCTCACCTGCTTGCCTACCTTGTGCAAGCGGTTCGCCATCTTCGGGATACCCCATAATCCCCGGTTTCTCATCGTTTTAGATGCGGCTAGCCGACCTTTGGTCAGGCCGGTCAGCTTACCCACAGTTTCCCCATGAGAAATTCTTTGCAGACTGCGGGAACTTTCCCCTGCGTCCCGACCGCCGTATCCCCATGCCCGGTAAGCCGTAAGTCGCTTGGCCTGACGTAACTGGCACCCCTTTTGACGCTGGCCCACAATTGAAAGGAAACGTAGTACGACTCATTCTTCTGGAGACTACCCCTTTGTCCCAATTCTCGACGGCTAGACGTTCGCCAGCCAGCCTCTCGAAATCGACCCCTCAGGCCTTCTTCTTCCGTCTCGCCCTGGTCGGCTTAGGCCTTTCTCTGCCCGCCGCCGCAGTACAGAATCCGCATGGTGCACAGATCGTGCTCGTAAACGCAGTTGCCAACAAAAAGCCCGAACCCCCAGCGCCTGTTCCCCTGATTGCGCCCCCCGGCTCCGAGGTTTACGTCGCCCAGCGCGGAGACAGCCTTCCGTCGGTCGCCCGCAAGAATCTGAAGCGCACCAAATACCTCACCTCGGCGGAACTGGCCGACGCCATCCGGGAAGCCAACCACAACCGGCAGGGAGTCTTCCTTAAATCCGGAGAGCCGATCATCATCCCCGGAATTCTGGAATCGCCAATTGTAGAGAAAACGGTCCCAGTTGCAAGAGATTTCGAGGTCCGCGCCGTTTACCTGACCGGCGTAATGGCTGGGAGCGATCATGGCGTGCGCATCATCAAGCATTGGCGTGAAGTCGGCGGCAACGCGGTCGTCTTCGATATCAAGGATAGCGACGGCATCGTCAACATCGCCTTCGATCACCCACTGGCCAGCGGACAGCGCCACTACATTCCCGACCTGCCCAAGTTCGTTCATTTTCTGCACTCAGAAAACATGCACGCCATAGCTCGCATCGCCATCTTCCGCGATGAGCACCTGGTCACAAGCCATCCCGAACTGGCTGTCAGGTCCCATAGCACCGGCCAGCCCTGGCGCGAGAACGGTAAGCTGGTCTGGACCGATCCCTCCAACCCCAAGGTGCAAGACTACGACATCGCCTTGGCCAGGTTTGTAGCCCAGTCCGGCGTCGATGAAGTGCAGTTCGATTACGTCCGCTTTCCCGCCGAAGGCGACCAGAAAGACGCGGAGTTTAACTACCAGGCCGATCCTCCAACAGATCGTGTGGTGACGGGGCTTCGCCCCGTCCAGGCGGGGCGAAGCCCCGCCACCACACAATCAAAGATGCAGCGCTCGGACGTGATCGCCGATTTCCTGCGGCGCGCCTATGCCCAGATCCATCCCACCGGCGCCCTGTTCTCGCTCGACGTCTTCGGAGTCATGGCTTGGCAGCGACCCGTCGATCTTTCCCACACTGGGCAGGACATCGTAGCTATGTCCAAGCACTGTGACGTGCTCTCGCCCATGATCTATCCCTCGCACTTCTTTGGCATGGACGGTATCGCGCGCCCCGGCGACGCGCCCGAGCACTTCATCGGCGAGTCCATGGACCGCTTCAAACTGATCACCAAAGACAGTGGCGTCGTAATTCGCCCCTGGCTGCAAGCCTTTGCCTGGCGCACCAAGACCTACTCGCCGCAATATGTTGAAATTCAAGCCGAGGTGGCGAAACAAAAAGGCGGCATCGGCTTTCTCTTCTGGAACGCCAACAACGATTACTCGAAGCCCTACGCCGCCATGCCTGAAATGCGCGCCGCCAAGAACAAAGACCGTTACTTCCGTGGCGACGAAGTGGGATCCAAACCAGAATCAGCCCCAGCTACGCCGGTTGCCTCGGCAGCAACGCCCGC